>NZ_JAGEMH010000003.1:0-606458 GCF_040148795.1 Sagittula sp. NFXS13
ATCCAGGTGCGTGTCGCTGTGCTTAACCGCTACACCGCTCTTGGCATGCCTGTCACAGAGCCCGTGGGGTAACTCCGTCCGGGGAAGGGGGAAGTTCGGCCAGACTTCGATTTGTGCAACAAAGCCCAGTGGAGGAACAATTGACTTTTCATGGCCACTCAAGGGTATCCGATACTGTAATCGATCGCTTCATACTGACTCGAAATAGAGTATTCCGACAGACACAATCATCCCGAAAGTGGGGATGGCCTACCCCCTCTCGGATGTTCAGATTTGACAGGCAGAAACGTCCGGAAACATTTTCGCTGTGCAGTTTGCATGACTCACCGCAGAAAGCCCCGGGGCCACCTGATGTCGAAACCGACATCTCGGGCCAACGGTTGCAAGCCAGTCGTCCGCTCGAAGGTCAAGCATTTCTTCCGCCACCAAAAGAATCGCATGGGGCTGGTCATCAGGACCATTGGGCTTGCGCGTGGCAAGCCCGCGATCACGATGGCGAACATGGTCTACAACATGGGGAGATTGCGGTGGCTTCGCAGCCAAGGTGCGCCGCCTGACGCCAACCAAAATGACCTCAAAGTGCCGCACCAGCGGACGCATCAGTACTTCCTATGTGGCGACCTGATACTGTCGAGCGGTCTATCGAAGATGTCCATCTTTTCCGGCACAGTCATTACCCGCGCCGCCGCTGAGGATCAGGCTGCGGCGTTCAGATAATGAATAGGGAATTTGGTGAATGACCGCTCTGGTCTTGCCGCATTGTAGCGACGGACGACTCTATGAAAGTCCGTATTGGGCCGTTAGTGAATACATCCGACGTAGTTCTCTCCGAACCTCTCCATAGCAGAAGTGGCGACCTCGTCGCTCGTGCTCTCGTCGATGAATAGACCCCACGGGAACACATCGACAGTCGCTAGATCGAAGTTATCTGTGGGGTTCTGCTTAGGCATAGCTAAGAAGGTGTATCGGATCCCCGCCCACATTTCGAAGCCAAGCTCCACCTCTAAGCCGTCGTAGATGCTGTCCCCAGGCATGCTTAGCACGACTTTCTTCGTAATATGTCCCAATGTATCCAGCAGCATAGTGCTACATGTATGGGATACGAGGTCCGCAAGTTGGATGCCCAAATTTTTGCTTGAGTCCTGCTCAAAATGAAACTGGCAACGGGCAAGCCTTCCATCTTTCGAAGCTAGTTCGGCTGCCGATTTAGGTGATCGGAATAGCCCCTCATCGAAGAAGACTTTGTGATCCCTTCCCTCAAGGCTGGGGTGGGAGAGAGTGGAGCAGAGTAGCTTGAGAGCAGCGGGTCCGAGCCGTTTATCACCATCGACGACACAGACGGCAATCCGGCAGTGTCGAGCAATGTACTTTCTCAGGGTATTTCGTAGATCGCGAAGGCGACTGTCGTCCGCCATCTTGGCCGACGACTTATACTCAAAATCACTCGGATCGAGCCCAAACCCTCGAAAAATAGCTTCAACATGGTCTGTCGGATCAGTCTCGCAGATGACAAAGGCAGCTAGGGAAAATCCAGCGAGATGATGTTTGCTATCGTCGAGGTAGAGATATGCCATCTAACCTAGATAAGCGCTTTTTGCCCTCGATAGAAGATGGTTGTGTTTGCTAGTCAGGTCTCGTCCGCAACGTCCGCTTTTTTCAAAACACAGCGCAGGTCGGACTCATCTGCCCAATGTCCGCGCCGGGCCGTCAGCTTCAGGTAGTAGGAGACCGGAGGGAGCTGCGCGGTTTGTCCGTCTCAGCAGGTTCTCTCTTTAGTTGGAGATTACGGTCAGATCGCTAATTGCGCACAGACAAAGTCGGCGCGTGTTGCAATGTCGGCGCGTGGCAGCTCCGTGATCTCGTATCCGAGCGCGGTGTAGGTCTCCCGCATGACGGCGCAGGTCGCTTCGGCCTCGGTGCGGGTCTGCGTGCGTTCGGTGTCCTGTGTGAAGGTCTCGTTCCAGCAGGGGCGCCAGAAAGACGCGGGCGTTGTAACGGTCTGCCCTAGCAGCTGCTGCGACGTGGGGCGGCACGGGGAGGCCGCTGAGGGTCAGGTAGCCTAGAATGTCTAGAAGAAGTGCCCCGGTCGAAGATCACGGGGCCTGAGAGCGTCTGTGCGGCGCTGTGGGCGCGCAGGTCCCGCTCCAGCATCTTTCGGCATAGGCCATGCGATCCGCCCAGGGGAGGGCGTCTCCGCCGCTGGCCATCTCCTCGCGAATGATCGCGCGGCCGGATCCGGGGATCGTGTGAAAGCCGCGTCAGGCAAGCTCGGTGATCAGGCTAGTCTTACCCGCACCGGGGCCACCCGTCACGACGAAGAAACGGTCGCTCATGCGCCATCCTGGGGTTTGACAGGGAAAGGGCTGCGCAGTGATCGACGCGCCGAAAGGCGCGGATCAAAGCAGCGTGAATTTCCGTAAGGAAACCAGCACAAGTCTGCGCCGCAGAGGCAAATCCTCTGACCAAAAAGGCAGAGCTATCTGGCGCTTTTCAATAGGAAAATGGTGGAGCCTAGGGGGATCGAACCCCTGACCTCTTGCATGCCATGCAAGCGCTCTCCCAGCTGAGCTAAGGCCCCATCTTCTGGCATCTTGACCTCAAACCCGTATGGGCTCTAAGGCGCGTGCCATGGGCGATGACGGTGTCACCGTGCGGGGTGATTAAGGGTTGGCGCCTTGGGGATCAAGAGGAAAATACGCCGCTTGCTACAGTTTTTTCTGCGCCCTCCTGGAAGCTTCATGCCCACACCGAACGCTAAGCCATGAACGGCAAAAGGGGCCCCGAAAGGCCCCTCCAGATAATACCGGGTCACGCGGGATCAGGAGTCGTCGTCCTCGCTGGCGACGTCGGCGATCTCGTCGAGGGAGACGTTGTCGTCATCCTCATCTTCGAGCACATCGTCGTCGTCATCCAGATCCACATCCACATCATCATCATCGAGAAGATCGGAGTCTTTGGTCTCCTTCTCCTTCGACTTGTTGGCTTGGTCTTCGGCATCGGCCGCGATCAAGGACCGCTTGCCGGTTTCAACGGTCACGGTCTCGCCCGTGTACGGGCTGATGACCGGAGTCCGGTTCAGGTCATAAAAGCGCTTGCCGGTGGTCGGGCAAACGCGCTTCGTGCCCCATTCTTCCTTCGGCATGGATATCCCCTTTTGGAGTAATGGGACCATGCGCGGCCCCGTCGACAATCAAAGCCCCCTGCCATAAGACCGGTATAGAGTCAAAGGCTTTGGGGGAGAATGGCTGATATGGGACAGATCCGGCTGGCTGGCAACCCCGATATATGCGTCACCCTGCGCCGGTCCGCCCGCGCGCGGCGATTATCGCTGCGCATCTCCCAACTTGACGGGCGCGTGACTTTGACGCTGCCAAAATCCGTGCCGGAGCGAGAAGGGAGGGCCTTTCTTGAATCGAAGGAAAACTGGCTGCGCGGGCACCTCTCCCGGCAAGGGGCGCCGGTGAGCGTGGCGCTTGGGAGCCGTATTCCAATCGAAGGGGCGCTGCACCAGATTGTTGCGGGGCAGGGGCGCTCCATCCGCCGAGTTGACGGTGTTTTGCATGTTCCAGGCGATCCGGACCGCGTTGCAGCGCGTGTTCAAGGCTGGTTGAAGACCTTGGCCCGTGACCGATTGGCTGAGGCGTCAGACCGTTACAGTGCCCGTTTGGGTCGCCCTTACTCGCGACTGACGCTGCGGGATACACGGTCGCGTTGGGGGTCGTGTACCTCGGATGGTGGGCTGATGTACTCTTGGCGGCTGATCCTCGGCCATGCGGACGTATTGGACTATGTCGCCGCGCATGAGGTGGCACATCTGCGCCATATGAACCATTCCGCGCAGTTCTGGGCGGAGGTCGAGCATCTCTATGGCGATTGGCGGTCCGCGCGCAAATGGCTGAAGGATCACGGCAATGAGCTGCACCGCTACCGGTTCGACGCATAAAGAGAGGGGAGCCCGAAGACCCCCCTCGCCCTGGTGTGGCAAAGCGCTCTGACGGCGCTGTGCCTTTGGGTGCTACAAGAGTTTACATGCCGCCGGAGACAGCAAAGCCGTTGATGCCACCCATTCCCAGATCGGACAGGAGGGTCGCTTCGGCGCTTTCGAGGTTGATGCTGTAAAGGCCTGCGCTGTCAGCGCCTTCCATCTGCAGCACTGCATAGGCCATGTCGCTGCCTTCTTCGGGGGACAGTATGTCAAAGCCGCCCATGCCGGACAGATCGACCTCTGCACCGTCCACCATCACCTTGCCGATGGTTTCCAGAGTGCCGGCGTTGTTGGCCACGCTCACGAGCGAGTCGGTGCCCGCGTCGAGCCCGTATTGGAACGTGCTTTCCGCGGTCTTGCCCGCAATGGCGTTGGTGTAGGCGTTGGCAAAGACCATCGGTGTCGCATCGGCATTGGCGTCGCCTTCTGCATAGGCCAGATCGGTCATGCGACGCACGGAACCCGCTTTTTCGTCACCATCGCCAAAGCCGTCGGGGAAGTAGACAAGGTTGTCACCGGTCGAGGAAACGGCGCGCACAGCGTCGATGGCGTTGTTGAAATCGAATGCGACCATGGCATCGGCGCCAATCGTCGCGTCACCCATGAAGGTTGCGCCCAGATCGGTCATCTCGCCAGACATCGGGTTGATGGTGTAGATCATGCCGTCCGCCAGCCCCAGCAGGTCGCCGGTCACCGGGCGGAATGCGATGGCGTCGAGGTTTGACTCAAGCGCGTAGGTCTCTGCTTCGCCCGGCGCAGCGATGTCGGCCATGACGACCAGCGTGCTGCCGCCATCCGTCAGGGCGTAGCCCATTGTGCCAGCGTGGCCCGCAGCAAAGGATGCACCAGCGGTAAGAGCAAGGGCGGCGACAGAGGTGTAAACGGTACGGATCATAAGTGAACTCCTGTTGGCGGCTCGTCCGGTTTGGATGAGCTATGTCGTAACCCACGACCGCAATGCGGGTGGAGTTTCGGCGGGTGTAAACTTTTTGAAAATTATTTATTCCCGCAGCCCAGTGGCGGCCCGATCCATTCGCGTATTGACCCTACCGCCGTTTGTGATCACTTGACGGGATGCAAGTGATCTCGCGCCCCGAACCGACCACCTCCGCCCATGACCGCGTTTATCGCGGCCTGCGCACGCGTATCATGCACGGCCAGATCCCGCCGGGACATTCTTTTACTCTGCGCGGCATTGGCAAGGAATTCGAATGCTCCATGACCCCGGCGCGTGAGGCGGTGCACCGCTTGGTGGCAGAGGGCGCGCTGTCCATGTCCGCCTCTGGTCGCGTCGCCACGCCGGAGCTGTCCAACGAACGGATTGAGGAATTGGCAGCGCTGCGCTCGCTGATCGAGGTCGAGCTGGCCTCCCGCGCATTGCCGCGGGCGCACATGGCCCTTATTGAGCGCCTTCAGACAATCAACAGCAATATCGCCGACGTGGTCTCCAACCGGGATGCTGTGGGCTACATTCGCACCAATCTTGAATTCCACCGCACGCTGTATCTGCGCGCTCAGGCGCCTGCCATGCTGGCCATGTGTGAAACGGTCTGGCTTCAACTTGGGCCGACCATGCGCGCGCTGTACGGGCGTCTGCGCCGCTCAGAGCCGCCGCAATATCATCGCCTGATCATCGCCGCGCTCAAGGCCGGGGATGAGCCCGGGCTGCGCCTTGCGGTGCGCACGGACGTGACACAGGGACTGCGCATGATCGCAGACAGGACCTGACGCCTGCGCTTTCAAAATGGAGTAAGCGGTCGCGAGCGTCTCAGGCCGCCAGCCCGCGCGACCCCATATCAAGGTACTTCGACCGACGTGCCTCAACGATCTCACGGGCGCTCAGGCCATCGAGTTCAGCGAGCATTGCGCTGATCGCCTGACCAACGCTGTCCATCGCGGTTTGTGCGTTACGATGCGCCCCGCCGCGTGGCTCCTTGATGATCCGGTCACAAACGCCCAGCGTGTGCAGATCCTGCGCCGTCAGGCGCAGCGCCTCTGCCGCGTCGCGCATCCGCGCCCCGTCTTTCCACAGGATCGACGCACAGCCTTCGGGGGAAATCACCGAATACACCGAATGTTCCAGCATCGCGACGCGGTTCGCGGTGGCAAAGGCCACAGCCCCACCCGATCCGCCTTCGCCAATCACGACGGACACCAGGGGCACGCCGATTTGCAGGCATTTCTCGGTCGAACGGGCAATCGCCTCGGACTGGCCGCGCTCTTCCGCACCTTTGCCGGGGTAGGCGCCGGGCGTGTCGATCAGTGTCACCACCGGCAGGCCGAACCGGTCGGCCATATCCAGCAGGCGCACGGCCTTGCGATAGCCTTCCGGCCGCGCCATGCCGAAGTTGTGCTCGATCCGCGAGGTGGTGTCGAAACCCTTCTCATGCCCGATCACCATCACCGGCATGTCGTTGAACCGCGCCGTGCCACCCATGATCGCATGGTCATCGGCAAAGTTGCGGTCGCCTGCCAGCGGCATGTATTCCGTGAACAGCGTGTCGATGTAGTCGCGGCAATGGGGCCGTTCGGGGTGGCGCGCGACCTGACATTTCCGCCACGGCGTCAGCTTGGCATACAAATCGGTCAACAGGGTATCGGCCTTGCGATCCAGCGCCTTGGCTTCGGCTTCGATATCCATACCGGTGTTCTGCCGGGCCATGGCCCGGAGTTCCTCGGCTTTGCCTTCGATCTCCGCCAGTGGCTTCTCGAAATCGAGGTAATGGGTCATCGAATGTCTCCGCGCGTCTAGGGTGCAAGTGTTGCGCAGCTATATGGCGTGCAGCGCGGCCAGTTGCAACAAAGCAAGATATTCGCTGTGCCAACCTCCGCCGGTGTCACAGACCCAACAAGACCGGCGCCATCGCCGTAAGCAGCAGGGCGGCCATCGTCCAGTTGAACCATTTCAGCCGCACCGGGTTCGCCAGCCAACGTCGGATGCCGGTCCCGAAGCTGGTCCATGTCAGCGCTGACACTGTGCCAACGGTCAGGAATACAGCGGAGATCAGTAGTACACCGGACAGATCGCGGCTCGGGGCGTAAAGCGTGATCGCGCCCAATGCCATGGACCAGCCCTTTGGGTTCACCCATTGGAATGCAGCCGCCTGTGCAAAGGTCAGCGGCTTGGCTTCTGCGTCGCGGGCGCGGATCTCACCCGCTGTTGCGATCTTCCACGCGAGGTAGATCATGTACACCAAAGCCGCGGCTTTCAGCACTGTGTAAAGCGGTGGCCACGCCTCGAACGCGCGCATGACGCCAAGGCCAACCGGCACGATCATCACCGGAAAGCCCAGAGCTACCCCTGACAGATGCGGCATGCTGCGCCGCAACCCGAAATTCGCGCCGGACGCCACCAGCATCAGATTGTTCGGCCCCGGCGTAAACAGCGTCGCCGCAGCAAACCCCATGAGGCCGGTGATCAGGTCAAGGGGCATGACGGGCTCCATCAAGGTACTGGTCCGCCTTTATCGCGCGTCCTTACTGGTTTGAAATTGCGTTATGCCGCGCGGCCGATGTAAATATGCAATTTATGATCAGTCTTGATGAAATAGACCGCAAAATATTGCGCGCCCTTCAGCAGGACGGGCGTCTGTCCAACCTGGCTCTGGCGGAACGGGTGGGCCTGTCGCCCTCTGCTTGCCTGCGGCGTGTCCAGGGACTGGAAGGGGCTGGCGTGATCCAAGGCTACCGCGCCGTGCTGTCCAGCGACAAACTGGGCACAGGTTTTATCGCCTATCTTTCGGTGGGTCTGAATCAGCACACCAAGACCGCTCAGTTGGCCTTTGAACAAGCGATGACGGCCGCGACGCAGGTGGTTGAATGTCACAACATCACCGGTTCCGTGGAATACCTGCTACGTGTCGAGGTCGCCGACCTCTCCGCCTACAAGCATTTCCATACGGAGATCCTCGGCGCGCTGCCGCAGGTGGATCGGCTGACCACATACGTGGTGATGGGCAGCCCCAAGGATATGCGCGGGTGAGCCGCCTTCATGAAGGTTAATAACCGACCGGTTTTTCCACCCGAACCGGTCGGGACTCACCTTTCCAAAATGTAAACGGAGCGCCGATTGACGCCCCGTTCGCAGAATTCATCCTGTGTTCACGCAGATCTGCGGTTGGCTCAATTGCCCGCGATCAGATCGGCCTGTTTCACGATCACCTCTGCCTGCTTCATCGACGCGATGTCGATCAGCTTGCCCTTGTAAGTGGTGGCACCTTCGCCGCGTGCCTTGGCGGCTTCCATCGCGTCGAGGATTGCGCGCGCGTCTGCGACGGCCTCATCCGTGGGGGTGAAGACTTCGTTGGCCAGTGCGATCTGCTTGGGGTGGATGGCCCATTTGCCGACCATGCCGAGCGTGGCAGAGCGCAGCGCCTGCGCGCGGAAGCCCTCATCGTCTGAGAAATCGCCAAACGGCCCGTCCACCGGCAACACGCCATGTGTGCGGCAGGCAGCCACGATTGCGGCTTGCGCCCAGTGCCAGGGATCGGACCAGTGCTTGGCGCCGTCGCGCAGCATGTAGTAGTTTTCCTGCGTACCCCCGATACCTGTGGTGGCCATCCCCATGGATGCGGCAAAGTCGGCTGCCCCGAGGCTCATCGCTTCCATACGCGGAGAGGCGGCGGCGATCTCTTCCACATGAGCGATACCGGCGGCGGATTCGATGATGACCTCAAAGCGGATCGGCTTTGTGCGCCCCTTGGCGCGCTCGACCGCCGTGACCACAGCGTCGACGGCATAGATATCCGCCGCGCAGCCAACCTTTGGGATCATGATGCGGTCGATGCGATCACCGGCCTGCTCCAGAATGTCGATCAGGTCGCGATACCACCAAGGGGTGTCCAATCCGTTGATCCGCACGGACAGGCATTTCTTGCCCCAGTCCACATCGTTGATCGCCTGGATGGCGTTGACCCGGGCGCTGTCCTTGTCTGAGGGTGCCACCGAATCTTCGAGGTCGATGTTGATCACATCTGCAGCCGATCCGGCCATTTTCTCGAAAAGGGACGTGCGGGACGCGGGGCCAAACAGCTGGCAACGGTTTGGTACAGCGGGGGAGGGCGGCTGGAGGCGGAACGACATGGATGAATCCTATCGGCAATGAAGTTGCGTTTTGTCTACGTTCTGGGTTATTAAATTGCGGAATGCTGCGCAAGCGAAATACGTGTGCTGATGTATGCAGCAACCTGCCTGACCCGCGAAAACCGCAGGGGATGTGCATAAATCTTCGCCAAAACCTCTCCATTGTTGCAGAATCTTGCTCAAGCACAGTGAAATTACGCGGAATGCGGATCAAATCCCGGCACGAAAAGGTCAGTATGTCGCCAAAACACGCTTTGGAGGCCGACATGATTCAGACCCCCTATCTCCTCTTCTTGGGCGACGCGCCCGATCCTCTTGCCGCGAAGGTCGCGCAGGGAATACGCGACTGGCGGCCGGAAAATTCCGTGGGTCAGTTCCGGATGGACGGCTGCAAGGCCGACATGAAACTGCCCGACATGACGCTGGCGGAGGCAAAGGCCGCTGGCGCCAAGACGCTTGTGATCGGCGTGGCCAATCGCGGCGGGGTGATTTCGAAAGCTTGGAAAAAAGTGTTGATTCAAGCGTTGGAGGAAGGGTTTGACCTTGCCTCCGGTCTACACAACCTGTTGGGCGATGAGCCTGATCTGGTTGCCGTGGCCGAAGCCTGCGGACGTACCTTGCATGACGTGCGTGTGCCCGCAGTGGACTACCCCATCGCGGACGGGACAAAGCGGTCGGGCAAGCGCGTTCTGGCGATCGGCACCGATTGTTCGGTTGGCAAAATGTACACCGCGCTGGCGCTGGACAAGGCAATGCAGGCGCGCGGGATGAAGAGCACCTTCCGTCCCACGGGCCAGACCGGCATTCTGATCACCGGCGACGGCGTGCCACTGGACGCGGTGGTTGCCGACTTTATGGCAGGGTCGATCGAATTTCTGACGCCGCCGAATGATGATGACCATTGGGACGTGATCGAAGGGCAGGGCAGCCTGTTCCACGTATCCTATTCCGGTGTGACGCTGGCGCTGATCCACGGTGGTCAGCCTGATGCGCTGATCCTGTGTCACGAGCCGACGCGCACCCACATGCGGGGCCTTCCGGGCTACAAACTGCCCTCGCTCGAAGAGGTGCGTGATGTTGGACTGGCGCTCGCAAGGGTAGCAAACTCCGAGTGCCGGGTTGCGGGCGTATCGATTAATACGCAGCATATGGGGGATGAGGAAGCCAAGAGCTATTGCGCCGAGATCGAAGCACGCTTCGGCTTGCCCTGCGTTGATCCGTTCCGCCACGGCGCGGACCGGCTGGCCGAGGCGCTGGAGGCCTTTTGATCGACGGGTGCGGCGCTGTTCGCTGACGCGAAGGCGCCCCGCCCACCGTCCCATCTGTGTGTGCTTGCCACAGCGGTTTCCTGTACGACGCGCATGAGATTGGATTTAGACCCGAGACAACACAGGAGGTCCGCACATGATCACGGTGACACGCGACGTGTTCCGGCTGGCAGAAGCCTTTACCATTT
Organism: Sagittula sp. NFXS13; assembly: GCF_040148795.1. NCBI lineage: Bacteria > Pseudomonadati > Pseudomonadota > Alphaproteobacteria > Rhodobacterales > Roseobacteraceae > Sagittula > Sagittula sp. NFXS13. The sequence goes on from NZ_JAGEMH010000003.1 coordinate 10,524, forward strand.
CACGCGGTTCCCGGACAGAGGCGCATGTCCTGACTGTCGCCATCACGCGCGACGGTGTGACAGGGCGCGGTGAATGTGTGCCCTACGCCCGCTATGACGAGACGCTGGAAAGTGTCACGGCTGAAATTGAAGGCCTGCCCGAAGGGATCACTCGGGCCGAGCTGCAGGACGCATTGCCCGCCGGTGCAGCGCGCAATGCGGTGGACTGTGCGCTATGGGATCTGGAGGCCAAGACAGCGGCTCGCCCGGCATGGGACCTGGCCGGGCTGGAGGCGCCGGGGCCGGAAGTGACCGCTTACACACTTTCGCTCGACACGCCGGAGAAAATGGAAACATCGGCTCGCAAACACGCGCATCGCCCATTGCTGAAGATCAAGCTGGGCACGCCTGATGATATGCCACGGCTCGAAGCAGTGCGTCGCGGCGCGCCTGACGCGCGGATCATTGTTGATGCGAACGAGGGGTGGACCGCGCAGGTCTATGCTGACCTCTGCCCTCATCTGCTGCGCCTTGGCGTGGCTTTGGTGGAACAACCCTTGCCCGCCGGTGCGGATGAGGCGTTGATCGGGATGGATCGGCCAGTGCCGCTTTGTGCAGATGAATCCTGCCACGATCGCGGGTCCTTGTCTGCGCTCAAGGGCAAGTACGATGTGGTTAACATCAAGCTGGACAAGACCGGAGGCCTGACCGAAGCCTTGGCCTTACGGGATGCGGCACGCGCCGCGGGATACGGTGTCATGGTTGGCTGTATGGTGGGGTCGTCCTTGGCGATGGCGCCCGCGACGCTGGTTGCGCAGGGTGCGGAGGTGGTGGACCTCGACGGGCCGCTTTTGCTGGCCGAGGACCGCGACGTGCCGCTGGTCTATGACGAACACGGCGTGCATCCGCCGCAACCGGGCTTATGGGGCTGACGCTACCGCCATCGGTGGTGTCAGATCGCCCCCTTTGGTCCGGCGGTCTGTCGCGCGCACCTGTTCAGTCGGACACAGTTCGCGTGCGGCAAACGCGGTCGCCGTCCAGTCCAACTCCGGGCCGCATCCGATCCGGTGCTTCGACGGCGATGCAAATCCGGTACGTTGTGTCCGTCTGACGATCATAAGTGATCTGAGCGGCAAAGGCGGTGAGATCATCCGGGGCGCTTGCGCAGTCCAGCGGATCGAATGTCGCTGGTAGCGGGGCGCGCATTGCATCGCAGCGGAGCAGATCCGTCTCAAGCCGATTGAGGTCGCGCAGGCGCAGTGTGTCCCGCGCCTCCATTTGCCCCTGTTTCGGGCCGCCGACAGTCCAAAGGCTTAGCCCCAACGACAAAAGCGCAAGGGCAATAAGGATCGGCGCGGCAGGTAGGCGAAGAGCCTTGACCGGAAGATCGCGCCCTTCATCGAAATACGCCAGCACCACGAGGGACAGGCCAGCGACCACAAGCGACTTCACCAAGAACCGCAGGGTCATCTGACCGTTGAGCCAAGTGAAGATCAGAAACAGGGCGTCCCCCAACAGGATGCACACAGCAATCAAAAGTGCCAGAGCGGACAGCCAGCGCCGCACGGCGCTGTGTCGCCGCGCGTCATTTTGGTGGATGTCACGACGGTCCGACTGATCCAGAAAAAAGAAGGCCGGGGTGAAAACGATCAGGGCGGCCATTGACCAGCGCAGGCCGGACAGGCCGCCAGAGGTCACACCTTCTCCGATTTCCGGCAGCCATAGGTTGATCTGGCCGTAAAGCAGGCTCAGCACGTTGCCTGCCACCATGCCAAACACCACAAACATCAGGGCGTAAAAGAAAGCATCCCGCGCGGTCCGGGGGCGGATGGGGCGAGGGACCGCGCCGTTTTCTGTCGGCATCCATGCCGCCAATGCGGTGTCTATCTCTGACGCGGTCCAACCCGCCTCCTTCAAGTTCTGACGAATGGTGTCTGCCGATTGCCCTGCATTCAGAGCGTCGCGGATGTGTGTGAACAAAACATCGGACATGGGACCGCTTTCGATGGGGGCAAATTCGCGCCTTAGTAGAATGCAGCGGACAGGCGTTCAAGCGGACACGGCACGCTCTGGCGGTCCTGCGCCCAGCAGCTGAGCGCCCGAAGGATTGGCAAGGACGCAAAATTCTGGACCTGCGTTTGACGGAGGTCTTGACCATGCGCCCGGATGGTCGCATCCCGTCGGGCAAGACATCCCGTTGCCTGTGGCAGCGCTCTCACCTTGATGCCGGAGGAACGATCATGACCCGCACCGTCTATGTTAACGGAGACTACCTGCCCGAAACCGAAGCCAAGGTGTCGATCTTTGACCGCGCGTTTCTGATGGCCGACGGCGTTTACGAGGTGACCAGCGTATTGGGTGGTAAGCTGATTGATTTTGAAGGCCACGCCAAACGTTTGCAGCGGTCGCTCGACGAGCTGGACATGCCGTCCCCGTGTACAATGGATGAGCTGTTGGAAATCCACCGCGAACTGGTGAAGATCAACGAGATCGATGAAGGCATGGTCTATTTGCAAGTCACGCGCGGCGCGCCTGATGATCGTGATTTTGTCTTTCCGGACCCGGAGCTGGTGAAGCCGACGCTGGTGCTGTTCACTCAGAACAAGCCCGGCCTGGCGGACAACCCGGTCGCGAAGAAGGGGATCAAGGTCATCTCCATAGAAGACGTCCGCTGGGGCCGTCGCGACATCAAAACCGTGCAGCTTCTCTACCCTTCGATGGGCAAGATGATGGCAAAGAAAGCCGGTGCCGACGACGCGTGGATGGTCGAGGACGGCTTTGTCACCGAGGGCACGTCGAACAACGCCTATTTCATCAAGGGCAACAAGATCGTGACCCGCGCGCTGTCCAACGACATCCTGCACGGCATCACCCGCGCCTCCGTTCTGCGCTTTGCCAAAGAGGCGCAAATGGAGGTCGAAGAGCGCAACTTCACCATTGAAGAGGCGCAGCAGGCGGACGAAGCCTTCATCACATCGGCATCGACCTTTGTGATGCCGGTTGTAGAAATCGACGGCGTCAGCTTGGGCGGAGGCGTACCTGGACCACGTGCCGCCCGTCTGCGCGAGATCTACCTTGAGGAAAGCCGCAAGGTCGCCGTTTAAAAGAAATCAGGGTGGGCGGCGCGGCTTGACGTACCGCTCATCGTTTTTTTGGGGTTACAGGGGCCGGGGCAGTGAGGCGTGATACCGCGCCGCGTTCTGTCCGGCCCAGAGGCCGGTTGCCAGGCACGCAGTCAGCAGATAGCCGCCCGTCGGCGCGTCCCAATCCAGCATCTCACCTGCGCAGAAAAGGCCGGGACTTTCGCGCATCATCAGGCCGTCATCCAACGACTCGAACGGCACGCCCCCTGCGGTTGAAATGGCTTCATCCATTGGGCGCAGTCCCGCATGGCGGACGGGCAGAGCCTTTACCAAGCCGGCCAGAGCATCGACATCGGAGGGAAGCGGGCGCCCCATTTCCATCAGCAGGGCTTGCGCCGCGGGCGGTAGTTTCAGTGACTTGCGCAAGGCGTTCGACTGGCTCTGTTTGCCGCGCGGCTTGGCAAGCCGTTCACGCAGCGCATTGCGGGTGACATCGGGAAGAAGGTCCACGGTCAAGGCGGCCCCTTCGCGCAACGCAGGGCCAAGCGGGTAGATCCCGCCGCCTTCCAGCCCCCGAACTGAAATCACCGCTTCGCCTCGGTTCGTGAGGTTCCCCGCGTGGAAGGTCACATTCTTAAGCGGCACCCCAAAATGGGTGCGCATATGCTCGGACCAATCCACCAAAAGCCCGGCATTCGAGGGTTGAAACGGCGTGGTTCGCAGACCGCGTGCATCGAACTGATCCGCCCACTTGCCATCTGACCCAAGCCGCGCCCAGCTTGCGCCGCCCAATGCGAAAACGGTCACATCTGGAGTCATGTGGCGCGTGCCATCTGGCGTGTCAAAACGAAATGCGCCTGCATCCCAGCCTAGCCAGCGCCAACGGGTGTGACGTTCCAGGCCCATGCCGTCGAGCCGCGACAGCCAGGCGCGCAAGAGCGGCGAGGCCTTCATAGCCGTCGGAAAAAGGCGGCCCGTAGAACCGGTGAAACAGGTTTGGTCCAGCCCTTCGGCCCAGGCGCGCACATCTTCCGGCCCAAAGGCTTCCAGCATGGGGCGCAGTTGCGACGCGCCGGTCGGGTAGGCTTGGACGAATTGTGCGAGCGGCTCCATTTTCGTCAGGTTCAGCCCGGATTTACCTGCCATCAGGAATTTGCGCGCAAAGGATGGCTTTGCATCTACCAGCGTCGTTGGCACGCCGGCTCGCAGCAGCGCGTCGGCCGCCATCAACCCCGCTGGTCCGGCCCCTATGACAAGAGCGCTCACGTCGGCCCCTGATGCAGTTCAATATAAGGATTGTAGATATCGATTGTATCTAGAGCGATCCGGATCAAACGAGGCGCGCATTCATGCGCAGTGTTGGCCTTCCCAATGGCCGCTTCCACCCTGCGCGGCGGCTTGCTTGCCAAGGTTTGCTTGAGGGCGGAGAGGTCAAAGGTCATGTGGCGTTTCTCGATTGATGATCGGTTGAGGTTTGCCCAAACGGGCCTGCCGACACAAGAACAGGCCTGTGATGTCGCACGAAAATGTCGATCTGAACCGTCCGCGTTGCCTGCGCCTGATCTGAAGGGCTGAAAGCGCCGTCACATTGTCCTGTTACGCTCGCCCCGTGATCCGATCGACTGTTTTCCATTGGAAACGAAACGGTACCGACATGCCATAGCCGCGCTTCAGACAAGCGCCGCCAGGGATGGGGCTGGACCCCGACCGCGCTGATCGCCAGACAGAGGGTGCATCACTAAAAAAGGGTAAGGTCATGCATATCTTTAATGTTCGGGTCTACTACGAGGACACCGACATGGCGGGCATCGTTTACCACGCCAATTATCTGAAGTTCATCGAGCGGGCGCGCTCTGACTGGGTCAAAGATCAGGGTCTCGACCAGAACGCCATGCGCGAAGAGGGCATCGTTTTTGTCGTGCGGCGAATCGAGGCAGATTATCTGGCCCCGGCGAAATACGACGATGTGCTGGAGGTTCGGACCGTCACCAAATCCATGACAGGTGTACGGCTGATCATGTCTCAAGAAGTGCTGCGCGGCGAGGAAGTGCTCTTTCGTGCCGAAGTTACAGCCGTTTGTGCAACTTTGGACGGGCATCCCGTCCGGCTTCCCGCGCGGCTGCGGCGGCAGGTCCACTGACCGGGCGACCAATCTAGGGTCTCGGGTCGCGACACGGGCATGATCCGCTGCAAGGTCGACCGCCGCGTGCCAATTACGGCGGTTTGGCCATCTGCATTGAGGGCTGCCGCAAGGCTCGAAGCGACAAGCCGCCATTTGGCGTCGTGAACCGCACAAGAGTATCGCAATAGTCGGTGAGGAAGACCGCTGAGGCTTTCCTTGGGAAGTCGCACACATACGACTTGGCGAACAGTTTCCTTGATGTAGGTGCCGCACACGAAGTGCAAAATGCCCGCATATGGGGCGCTGATTTGCCCCGCCAGACCTCAAGGCGGCAATGATCCGCGCATCTTGGCGCGAAACGACACTTGGGCGCTGAAACATTGGCCTTTGCGCTGCACATCAGCTAACAGAAGCATTAATACGGCCTCGATAGAAGGCCGAGCACTGGAAAGAGCAGGTTCATGGAAGCAGACGTTGCCACCCTTGCGCAAGGGATCGATTTCTCGTTTTGGGGGTTGTTCGCGCGCGCGACACTGACGGTCAAGATCGTCATGCTGATGCTGATCGCGGCCTCGATTTGGTCGTGGGCGATCATAATCGAAAAATTCGTGACATATCGCAAGGCGCGCCGCGAGGCGCAGGCTTTTGACCGTTTGTTCTGGTCAGGTGAGCCATTGGATGAGCTGTTCGACCAACTCGGGCCAGAGCCGAAGGGCCGGTCCGAGCGTGTCTTTGCGGCCGGTATGATCGAATGGCGACGCTCGCACCGCGAAGATGGCGGGCTGATCGCCAACGCGCAATCACGCATCGACCGCTCCATGGATGTTGCCATCACCAAAGAGGCCGACGCCCTGCAAAAAGGTCTGCCCGTTCTGGCGACCGTAGGGTCGACATCGCCATTCATTGGCTTGTTCGGCACGGTCTTCGGCATCATGCACGCCTTCATTCAGATCGCGGAATCGCAGAACACCTCCTTGGTGGTCGTGGCCCCCGGTATCGCAGAAGCGTTGCTGGCCACAGGCCTGGGCCTTATGGCAGCCATCCCGGCGGTGATCTTTTACAACAAGTTCAGTGCGGATGCGGACCGCATCGTCGGCAACTACGAAGCATTCGCCGACGAATTTTCCACCATCCTGTCCCGCCAGTTGGATTCCTGAGCCATGGGAGCAGGTGTCATCAAAGGCGGCGGGGGCGGCAAGCGGCAGCGCAGATCGCGCCGCTCGTCTGCGGTCATGTCCGAAATCAACGTTACGCCGTTCGTGGACGTGATGCTGGTGCTGCTCATCATCTTCATGGTGGCCGCGCCCATGTTGACGGTCGGTGTTCCCGTGGAACTGCCCAAGACGGCGGCGCAGGCCTTGCCGCAAGACACCGAAGAGCCGCTTTCTGTCACGTTGCAATCGGATGGGACCGTACGGATCATGGAGACTGAAGTCTCGCGTGACGAGCTGGTCAACCGGCTGCGTGCCATCGCGGCGGAGCGGGCGGATGATCGTGTGTATCTGCGCGCGGATGGTGTTGTGCCCTACGAGCAGGTGGCTCAGGTCATGGGGGCGTTGAACGCCGGTGGCTTTTCCTCGATCGGACTGGTGACGGATGTTGGCGGCCCGTCGCTGGACGATCAGAACTGAGGCCCCGCGGCGTGTCACGCTATTTGCAAATCTCCGCCGGGGTGCATGCCGCGGCTTTTGCCTGGCTCTTGCTGGGCAACATCTTTGATGCGGCGCCGCCAGAGATGTCTGTGGCGGATGTGTCGGTGATTTCAGAGGCGGAATTCGCGGCTTTGAGTGCGCCGGAACGCTCGGATACTGACCTGCTTGAACCGGCTTTGGAGCCGACCCCGGAGCCTGAGCCGGAACCCGCACCTGAGCCTTTGCCCGACCCAATCCCAGAGCCCGAACCAGTCCCGGAGCCGGCCCCCGTGCCAGCGCCAGAGCCTGAGCCGATCCCTGAACCGATGCCGGAGCCAACGCCAACTCCGGAACCGGTGCCGACTATTCCTGCGCCTGAACCCGAGCCTCTGCCAGTGCCGGACCCGGCACCAATTCCGCCCGCGCCACAGGTGCTTGCGCCGGACAATTCTCGACGTCCGCAGCCACGGCCTGCGCCGCGCGTAGCCGATGAACCCCTCGCGCCCCCCGATCCGGAGGCCGTGACGGGTCCGGAAACGCAGCAAGCCGCTGATCCTGACGCCACCAGTGCAGACGAGGTGGAGGAGGCCCAAGAGGCGACCGCGCCAGAGGAAACCACGACTGAAATCGTGACCGAGGCCGAGGAGCCCTCGGGGTCCGAGGGCGCCCCCCGTGCCCCGGCGGCTTCTGTACGCCCGCGCACGCGTCCTGAAAGGACTGCGGAGGCTGAACCTGCCGAACCGGCATCTGAGCCAACCCCGACGCCGACGCCGTCCGAGCCGGTCAGCGATCCGGCGCAGGATGCATTGACCGCAGCTTTGGCAGACACGCTGACAAGCAGCGGTGCCGGGGCTGATGCGCCCGAAGGTCCGCCCATGACGCGCGGTGAAAAAGACGCCATGCAAATTGCTGTTCAGGCGTGCTGGGTCGTGGATGTGGGCAACCAGGCGGCGGATGTGACAGTCACACTGGCCTTTGACATGCAGCCGGATGGTACAGTGATTTCCAGCTCCATCCGAATGCTGGATGCGACAGGAGGCAGCGGTGCTGCTGCGGATACAGCGTTCCAATGGGCACGCCGTGCCGTACTGCGCTGCCAGATTGAGCAGGGCGGGGCCTATGATCTGCCGGCTGAGAAATACGACAGCTGGAAGCGGATCGAGATGACCTTCAATCCGCGTGACATGCGCCTGCGTTGAACGTGGAAAAGTCGGGGTTCATGCCCCGACTTGCGCCACTTCAGGAAGTTACTGCCCCGGTTGAACGGATTTCAGACGGGTTAGGGCGTTGCCTTCCCGTCGACAGGGGAGGGTGTCAAAGTCTCGTCTGCGGTGGAACATCCACAAGGTTCACCTGAGGGCGGCGGCGTAGCTTTGCAGGGGCGTCGGGGCCGGATTGGGGTGTCACGCGGGAGATCTGGCAAACTTGGGCCATGACGGCCATCGCTTCAAGGAACGGCTGGGTGTCATTGCCCTCGCACAGAATCATTGCGTGGCCTTTGGCCGCTTCGCGGCGATTGGTTGCCATGGCGCGGCAGGTGTTGAGGAACTGGCGTTCGTTCTCGCTGAGATGTGCGGCGCAATGGGCGCAGTCGGCAGAATTGAAGCGGAAGGCCGAGATGCGGCTGCGGCGCATGGCCTGAACGGCGGACAGAACCGCGACGGCGGCATGGGGGCCGATGTCGTGTCCATAAAATCGCAGCGCAGCGCTGACGCCGCCAAGCCAGCCCTGCTGATCCGGGGCTGCGAAGCTGCCGAAATAGTGCCGGGCAATGGTTATCATGACCAGCTCTGCCGGGCGCAGAGACAGTACGTCGATGTGTGTTCCACGCGGGTCCGGAGGGCAATGGCGTTCAGGGCGATGGATTGGCGTCATTATGGGCTCCTGCGACGGTCAACAAAAGCGGCGGATACCGCGATGCCTGGCTGATCTCGCTGGGCTTGCTAATCCCTACTTAAACACTCAGGTAAAATCAACCCGCTTTGGAATGGGCCATTCAGCGTGCCGAGCGATAGAAATTGCGATGTGACATTGGAAAGTGCCTCACTTTCGGCAATTCCCCGCGCAAACTCCGTTTGAAGGGTGTTTTGTGCGCATCAAATGCAATGTAGTAAGAATTGATGCGGGCAACAGACCCGTTGGGCAGTTGGTGGGCAGATCCCGAGGAGCGGTTCCATGACAAAACGAGCCATGACGTGGCTGATGTTGGCGCTTGCGCTGGTTTTTGCCGGGGGGATGCAAGTGTCGCCCCTGTCGGCACAGGAGCCTTTGCGCCTCGAAATCGACCGCGGGATCGTCGAACCAATGCCGGTCGCGGTCCCGGCCTTCGTCGCAGAGACGCCGGGGGCGGAACAATTCGCGGAGGATATCTCCCGCGTGGTGGCAGAGGATCTGGTCGGCACTGGCCTTTTCCGTGAAATTCCCCGCGATGCGCACATCAGCCGGGTGTCTGCCTTTGCCTCGCCTGTGCAGTTTGCTGACTGGAAAGCGATCAACGCTCAGGCGCTGGTCACTGGCGCGGTCAGCACCGATGGCGCTGGTCGCGTGGTTGTAAAGTTCCGTGCCTGGGATGTCTTTGCAGAGCGTGAGCTGGGAGAGGGCATGCAATTCGCTGCAACCTCCGAGGGCTGGCGTCGTCTGGCGCATAAGGTGGCCGATCAGGTCTACCGCCGCCTGACCGGCGAAAGCCCGTACTTCGACAGCCGCGTGGTTTTCGTTTCCGAAGTCGGCCCCAAGGATGACCGCCAGAAACGTCTCGCCATCATGGATTATGACGGCGCGAACGTGCAGTATCTCACGGACAGCGCTTCCATCGTTCTGGCGCCGCGCTTCTCTCCCAACGGCAATCAAGTGCTTTACACGTCTTACCAGACGGGCTTCCCGCGCATTCACATTCTTGATGTCGGCGCGGTGCAAAGCCGCATCTTGCAGGCCAATGAGGGCACCATGAGCTTTGCGCCCCGCTTTTCGCCGGATGGCAGTCGGGTGGTCTACTCCATGACCCAAGGCTCGAACACTGACATCTGGGCAATGGACGTCGCCAGTGGTGCAACGCGGCGGCTGACATCCACCCCCGCGATCGAAACCGCACCGTCGTTTTCGCCAGATGGCTCGCAGATCGTGTTTGAATCGGACCGCAGTGGATCTCAACAGTTGTATGTCATGCCCGCAATGGGCGGCGACGCGCAGCGTATTTCCTTCGGGGAAGGCCGCTACGGTACGCCGGTCTGGTCGCCCAGAGGGGACCGCATCGCGTTCACCAAGCAGAACCAAGGGCGGTTCCACATCGGCGTCATGAACACAAACGGCTCTGAGGAGCGTTTGCTGACGGCCTCCTTCCTCGACGAGGGGCCGACCTGGGCGCCGAACGGGCGTGTCATCATGTTCACGCGGGAAACCCAAGGCGCACAGGGGGCCTCCGCCCTCTATTCCGTGGACATTTCCGGGCGAAACCTGCGCCGGGTTCGAACCCCTGCCGGGGCATCCGATCCAAGCTGGGGACCGCTTCAGTAACCTTCACGTGTCGGGGCGCAGCCCCGATTCCCTTATTGCGTTGGATGTGGTAGAAGACCCGCAACAACACTTGCGCCAAACGGGCGCGACAGAGCAGGACGACAGTGATGCAACATCTCCCTAAAGCCCTCATGCTGGTGGCGGCGCTGGCCGTGGCCGGCTGTACCAATCCCAACCGTTTCGGTGCCGGAGCCGATGGCGCCGGTGGCGCAGGCATGGGCGCCAACAATGGCGTGACCAGCGGCGTGCTGCCCGGCAGCGTCGATGACCCGACCTCCACAGCCTATTTCAACCAGCGCGTTGGCGACCGCGTGTTGTTCGCGGTGGACCAATCGAGCCTGAGCGCCGAGGGGCGCGCAATTCTGGACGGGCAGGCGCAGTGGTTGACGACCAACTCCGACTACATGGCCGTGATCGAAGGTCACGCGGACGAACAGGGCACGCGGGAATACAACCTTGCGCTTGGGGCACGCCGTGCCAACGCCGTGATGGAATACCTCGTGAGCCGCGGCATCTCTCAAAGCCGGTTGAAGTTCGTGTCCTACGGCAAGGAACGCCCGCTTGAAGTCTGCTCCACCGAGGCTTGTTATTCCAAGAACCGTCGCGCGGTCACTGTGATCGCCGCCGGTTCGTTGATGGGGTGATGCCATGCAATCGGTTCTGAGAAACATGTTGGTGGGCGCGGTTTTTCTGACCGCGCCTTTGACGGCTCAGGCTCAGGATACGCTGGCGGATGTGCAGCAGGATCTCGCCGTGCTGTCCGTCGAGTTGCAAAAACTGAAGCGTGAGCTTTCCACGACCGGGGGCAGCGATGTCACCGTTTCCGGCGATGTGCTGCAACGCGTGAACCTGATCGAATCAGAACTTGCGCGCGTGACAGCCAAAACGGAAGAGCTGGAGCATCGCGTCGTCACAGTGGCCGAGGACGGCGCGAACCGCCTGGGCGACCTGCAATTCCGCGTCTGCGAAATGGAGCCCGGCTGTGATCTGGCGACCATCGGGCAGACGACGACCTTGGGTGGCGAGTCGGGTGTGCCTGCCGCGCCTTCTGCGCCTGTGGCTGGCTCCGGAACCGATTCGCTGCCATATGAAGGCGAGCTGGCTGTGAGCGAGGAAGAGGACTTTCGGTCGGCCAAGGACGCTTTGGACGAGGGGGATTTCCAGCGCGCTGCGGATCTGTTCGCCAACTTCCGCGAAAGCTATCCAATGGGGCCGTTGGAACCTGCCGCGCTGGTTGGGGAAGGCCGTGCATTGGAGGGCATGGGCGACACGCGTGAAGCTGCGCGGCGCTATCTCGATGCCTACAGTGGTTTCCCTGACAGCCAGAGCGCGCCCGAAGCGCTGTGGCGTCTGGGGACGAAGCTTGGCGAGCTGGGGTCGGTTCAAGAGGCTTGCGTGACGCTGGCCGAAGTGCCTCAACGTTATGGTGATTCCGACTATGTGGACCGCGCGGCGGAGAGCCGTGATACGTTTTCCTGTCAGTAACTTTGAATCGCTAAGCGGGTGTGGGGGCGTTCTTCCTTTTGGGCCACGCGGCGTACCCCGGACCCTATGCGCCAGAAAAAGCGGGGCTGCATGACGCTCGATCAGCGATTCGCCGAAAACATGGGGGCCCTTTTGGGCCCCTCTTTTCCGTCGCAGATTGGTTTGGCCGTGTCTGGCGGCGGCGATTCGATGGCCATGCTCACCCTCGCGCATAACTGGACCCGCGTCTGGGGCGTGGATCTGCGTGTGGTGACTGTGGATCACGGTTTGCGACCGGAGGCGGCCGAAGAGGCAAAGATGGTCGCGGAGGAGTGTGCCGCGCTCGGCTGGCCACACGACACGCTAAGCTGGAATTGGGATGGCAAGGGCAACAAAATGGAAGCGGCGCGGGAGGCGCGGTTTTCGTTGATCGAGGGTTGGCGCGGTGCTCTGCGTCATGTCCTGTTCGCACACACGCGCGATGATGTGGCCGAAGGCTTCCTGATGCGTCTTGCGCGCGGGGCCGGAGTGGATGGACTGTCTTCGATGGCGGCGCGACGTCGGGTGCACGGGTTTGATGTGGTGCGGCCCTGTCTGGACATGGGGCGCAGCGAGCTGCGGCACTACCTGAAAGTCCTTCAGGGGCGCTGGGTGGACGATCCTTCCAACGACGACGTGGCTTTTGACCGCGCCCGGATGCGGCGCCTGTTGACCGTGCTCGAAGACGAAGGGCTAGGCGTGGAGGTGCTGGCCGGCGCGGCTGCGCGGATGGGTCGCGCCCGCCAGGCTTTGACCGCACGCGCGGCGCAAGCTTGGGATCTTGCCGGGGTGGAGGGCGAAAGCTGTGGTCAGCCCACCGGGGAAATCTTGTTCTACCGCGGCGCATTTGAGGCGCTGGAGCGCGATACCCAACTGCGGCTTCTGGCGGCGGCTTTGATGTGGGTGTCGGGGCAGGGGCTGCGTCCGCGCATTGCGCCGCTGGAGGACGTGCTGGATCGGCTGCTGTCTGGCGGCGGCGGCACGTTGCATGGCTGCGATGCAGTGACAGAACGCAGTCAGATCAGGATCTTCCGCGAATTATCGGCCTTGCAGAGTTTGCCTGAGGGGCAGGTCCTGTGGGACGGGCGCTGGTCTTGTGACGCGCGCGGTTTGCGGCATTTGGGGGAGGACGGTTGGCGTCTGCTTCCGCCGGACGCGCGAGCCCACCACCCGCATCGCGCAGCCCGATCCTTGCCCTCCGTCTGGGTCGGAGACGAACTGGTGGCCTGCCCGGCGCTTGGACTTCGCGCGGGCTGTATCGGCCAACTGGAGTTTCTGCCCATGGGCACACGGTCGCTGACCTTCAGGCAGTTTCTCGTCACGCATTGAACCGGCTGCACATATGTCTATGTTATGCTGAAACCGCGCCTTCGGGCCGAACGCTTCCCTGTCAAAGGAGTGCCGTCTTGGGCAACGCTCGTAATATCGCCTTTTGGGTCGTCCTATTTTTGCTGATCCTGGCACTTTTCAACCTGTTTTCGGGGGGACCGTCCACGCTGCAAAGCCGTGAGACGAGTTACACTGAATTTGTCGATGACGTGAATGCGGGCAATGTTGCCAGCGTCACGATCGATGGTGAACAGGTTCGCTACCGGACCACCGACCAGCAGGACATGGTCACGATCAAACCGGAAGACGCCGAAGTCACCAATATGTTGATTGAGCGCGATGTGCCGGTCACGGCCAAAAGCCAGGAAAGCTCCGGCTTTCAGGTTTTCTTGCTGAACCTTCTGCCCTTCCTGCTGCTCATCGGCGTCTGGATTTATTTCATGAACCGGATGCAGGGCGGTGGCAAAGGCGGCGCGATGGGCTTTGGCAAGTCGAAGGCCAAGTTGCTGACTGAAAAGCACGGCCGGGTGACGTTCGATGACGTTGCTGGTATCGACGAGGCCAAGGAAGAGCTTGAGGAAATCGTTGAATTCCTGCGCAATCCGCAGAAATATTCCCGCCTTGGCGGCAAGATCCCCAAAGGTGCGCTGCTGGTGGGCCCTCCCGGCACCGGTAAAACGCTTCTGGCACGCTCCGTCGCGGGTGAGGCCGGTGTGCCATTCTTCACGATTTCCGGGTCTGACTTCGTTGAAATGTTCGTTGGTGTCGGCGCGTCGCGTGTGCGTGACATGTTCGAACAGGCGAAGAAGAACGCGCCCTGCATCGTCTTCATCGACGAAATCGACGCCGTTGGGCGCGCGCGTGGCCAAGGCTACGGCGGGGGCAATGACGAACGTGAACAGACGCTCAACCAGCTTCTGGTCGAAATGGACGGTTTTGAAGCAAACGAAGGCGTCATCATCATCGCTGCCACCAACCGGCGCGACGTTCTCGACCCCGCGCTGCTGCGGCCGGGCCGTTTCGACCGCCAGGTGACCGTGGGCAACCCGGACATCAAGGGGCGTGAGAAGATCCTCGGCGTGCATGCAAAGAAGACCCCCCTGGGCCCTGACGTTGATCTTCGCCTGATTGCGCGCGGAACACCGGGCTTCTCCGGCGCGGATCTTGCGAACCTTGTGAACGAGGCAGCCCTGATGGCTGCGCGCTATGGGCGTCGCTTCGTGACGATGGAAGACTTCGAGAACGCGAAGGACAAGGTCATGATGGGGGCGGAGCGCCGCTCCATGGTCTTGACCGACGATCAGAAGGAAAAGACAGCTTTCCACGAAGCAGGTCACGCGGTTGTCGGCCTCGCCCTGCCGCAGTGTGATCCTGTTTACAAGGCGACGATCATCCCGCGTGGCGGGGCGCTTGGCATGGTGGTAAGTTTGCCGGAAATCGACCGTCTGAACTGGCACAAATCCGAGTGTGAAGAGAAGATGGCCATGACAATGGCAGGTAAGGCGGCCGAGATCATCAAGTACGGCGAAGAGAATGTCTCCAACGGGCCGGCGGGTGATATCCAACAGGCTTCCGCACTGGCACGTGCCATGGTCCTTCAGTGGGGCATGTCCGACAAGGTTGGCAACATCGATTACCGCGAGGCGGCGGAAGGATATTCCGGGAATACGGCCGGTCTGTCTGTCTCTGCTGAAACAAAGCGGTTGATCGAGGAAGAAGTGAAGCGCTTGATCGCGGATGCCTACGACCGTGCCTTCCAGATTCTGACTGATCGTAAGGACGATTGGGAGCGACTGGCGAACGGCCTGCTGGAATATGAGACGCTCACCGGCGAAGAGATCAAGCGTGTGATGCGTGGCGATCCTCCGCAATCGGGTGATGATGACAGCGGATCAGGTGTGGTGGATGAAAAGCCCAGTTTGACCGCCATTCCCAAGACCAAGCCAAAGGCAAAGCCAGCAGGCGATCTTGAGCCCGAGCCGAGCGCCTGAACGCGCACAGGTTTTCGCATCGTCTTTTAGACAGAACGCCCCGGGATCTATGAACGATCCCGGGGTTTTCTTTTGCGTCGCGCCTGCGCTCTTCTGCTTGGGGTAACCGGGCCTCGTTGAACTTTGGTTCGAAGCAATCATTGAGGCAAAGACCCGCGACGCCTTTCCAGCGGCCACATTTGCTTGCGCGCTGCGCCCGCAGCCTTGTGACATCAAAGGCCACAAACTGGCACCAGTGGCCGACGAGCCCTTGCACCTGCCTGCGCCCCGCGACAGTTTGTCAGCAGCACACGGATCGTAAGGGATTGGATAATGCCTGCTTTGAAGCCAACGGATTATACTTGCGAAGTGATTTGGCTGGGGGTCGTCACAAACGGCGATCGCAAGGAATTGCTCTCAGAGGTGCTGACCGACGCGATGCTCAGCTTTGAGGGGCTTGCCGGGTCCTTTCATGGTGGTCTGACGCGGCCTTCCTGTTCCCGTGTGAAGTCTCAGTATGCCAAGGGCACCGAGATCCGGAATGAGCGTCAGCTGAGCATTGTCAGTGCAGAGGAACTTGCTGCAATAGCAGCCAAAATGGGCGTTGAGCGGATCGACCCGGCGCGCATGGGGGCGTCGATGGTCGTGAAGGGCTTGCCGGATTTCAGCCATGTGCCCCCCTCTTCGCGGCTGCAGGCGCCTTCCGGCGCGACATTGACGGTGGACATGGAAAACCGGCCCTGCCAGTTTCCCGCCCTCTCTTTGGCAAAGGTGGTGGGCGATGACGCGAAACAGTTCAAATCCGCGGCAAACGGGCGCCGTGGCGTGACCGCTTGGGTCGCAGCAGAGGGGCGCATTTCCATCGGCGACACCCTGACCTTGCATGTTCCCGACCAGCCGCCGTGGCAGCCGAGTATGCTCTGACGGTAGTGGAGGTATGTCGCAGAATGTCTGTATTGCGGTGACAACCCCCTCTGTGGCCGGGTATCAGTGCCAAAAAGCGTTACCGCCAACGGGGAGGAATCATGACCTACAAGAGCGACATCGAGATTGCCCGCGACGCGCAGAAGAAACCAATTCAGGAAATTGGCGATCGTTTGGGCATACCGGCTGAACATCTGCTGCCCTACGGTCATGACAAAGCGAAAATTGGCCAGAGCTTCATCAACGATGCGCAGGACCGCCCCGACGGAAAGCTGATCCTTGTCACCGCGATCAACCCGACCCCTGCGGGCGAGGGCAAGACCACAACTACCGTTGGCTTGGGCGATGGCTTGAACCGCATCGGCAAGAAGGCAATGATCTGCATCCGCGAAGCATCCCTTGGTCCGAACTTTGGCATGAAGGGCGGGGCCGCGGGCGGCGGTTACGCACAGGTCGTGCCAATGGAGGAGATGAACCTCCATTTCACCGGCGATTTCCACGCGATCACCTCCGCGCATAGTTTGCTGTCGGCGATGATCGACAACCATATTTATTGGGGCAATTTGTCGAAAATCGACACGCGCAGAGTCACATGGCGCCGCGTCGTCGATATGAATGACCGGTCCTTGCGGCAAATCACGTCTTCCTTGGGCGGCGCGGCAAATGGCTACCCGCGCGAAGACGGCTTTGACATCACTGTCGCATCGGAAGTCATGGCCATTCTGTGTCTGGCCAAGGACCTCAAGGATCTGGAAAAGCGGCTGGGCGACATGATCGTGGCCTATCGGACAGATAAGTCGCCGGTCTTCTGCCGCGATATCAAGGCCGAGGGGGCCATGACGGTCCTGCTGAAGGACGCCATGCAGCCGAACCTGGTGCAGACGTTGGAAAACAATCCGGCCTTTGTACATGGCGGTCCCTTCGCCAATATCGCGCATGGGTGCAACTCGGTGATCGCCACGACCACGGCGCTGAAGCTCGCGGACTATGTCGTGACCGAAGCAGGCTTTGGCGCCGATCTTGGCGCCGAAAAGTTCATGGACATCAAATGTCGCAAGGCTGGGCTGAAGCCGGACGCGGTTGTGATCGTCGCCACCGTACGGGCCATGAAGATGAACGGCGGTGTGGCGAAGTCGGATCTTGGCAGCGAAAACGTCCAAGCGGTGAAGGACGGCTGCCCGAACCTGGGCCGTCACATTGAAAATATGAAGAAGTTCGGCGTCCCTGCTTTGGTGGGCATCAACCACTTCGTCACGGACACCGACGCAGAGGTACAAGCGGTGATCGACTATTGCGCCTCGCTGGGCGTCGAAGCTGTGTTGAACAAACATTGGGCCGAAGGCGGTGCTGGTATCGAAGAAACCGCGCAAAAGGTGGTGGCGCTTTGTGACGGTGGCTCTGCCAACTATGCGCCTCTCTACGGTGATGACCTCCCGCTGGCTGCGAAAATCGAAACCGTTTGCCGCGAGATTTACCGCGCCGATGGCGTGGTGATGGACAATAAGGTTTTGAGCCAACTCAAGGATTGGGAAGAGCAAGGCTACGGTCATTTGCCGGTCTGCATGGCAAAAACGCAGTATTCATTCTCCACCGATCCGGACCAGCGCGGCGCGCCGACCGGGTTTGACATCCCGGTGCGAGAGGTTCGGCTGTCCGCTGGTGCGGGTTTTGTCGTGGTGGTCTGCGGCGAAATCATGACCATGCCGGGCCTGCCGCGCAAACCGGCGGCTGAATCGATCCACCTCAACGAAGACGGCCTGATCGAGGGGCTTTTCTGAGCCAAGCCGTAGATGATCGGAAACGGCGAAGCGATGGAGCGTGCCAAACCGTCGTACCCGCCGTGTTATCCGTCGCGCCCGGCGTGGCAAATGTCGGACGTGACCGATAGGAACCGGGCGATAGTTCATACCAAGGAAGTCGGAATGCCACGCAGAGACCCGGAACAGATCGACAGCATGGCGGAACTGCGTCGCGGAATTGACGAGATTGATGCGGCCCTGATGGATTTGCTGGCGGAACGGTGGCGTCATACGGAACAGGCACCGCGCCTGAAGGCGGTCGAAGGTATTGCGGCGCGGGCTCCGGGCCGTGTTCAGGCGGTTCTCGACCACGTTCGGGAGGGGGCCGAGGCACGCGGCGTGGATGGAGAGATGGTCTCCGCCATGTGGCGGATCATGATTGAGACGGTGATTGCCCGCGAGGAAAGGGCGATCGGCAAGGAAGGGATCGACGGATGACGGCAACTGTGATCGACGGAAAGGCCTTTGCGGCCAGGGTGCGTGAAAAGGTCGGCGGCCACGTGGCGCGCCTGAAGCAAGAGCACGGCATCACGCCGGGATTGGCGGTTGTTCTGGTGGGCGAAGATCCCGCAAGCCAGGTCTACGTCCGCTCCAAGGGAAAGATGACCGTCGAGGTCGGCATGAATTCCTACGAGCACAAGCTGGACGTTGACACGGCGGAGGCCGATCTGCTGGCATTGATCGACACGCTGAACAACGACCCGGCGGTGCACGGTATCCTTGTTCAACTGCCGCTGCCAAAGCACATGAACGAAGATCTGGTGATCAACGCCATCGACCCGGCAAAGGATGTTGATGGTTTCCATATCTCCAACGTGGGGCTGCTGGGCACGGGGCAGAAATCAATGGTCCCCTGTACGCCTCTGGGGTGCCTGATGATGTTGCGTGACCATCACGGTTCGCTGTCCGGCATGGACGCGGTGGTGATCGGGCGCTCGAACATTGTTGGTAAGCCGATGGCGCAACTGCTGCTGGGCGAAAGCTGCACCGTAACGATTGCACATTCCCGGACAAAGGATCTGGCTGACGTTGTGCGTCGCGCGGACATCGTTGTCGCTGCCGTCGGACGCCCCGAGATGGTGCCGGGCGACTGGATCAAAAAGGGGGCCACCGTCATCGACGTGGGCATCAACCGCATAGATGCGCCGGAAAAAGGCGAGGGCAAAACGCGCCTCGTGGGCGATTGCCACTACGACAGCTGCGCTGAAAAAGCCGGGGCAATTACTCCGGTGCCCGGTGGCGTCGGACCCATGACAATCGCTTGCCTGCTGGCCAATACGGTCACGGCCTGCAGCCGCGCCAATGGCCTGCCGGAGCCGGAAGGACTGACCGTCTGAAGAGCCAATGGTCTGAAACGGAAAGGCGCGGCGCAGGCTGCGCCTTTTTGTATTCAGATGGTTCGTGCCAGTCCACGCAGATGCGCTGGCAGGTCACGCGCAGTCACGGTGGCTTCGCGCACGAGGTGGTCGAAATGCGAAGTCAGCACCGCCAACCGGTCCTTATCCCTGAATGCGATGTAGTTTCGCCCGATGTAGAGCACGGCCAACAACGGACCAAAGATTGTCAGCGGCGCAGAATACAGCCGCCGAGCATCATACAGTGTGACCCGCAAACGGGGGTAAAGCGTCTCTGCCAACTCGGCCATCACCTCCAGCTGAGTGTGGCGAATATCAGCGGACAGGCCGGCATAGTAGCCCGACCCTTCGGCAAAGGCGGCCAGCTCGAACAATGGCAATGCGATTTCGTAATCCGACTGTGAGGCGCGCATCCAGTTCAGTCGATCCTCCGATGCATTGATCGCCTGCTCTGTCGTCTTGCCCAGATGCGGGCCGTATTCCCACTCCAGCATGTCGCGGGTCTTCAACACATCGGGCAGGGCGGGGGGCACATAGCGGATCTTGTACCCCTCGGCTTCGCGATGCCAGTTGAAGATCTGCTCATCGACCAAGGCCCGTGGCGCCTCTGTCAGCGTCAGAGCATTGGCGAGCAGGTCGGCTGCGTTCTCGGGGCGCTCTGACAGGCCCAAAAGCCAGTCGGTCGACACGCCCAGCACCTGTGCACAAGCGGCAACCAGATGCGCGTTGGGCAGGCGTGCGCCCTTGTCCTTCAGCAACTGCGAAATCGTAGAGCGGTCGACGCCAATATCGCGCGCCAGCGCGGTTTGGTTGCTGCGGGCTGTGGTCATTGCTTCGGTCAGTCGATCGCGCAGCAATGCCGCTCGAATGCGCTTGTCGGGAATTTTCACCATGTGGTGATTATTATCACTACTGCTGGGTTTTGTGAAGCATACGCAGAATAGTCCCTCCCTTTGGCAGACGATAGGAAGGCTGCAATCGACACAACGGAGGCAATATGGAAACCCGGCAAAGAACGATTTTGAAATCAGTGGTTTGGACCTTGATTGGCCTGTTCAGCATGGGCGTGGTCGGCTTGCTGTTCACCGGCTCGATTGCGGTGGGTGGCGGCATGGCGTTGGTAAACGCAATCGTCGGCTTTCTGTGCTACCTGATTTATGAGCGTGTCTGGGCTGGTATCCGGTGGGGACGCCTGATCTGAGCCTTACGGTCGCTTAGGGGCTGGACCTTGCGCCACCCCGCGCGCAAGAGCAGGGCATGGAACTCTGGATCATCGCCACACTCAGCGCAGCAGTCTTTCAGACTGTGCGCTTCATGCTGCAAAAAGTCTTGGCGGGCGGACGATTAAGTGCCACCGGCAGTACATTTGCCCGCTTCGCCTACGCTGCGCCCGCAGCGGCGGTGCTGCTTCTGGGGTATCTCTGGATCACGCAAGCGGCGCTGCCCTCTATCACGCCAGACTTCTGGGTGTGGGCGATCTTCGGCGGTTTTGGTCAGATACTTGCGACAGTTCTTGTTGTTCTGGCATTCCGAGAACGTAATTTCGCTGTCGGCGTAACGCTGAAAAAGACCGAGGTCATTCAGACCGCGCTTCTGGGGCTGATCCTACTCGGAGAAGTGATTTCCCTGCCGGGATGGATCGGCATCGGTATTGGCCTGATCGGTGTGCTGTTGCTGTCTCGAACGCCGGGTATCGACGGAGCACTATGGACCCAACTGCGCAGCCGCGTTGTGCTGCTCGGCGTCGGGGCTGGCTTTTTCTTTGCCGTCGCCGGAGTGGGCTACCGTGCGGCAACATTGCAGGTCGGCAGCGATGATCCGGTGCTGCGTGCATTGATTGGATTGGTCTTTGTGACCATAGGTCAAGCAATGGGGATGGCCGCGTGGCTGCGGTGGCGCGCGCCGGGAGAGATCACGCGCGTCTGGCAGGCACGGCGCACGGCGGTCTGGCTGGGATTGACCTCGGCCTTTGGCACGATGAGCTGGTTCACGGCGTTCACATTGCAGACTGCCGCTTACGTCTATGCCGTGGGGCAGGTCGAATTGGTCTTGTCTCTGGCGGCCTCGGTTTTGTGGTTCAAAGAGAAGGTGACAGCGCGCGAGGTCGCAGGCATCGCCGTTCTGACCGTATCGGTGGTCATACTGGTTCTGGCTGCCTAGAGATCGGGGCGACCGTTGCGCTGCATCCCGGGACAGCGGTTTAGTAACTGGTCTCCATAAACCACGTCTATCTGCATTGTTTCGCCGAATACCCTGATCTCTGTTTGGCGCCCTTTCAGGCGGCGATGCGCGCAGATTGTCCCCTGTCACAATGGTATCTAAACACCTCCCCCAAACATCGGAACCCCAGATTTGAACGCACTTCATCGCGGCAGCTGCCATGTTCAGCCTCCAAAGCCCTGAGGCCCGGAGCCAATCCCCGCACCGGGAAAACGCCCGAAGCCGCGCTGTGCGAAAGCTGACCTAGCGGGCGTAAAACTGAAAAGGGCCGCCCGTTTTGGGCGGCCCTTCGCGTGTCCTTGCTCTAGGGAAATCAGAGCGTCGGATAGATCGGGAATTTGGCGCAGAGGGCTTCGACCTCAGCCTTCACCTTGGCCTCGACTTCGCCGTTGCCGTCTTCGCCATTGGCAGCAAGTCCATCGACCACTTCGATGATCCAGTCCGCGATCTGGCGGAACTCGGCCTCGCCAAAGCCACGGGTGGTGCCCGCCGGGGAGCCAAGACGGATGCCGGAGGTGACCATCGGCTTCTCGGGGTCAAACGGCACGCCGTTCTTGTTGCACGTGATGTGCGCACGACCCAGAGCCTTCTCTGTGGCATTGCCCTTCACGCCCTTGGGGCGCAGATCGACCAGCACCACGTGGGTGTCTGTGCCGTGGGTCACGGTGTCGAGGCCGCCTTTGATCAGCTGATCGGACAGAGCCTGCGCATTGTTGACCACATCCTTGATGTAGTCCTTGAACTCTGGGCGAAGCGCCTCGCCAAAGGCCACGGCCTTGCCTGCGATGACATGCATCAACGGACCGCCCTGGATGCCCGGGAAGATGGCAGAGTTGAACTTCTTTGCCAGTGCTTCGTCGTTGGTCAGGATCATCCCGCCGCGCGGACCGCGCAGGGTCTTGTGCGTGGTTGTGGTCGCCACATGTGCGTGGGGGAAGGGCGAGGGGTGCTCACCCGCCGCCACGAGACCGGCAAAGTGCGCCATGTCCACGTGCAGATATGCGCCCACGGAATCCGCGATTTCGCGCATTTTGGCAAAATCGATCTGGCGCGGAATGGCAGAGCCACCGGCGATGATCAGCTTCGGTTTGTGCTCGGTCGCGAGCGCCTGAACTTCGTCGTAATCAAGCAGGTTGTCCTGTTTGCGCACGCCGTACTGGATGGCGTTGAACCACTTGCCGGATTGGTTCGGCTTGGCACCGTGGGTCAGGTGGCCGCCCGCGTCCAGCGACATGCCGAGGATGGTGTCGCCGGGCTGCAGCAGCGCGGTGAATACACCTTGGTTGGCCTGAGAGCCGGAATTCGGCTGCACGTTGGCGAATTCGCAGTTGAACAGCTGCTTGGCGCGGTCGATGGCGAGATTTTCTGCCACGTCGACCCAGTCACAGCCGCCGTAGTAGCGCTTGCCGGGGTAACCTTCGGCATATTTGTTGGTCATGACCGACCCTTGCGCCTGCATGACGGCACGAGAGACGATGTTTTCCGAAGCGATCAGCTCGATCTCGTCGCGCTGGCGGCCCAGTTCGCCGGTGATGGAGGCAAAGAGTTCGGGATCGCGGTCGGCGAGGTCTTCGGTGAAGAAACCATTGGCAGCCATGTGTCTGATCTCCTGTCAGGGTAGGTTTGACGTTCTCGTACCGGAAAGCGCGGCGGGGTCAAATACGGCAAAACGACTTAGTGGAATATTCTAGCGGCACGTCTGGCCCATTCTAAGCGAATGTGGTTCGATCCGCTCCTCAAGGCGCGGACAGGAAACCGCGCGAAGCCCCCGCTGGAGGACATATGTCGTTACGGATCGCCTTTTGCGCCTCACGCGCGCCGATCGCCCAAGCGGCGCGGACGTCCTTGTCCCGACGCTACGGCGACCACAACGAACAGGGCGCCGACGTTATCGTGACCCTTGGGGGTGACGGCTTCATGCTGCATACCCTGCACCGCACGCAGGACAACCCGGCGCCGGTCTACGGGATGAACCGGGGCACCGTTGGCTTCTTGATGAACGAGTATTCGGAGCACGGGCTGGTGGAGCGGCTGCAATCTGCCGAAGAAGGGGTTATCAATCCGCTCGGAATGCGCGCCCTTTGTGCCGATGGGACCGAGCATCGCGGCCTGGCGATCAACGAGGTGTCCTTGCTGCGCGCTGGGCCGCAGGCCGCCAAGCTGCGGATCAGTGTGGATGGCAAGGTGCGCTTGTCCGAATTGGTGTGCGACGGTGCGCTTGTGGCGACGCCTGCGGGATCGACGGCTTACAATTACAGTGCGCACGGCCCGATCTTGCCCATTGGCTCGGATGTGCTGGCGCTGACCGCTGTTGCGGCGTTTCGTCCACGGCGCTGGCGGGGCGCGCTGCTGCCAAAATCGGCGGAGGTCGGATTCGAAGTCTTGGAAGCCGACAAACGCCCGGTCATGGCGGAGGCAGACAGTGTCGCCGTGCGCAACGTGGTGCAGGTCCACATCCGATCAGAGCCTGATGTGCGCCACCGTGTGTTGTTCGACCCGGGTCATGGTCTCGAAGAACGCCTGATCAGCGAGCAATTCGTTTAAACCTGAGGCCTTGCCGGCCAGCTCTGCCAGCTACGCGAAAATGTCCTCCGACGGCTGACATAATTCACCCATAGGTGGAGTGTCAGCTATAGTCTTTCGTATGGGGGAGTCGCATCCCTCCAAAGGGAGGAAGTTTCATGAACCGTTTTCTTGCCAGCCTTGGCATATCCATCCTGTGCGCCGGATCAGCCGGGGCAGAGTGCGCAAGCGACGCGGCCATCGCAGCTTTCGTCGCTGATTTCGAAGCTAAGGTGCCGACGCAAGCGCTCGTGCCAGACGGTACAATGGAAGACGCCCGTTGCACGCAGGCCAAACTGTCGGAGGCGATGCAGCCCAAGCTGGGGCCGATCGTCGGGTACAAGGCAGGGCTGACGTCAGCCCCTGTGCAGGCACGTTTCGGCGCAACAGAACCGGTGGGTGGCGTTCTATATGAGAAGATGCTGCTCGAAGATGGCGCCGAAGTGCCCATGGCTTTTGGCGCACGTCCTTTGTTCGAGGCCGACCTTTTGCTGGTCATAAACGATTCGCAGGTGAACGAAGCGCAGACGCCGGAGGAGGTGATGGCCCATGTCTCCGCGGTTCGGCCCTTCATCGAGCTGCCTGATCTCACTGTGGCCGAAGACCAGCCGATCAATGGGGTGACCTTGACCGCCATGGGCGTTGCCCCTCGGCTGGGTGTCATGGGGGCAGAAATCCCTGTCGAAGACCCGGCCGCAATGCTCGACGCGTTGGCCGGGATGCAGGTGACCGTGCGCGATGCCACGGGGGCCGTGATGGCAGAGGCATCCGGCGCATCCGTCTTGGGAAATCCTGTGAACTCCGTGCTTTGGCTGATGTCGAAGGGGTATGTCCTGAAGGCTGGCGATTTGATCTCCGTCGGCTCGATCGGGCCGCTTTTGCCACCGGCCAAGGCGCAGGGTGGGGCCAGCGTGACCTATGTCGGCCTGCCGGGTGATCCGACAGTCTCGGTCGTCTTCACGCCGTAAAAGCGGATCTGAAAAGCGCCATTTGTGGAAAGCGGTTCGTCGTGAACTTCGAGTTTACCAGTCTCGCGGATAGTGGCGTTCATCACCTGGGCGGGCGACGCGGATTGAACGCGCATTGCTGCCGTTCGGGGTGTCGCAACACACGAAGGGGGCTCATATGTGTTTCGTGACCGGCTGTATCATAGCCACACCCGGCGGCGGGCGCCCGGTTGAAACGCTCGCTTCGGGCGATCTGGTTCTGACCACGGAGGGCAGGGCGGAGCCTGTGCTTTGGGTAGGAACCTCTCGGATCAGCTGGGCGGAACAGATGTCCAACACGCGCAAACGCCCGATTCGGATCGGACGCGATGCTCTGGGGCCGGGGGTGCCCGAACGCGCGGTGATGCTTTCGCCACAGCATCGGGTGCTTGTGCGGTCACGGCAGGTGAAACGGATCGTCGGCGAGGAGGAGGCTCTGGTGCCGGCCTTGGCCTTGACCGGGCTGCCGGGGGTTCGGGTCATGCCGTCGCTGCCCGGTCTGGACTATGTCCACATTGCCTGTGCCAGGCACACCTTGCTGCTGGTAGAAGGGGCAGGCGTCGAAAGCATCCTGCCCGAGCCGCTGTCCTTGCAGGAGATGGCCTCCGCGCAGCGCGTCGATCTGGCTGAAACCCTCGGCTGGGCCGAAGCCCGGTGGCACGATCATCAACGGGTGCGCCCGACGCTGTCCGTGCGCAAGGCTGAAAAACTGGTGGAACGGTCGATCCGCAGTCGCATCCCTTTGGTCGTGCCAAAAAGCGGATCGGATGATGCTGATGTCCAGCAAGCCAGCGGCTAAGTCAGGGCGATGTGGTTCAGTCACCACATCGCCTGCTCGACCAAGCGCGCCAGATGCCCCGAAGGTGTGACACCGCAATCCAAGCGCTGGTGCGTGGCCGGAAAGCCCCGCCAATCATCTTGGCGGGGGAAACAGCCTACTTTGCGTACCCAAGACCCTGAAGCGCCTCTTTGATTTCGTTCAGAATGGCGGGGTCATCGATTGTCGCGGGCACCTTGACCGTCTCGCCATCGGCTATCTTGGCCATGGTGGCACGCAGAATTTTGCCGGAACGGGTTTTGGGCAGCCGATCCACAACGCAGGCCAGCTTGAACGCCGCCACAGGTCCGATCTGTTGGCGCACCAGCGTCACGCATTCTTTCACGATGTCCTCATGGGGGCGGTTCACGCCGGAGGACAGGCACAGGAATCCCATGGGAAGCTGCCCTTTTAGGTCGTCCTCCACACCGATCACGGCGCATTCAGCCACATCGGCGTGCGAGGCCAGCACCTCCTCCATTGCGCCGGTGGACAAGCGGTGGCCGGCTACATTGATGACATCATCCGTGCGCGCCATGATCGAGACATAGCCGTTCTCGTCAATCATGCCCGCATCGCCGGTTTCGTAGTAGCCGGGGAAGTGATTGAGATAGGCCTTGCGGAAACGGTCTTCGGCATTCCACAGCGTCGGCAATGTGCCGGGCGGCAAGGGCAGCTTGATGGCGATTGCCCCGAGTTTGCCCGTCGGCACCGGATGCCCCGCCTCGTCCAGGATCACCACATCGTAGCCCGGCATCGGCACGGTGGGGGAGCCAAGCTTGACCGGCAATTCTTCGATTCCGACAGGGTTCGCGGCGATGGCCCAGCCGGTTTCGGTTTGCCACCAATGGTCGATGACAGGCACTTTCAGTTGGTCTTGTGCCCATTCTATAGTGGTCGGATCGGCACGCTCGCCCGCGAGGTAGACGGTCTTCAGGCCGGACAGGTCATATTTTCCGACATATTCGCCTTTGGGATCTTCGCGCTTTACGGCTCGGAATGCGGTGGGCGCGGTAAAGAACGATTTCACCTTATGTTCAGAGATGACACGCCAGAATGTGCCTGCGTCTGGGGTGCCCACGGGTTTGCCTTCGAAGACGATTGTCGTGTTGCCGTGGATCAGCGGACCGTAGCAGATGTAGCTGTGGCCGACGACCCACCCCACGTCAGAGGCCGCCCAGAACACGTCGCCGGGGTCGACGTTGTATATGTTCTTCATCGACCAGTTCAGCGCCACAAGATGACCGCCGGTGTGTCTCACAACACCCTTGGGCTGCCCCGTCGTGCCGGAGGTATAGAGGATATAGGCCGGGTGGTTGCCTTCGACCGGTACGCAGTCGGCGGGCTTCACGCCGTATTGAAAGCCGTGCCAATTGAAGTCGCGTCCTTCGACCAGTTTCGCAACCTCTTGCTCCCGCTGGAAGATGACGCAAAAGTCGGGCTTGTGGGCGGCCTGCTCGATGGCATCGTCCAGCAACGGCTTGTAATGCACGACGCGTCCGGGTTCGACCCCGCAAGACGCCGCGATAATCGCTTTCGGTTTGGCATCGTCGATCCGCACGGCCAGTTCATGCGCGGCAAACCCGCCAAAGACGACCGAGTGCACAGCGCCCAGACGAGCGCAGGCCAGCATGGCTTCCAGCGCTTCGGGGATCATCGGCATGTAGATGATGACGCGATCGCCCTTTTCGATGCCTTTTTCCCGCAACGCGCCGGCCAGCATGGCAACGCGGTTGCGCAGTTCGACGTAAGATATTTCTCGCTTAGTCTGGGTGATCGGGCTGTCGTGGATAATGGCGGTTTGTTCGCCCCGGCCCTGTGCAACGTGGCGGTCCACGGCGTTCCAGCAGGTGTTCACCATGCCATCGGCGAACCATTCGTACATATGTTCACCGACATTGGTCAGCGCCTTCGTCGGCGCTTGATCCCAGTCGATGGCTTGCGCGGCCTCCATCCAAAACGCCTCTGGATCGGATGCCCAAGCATTGTAAACCTCTGAATACCCCATGGGGCCCTCCTCCTGTAATACCTTCGCCATCAGGCTTAGGGGGTGGCGGGGCGCTGTCGCAAGTCTGTTGGCGTATGACATGACAGAATATCGCAGGGCTTTGCGAAATCCGCGTTTAATGATCTGCAAATATTTGCAAATACTCTGAATTTCCGGCTTTGCTCTGCGAATTTATGTCCGCTTTGCAAAGTGCTTTGCGGAGGTATTGCAAATCTCCGACTCAGGGGGATGCTTGACCTGGATGCCTTGTCATGGCGTTTTGAACGCAACAGGCGGGAGCACATTCATGCGGGCATTTGCAACGGCAGCGGTCATATCTGTGGGTATTTCATCGGCGGCGCAGGCGCAGTGGAGCTACCAAGAAGGGCCAGAGGCGGGACGCTATGCGGCCTATGTCTGCGCCGATGGTACTGGCGATCCGGCGGCAGAGCGGCTGTGTTTCGGATTGTCCTGTGATGCTGGAAACCCTCTGCGGTTCGGTTTGCGTGCTGAAGGCAATCCCGATCTCTTGGCGCGGTCCGAACTGGATGTGCAGGCCTTTGCCGGCGTGCGCGTTATGCCGCCGCTGGCCTTCCAGACCACGGGCCTTGGCACCTTTGAGGCACCGATGACCAAAAGCCACCTCCCGGGGATCGAGGGGCTAAAGGCCGGGACGCGTCTGGAATTGCGCTATTGGGAAACCGTCGACGTGCCGCCCACGGTCTGGCAGATGTCGCTGTCCGGCTCCAGCGATGCGATTTCCGCGGTGGAGGCAGTGTGCCCTCAGCCGGACTTTGCCGCGCAGGAACTGGCGGCCCGCACGATGGCCGATCCGGCTGCGGCGGTGCTTCGCGACATGCGCGCGGCCTGCGGCGCTCTGGGCGGGGAGGTCTCCGTCGGCGACGACTATGCCGAGGCGATTGACCTTGATGGAGCGGCGGGCAAGGATCTTGTGCTGCGCCATGGCGCGCTAAGCTGTTCTACCGCACAGGATCTCGTCTGTGGTCCTGCTGGCTGTCTGACGTCCATATGGCAGGCGAACGATGACGGGTTCACCCGTGTTTTCCTGAACGCAGTGCGGGACGTGGCCGCGGAGGCGCCAGGGTCGGTGCGGCTGACGCTCAAAGGGTCGCTTTGCGGCCGTGTCGGGGCGCCAAAATGTCAGCAGGTCTGGTCGTTGCAGGACGGGGAATTGATCCCCGCCCCATAATTTTTGATGGCTTGTCAGCCGTAGTGCTGAACCGGCGTGCCGGCGATGGCCGCCATGTTCAGCAAGCCGCGCGCGGTGATCGACGGCGTCACAATATGCGCGCGGTTGCCCATGCCCATCAGGATCGGCCCCACTTCCAGCCCGCCTGCTTTCGTTTTCAGGATGTTGCGCGTGGCCGAAGCCGTGTCCGCATGGCCAAAGAGCAGCACATTCGCCGCGCCCTCCATACGGTTGCCTGGCAACAGGCGTGAGCGCAGATCGGCGTCCAGCGCCGCATCCACGTTCATTTCGCCTTCGTAGCAGAAATCGCAGTCTTGCGCGTCGAGGATTTCCAGCGCTTCACGCAGCCTCTGGCCGGAGCCTTCGGTGTGGTTGCCAAACGACGACTGTGAACACAGTGCGACGTTGGGTGTCAGGCCGAACCGCCGCACGTGACGCGCCGCTCCGATTGCGGCGCGCGCCAGTTCATCCGGGGTGGGGCGGCTGTTGACGTGGGTGTCCGCAATGAACAGCGGGCCATCTTCCAGGATCATCAACGACAGCGCGCCTTGGGGTGTCAGTGTCTTGGTGCCCAACACCTGCCGAATGTAATTCAGATGCCAACGATATTCGCCGAAGGTGCCGCAGATCATCGAATCCGCTTCGTCGCGTTGCACCATCACCGCGCCGATGGCGGTGGTATTGGTGCGCATGATCGCACGGGCAAGATCGGGTGTCACACCGCGACGCGACATGATGTGATGATAGGTTTCCCAGTAATCCCGATAGCGCGGATCGTTTTCCGGGTTCACGATGTGGAAATCGATTCCGGGGCGGACCTTCAGGCCAAAGCGTTCGCAGCGGGCCTCCATCACCTCGGGGCGACCGATCAGGATCGGCTGTTCGGTGGTTTCCTCAAGGATGGCCTGCGCCGCGCGCAGCACGCGCTCATCCTCCCCCTCGGCAAACACGATGCGGCGCGAGGCGGTGGCGGCAGCCTCGAACACTGGGCGCATCAACAGCGAGGATTTGAAGACCGAGGCGTCGAGCTTTTGCTTGTACGCCTTCAGGTCATCCAGCGGCCGTTCGGCCACACCGGTTTCCATCGCGGCCTTCGCGACAGCCGTGGACACGACGCCCGACAGGCGCGGATCGAAAGGCTTTGGAATCAGGTAATCGGCGCCGAATGTCAGCTGCTCGCCACGGTAGGCCGCAGCGGCTTCTGCGCTTGTGGTGGCGCGAGCAAGGGCCGCAATGCCCTCGACGCAGGCGACCTCCATCTCGTCGTTGATGGTCGTCGCGCCAACATCCAGTGCCCCTCGGAAAATGAAGGGGAAGCACAGCACATTGTTGACCTGGTTCGGGAAATCGCTGCGGCCTGTGGCGATGATCGCGTCAGGTACTGCGGCGCGGGCGACATCGGGCATGATTTCTGGATTGGGGTTGGCGAGCGCAAAGATGATCGGACGCTTCGCCATCGTCTGAACATTTTCGGGCTTCAGGACATTCGGACCGGACAGCCCAAGGAAAAGGTCGGCACCCTCAATCACATCGGCCAGCGCGCGCTTGTCAGACGCTTGCGCAAAGGCCGCCTTTTGCGGGTTCATGTCCTCTTCGCGGCCCTGGTAAACCAGCCCGTGAATATCGCAAAGCCAGATGTTCTCGCGCTTCACACCCAGCTTCAGCAGCATGTTCAAACAGGCGATGCCCGCAGCCCCACCGCCGGTGGAGACGACCTTGATGTCCTCGAACTTCTTGCCTGCCACATGCAACGCATTGGTGGCCGCCGCGCCGACAACGATGGCCGTGCCGTGCTGGTCGTCGTGAAACACTGGGATATTCATCCGCTCGCGGCAGATTTGTTCAACGATAAAGCAGTCAGGGGCCTTGATGTCTTCGAGGTTTATTGCGCCAAACGTCGGTTCCAGCGCGCAGACGATCTCTGCCAGCTTTTCCGGGTCCGGTTGATCCACCTCGATATCGAAACAGTCGATGCCGGCGAACTTCTTGAACAGCACCGCCTTGCCTTCCATCACCGGTTTCGACGCCAGCGCCCCGATGTTGCCAAGCCCCAAAACGGCTGTGCCGTTCGAGACCACTGCAACCAGATTGCCGCGGGTCGTGTAGCGCCGCGCCGCTGTCGGGTCTGCCTGAATTTCCAGGCAGGCTTCCGCCACTCCCGGGGAGTAGGCACGGCTCAGGTCACGTCCATTGGCCATCGGCTTGGTGGCGCGGATCTCCAGTTTTCCGGGCTTGGGATGCTCGTGATAGAACAGCGCCGCTTCGCGGAGAGTGTCCTTGGCGGTGTCAGGGGTCTGGTCGCTCATTCGGGGTCCTCCAGCGATGTCCTTGGCGATATGGTTTAGCACTAAACCATTATGCAAAACTCTTTTCCGCGGCGATAGCAGGTGGGGGGCTGCGTTGCCAAGGCTGTCTGTTGCTTATTGCGCTAACAGTATAAAACGGATTGATACCAATGCTACGAAACTCGTCCAGACATACCGTGGTGTGCCGGCGTCTCATGGACAAGCTTCTTTCCGCCCGCGCTGCCCCGAGGACGGGGTTGCAAATGCCTGACCGGCTTCGCATCCTGCCCGCATCTGAATTGACGGAGTCTTTTATGTCCCTGGCCGAAGCCGCGCGCGCCGTGCGTGAAAATGCCTATGTGCCCTACTCTCATTTCAAGGTCGGGGCGGCCCTACTGACCCCGTCCGGCACAACTTATGTCGGCTGCAACGTGGAAAACGTCGCCTACCCGGAGGGCACCTGCGCCGAGGCCGGGGCCATCGCCGCAATGGTCGCCGCTGGCGAGACAGAGATCGCAGAAGCCTACGTCATCGCCGACAGCCCAAATCCGGTGCCGCCCTGCGGCGGGTGCCGCCAAAAACTGATGGAATTCGCCAAGGCTGGAACCAGGATCACTCTGGCGACGGTGGATGGGACCGAACAGGTGACCACGGTGGGCGATCTGCTGCCGGGGGCCTTCACCAACGATCATATGGATCGCGCGTGATGGATGCCCGGTCGGTGATCGGCCAATTGCGTCGTGGCGAAGCCCCGTCGCCGCGTGATCTGGCATGGTTTGCTGCCGGTTTGGCGGACGGGCGTGTCAGCGATGCGCAGGCCGGAGCCTTCGCCATGGGCGTCTGCCTTCAGGGGCTAAGCGAGGCTGGCCGCGTAGCCCTGACGCTGGCCATGCGCGATTCAGGCCACGTGCTGGAGTGGGATCTCGACGGGCCTGTGGTGGATAAACACTCAACCGGTGGGGTCGGCGATTGTGTGTCGCTTGTGCTTGCCCCGATGCTGGCGGCTTGCGGCGTCTACGTGCCAATGATCTCTGGTCGGGGGCTGGGGCATACCGGTGGAACGCTTGACAAGCTTGAGGCCATTCCCGGCTATTCGGTCGCGCCGGATGAGGCCCGCCTGCGCCGCATCGTGAGCGATGTGGGCTGCGCCATTGTCAGCGCGTCTGGCGATATCGCCCCAGCGGACAAGCGGCTCTACGCCGTGCGCGACGTGTCTGCGACGGTCGAAAGCCTCGACCTTATCACGGCATCGATTCTGTCCAAGAAGCTCGCCGCCGGGCTGCAATCTCTTGTTCTGGACGTGAAATGTGGCTCCGGGGCATTCATGAAGACTGCGCAAGATGCACGCGCGCTGGCACAGGCTTTGGTGGGGACCGCAAATGCAGCAGGTTGCCCGACCACGGCGCTGATCACGGATATGGACCAGCCGCTTGTGCCCTCGCTTGGCAACGCGCTGGAAGTCGACCTGTGCATGGAGGTGCTGACCGGTGCGCGGTCCGGCCCCCTGCGTGACCTCAGCCTCTCGCTTGGCGCTGAGCTGCTGGCCACCGCAGGCATCGAGGATGGTATGGCCAAGCTGGAACAGGCGCTGGACAGCGGCGCCGCGGCGGAACGGTTCGGCAAGATGGTGTACGAGCTTGGCGGCCCGTTGGGTTTTGTCGAGGATTGGCAGCGCTTCCTGCCCGAGGCCCCAGTGATCCAAGAGGTCGCAGCGGTCGAAAGTGGCACGGTCAGCGCCATCGACGGGGAGGCACTTGGGCTGGTGGTGGTCGATCTTGGCGGTGGACGGCGGGTAGAGACCGACACGGTCGATCCGGCCGTCGGCGTGACCGAGATTGTGAGGGTCGGCGCGAAAGTTGAAAAAGGCCAGCCCCTGGCCCGTGTCCATGCCGCCCGCGAGGGGCAGGCTGACCGCGCCGCCGCCGCCGTACGCGCAGCCATAACCTACGGCGATGCGCCTTCGCCGCGCCCACTTGTGCTGGAGCGTGTAGCATGAGCCGCGCGTTCCTCGTGGTGATGGATTCTGTGGGCATCGGCGGCGCGCCGGACGCAGACAGCTATTTCAATGACACACGTCCCGACACCGGGGCCGACACGCTGGGCCATATCGTCGATGCCTGCGCGGCAGGGCAGGCCGAAGACGGGCGCAGCGGGCCGCTGCACCTGCCCAACCTGGCAAAGCTCGGCCTGTTCCACGCGGCCGATCTGGCCAGTGGCGCGCATCGGTCTGCCATGATCGCGGACCCGGTCAATGCCCGCTGGGGCGCGGCCACCGAGCAATCGAAGGGCAAGGACACCCCCTCGGGTCATTGGGAACTTGCCGGGCTGCCGGTGCCGTGGGACTGGCACTATTTTCCCGACACACAGCCCGCTTTCCCAGCCGATCTGATCGCCAAGGCCTGCGACATCGCCGGCGTCGATGGCACGCTGGCCAATTGTCACGGCTCCGGCACCGTCATGCTCGACCGCTTCGGTGCAGAGCATGTGCGCACAGGTCAGCCGATCTGCTACACCTCCGCCGACAGCGTCTTTCAGATCGCCGCGCATGAGGAACACTTCGGCCTGGACCGGCTGCTCGACCTGTGCGAACGCATCGCGCCAACACTGCACGCGATGAAGGTGGGGCGCGTCATCGCCCGCCCCTTCGTGGGCGAGGAGGGCAGCTACCAACGCACCGCCAACCGTCACGACTACGCGATCACTCCACCGGAACCGATCCTGACCAACTGGGTGCAGGACGCAGGCCGTGCCGTCCATGCCATCGGCAAGATCGGTGACATCTTCACCATGGAAGGCATCGATACGGTCGCCAAAGGTCCGGACGACGTTCTGATGGAACAGCTTTTCGCGGCTGTCGATACCATGGCGGACGGCTCGCTGACCTTTGCCAACTTCGTTGAATTTGATTCGCTCTATGGTCATCGTCGCAACGTGTCCGGCTACGCCCGCCATCTCGAATGGTTCGACGCGCAGATCGGACGCCTGCTGCCGCTGATGCGCGCGGGCGACCTGTTGCTCATCACCGCGGATCATGGCAACGACCCCACCTGGACAGGCACCGATCACACGCGCGAACGCGTGCCTGTGCTTGTGGCCGGGTGCGGCGCGGGCCAGATCGGGCAGGTGGGCTTTGCGGACGTCGCCGCCTCCATCGCGGCGCATTTGAACATACCGGCGCAAGGGCCGGGGAGGAGCTTTCTGTGACTGACCGTGATCCCAATGAACCCATGACCGAGGAAGAGCTGCATCACATCGTGCATCTCCCCAAGGTCGAGCTGCACACCCATTTCGAAGGTATGGCGCCGCCTGCCTTCATCCGGGGCCTGGCCAAGGAAAAGAAGGTCGATATCTCCAAGATCTTCCGGCCCGACGGCTCCTATGATTACCGCGATTTCTGGCACTTCCTCGAAGTTTACGAGGCCGCAACCTCTGTTCTGAAAAAACCGGAGGATTTTGCCCGCCTCTGCACCGCCGTGCTGGAGAAAAGCGCCGAAAACGACGTTGTCTATCAAGAGACCTTCATCAGCCCGGACTTCTGTGGCGGCGGCGACGTGGGCGCGTGGAAGGAATATCTTCACGCGATCGAGGATGCTGCCACTGCGGCAGAGCGGGATTTCGGCATCACCCTGCGTGGCATCGTCACTTGCATCCGTCACAACGGCCCGGATCAAGCCAGGGCCGCCGCGCGCTGCGCCGCCGAGACCGCCGGTGGGTTTATCACCGGCTTTGGCATGGGCGGGGACGAAAAGCAGGGCAAGCAACGTGATTTCGCCTGGGCCTTCGATTGCGCGCGCGAAGCGGGCTTGCAGCTGACCACCCACGCCGGCGAATGGAACGGCCCACAGGAGGTGCGCGACGCGGTCGAGGATCTCGGCGTGTCCCGGATCGGCCACGGCGTGAACGCCTACACCGACATCGCCCTGCTGGAGATGCTGGCAGAGCAGGACATTACGCTGGAGGTCTGCCCCGGCTCCAACGTCTTCCTCGGGGTGTTCCCCGCGTTGAAGGATCATCCGATCCAGAAACTGCGCGATCGCGGTGTGAACGTCACCATTTCGACCGATGATCCACCATTTTTCCATACGACCATGCGTCAGGAGTACGCGGCCCTTGCGAAGACCTTCGGCTGGGGCGAAGAGGTGTTCCGAGAATTGAACGCGACCGCCATCGGCGCGGCCTTCTGCGACAAGGCCACGCGCGAGGCGATCACCAAGCAACTGGAGCGCCCATGACAGAGCACCTCACCGTCGTCGATCACCCGCTGGTCCAACACAAGCTGTCCATCATGCGGGACAAGACCACCTCGACCGCCTCTTTCCGCCAGTTGCTGCGCGAGATAAGCCACCTTCTGGCCTACGAGGTCACTCGTGAACTGCCGATGACAGACGTGCGTATCGAGACGCCCATGTGCGAAATGAACGCCCCGATGATCGAGGGCAAGAAGCTGGCACTGGTTTCGATCCTGCGGGCGGGCAACGGTTTGCTGGATGGCATCCTGGAACTCATCCCGGCGGCGCGCGTGGGCTTTATCGGCCTCTATCGGGACGAGGAAACGCTGCAGCCTGTGGAATATTACAACAAGTTGCCGCAGCGCATGGAGGACCGCGTCACCATCGTCGTTGATCCCATGCTGGCCACCGGCAATTCCTCTGCGGCGGCTATCGACATGGTGAAAGCGGCTGGCGCAAAGGACATTCGCTTCCTGTGTTTGCTGGCTGCGCCCGAGGGCGTCGCGCGCATGAAAGAGGCGCATCCGGATGTGCCGGTCGTCACGGCTGCCTTGGACGAAAAGCTCAACGAGAAGGGCTACATCGTGCCCGGTCTGGGCGACGCGGGCGACCGTATGTTCGGCACCGCATAAACGCGAATTGTCAGGCAACCCATATAGAGGCCGGCGGCAGTTCCGCTGGCCTTTTCCGTTCGAGGTGGCGTCGGAACATATCTGGCCCGTTCCACGAGGGATTCGTTTTCGAGCCCGAGTCTGACCGAAAACGGAAGGCTGTCTCGCCTTCGGCACGCGGTTTGTGGAGCGTTTCGCACCAA
Organism: Sagittula sp. NFXS13; assembly: GCF_040148795.1. Classification (NCBI taxonomy): domain Bacteria; kingdom Pseudomonadati; phylum Pseudomonadota; class Alphaproteobacteria; order Rhodobacterales; family Roseobacteraceae; genus Sagittula; species Sagittula sp. NFXS13. The sequence continues at coordinate 46,842 of NZ_JAGEMH010000003.1, forward strand.
TTTATGCGGCTTGGAAATACACCGTTTCCATTAACCACCTTTACCTCACGCTCAAAATAAGGCGATTCTGGGGCGCGCGGATACCACCGCTTGATTCACCACAGGAGTCCAGTGGATTCTTGGCAAGGCCTGTATTTACAAAGCTTTACAGGTTAAAGCTGATACTGCATGGTGCAGGTCACATCTGTGGGGGCAGACATGACGATTACGAAAACGGCGCTATGCGCCACAATTTTGTCCTATTTCGCCGGCTTCGCACTTCCTGCCAATGCGCAGTCAGGCATGCCTGTGAACTTTCCGCCGGCCAGCTACGAAGGGCGGCAGTTTGTGGATAACTCGGGCTGCGCCTTTGTGCGGGCAGGCTATGATGGCAACGTCACCTGGGTGCCGCGTGTGACACGTGCTCGCAGCCAGGTCTGCAACCAGACACCGACCTTTGGCGGCCGCACAACGGTCACCGCTGCTGCACCTGCCGCGCCCGCACCGCGAGCCGCGCCGAAGCAGATCACGCTCGACACGCCGCCAGCTCCGGCCCCGTCACCCGTGGTCCGTACGTCCGCCACCAGCGCGCCACGCGTGGTGACAGCGCCGCGTCCTGCCCCGCAGGTGGTCAAGGCACCGGCCTCCAAACCCATCGCGGCGGAGCCGCCACGCGTGGTGCGCCGGGTTCCCGTGACCTCCGCGCCCGTGTCTGCGAAACATGTGCGTGTTCCAATGCAACAGGCCTGCGCCGCCGGACATACCTCTCGCGTGGTGAACGGTAAGCGCATAGCGATCCGGTGCGGTCCGCAGGCGACGCCCGCAGTCCCCGTTGTGCGCCGAGGCGAAGCACCCGCCGCGGGCAAAAACGTGTACCACAATCGCTCATCTTGGCAGGGTTCGTCCCTGTCCCCCGACACGCGCATCGTACCGCGCCATCTGTATGAAGAACGCCAGATCGCACAGACGGCGCACGTGCCTGTCGGCTACAAGCCCGCGTGGGAGGACGACCGGTTGAACCCCTATCGCGCTGTGCAGACCGTGCAGGGGTACCGCGACACACAAAAAGCATGGACGAACCAGGTGCCGCGTCGCTTGATCACCCGCGCTAATCCGACCCAGCCATTCCCAAAGAACCTCTGGACCGCGAAGTACCGTCACACTGTCAAAGATCCTGCAATTGCCTACCGCGGCACCGATCCCTATCCGCCGACCGATGTCCGCGTCAGCTACGCCAACCAAGCAGAGCATCGCACTGCGGTCCTGTCCACAAAAGGCAGCGATAACGCCAAAAGCTACGTGGAAATCGGTGTGTTCTCGAGTGCGGAAAAGGCGCAGGCCGCAGTGAGCCGGCTTGCCTCTGCCGGTCTGGCCGTGCGGGCGGCGAGAGTGTCGCACAACGGCCAAACCATGCAGCGTCTGCGGGTCGGGCCGTTTGCAGATGCAGCGTCCGCGCAGGCCGGGTTGTCTGCGGTGCACAGCACGGGCTACGCGCAGGCCTACATCCGCTAAGCGGCTGACATTTTCATGACAAAGCCTCGCATCATCCGGTGCGGGGCTTTTTGCATATACGAAGCTCTCTCGATCAGCCGCCGCAAATGCCTTGCAACCGCACCCAATCAGCGTCTGACAGCACGGTGCGGGAGCCTTCGTCGCGGCGCGGGTCGGCCTCGATCAGTGGCAAGGTGCGTTCCCCGGTGACATCCACCGCGTAGGCAAAGGGTGTCGACCGCAACTCCGCCTTGGCGAAGGCTGGCAACAGCGTTTCCGGTGCCGGGTAGCTCGGCGTTTCGGTCATGATGTCTTCGGCATAATCGGCAAGGGCACTGTCCGGCAGCGCGCCGGTGGTCAGCAACCGCAAGGAGGCGATCAGGCCTGCGTCATACAGCAAGTCGCCCAAGGGATCGGAGGCATCGGCCCGGACGGCCTCCACCAGTGCAAATCCGGCTGCGACGTCGGGGTCTTCGTAATCCTCAAGCACCCTGCTGTTGAGCACAATGATCCGTCCCGGCAGGTGCACGCTTGTGAAACTGCCGCTGGGCAGGATCACGACACTGCCAGACGGCTGCACCCGTTCGGAAAGCCGCCGCAACGGTTCCCGCGCATCCGGTGTCGAGCAGGCCTGCCCGGTAAGATGTGTGATGTGTTCCAGCAGCCGCGTACCGATTTCGGCCCGTTTGACAGTGGGCACGACATTTGTCGCGTAACGCGCCAGCGCATCGGGCAGCCAAAAGACGCTCAGCGCGCCCACGATGGCAATCATTGATCCGGACAACAAAAAGCGCAGCTTGCCAGGACGCGGGCGGCGGCGGTCGATGACCTTCAGCAGGCGGTCCAGGCCGCCGATCATCTCCTGCTCGCCAGCGCCGAGTTCAAGCGTCTCTTCAGGGGCGGTGTCAGGGTGGTATATGGCAGGAATTTGACTTCCATTGGCGCGCATCACGGCCCCCAGCGACCAATGCGCCAACACGTCGCCGCGGATCGAGGTCATGGTCAGCGTGGCATCCCCGAGGGACACGATCACTTCTCGCCGCTGCGACTCCGCATCGGGGCGCCAGAGACCGGTGGCCTCCAGCCGTGTAAACTGTGTCAGTGCGGTCATGCGGGCGTGCTGCTCTGCCTCTGGATCAGGCTGCACGATAGCACGCGGGCGCGACGGGGCGCAATCTGATGCCGTCAGGGAGCGGGCGAGATCAGACTCACGCCCCCACGGTTGATCGGATTATTGGAACCGGTCCGGCATCTCGATTGGAGCAAGGATCAGCGCCTTGCGGCCATCAGTGTACCATGCCTGCGCGCGCCCGTCGTCCAACGGCGAGAGGGTAAAGCAGTTTTCCGAATTCTCGCGGAAGTTCAGGTAACGGGTGCAGTAGGTGTTACCCTCGATCCGGTAGCTGCCTGGCTCGTCAGCCGACCCTTCGACGGCCATCCACAAGGTGGAGGTGCCATCGGCGTGGTACACGACAGAGGCGACCTTTTCGCCGCTTTCGGGGTTGATGCCCTCATAGGTCTTGCCGGTGACGAAAGCGGTGATCGTCTCGGCATCCATCATGTCTTCTGCCAAGGCAAGGGAGGCCGACAGCGAGAGTATGGCGGCGGCGCCCAGGGCGGTTGCGAAAAGGCGTTTCATGCAAATAACTCCGGATTGAATCAAGATCTGTTCCTAAACTTTAGAGAGTGGGCGCGCGCCTGTCCAAAGCGTTTTCAGACCGGGGCTTGTCACATGTTACGTGCGATAGTGCGCAGCTCGAATTTCTGGATCTTCCCGGTCGAGGTCTTGGGCAACTCCTGAAACACCACCGTCTTGGGACATTTGAAGCCCGCCAGGCGGTGCCGTGTGTGGGCAATCAACTCCTCCGCCGTGGCGGTGTGGTTGTCTTTCAACTCGACAAAGGCACAGGGAACTTCGCCCCATGTCTCGTCCGGCTTTGCCACCACGGCGCATAGCAGCACGGCGTCATGGCTCATCAGCGTGCTTTCCACCTCGACGGACGAAATATTCTCTCCACCAGAGATGATGATGTCCTTCGCGCGGTCGGCGATCTTCAGGTAGTTGTCCGGGTACATCACCGCGATATCGCCAGAGTGAAAGACGCCGCCTTCGAATGCCTCGCGCGTGGCGCGCGGGTTCTTCAGGTAGCCCTTCATGACGCCATTGCCTTTGAACACGATCTCACCGCGCGCCTCGCCATCGCGCAGGATCGGTTTGCCGTCGTCATCCAGAATTTCCATCGGCTCGATAAAGGGCATGGCAACCCCTTGGCGGGACTTCAGCGCAGCGCGTTCTTCGCCCACGGTGTGATCCCACTGCGATTGCCATGTGCATTCGGTGGCAGGGCCGTAGGTTTCCGTCAGCCCGTAAACATGCGTGATGTTGAACCCAAGCGGCTCGATCGCGGCGAGGGTCGCCGGGGCAGGGGGCGCGCCGGCGGTAAAGACCTCGACCGTATGGTCAAAGCTGCGCTTTTGGTCGGCGGGGGCATTGATAAGCGTGTTCAGCACGATGGGCGCACCGCCGAAATGGGTCACGCCCTCGTCTGCAATGGCATTGAAAATCGCGTCGGCGCGAATGTCGCGGCAGCACACGACCGTCCCTCCCACGGCAGGCATCATCCAAGTGTGGCACCAGCCGTTGCAGTGGAACAGGGGAACGATGGTCAGATAGATCGGGTGCAGCGTGATCCGCCACGACAGCACCTGCCCCATGGCGTTCAGATGTGCGCCTCGGTGGTGGTACACGACGCCCTTGGGCCGCCCCGTGGTGCCGGAGGTGTAATTGAGCGCGATGCTCTCCCATTCGTCTTCCGGCATGATCCATTTGAAATCCAGATCGCCCGTGGCCAGAAACGCCTCGTACTCGGTGTAATGCCCACCTGAATGCACTCCGGCGTGGTCGTCAGCGACTTCGATGATCATGGGGGCATCGCTTTCCATGATCTCCAGCGCGGTGGCGAGAGTTGGCACGAACTGCGGATCGCACAAAACGACCTTCGCCTCTCCGTGGTCGAGGATATAGGCGATGGTATCCGCGTCGAGCCGCGTGTTGATGGTGTTGAGCACCGCGCCACAGGCCGGCACGCCGAAATGCGCCTCTGCCTGTGCGGGGATGTTCGGCAGGATGGTCGCCACCACGTCGCCAGGGGCCACGCCCGCCTTGTGCAGCGCCGAGGCCAGCCGCGTCACGCGGGTCGTGTAGTCGACATAACTGCGCCGGATGGGGCCGTAGACCACTGCGGTGTGATCCGGCCAGATCTGCACCGCGCGTTGCAGGAAGGACAACGGCGTCAGCGGTACGAAATTCGCCGCGTTGCGTTCCAGTCCGGTTTCGTCTTTCATCCAGCCCATGTTTGCCTCCCACTTTGTCACGTAAGATTATTGCGTCACTTGGGCGGCAGTTGAAAGAGCCGATCTCGCGCTGTGACATCAGGTTGCGCTGGGCGCAATGACTTCGCCCCATGGGAGGCACCAATGATCATCTCGCCGGGCCGGGGCTACATCTTCGTCCACATTCCAAAGACCGGGGGCACGTCTCTTGCAGCGGCATTGGAGGCGCGGGCCATGGCGGATGACATTCTGATTGGCGACACCGAAAAGGCCGTTAAGCGTCGCGGGCGCGTCAGAAAGCTGCAACACCGCGCGGCGGGGCGGCTTTGGAAACACGCGACCTTGCGCGATATTTCCGGGGTTCTCCCCGAGGCGGACCTTAACAGGCTGTTCGTTTTCTGTGTCGTGCGCAACCCTTGGGACCGCATGGTAAGCTATTACCATTGGCTGCGGGCCCAGAGTTTTGCGCACCCGCAGGTGCGCCTGGCTCAGTCCGAAACATTTACGGGCTTTGTGACCCATCCCGACACGGCACGGGTCATCGTGCGCAACCCGTACGAAAGCTACACCGAAGATGTGTCAGGCCAGCGCTGCGGTCTGTTTTTGCGTCTGGAGCATCTGGACGAGGATCTGGACAAGTTGGCGCAGCATATCGGTTTCCGCCCAGACGTCGCACATCTGAATGCCTCGGATCGGGGCCCCCGCTATCAGGACTATTATGACGCGCAGACACAGGAGGTTGTGGCCCATATCTGCGCTCAGGAAGTGGCCCGCTTCGGATACAGGTTTTGAGGTGATGCGCGCGTTCCAGGACGCGCGTGTTTGCCACACTCAAGACTGATATCGCAGTCAGCGGATGGGCATGAACATGGCGTCCTTCATGGTGCAGTCCTTGATCGCATCGCGTCCGCAGGGCACCGGCTCCAGATCTTTGGACAGGCAGACACGCACCTCCTGGATGTAGCGGTCGCGACAGGTGACCGTGACCATATCTGCCTCAAGGCTTGGATTGGCTTCCATAAACGCATCTTCGACCACGGATGCGGGCAGGGTCACGGCGTCGTCCAGCTTGCGAAAGATCTCCGGCCGGGTGACGCTGCCATACGCTTCACGGGAGAGATCGTAATACTGACTGGCAGAAAGCCCCGTGCAAACGCCATGCTTTTTCCACTGGTGCCAGGCCAGACCACCCGTGCCCATGATGTCGGCCATCTCCGAGGTCTGCGCCCGCGACGGTGCGCGTTCAACCGTCGGGCAGTAGCTCGGCCAGCCACGATGATACTGCGGCCACAACCCATGCAAGACCCAACCGTGATCCTCGTCACATTGCGGTGAATTGCGCGCATCTCCCTCCAGCGCGCACCAGTTGGGCGACCACGACAGAGCCATGACAAAATAATCGAATTTTCCGGCCTTTTCGCCGTCAGCCAAGGCAGGCAGAGGCAAGCAGAGAAGGGCAGCGAGGCACAGACGGCGCATTTTTCCGTTTCCTTTTGACTTTGTCGGCACTATATACACCGCGAGTTTCCCGACAACGGTAACCCGCCCCGGAGTTGATCCGAGGCATCCCGAGGCCCCGAAAGGCGGTTTTGGGGGGCGGAGTAGATTTGGCCGTTTGTCCGTGCATAGGAGAATTGATATGTCCAAGCTGCTGCATCCGAAGGCAACCGCCGTTTGGTTGGTGGACAACACCACGCTGACCTTCAAGCAGATCGCCGATTTCAGCGGCTTTCACGAGCTGGAGATCCAGGGCATCGCCGATGGCGACGTGGCCGTTGGCGTGAAGGGGTTTGACCCGGTCGCCAACAACCAGCTGGTGCAGGAAGAGATCGACAAGGCGGAAAAGGATTCCTTCTACAAGATGAAGGTCAAATTCAACGCGGCCGCCGTCGACGAAGACAAGCGTCGCGGCCCGCGCTACACGCCTTTGTCAAAGCGTCAGGACCGTCCGAACTCGATCCTTTGGCTGGTGAAGTTCCACCCTGAGCTGGCGGACAGCCAGATCGCCAAGCTGGTGGGCACCACGAAGCCGACCATTCAGACGATCCGCGAGCGCACGCACTGGAACATCCAGAACATGCAACCGATCGACCCCGTTGCGCTGGGCCTGTGCAAGCAGTCCGAGCTGGACGCCGCCGTTGCCAAAGCGTCGAAAGACCTCGGCAAGGTCATGACCGATGACGAGCGCCGCAAGCTGGTATCCACCGAGCAGAGCCTTGAGATGGACAGCTCCGAACAGCGCCTGCCGTCGAACATGGAAGGTCTGGAAAGCTTCTCTCTCTCCGATCCGCGCGATGACGACGACGAGGACAAGAAGGACAACGCCGACTATTCGGACGCGGACAGCTTCTTCAACTTGCCGGGTGACGACAAGGACGAAGACGAGCAGCCATGAGGCGATTGCGGCTGACAATTTGAATTGCGGCTGACAATTTCAAGGGCGATCCTGGGGGTCGCCCTTTTGCATGTTGTGGACTTACAATCGTTTACGCGCGTTCAGGGCGGCGGTGATGGTGCCGTCGTCGAGGTAATCCAGCTCGCCACCAATCGGCACACCTTGTGCCAGAGACGTCAATTCCACGCGGCCCTCAAGCTGGTCGGCGATGTAATGCGCCGTGGTCTGGCCGTCGATTGTGGCGTTGAGCGCAAGGATGACTTCGGTTACGCGTTCGGTGGACAGGCGGTCCTTGAGCCGCGGGATGCGCAGCTCCTCCGGGCCGATGCCGTCCAGCGCGGACAGCGTTCCGCCCAGCACGTGATAGCGGCCGCGAAACACGCCGCTGCGCTCCATCGCCCATAGGTCGGCCACGTCTTCGACCACGCAAAGAATGCCGTTCTGCCGGCTGTCGTTGGTGCAGATCGGACATATGTCGGCGCTGGCCACATTGCCGCAGTTCAGGCATTCCCGTGCGGTTGCGGCGACCTCTGCCATGGCCTCGGCCAGTGGATGCAAGAGCTGACCGCGCTTGCGGATCAGGTACAGCACCGCGCGCCGGGCGGAGCGCGGGCCAAGACCGGGCAGGCGCGCCATCAGGTCGATCAACTTGTCGATGGGGTTGGGGTCTTTCACGCGGCACAGCCTCGGTTCACTTGGACGGTCATGGAGCGACCGTATGGTCGCCGCAACGCGTCCTCAGTCGTGGGGAAAATCTTATCCGCGATGTATCGCGATTGGCGTGTTTTGCCATGGCGCACGCCAGTCTGTCGCACCTGCCACAAAGGAGCGCATGACGCGGTGGAGAGAGGCGCAAGACGGTCCCGCTCGCGCCTCCTGTCGGATCAGAACGGCAGCTTCATGTCTGCGGGCAGGCCCATCTCCTCGGAGAGCTTGCGCATTTCCTCTTCGGCTTTGACCTGTGCCTTGGCCTGCGCGTCCTTGACCGCGGCAAGGATCAGGTCTTCGGCCACTTCCTTTTCCGAGGGGACAAAGATCGAGGGGTCGATATCCAACCCGGTCAGCTCGCCCTTTGCAGTGGCCGTCGCCTTGACCAGACCCGCGCCGCTTTCGCCGGTCACTGTCATCGCCTTCAGGTCGTCCTGAAGCTGGGTGACCTTGCCCTGCATTTCCTTGGCAGACTGCATCATCTTGGCCATGTCGCCGAGGTTTCCGAGGCCCTTGAACATCCGTGTCTCTCCTGTGCCGGGCCGGGGTGGCCCTGTTGGGCGCAGTTTATCGCAGGTGCGGCGCTGTGGGGCAAGAGGAAGGCGCGGCCATGCGGCTCAGCAGGGCGGTGATCCGCGCGGGGTCGTAGCGGGTTGATGTCGGATCCGCCAACTGCAGGAGCAGGCAGGGGATCTGGTGGCGGCGAGAGACCTCGTCGCAATCGTCAAGCGGTTGCCGTTGGTCGCAGATCACATGGCTCAGGAACGCAGTGGCAGGCAGCGGGCCCGCGTCCTGTCGCAAGGGGGACAGCAGGGCGTCCACACGGTCGGCCAGAGTGTGACCAAGGGCCTCCGGGTCGTGGCCGAGCGCGGGCAGGTAGACCTTTGGCACTGCGCTGGCGGCGATGGCGCGGCCTGTGCCTGATGGCAGCAAGCTCGCCACCAGAGAGGTGTACAGGCTGCCGGGCGCAAAGCAGATCAGCTCTGCTTTGGCGATCAGGTCTTGGTTCACGGCCCCAAGCGGGGCTGCGCTGGCAGGCAGTTGCGATGTGCCGTCCGACAGGAACAGCCGGGTGATGGGGCTGTCGAGCGGCGCGACCTCCTTGCCGGTCAGCAGCCGTTGAGAATGCAGCACACGCCCGTCGCGCAGTTCGGCGCCAATATGAAGGTTGGCATCGCTGACCGCGCGCAGGGTGCCGCGCACCTGTAACACGCGGCTGAGGCGGGCCAGAACAGTGGTCAAGGGGCCGCCTTGCGCCAACCAGCCTCCCGCGATCACGAGATTGCCAATGCTGGCATTGGAGAAGTCGAACCCCGGCGGCAGGTGGCGCAGGGCAGTGTCCAGGTCGGTTGCCAGGATCTGGCGCGTGGGGCCGGGAATGGCGCGCAGCAAAGGATGAGACAGGCGACGCAGCTGGGCAATCTCTGCGCCGGAGACATCGGTTTTCGGCAGGCGATGCGCCATGAAGTCCGCCGCCGGGCCGGGTTCGGCCAGGGTCACCAGACGGCTGCGCAGGTCGCCAACGGCGGGGATGTCCAGGGCATCGCGCAATAGCTGGGAGCTGCCTCCGCCGTCAAAGGGCGTTACCATGTGCACGGAATTTCTGGTGATACTCGGCAGGTGCTGCGAGATGTCGCGCAATGCGCTGCCACCGGAAAAGAACAAAAGGCCCGGGCCATTTTCAGGAGGGCAGTCATCCAGAGGGCTGAGGGACTCCGACGGCTGTGCGCCGGGGGTGACATTGTTTGAAAACGCGCGGTGCACCTGCTCCAATGGCATGACCCTGTCCGCTCCTGTTCTCGATCCGGCTCCTGTCAGAGCTTTGTTATTTGAAGAGTGTACGCAGCGACAGGGCAGTTGTCATTCAGTACAGCTTCGGGGCGCATGAAACCGCCGATTCATGCTGCATTCGCCCGTTTGGTGGGCCTGAATGACCACGGGGTCAATCGTCGTCGAAGGGGTCCCATTCGTCTTCGACCTCGGCCAGCGCGTCCTCTTGAGCTTCGGCTTCCGCCTCCGCCTGGGTTCGGATGCTGGTGATCTTGGCCTTGGGAAAGGCGGCCAGAGCGGCCTGCACCAGCGGGTGCTGGCTTGCCTCGTGTTTCAGCGCGCGGTCAGCGGCCTCTCGGACCTCTACCACGGTTTGGGTATCGCAATCGTTAACCACCGTGACCGCCCAGCGGCTGCCGGTCCAGCGTTGCAGGGCTGTTCCCAGCTTGGAGGCCAGTGCCGGGTCGGCGTTATTGGTCGGCGTGAATTCGATCCGGCCGGGTTGATAGGCGGCAAGGCGCACGCAGCCCTCGACCTCCACCAGCAGTTTCACGTCGCGGTGGGTGCGGATCAGGTCGAGCACGTGATCAAAGGTCGGATACTGCGCCAGGGCTTGTTCGCGCGCCACGGCCACGGCGGTCTGCGCACCAGAGGCGGATGGACCAGACGGGCCGGGATGCGTCGGGGCAGGGCCGCCGTAGGCCTGCGTGCTGCCTTGATGATGCTGTCCGCCGCCACCCCCGCCGGGGCCGGAGGGCATGGGCGGCTGCGGCGTGTCTTGCAGCTTCTTGATCAGCTCTTCGGGCGTGGGCAGGTCGGACACATGTGTCAGACGGATGATCGCCATTTCGGCTGCCATGATGGCGGAGGGCGCATTGGACACCTCCTCGATCGCCTTCAGCAGCATCTGCCACGCCCGGCCCAGCGACCGCTGGCCAAGCCCATCGGCAAAGGCCTGCCCGCGCGCGCGCTCGTCGGGCGATATCGTCGGATCCTCAGCGGCCTCGGGCGTGATCTTGACCACGGAAATCCAATGCGCCAGCTCTGCGAGATCGCGCAATACGGCAAGCGGGTCGGCCCCGTCGGAATACTGCGCCGCCAGTTCGTTCAGCGCGCCTGCGGCATCGCCCCGCATGATGCGCTCGAACAGGTCCATGGTCCGGCCCCGGTCCGCAAGGCCCAGCATGGCGCGCACCTGATCGGCAGTGGTTTCGCCTGCGCCGTGGGAAATCGCCTGATCCAGCAACGAGGTCGCATCCCGCGCGGACCCTTCGGCGGCGCGGGTGACGAGGGCCAGAGCCTCGTCGGTGATCTCCGCCTGCTCGGCCTTGGCGATTTTTTGCAGCAGAGTCAGCATGATCTCCGGCTCGATGCGGCGCAGATCAAAGCGTTGGCAGCGCGACAGAACCGTGACCGGCACCTGCCGGATTTCCGTCGTGGCAAAGATGAATTTCACATGCGCGGGCGGCTCTTCGAGCGTTTTCAACAAGGCGTTGAAGGCGCTTTTCGACAGCATGTGAACTTCGTCGATGATGTAGATCTTGTAGCGGGCCGAGGCCGCCCGATAGTGCACCGAATCGATGATCTCGCGGATGTCACCAACGCCGGTGCGCGAGGCGGCGTCCATCTCCATCACGTCGACGTGGCGGCCTTCCATGATGGCAACGCAATGTTCGCACTGGCCGCAAGGCTCTGTGGTCGGGGTGCCGTTGCCGTCCGGGCCGATGCAGTTCATGCCCTTGGCGATGATCCGCGCGGTTGTCGTCTTACCCGTGCCGCGGATGCCCGTCATGATAAAGGCCTGCGCGATACGATCTGCCGCAAAGGCATTTTTCAGCGTGCGCACCATGGCCTCCTGCCCGACGAGGTCGGCAAAGGTCTCGGGACGGTACTTGCGGGCGAGCACCTGATAGGCGGGCTGATCGGACATGCGGATTCCTTCTGGGTCGGCGCCAAGCTATGATCCGGCGCGCAGGATCGCAAGAGCCGCAGGGAACCGGGCGCGCGTCCCGGGGTTGGGGATCAAACAGGGAGAATGCATCATGCGGTTGAGAGGCGTCCGGTCGAGCCGGAATGTAGAGGATCGGCGGGGGCGCGGCGGCGGCGGCGCTGCGGTTGGCGGGCTTGGGATTGGCGGTGTGTTGATTGTGTTGGCCATCGGCTATTTCACCGGAATCGACGTGACGCCTTTGCTGGGAGGGGGCGGCGCGCCACAGCAACAGCAGACGCGCGAGTTGACGCAATCCGAGGTGCAGGCCGGCGAATTCAGCGGTCAGGTTCTGGCCACGACCGAACAGGTCTGGACCGAGATCTTCCCCGACGCCTTTGGTGAGCCTTACGAACCGCCCGTTCTGGTGTTGTTTTCCGGCGTGACGCAGTCGCCCTGCGGCGGGGCGTCCGGCGCGACAGGTCCGTTCTACTGCCCGGTCGACGAGAAAGCCTATCTGGACACCGAATTCTTTGCCTTCATGCGATCTGAACTGGGCGCAGGGGGTGACTTTGCGCAGGCCTATGTGATCGCCCATGAGGTCGCACACCACGTGCAAAACGAATTGGGTATTTTGCCTCAGGTGAACGCCGCGCGGCAGCAAACCTCCGAGCGTGAGGCCAATGCGCTGACCGTGCGGCTGGAGTTGCAGGCGGATTGTCTGTCGGGTGTCTGGGCGCAATCTGTCAGCGGCCTGCTGGAGCCGGGAGATATCGACGAAGCGCTGAATGCCGCGCAACGCATTGGCGACGATTACCTCGCGCGCCGCGCGGGGCGGGTGCCAAACCCCCACAGCTACACCCATGGGACATCAGAGCAGCGGCAAACGTGGTTTTCCAAGGGCTACCAATCCGGCGATCCGGCAGCCTGCGACACCTTCGGCGCGGAGAGCCTATGATGCGGGCGGTGCGAATCGCTGTGCAAGTTCGGCGGTGCGTGTAGGCTGTCCTCGCAAATCGTTTCCAGCGGATCGGAGGGCACATGTCATCGAACAGCAGTCAGATCGCGCGCGAGAACGGCGAGGCTGTCGTCATGCACGCGTTGCCTGTAAGCGGCGGGATTGTCGTGTTCTCATCCCTGCCGGGCACCGGGGGCGACTACCACGGCGACCTTGACCACCTTGCCAGTTGGCGGCCCGCCCTTGTGATCTGCATTGCGACGCCGGCAGAGCTGGTCGCTGCCGGGTCACATGGCCTGTCCCAGGATGTGCAGGACAAGGGCAGCCGCTGGGTGCATCTGGATGTGTCGAACGACGACGATCCCGCCACGACCCTGCGCACGACCTGGCCGCAGGTCTCCGCGCAGGCGCGACGGGCGCTGCTGGGTGGGGGACGGGTCATGCTGCATGCGCCAGATGGCAGCGGCCTGTGCAGTATGGTGCTTTTGCGGCTGATGATCGAAGCGGGCGACGCCCCGGATGAGGCGCAAGACCGTTTGCGCTCGTTTTTTCCCCAAACAATTGCTGATTCGCGGCAATTGGACTGGGCTCTTCAGGCAGATCGGGGTGCGGTGCCCTTCGTGCGCCACGGAGGTCGAGCCTGATCGGGGCCGGCACTGCATTCGCCTTGAAAACGCAAAAGCCCCGGCGCGAGGACCGGGGCTTTCTGGGTGAGAGATTGCAACGACCCAAGCGGGAATCGTTACGGCTGCTTCCTTCCGGACCTGACCGAGTTGGCGAAGCGCCTGCCCGCACAACCTCTCGACGGGGTATTTAGGGCCTGTGGCGACCGATTGCAAGGGGCGGGCTGGACGCGACCGTGGGATCGGCTATGAGCAGGGGATGGATACCCCATTCGAGATCTTTCTGAGCGCCCCACCGGGGTTGGAACCGCTGTTGCTGCAAGAGGTGACAGAGGCTGGATTCGCTGCGCCCGAAGTCGCCCAAGGCGGCGTGACGTTTCAAGGGGACTGGCCCGAGATATGGCGCGCCAACCTCACACTGCGCGGAGCCTCCCGCGTGTTGGTGCGCTTCGCCCAATTTCGCGCGTTTCACCTCGCGCAGTTGGACAAACGTGCCACAAAGCTCGACTGGGGCGCGGTGCTGCCCGCCGGTGCCGAATGTCGTGTCGACGTGACCTGCCGCAACTCCAAGATCTACCATGACAGGGCTGCGCGCGCGCGTGTGGCCGGCGCCATCGAATCCTTCGGCGGCAAGGTCTCCCCCGAAGGCAGCCTGCGCATCATGGTGCGGATCGAGGATGACCTCGTGACGTTTTCCATGGACACCTCCGGTGAGCTTCTGCACCGTCGCGGCTACAAGGAAGCGACAGGTAAAGCGCCGTTGCGGGAAACCCTGGCTGCGTTGTTCCTGCGACAGGCGGGATATGCCGGAGATGTGCCGGTGGTCGATCCCATGTGCGGCTCCGGCACGTTTGTGATCGAAGCGGCGCGCTGGGCGGCTGGCATGGCGCCGGGGGCTGAGCGCAGCTTTGGCTTCGAGGCGCTGCCAAGCTTTGACGCAGACGCCTTTGCTGCCATGAAAGCCGAGGCAGCCACCCGTCGCGACACCGACCTGCGGTTCTATGGCTCCGACCGCGACGATGGCGCGATCAGAGGGGCTGAGGCAAATGCCGCGCGCGGCCATGTCGCTGACCTGTGCCAGTTCACCCGTGCGGCGGTCAGTGATCTGTCACGGCCCGAGGGCCGACCCGGCCTCGTCATGGTCAACCCGCCCTATGGCGCACGGATTGGCAACCGCAAGCTGCTCTTTGGCCTTTACGGCGCGTTTGGCGCGGTGCTCCAGGAGCGGTTCCATGGCTGGCGGCTGGGCATGGTCACCTCAGATGGCGGGCTGGCAAAGGCAACGGGGCTGAAACTGACCGCAGGCCCGCCAGTGGCCTTTGGCGGCCTCACCGTCAAACTATACCAGGCACAGCTTTAACGCTCAGTGCAGTCCAGCCGCGCGCGCACCCTCCATCAATGTGGCGGCTGTGTGGTGCGCGTGCCCATCTTCCACTTCGGCCATATCCGGGACCACGACCACCGTCATGCCAGCCGCCCGCGCGGCCCGCGCGCCCGGCGTGCTATCTTCGAACGCCAAACAGCGCGTGGCCGCGACCCCCAATCGGGCGGCGGCGGTGAGGTACGGCTCTGGGTGCGGTTTCGCATGTGTGACGCAATCGCGAGTGATCAGCGTCGCAATACGCGGGGCCAGACCCGAGGCCCCCAGCTTATGCACCGCGCTTTCGTGGTGCGAGGAGGTGGCCACTGCAAACGGCGTCCCGCGCGCCTCCAGCCGATCCAGCAGGTCCAAAGCGGTCGGTTTGACCGGCACACCGTCCGAAACCAGATCGTCATGGGCGTCCCGCCATGCGAGGTGGAAGCCAGGCATGTTCTGTGCGCCGAATTGCGCCGCAAGCTTGGCTTCTGCGACAATGCTGTCGCCCCCGATCAGCGAATGAAAAAACGCGGCGGTCCATGGCAGATCCAATCGCTGCGCCGCGATTTCCCCCGCACGCATGGCCAGCGCCTCGGTGTCCAGCAGCGTGCCATCCAGATCAAAGATCACGGCGTCATAGGGCATTGTAGGTCCTCACATGTGTAGCATGCGAAGACCTAAGCCGTTTCAAACCGAACAACCAGCCACCTGGGGTCGGGATGCGAGCCCTTGTGGCTCTTTGCTTCGAAAAAGACTTCGGGTGCGCGGGGGCTGGCCCCCGCACGGGTCGCCGGGCCACGGACCCGGCAACATAGATCAGAGGTTGATGCGGAAAAGCGCAAAGCCATCGGCGCCGTCGCCCGCGTCCTCGATATCTGCGGCCTTCAGGTCTTGCAGGTAGTCCCGCGCTTTTGGACCGGTTTCAAAAACGACGGTGGTGCCGTCCATCGGCGCAAAGGACCAATTGGCATCTGCCGCAGGGCTGACCGTGCCTTGTTCCACGATGTAGCGCACGATGACATCGCGGTTGGTGTCCGGCCCTTCGAACACGATGCTGTCGCCCTTGGCTCCGGGAAAGCTGCCGCCGCCGGAGGCGCGGTAGTTGTTGGTCGCCACGATGAATTCCTGCGCCGGGTCGATGGGTGTGCCGTTGTATTGCAGATTCACGATCCGCGCGGCGTCCGGGTGTATCACTTCGCCTTCGCGGTCAAATTTGGACGGTTGCGACAGGTCGATCTGGTAGGTCACGCCATCCATCACATCGAAGTTGTAGGATGGAAAGTCCGGGTTCAGCAGCGGCGCATCGGTCGCGCCTGCCTCCACCTGATTGAACATGCCGGCAGAGCGTTCCAGCCAGTCCTTTACCTCGGCGCCGGTGACCTTCACCGCGCGTACGGTGTTGGGGTACAGGTACAGGTCCGACACGTTCTTGATTGCGACGTCGCCTTTGCCCACGTCGGTGTAATACTCTGGCCCGCCACGCCCGCCTGCCTTGAACGGGGCCGCCGCCGACAGGATCGGCAGCGCGGCGTACTCCGTGCCCGCCAGCATCTGCGAAATGTACCAGGTCTGTGCATTGCTCACGATCTGCACCGACGGGTCATCGGCCACCAGGGCAAAGTAGCTGTAGAGCGGCGCATCGGTCTTGCCCACTGCCCGGCGAATATACTCAAGCGTCGCTTCGTGGTCGGCGCGGGTGGCGTCGAGCACGGCTGGGTCGTCCTCGACCAGCGCGGTGACGGAGCGGTCCTCTCCGCGCTGTGAGATCGGCCGCGCCTCGGTCGTTGACGACACCACGCGCCAGGCATTGCCGTCGCGTTCCAGCAGCAGATCGATCAGCCCAAGGTGAGAGCCCCAGAAACCGCCCATCACAGCGGGTTTGCCGTGGATCAATCCGCTTTCGGCATCGACGGCGGCGAAGTCCGCATAGGTGGGGGAGGGGAAGACAAGGTGCGAATGCCCCGTCACGAGCGCGTCGATCCCGTCAACGGCGGCCAGCGGCACGGAGGCATTTTCCATTCCCTCCTCGGCATTCGCCGACCCGATGCCGGAGTGGGACAGCGCGATGATGATCTCTGCCCCTTCCTCGCGCATCTGCGGGACGTAGGCCTCGGCGGTCTGGACGATGTCGCGGGCGGTGACGTTGCCGGTGAGGTGCTTGGCGTCCCACTGCATGACCTGCGGCGGGGTGAACCCGATCAGACCGACCTTTATCGGATGGGTGTTGCCCGCGCCATCCGTCAGTTGGCGATCCAGGATCACGTAGGGTTTGAACAGGGTCTCGTCCTTGGTGGGATCGCTGCCCTCGCTCTTGGCGATGTTGGCAAGAACGATGGGGAAGTCCGCGCCGGCAATGGTCTTTTCCAGAAACGGAATGCCATAGTTGAATTCATGGTTGCCAATGGTGGCGGCGTCATAGCCCACGGTATTCATCGCTTTGATGATCGGGTGAAGGTCGCCCTCTTTCATGCCCCGTTCGTAGGCCATGTAATCGCCCATCGGGTTGCCCTGAAGGAAATCGCCATTGTCCACCAGCAGTGTGTTGGTAGCCTCTGCGCGGATGCCGTCGATGATGGACGCCGTGCGGGACAGGCCTACGGTGTCCACTTCCTTGTCGGCATAATAGTCGTAAGGCCAGACGTGGACGTGGATGTCCGTGGTTTCCATGATCCGAAGGTGCACCTGATTGGTGGCAGCCCGCGCGGAATAGGGGTGCAATGTAATGAGGGCCGCGCCCGCAGTGGTTCCGGCAAGGAATTGGCGGCGGCTGAGAGTGAGGTGTCGGTCGGTCATGGAATCGCCCCTGTCATATTTGGTCCGGACAGATTGCATGATTTCCACACGTATTTGTGACAAATCCGGGCATGCCCTCGCGGAAACGCGGAAGTCCGCGTGGAGATTGCATTTTTGTAAGGCGGTGGGCACAACGGGCGAGGTAAACGGGGGGTGACCATGCGACATGCGGAAACGGTGACATTCGGCGGCGGTGCGCTGGATCGGGCGGCAGAGATCCGCGGCGATGCGCAGGCTTTGTCCGCCCCCGGAGAAGCGGTCGTGCTGTGGCGGGGCAAGCCGTTGGTCGCAGGCGAAGACGCGCGGCTTTTGCGTCTGCCGATGGATCACCCGATGCTTGACGATGTTGTGCGTCCGCCGGTTTTGTTGGGCCGCGAAGACCGGCTTGTCTGGGCGGCGGATGTGTCGACGTGGGAGCCGGAAGAGGTCGACGCCGCCGCGCTGGGGGCCTTCACGGACCCCACCGAGCAGGTGCATCCCGCTTGCCCGGAGGGGCGGTTTGCCGAGCTGCGCCGTATCATGACGCGGCTTACCCCGCGCGAGGCAGAGCTGGCGGCCACGGCCCGGGCCATCCACGGCTGGCACGCAAGCCACGGGTTCTGTGCCCGCTGCGGAACGGCCTCTGAGGTGTCTCAGGCCGGGTGGCAACGCAGCTGCGCCGCCTGCGGGGCCTCGCATTTTCCGCGCACCGATCCGGTGGTCATCATGTTGATCACGCACGGCAATCGCTGCTTGCTGGGGCGCTCCCCCGGATGGCCGGAGGGGATGTATTCCTGCCTTGCGGGCTTTGTCGAGCCGGGCGAAACCATCGAGGCCGCCGTGCGCCGCGAAGTCTACGAGGAGGCAGGCATTCGCGTCGGTCCTGTGCGCTACCTTGCCAGCCAGCCCTGGCCCTTTCCCTCGTCGCTGATGTTCGGCTGCCACGGGGAGGCCACCAGCGAAAAGATCACGCTTGACCCGGCAGAGATCGAGGACGCCCTCTGGCTGACCCGTGAGGAGGTCGCCGATGCCACGGCCGGTCTGCGCGATGACATTTTGCCTGCCCGCAAGGGGGCCATCGCGCATTTCCTGCTTCGCAACTGGCTGGCGGATCGTTTGGATTGACGGATCGGGCGCGGTATGGTCCTTAACGTGATGGTATTTAAACAATTTGACGCGTTTTGCGCACCCATTGAGGCCGAGCCATGCAACTGACTGCCAAAGAAGACATCGACGCCCCCATGGATAAGGTCTTCGCGGCCCTGTCGGACTTTGAAACAGTCGAACGTCAGGCCTTGCGCCGGGGCGCGGATGTGCAGCGCACCTCCGGTCCCGCAACCGGGCCGGCCGAGGGCATGTCGTGGCGCGCGGGCTTTAGCTTTCGTGGGAAAAAGCGTCAGGCCGATATCGTGCTGTCTGAGTATCAACCGCCGGAACGGATGGTGTTCGATTCCGCCAGTGGCGGTCTGAACGTGCAGATGGTGCTGGACGTGATGGCCTTGTCCCGGACGCGCACAAGGATAGGTGTCACAGTGGACCTGGCACCAACGACCCTGTCCGCCCGTCTTTTGGTGCAATCGCTGAAGCTGGCCAAGGGCGGAGTGGAAAGCAAGTTCCGCGAACGAATGAAGAGCCTGGCCAAGGATCTGGAGCGCAGGCTTCAGACCGGGG
This sequence comes from Sagittula sp. NFXS13, assembly GCF_040148795.1. Taxonomy (NCBI): domain Bacteria; kingdom Pseudomonadati; phylum Pseudomonadota; class Alphaproteobacteria; order Rhodobacterales; family Roseobacteraceae; genus Sagittula; species Sagittula sp. NFXS13. The sequence continues at coordinate 65,826 of NZ_JAGEMH010000003.1, forward strand.
TTTGACAGGTCAAAAGAGGCCCTGACCGGGCTGGGGAGGAGTTTTCATGCGCCAGATGATTTGGGGCTGTGCCGCTGTGATGTCGGTGCTGTGCTCGGCTTCGGCCAGCGCTCATGAATTTTGGATTGAACCGGAGGCCTACCAGGTCGCGCCCGACGCGCCGCTGGTGGCGCAGCTCAAGGTGGGGGACAAGCTGGAGGGATCGTCTTTCAGCTATGTGCCGCCGAACTTTCGCCGCTTTGACGTGATCGTTGACGGCGAGGTGATCGAGGTCGATGGCCGCGCCGGCGACAAGCCCGCGCTGAACATGGTGCTGGACCGCGAAGGGCTGGCCACGGTGGTGCATGTGACCCGCGACTACGCGCTGACCTACAAGGACCGCGCGACGTTCGAGCGGTTTTGCGACCACAAGGATATTAAATGGGCCTGCGTTGCCCATGACACGCGGGGGCTTGATCCCGATGTGATCCGCGAGCGCTACACCCGCTATGCCAAGAGCCTGATGGCGCTGGGCGATGGCGCGGGGAGCGACCTGGAGGTCGGTCTCGTGACCGAGATCGTGGCAGAGGCTAACCCCTACACCGACGATGTGTCTGACGGTTTTCCGGTGCGCGTTCTGCACAACGGGGCGCCGCGCAAGAACACGCAGGTTGAACTGTTCGAAAAGGCGCCTGATGGCACTGTGGACATTCGGTATTACCGCACCGATGACACGGGTCGCGCCGTGGTCGAGGTCCATCCTGGCCACGCCTACCTCGTGGACGCGGTAGAGATGCTGGAGATTCCGGTGGAAAACGACGGACCTGCCTGGGAAAGCCGCTGGGCCTCTTTGACATTTGCGGTGCCGCAATGAGCGCGGTGTTGCTGGATGATCTGCGCGCAGCTCTGGGTGTGCACTATGTGCTGACCGGGGTGGATATGGCCCCCTGGTCGCGGGATTGGGTCGGCCAGTACAGCTGGACCCCGCTGGCCGTGGCGCGTCCTGCCTCGACCGCCGAAGTGTCCGAGGTCATGCGCCTGGCCCATGCGGCGCGGATGCCGGTTGTGCCTGTCACCGGCCATACCGGGCTGTCTGGCGGCACAAAGGCCGAAGGCGCGCTGATGCTGTCGCTGGACCGGCTCGACCAGATCGAAGAGATCCGTCCCGATGCGCGTCTTGCCCGCGTCGGCGCTGGTGTCATCCTGTCCAACCTGCATGACGCGGTGGCGGAGCATGGCCTGACGTTCCCCATGACGTTCGGCGCAAAAGGCTCGGCCCGGCTGGGCGGCATGCTGGCCACGAACGCAGGCGGCTCGAACGTCCTGCGCTATGGCAATACGCGCGATCTGGTGCTGGGGCTCGAAGCGGTTCTGGCCGATGGGCGCGTGGTCGATCTGATGAGCGAGCTGCACAAGAACAACACCGGTTACGACCTGCGACACCTGCTGATCGGCTCCGAAGGGACGCTGGGCATCATCACCCGTGCGGTGGTGAAGCTGGTGGCAACCCCGGGCGCTTTTGCCACGGCGATGGTGGCGACACCGACGCTGGACGATGCGCTGATCCTGCTTAACCGGCTGCAAGAGATGACCGGCGGCGCGGTCGAAGCCTTTGAATACATGCCGCGCGCCTATATTGAAACTTATACCAAAATGCATCCCGAAGCGCGTGAGCCGTTCGACACGGGTCATGATGTGAACATCCTCGTGGAACTGGGGGCGACCGCGCCACGGGACACGACACCCGGGCCGGATGGCGCCGTTCCGCTGTCCTCATATCTTGAGGAGGTGCTCGGCGGGCTGTTCGAGGATGGCCTTGTCACTGACGCCGTTGTCGCCGGATCAGAAGCGCAACGTCAGGCCTTCTGGTCCATGCGCGAAGCGGCGGCCGAGGTCTCCCTGTCGCAAACCCCGCTGGTGTTGAATGATGTGGCCGTGCCGCTGGACAAGGTCGGCACCTTCCTCAAGATGGCAGCAGAGGCCATCGCGGTTGTCGATGGGCAGGCCCGCGACATGACCGTGGCGCACCTTGGCGACGGGAACATCCACTACGTTGTCTGGATCTCGGACGCTGCGCATAAGGACCCGGTCATGGAGGCGGTCGAAGACGTCGTTCTGTCTTTGGGCGGCAGTTTCTCCGCCGAGCACGGCATCGGGATATCGAAACTTCCCAGCATGTCCCGCCGCAAGAATGGCGTTGCCCTGGACATGATGCGCGCGATCAAACAGGCGCTCGATCCTCATGGGATTCTCAACCCGGACAAAACCGTCCCATCCGTCTGAGGCGGGTGGTTCCTTCGCGGTGGGGAAGAGCTTTTATGCGCTCTTGCAGGCAACCCCGGCCGACACCCACCTCTGCGGTGGTTAAGCTGGAACACTGTCGCACTCAGGCCGGGGCTAAACCCGGCCTAAGTGTCGTCCTTATCCTCTGAAGCCGGATCTTTCGGGTCGAAAACGACAAAGAACTGGTAGGCGCAATAAAGCCCCAAGGCCGCGAACAGCAGGGACCAGCCGGGATTGCCCATCAGGAATTCGGCCAAACCCCAAGCAAGGCAAACGCACACAAGGACAATGCGGCGCCAAAGCGGGATGAACCATGGGGTCTGAACATTCATCAAATTTGTCATCAGTGACCTTTACGGGGTACGGTGTTTCAAATCCAGTCCGGGGGCGCGTCACCGGGTAGGGCTGCGATGACGACACGCAAAACTATTCGTGATCCGGGTCTTCTGCCGCGCGTTCAAGCTTTTCCAGGGAACGGTTCAGCGCGGCTTCTTCCTCTGCATTCAGCAGTGCGCGCAGGGCGTCCTGCCGGGCGCGCATCCGGGGAGCCGTGCTTTGAAACACACTTTGCCCAGCCTCGGTCAGTTCCAGATGTTGCGCACGATGGTCGCTCGGGTCGACGGTGATCCGGACGTGTCCATCGGCAACCATCGTCTTGATATTGCGGCTGATAAGCCCTTTGTCCATGGCGACCTCGCGCGACAGATGCGCGGCTGTGGTCCGTCCCGCTACGCCGATCAGCGACATGAGACGCCATTGGGTCAGGGTCAGGCCGCAGTGTTCTTTGAGGATGCGGCTCGACTGTGCATTCAGCTTGGCCTGCACACGGGCCAGCCGGAAGGTCAGGAAATGGCGCGGCATGGCGCGTTTGGCATCATCCTTCTGATCAATGGACATGCGCGGTTTCTACCTCGAAATTTATATGCACTCGTCATGCGTATATTGTCTAAGGACTTACGCGCAAACCTTAGGTTGCATGTCAAGGCTGAACTATCCCGAACGTGCTTGCGAAATCGCCTGGGTTGCAACAGGCTTTGCGCCAGGCAAAACCACGGGGAAGGGGCGCAGCGGAATGGGGGCACTCGACGGGGTTCTATGGGACCGCACGGCAGAAAGCGTGGGATCAAGAGATGACATGCGCACACGCTGTGATGTGGCGGTTGTGGGCGGCGGTTTTACGGGACTGTCGGTGGCGCTGTTTGCGGCCCAGGCGGGTCTGTCAGTGCAGGTGCTGGAGGCCGGGCGCGTCGGTGCCGGCGGATCCGGGCGCAACGTCGGTCTTGTGAACGCTGGTCTGTGGTTGCCTCCCGCAGAGCTGGAGCAGGCGTTGGGGCCTGCGTTCCTATCGCTGTTTGCCGATGCGCCCGGCGTGGTGTTCGATCTGATCGAGCGCCACCAGATCAGATGCGAAGCAAGGCGGGACGGCACCCTGCACGCGGCCCACGCGGTATCCGGGATGAAAGGCCTGGCGGCACGCCATGACGCATGGGCCGCGCGCGGCGCGCCCGTCTCCTTGTTGAATTCCGATGCGATGGCGGAGGCCGTGGGAACGCGTGCTTTTGCCGGGGGCCTTCTGGATCGGCGCGCAGGCACCGTGAATCCAATGGGATATGCGCGCGGGTTGGCGCGTGCGGCGCGGTCGGCAGGGGCCAGAGTGGCCGAGGAGACGCCGGTCTCCGGCCTGTCTCGCGACGGCAGCGGATGGCGCGTGGACACGGCGCAGGGGGCGGTTCTTGCCAAGACCGTTGTGCTTGCGACCAACGCCTATAGCGCGGCGCTGCGGCCTGAGGTGGCGCAGTGCTTTTCGACCATCCGCTTTCAACAACTGGCGACCCCGCCTTTGGGGGCGCAGGCGGCACATATATTGCCGGGCGGGCAGGGGCTTTGGGACACTGGGCTGGTCATGCGTTCACTGCGCAAGGATGCGGTGGGGCGGTTGATCGTCGGCACGATGGGGCGGTTGGACGGCGATGCCGCTCTAGGGGCCAGTCGACAATGGGCCGCGCGCACATTACGCCGCTGGTTTCCCGAACTGGGCGACGTGACGTTCGAAGCCGCATGGGACGGGCAAATCGCCATGACGCCGGATCATCTGCCGCGTATCCTGAAACTGGATCAGGGGCTGTATTGTCCGATCGGCTACAATGGACGGGGCATCACGACAGGCACTGTCTTTGGCCGCGCGCTTGCGGAACTTCTGGCGGGTGGCGACCCGCAGGCTCTTCCGCTGTCCTTGAGCGCCCCTTCGCCAGTACGGATGCGCCGCCTGCGTGGCGGCATGATCGACCTTGCGGCGGCGGTGAAGCTGCGGCTCTGAGACGTTGATTTCAGCGAGCAAGGAACCTCGGCGCGGTACGGTGGTTAGTCCTCAGAACGGCGTAGCTATGCGCCAGCCAGGATATCCCAAGCCAGAGGTTCCCCTATGCAGACGAAACTCACCGTAAACGGCGAGGCGCAGACGGTCGACCACGATCCCCGCGCTACGCTCCTCGACACCCTTCGTGACGGCCTTGGCCTCAGCGGGACCAAGAAAGGCTGCGACCATGGTCAATGTGGTGCCTGCACGGTGCTTCTGGATGGCGAGCGGGTGAACTCCTGCCTCTGCCTTACGGCGATGCACGACGGTCAGGATGTCACCACCATCGAGGGCATTGGTTCCCCCGACAAACTTTCTGCCCTGCAAAAGGCGTTTGTGGAAAAGGACGGCTATCAGTGCGGCTACTGTACGCCGGGACAGATCATGTCCGCGACCGCTTTGCTTCAGGAAATTCAGAAAGGTCAGGCGTCCTACGTCTCTGACGATCTCGAAGTGCCTAAGCTCACCGATGATGAAATGGCAGAGCGCATGAGCGGCAACCTCTGCCGCTGCTCGGCCTATCCGCTGATCCGAGAGGCCATCGCCATGGTCGCGGATCAGGAAAACGAAGGAGCGCAGGCATGATCCCGTTTGACTACACACGCGCCGACGCGCTGGAGGATGCAGGCAAGGCGCTGGACGCCCAAGCCGAGGTGATCGCAGGTGGCACCAATTTGCTCGACCTGATGAAAATCCAGGTGATGACGCCGGAAAAACTGGTGGATATTACGCGCATCGACGGCCTGTCCGAGATCTCGAAGGATGGCGACAAGCTGCGCATCGGGGCGTTGGTCACCAACACCGCGCTCGCCAATGACGCGAACGTCCGCAAGGGCTGGCCGCTGCTGAGCCGCGCAATTCTGGCCGGGGCTTCCGCGCAGATCCGCAACAAGGCGACCACCGGCGGCAACCTGTTGCAACGCACGCGATGCCCTTATTTCTACGACACCTCGCAGGCGTGTAACAAGCGCGCACCGGGCACCGGCTGTGCGGCGCAGGGAGGATCGGGCCGGATGCTGGCGCTGTTTGGCACGTCCGAGCACTGCCTTGCAGCACATCCCTCCGACATGGCGACCGCGATGACCGCGCTGGATGCTGTGATCGAAATCCGGTCCGCTGACGGCGAGACCCGGCAGGTGCCGATCCAAGCCTTTTACCAGGGGCCGGGGGACATGCCGCACATCGAAAACGTGTTGGCCGAGGATGACCTCGTGACCGCCGTGATCTTGCCCGCTCCGCTTGAAGGAACGCATCAGGTTTACCGGAAAGTCCGGGACCGCGCGTCCTATGCCTTTGCGCTGCTGACGGTGGCGGCGGCGGTGAAAGTCGAAGATGGCAAGATCGTCCGCGCCGACATGGCGTTCGGCTCGGTTGCGCCCCACCCGTTTCAAAACGCAGACGTGACGGACATGCTGGTTGGACAAGCGCCCTCGGATGCGTTGTTTGCAAAGGCGGCGGATGCGTTGACCCGCGCCGAGGCGCCGCACCCCGACGTGGAATACAAGCGGCCTTTGCTGCGCCGAACCCTGATTGCCACGCTGCGGCAGGCCTGCGGGCTGAGCGACGCGCATGGCGTTGATATTGCGAAGGTTTAAGTCATGAGAGACGATTTCTCCGAAACCACACATTTTAAGATGGACAAGGCGCAGCCGCGTCTGTTGGACAACACCGGCCAAGGCATTGTCGGCGCGCCGCTGGACCGGCCCGACGGCCCGCTGAAGGTCTCCGGCACGGCTCCCTATGCGGCGGATGTGCTGCCGACCGGCTGCCTGCATGGAGTGCTTGTGCGGGCGACGATCTCGCGCGGCAAGGTCACCCGTGTCGACAAGGGGTCGCTCGCCGGCGTCGAGGGTGTCGTGGATGTAATCACGGATCCGCGCATGATCCGAAATCCGGCGCAGGGTATGGCCGGCGAGGCACCGGTGCAGACAGGCGATGAGGTGCATTATCACGGCCAGCCCATTGCGCTGGTTGTCGCCGAAAGCTTTGAGACCGCGCGCGACGCCGCGCATCGGTTGAAGGTCACATATGAGGCCGAGGACGGCGTGGCCGTCACCCCTGACACTGCGGAGCAGGAGGTCGGCGACCCCGACACGGCGGGCGATTTCAACGCGGCCTATGACGGGGCTGCCGTGAAGGTCGATCTGGACTACTTCAGCCCATCGCATGTGGCCGCCCCGATGGAACCGCACGCCGCTGTTGCCGAATGGACCGGCAACCAATTGGTGCTACGCTCCGCGCTCCAGATGGTGCGCTTCAACAAGCTCGAAGTAGCGGATTCTCTGGGCATTTCTCCGGACGCCGTGCGTATCCTGGCGCCCTATGTCGGCGGTGGTTTCGGCTCCAAGCTGGGCATCGGGCCAGAGGCGATTGCCGCATGCATTGCCGCGCAAAAGCTGGGTCGCCCGGTGCGCGTCGTGATGTCCCGCCAGACTGTGTTCGACTCCGTTCTGCGCAGGTCCGAGACCATGCAGCGGGTCCGTCTGGGCGCGACCAAGGACGGGCGCATCGTGGCCCTGTCGCACGATGACCGCGTGTCGAATATCCAAGGCGAAGGCTTTGCCGAGCCGGTGTCGCAGGCATCGCAGTTCATCTACGGTGCTGATGGCCTCAGCTTTCAGCAGACCGTTGCGCGACCTGCCATGACGCCGTCCGGCTCCGTCAGGGCACCCGGTGAGGCCGTTGGCATGATTGCCTTTGAGGCCGCCGTGGACGAGCTTGCTGAGAAGCTGGGCATGGACCCGCTTGAGCTGCGGCTGAAGAATATTCCGGATACGCATCCGATGGACGGTCGCCCCTACAGCGCGCGCCGCTTGGCGGATTGCCTGAACGATGGGGCCGAACGCTTTGGCTGGGCGGATCGCAAGATGCGCCGCGAGGGCGATTGGCTGATCGGAATGGGCATGGCCTCTGCCGCGCGTACCAATATGTTGATAGAGAGCGCCGCGCGGGTGCGCTTGACCGGCACCGGTGCGATTGTCGAGACCGACATGACCGATATCGGCACCGGGACCTATGCCATCCTCGGCCAGATCGCGGCAGAAATGCTGGGGCTGAGCGTGGAGCAGGTTGAGGTGCGCCTCGGCGACAGTGACCTGCCGGGCGCATCGGGGTCGGGCGGTTCCTTTGGCGCAAGCTCTGCCGGGTCGGCGGTCTTCATGGCAGCCAAGACCTTGCGGGAAGAGCTGGCAAAGCGTCTGGGCTGCGAGGCGGATGATCTGACCCTTTCGGGCGGCATTGCGCGCGGTGGCAACGTGGAAAAATCGCTCGCGGATCTTGTGGACTTGGAAATGGTGGCGGAGGCGACCATCGAAGGGGGCAAAACGGCGAAGGAGTCTTTCTCTGCTGGCTTCGGTGCCCATTTCGCCGAGGTTGCGGTGAACGAATGGACCGGCGAGGTCCGCGTGCGTCGCATGCTGGGTGTCATGGCCATGGGCCGAATCCTGAACGAGAAGACCGCGCGCAGTCAGGCATTGGGCGGCATGGTCTGGGGCCTTGGGTCTGCCTTGCACGAGGAGATGATGAACGACACCCGCGATGGCCACGTGGTCACGCGCGATCTTGCGAACTATCACGTCGCCTCGCACCTTGATGTGCCGCGCGACATGCAGGTGGTCTTTCTTGAAGAGCGGGATGACGAGGCCAATCCAATCCAGTCCAAGGGCATTGGTGAACTCGGTATTTCCGGTGCGGGCGCGGCGATCCTTAACGCCATCGCGCATGCGACGGGCAAACGTGTCCGGACCATTCCGGCGCTGCCAGATCGCGTGATCGAGGCGATGGAGTCGTGATTCACAGCACCCGGGCCAGAAAGGCGCGAGTGCGGTCGTTTTGTGGATTGGTAAAAATTTCTGCGGGCGGGGCTCTTTCAAGCACCTGCCCGTTGTCCAGAAAACAGACGGTGTCCGCCAATTCGCGGGCAAATCCCATTTCATGTGTGGCGAGCACCATGGTCATGCCCTCCGCGCGCAGGGTGCGCAGCACGTCCAGGACATCGCCCACCAATTCGGGATCAAGGGCCGACGTAATCTCGTCAAACAGCATAACGTCTGGCTTCATCGCGAGCGCCCGCACGATGGCAACGCGTTGCTGCTGTCCGCCGGACAATTGGTCCGGGTAGTGCCCCATTCGGTCCTCTAATCCAAACCGCGTGAAAAGCCGTTCTACCTCCGGCGCCACGTCTTGGCGCTGGCGTCCATGCACCCTGCAAGGGGCGAGCAGGACGTTCTCCAGCGCTGTCATATGCGGAAAGAGGTTGAAGGATTGAAATACGATGCCGATGCGCTGGCGCACCGGGCGCGGGTCCAGACCCGGCTCCGCGATGTCCACGCCGTCAAGCAGGATCTGCCCGTCGTCCACCGGCTCCAGCAGGTTGAGGCATTTGAGAAACGTGGACTTTCCCGAGCCGGATGCGCCGATCAGGCAGACCATTTCTCCGGCCTGGATGGTGAGGTCGATCCCGTCCAGAACACGCGTTCCGCCGTAGGACTTCACCAAGCCGCGGGTTTCCAGCAAGCTCATTGCTGCTGCCTCCGCTGCTTGTTCATCAGGTGATCCGCGTAGCGCGTGGCGGGGATAGTCACCGCGAGAAAGATCAGCGCCGCACCGACGTAAGGCGTGAAATTGGCCAGCAAGGATTTGTAGACGCCAGCTTGGCGAAAGATCTCCACCGGGCCGATGAATGACAAAAGCGCCACGTCTTTCTGCAATGCGATGAAGAGGTTCATATTGGCAGGGATCACGCGACGAATGGCCTGTGGCAAGACGACGTAACGCATGGTGTCGGCCTCGGTCAGGCCCAGCGATAGCGCGGCGGCGCGTTGGCTGTCGTGGATCGAGGAAATGCCTGAGCGGATGACCTCGGCGGTGTAGGCCGCATAGACGAGGATCAGCGACAGTGACCCCCACAGATACGGCGAATTCCAAGGGCGTGGCAGGCCAAGGCCGGGAATGCCAAATCCCACGAGATAGATCACGAGGATCACCGGCAGGCCGCGAAAGATGTCGATAAAGGCGGTCGCCGCCAGTCGGACGGGTGTCAATGCCGGGGCGCGCAGGTCGCGCGCAATGGCGAGCGCCAGCGCCAGAATGGCAATCAGCGGCGCACACCATGCGAATATGGCGACGTCGAGCAGAAAGGCTTCCAGCAGACCCGGGAAGGTGCGCGCAAAGATCGCGCCGTTGAAAAAGGCCCGCTGCACCGCCTCCCATCCCGGTGACAGGGGGACCAGAACGCATACGGCAAGTAAAACGGCGCCAGTGGACAGCGCAGCGATCAGGTTGGCGCGGCGGCGCTGGCGGCGTTCGAATATCTCTCGGCGTGTGGGCATATGTGATCCGTTGGTCGCACCGACTGTTGCGCCACAGGGCATGGCTGTCAAACGCTTCACGACTTGTTACATGCTTTAGGTCAGTATTGCATACCTAAGCAGCAGTTTATATGCTTTTTGCATGTATGTGGGAGGCGATGTGATGGACTGGACGGGTGTTCTGGCGCGGCGCATGGGGCGGATGAAAGCCTCTGAAATTCGTGAGCTGTTGAAGCTGCTGGACCAGCCGGACATCCTGAGCTTTGCCGGGGGCATCCCCGATGTGACGCTTTTCCCGACTGCGGCCTACGAACGCGCGCTGGGCGAGGCACTTCAGAACCCTGCAGCGCTGCAATATTCCGTATCCGAAGGCTACGGTCCTTTGCGGGCGTGGGTGGCGGATCACATGATCGGTCTCGGCGTGCCATGCGGTCCCGAAAACATCATCATCACTTCTGGGTCGCAACAAGCCCTGGATTACCTTGGAAAATTGCTGCTGACGCCGGGGGATACGGCGCTGGTGGGCTGGCCGACGTATCTGGGGGCGCTGGGGGCGTTCAACGCGTGTGAGCCGCGATATGCTCCGCTTGATCCTTGGCGCAACGTCGCGCCGAACGAGATTCAGGCCGAAGCCGAGGCCGCAGGCGGCAAGGTGAAAATGGCGTATCTGTCGCCCGATTTCGCCAATCCGACCGGCGAGACCCTGGATGCATCCGGCCGGGCGCGGTTGCTGGACCAGGCGCGCGCCTTGGACATCGCGGTGATCGAGGACGGGGCCTATCAGGCGCTGCGCTACAACGGAGAGGCGATCCCCAGCTTGCAGGCGATGGATGTGGCCGAAGTTGGCGGGATCGAGGCGTCGCGGGTGATCTACTGCGGCTCTTTTTCCAAGGTCTTGGCACCGGGGCTGCGGGTGGGCTGGGTCTGCGCCGCGAGCCCTGTGATTGAGCGCTTGGTTCTGCTGAAGCAAGCGGCTGATCTGCACTCTCCGACGCTGAACCAAATCGCCACAGACCGCGTGGCGCGGGAGCTGTTCGACACGCATGTGGCCAAGCTGCGCCAAGTTTACAGTGCCCGACGAGATGCCATGTTGGACGCGCTTGACCGGCACATGCCGGAAGGCGTGACATGGACCCGGCCCGAGGGTGGCATGTTCGTCTGGGTCACTCTGCCCGAGAGAATGGATGCTGCTGAGGTGCTGGCGCAGTCGCTGTCCAGCGAACGGGTGGCTTTCGTCCCTGGCGGCGCATTCCACGCCGATGGCTCAGGCCGGAATACGTTGCGTCTGTCATTTTCCTGCGCGTCAGAGGCTCAGATTGCCGAGGGCATGGAACGGTTGGGGCGGCTGCTTCGCGTGCAATGACCGCCCCGAAACATCACTTGATGACAGGTACGCCTGTGGTTTCTTCGAGCCACTGTGTTTCGATCGCGGCCAGCGTGCCGTCGTCGATCAATTCTTGCAGCGCAGCGTCAACGCAGGGTTTCAGGGGGCTCTCATTGGCCATGAGCATCCCGAATTGATCGGGGCTTTCGGTGCGGTCGGCTGGGAACTGGCCCAAAAGCGTGCCATCCGGCAGCACCACGGCTGACAGGTAAAGCGCGGTCGGCAGGTCAAACAGCGCAGCGTCAATCTGGCCCGCCTGCATGGCGGCCGTGACATCGACGTTGTCATTATAAAGCATCGGCCCAGTCTGCGGTGCGATGAGATCGGCGAGCATGGCGACGGCGGTGGTGTTTGCGTCGGCGCCCCAAGTCAGCGTCTTGAGGCTGTCGAGCGTGGCCTCGGCCCCGTTGTCCACAACGGATTGCGTGGTCAGGACGGCCATGGCGGAGGTGTAGTAGGGGATCGAGAAATCAACGACCTCCTCCCGCTCCGGCGTGATGGAGAACTGCTGAATAGTGATGTCGAAATCCTTCGCACCGGGCTGAATTGCCTGATCGAAGCTGGACCGCGTCCATTCCACTGCATCGGGTTCAAAGCCCATATTGGCGGCAATGGCATGTGCGACGGCAGCCTCGAACCCTTCGCCGGAGGCGGGCGCGTCGTCCAGTACCCAAGGGTAGAAGGCCGGGTTCCCGGTGGCGATTGTCAGGGTGCCCTCAGATAGCGTCTGTCCCGTGGCGCAGTCGTTCTGGGCAAAGGCAGGCGCGGACAGGGCAAGGCTGGCTACGGTGACATAGAGCAATTTCATGGCGGGACTCCCATATGGTTCGCAGGAAGCTTCCGCGGGTTGTGTCAGCTTGTCAATTTCCGCAGCTAGAAATGGCGCGGAGCCTTTGCCGCGCCATTCTCCTGCCTCCGCGCCGAACTCACTGCAAAGCAGCGATGTGAAATTGGCGTCAGAACACAAGACGTCGAGAGGACCGGGGCACCCGACGCAGCGTGTCTGGACCGGGATGAGAGGGGCGGGGCGGGAGGTCGATGGATTGCGGCTGACCCGTTTCGGCGGCGCGCTCGATTGCGCGCAGGATGACGACATCTGCCAGGCCGTCTCGCCCGTCATTTTCAGGCGTGGTGCCGTTTTGAATACAATCGGCGAAGTACGTAATCATCGAGCCGAAGTCGTCATTGGACGGCTGGGTTTCCCGGTCCACCACGGTTTCGCCACGATGGAGGGTGCGCGTCACATCATATTCAAACTTGAAGGCAGGATCCAGAGCCAGTGCTCCTTCGCTGCCGATGACATGAAGCATGTCCCTAGGTTCGGCCCCGAAGCTGACGGTAAACTGGGCCAGGCGTCCGCCGGGGAAACGCATCGTCGCAGACATGCTTTGATGCACTTCCTCAAAGCGCGGATCATTATCCCCGAAGCTTTGCATTGCGATGACTTCGGTGGGTTCGGACGCAAAAATATGGCGAATTGCGTTGACACAATAGACGCCGAGATCTTGCAGAGGACCGCCCCAATGGCTTGCCGAAAGGCGGTGATTGTCGGCGGCCATTTGGGCGGTGAACGCCGACATGATCAGGTTCGGCCGTCCAATTTCGCCGTCGCGGATGCGGGTAAGCATGTCGATGGTGCCGGGCTCATTATGGCGGCGATAAGCCGTCATCAGATGGACGCCAGCCGTCTCGCAGGCATCGATCATCGCCTGGCATTCGGCCTCCGTCGTGGCGAGAGGTTTTTCGACCAGGACATGGCAGCCTGCCTGAGCGGCGCGGATGGCCTGATCAGCGTGGAGTGAATTCGGCGTCGCAATGTAGACGGCGTCCACCTTGCCGGAGGCAAGATATGAATCCATAGCTTCATAGCTGACAACATCCGGAATATCGTGAAAATCGGCGAGCTTGCGCGACTGTTCGGCGCTGCCCGAAATCAACGCGATCACTTCGGCATTGTCGGTCTGATGCACGGCGGGCAGAAAAGCTTCTTGGCTAATCCATCCCGCGCCGATAACGGCAATTCTCGTTTTTGTCATGGAAACTCCGGGTGTTTGTTGCGGACACATCCTCTTCGAGGCGTCTCGGGGTTGTGGTGTGCGCCGGATGTGTTCGCCTCGGCGGACCACTTTTACCTTGCCGCGGTGATATCTGGTATACCAAATGTCGCACGGCCCCGAGTGTCCTTCAAGACGTTTCCGTGAAAAGCTTGTGCGAGAGGATCAGTTGTTACGTTTTGCGAGCGGCATCACATCGCGCAACATCCGAGTGGATTTGTGCAGGGCATCCATCGGGCGCAGCACAAGATCCTGATGGGTGGCTGAAATGCAGCCGTCAAATTGGATCATGGCGAGGCGGTAGCAAAAACGCGACCACCAGTCGGCGTCATGGCCATACCCGGGCGTTGTAAAGCACCAAGGCCGGTGGGCCATGTCCAGGATGTTGCCCGTGTCGATCAGCGAAGTGGTGGCCTGCACCGCGGGATTGAGCATAATGTCAGTGGCGTGAACATTGTAGAGCGCGTGTTCTAGAACTTCGACGGCTTGGATCGGATCAGCGCCAATTAGAAATTGTGACGCGGGCGAGAGGCTGGCGCCGATGCGCGGGCCTACGGTTTCGCGCAATTCCAAAAGTGTGTGGACGTTGTGCACGCATTGGTTCACGCCGAGTGTCAGTGCAATGCGGCTGACGCCATTTTCGCGCGCAAGCGCGACAATGCCCGTCCAGAACGGGAAGAGCACTTCCTCCCATTGGTAGCGGAGCGCGTTCTGGTTCTCTTTCGTCCAAGAATTGGTAACCCAATTCGGCATGGTGTCGTTGGGATTGGCTGCGGGCAAGCCGGAGGCTGTGACAACCGTGTCCACTTCGAACAGGCCAGCCAGTCTGATGCTGTCGACCAAAGTGTCCGCCTGCGTGCGATCATTCGGGTGAAGGGGATTCCCGAAGGCATTTAAGGCATGCAGCTTCAGCCCCTTTTCCCGGACACACCCAAGCAAACGTTTGCGTGCATCTGCATCCTCCAGAAGCCTTGGCACGTCCACATGCGGCCTGTTGGAGGTGCCACCGGTGTTGAGTTCTATCGCCGACAAACCCAAGCGGCTTGCCGCATCCAGCATGTCCTCAAAGGCAAGATGCGCCAGACTGTCAGTGACCAGTGCGAGTTTCATGCTGCGTTTCCCTTCTTGACATCAAAGCCTTACGACAGCGGTGGTAAACAGACTGTTGTATGCATCGACGGAAATGGACGGGAATATCACTTGAATTCGAGCATATGAGTTTGCGTAGGTCGCTCCGAAAATGATTTGAAGTCGCCCAGCCTGTGGGAAGCCGGTTTTAGGGCGCGGCTCAGGCGACACGAACCGTTTGGCTGTCCTCGTCATCGACGTTGATTGGCGTGGCTGAGTGGTTGCCGTTTTGCGCCGGGATGGTCAGGGTTTCGAGGATTTTTCGCAATTGCATCGCTTCGATCCGCATATCCTTGGTTGCGCTCGTGGTGTCGTCAACCATTGCGGCGTTTTGCTGGGTGACGATATCCATCTGCGAAATCGCAGAGTTGACTTCGGACAACGCTGTCGACTGCTCCGCAGAGGCGGAGGCGATTTCATTTGATAGTGCGGTCACTTGCTCGAAATTCTTGACGATCGTTTCCAGCGTTTCCGCGGACTTCTGGATCAGCTCCACGCCAGAAGCCACCTCGCCGGATGAGGCCGTGACCAAGTCTTTGATCTGCTTTGCCGCGTCGGAGGCGTTACCGGCCAGAACGCGAACCTCTTCGGCGACCACTGCAAATCCGCGCCCTGCCGTGCCGGCGCGTGCAGCTTCTACGCCAGCGTTCAATGCAAGCAGATTGGTCTGGAATGCGATGTCGTCGATCATACCGATAATCTGGGTAATGCGGTCCGAGGAGGTCTGGATGCGCCCCATGGCCTCCGAGGCCTCGGAAACGCTGTCGGCACCATCTTCGGCCTTGCGAGCGGCGTCGCCGGCGACGGACTTGGCCTTGTTGGTATTGTCCGAGGATTGGCGCACGTTTTCCGTCAGTTCGTGGATGGCGGCGGCGGTTTCTTCCAGAGAGGCGGCTTGGCTGGCGGTGCGGTTGGACAGGTCAGACGCTGAGTCGCCCACGCCATCGATCATCATCAAAAGCTTGTCCATGGTTCTGGAAACAGTGCCGAGCGTTTGCCCCAACTTGTCGATGGCTGAGTTGAGTTTCTGCCGTATAGGGTTGTAGCTGGCCGGAAAGTCACTTTCGTGCGGATCTGGCACAAATTCCGACAGGTTGCCGTCAGCCATGTGGTCGATGACTGTGCTCAAGTGCTGAAATGCGATATTTTGCTCTTCAGCCTGTACGCGGAACGTGGTTTCGACCACGCGTTCGATATCGAGCGCGAAAGCCCGGGTCAGCACACAGATCTGATCGCGAATGAGACTCAGTTTCTTGCGGCGGAATCCCTGACGTGACTTTGTAAGGAAGATGGTGATCAGGTCGGACGTTGCCATTGTATAGGCCGACATGTAGACCTCTATCGGCAGTTTGATCTGCGCGTGAACGCGGCCAATGCGTTCAATGGAATCGAAATATTCTTGACTATAATCAGCCCTCAAAATGCGTTCCCAGTGCTTTTTCTGGGCGCTTCGGGCTGTGTCCATCTGCTCCTGATCGGAAAAGAAGGCGGCGGCCTCGGGATTTGCCTTGGCTCTGACGTAAAAATTCTCCAGCACTTTATCGAGCTCAGGCAAAAGCACCTCGCCCACTTCTTTCAGTCGCTCGCGGTTCTCACCGTCGAGATGATAGTGCTTCAGCTTTTCTTCGAAAGAGTGGGGCATAGGTACGTTCCATTTCTGCCAGTCTCAGCATGTCATGGCGACCATCTCATTCTCAGGTTAATTTACTCTGGACCGTCCTCAGATTTCCCTGGCGGAAAGCCACGCATTTTAGGTTCAAATGCGTGGCTTTCGCGGGATCATACGGAGACTTTGGCCAGCAGATCCTCGCGTAGTGTTTCGGCGCGTGGTGCATTGTGGATCACGCGACCACGCTCCAACGCGACGAAGTGATCGCCGAGTTCATAGGCGAAATCAAAGAATTGCTCGACCAGAATGATCGCCATGTCGCCTTTGGAGCGGAGGTATTTGATGACTTCCCCAATCTGTTTGATGATGTTGGGCTGGATGCCTTCGGTGGGTTCGTCCAGGAGGAGAAGCTTGGGCTGCGCGATCATCGCACGGGCGATCGCAAGCTGTTGCTGTTGGCCACCAGAAAGGTCGCCACCACGCCTGTTCAGGAAATCCTTTAGGATCGGGAAAAGTTCGAATACCTCATCAGGGATGGTCCAGTCGCTTTTCGGAATGCACGCGTAGCCGGTTTGCAGATTTTCGCGGACCGTCATCAAAGGGAAGATGTCGCGCCCCTGCGGGACGTAGCCAATCCCGGCCTGTGCCCGCGCATGGGGAGAGGTCCTTGCTGAAATGTCCTGGCCATTGAGGACCATGGATCCACCGGAGCGGGGGTGCGTGCCGGAAATCGCCTTCAGCAGGGAGGTCTTGCCCACCCCATTCGTGCCCATCAGGCAGGTGACGGCACCGGGTTTGGCCTCCATCGAGATATCGTAAAGGATCTGGCTGTGGCCGTAGTGGAGCGTGAGGTCTTTGAGCGTCAGCATGGGGGATCCTGTTCGGCGGTGCGCTGCGGGGCAGGCGGAGGTATGAGTGTTTGGAAAGCAGAGACGCAGGCGTCCACCTGCGTGTCAGCGCCCGAGATAGACGTCAATGACATCCGGGTTGGAGGTCACATGATCAATGGACCCTTCGGCCAAGACGGAGCCTTCGCACAGGCAGGTGACGCGGCACTTCAGACGGCGGATGAACTCCATGTCATGTTCGACCACGACGACGGCACGGGTTTTCGCAGCGTTGACCAGCATTTCGGTAGTTTTTTCGCGCTCCGCCGGGGTCATTCCGGCGGCGGGTTCGTCCACCAGAAGCAGGCGCGGTTCCTGCGCCAGCAACATTCCGATTTCCAGCCATTGCTTTTGGCCGTGTGACAGCTCGCCCGCCACGCGGGTCAGCACATCGGCGAGGCCGGTTTGTTCGGCAATGGCTTCGATGCGTTCGGCCCCCTGCCTGGTCTTTTTATAAAGCAAAACGTCGAAGGGACCGCGCGGGTTCTTGAGCGCCATGGCGAGGTTTTCGCGCACGGTCTGCGCTTCGAACACGGTGGGTTTCTGAAACTTGCGGCCTATGCCTTCGCGGGCGATTTGGGATTCCGACATGCCGAGGAGCGAGATGTTCTTATCCCCCCAGGAAATGCGCCCTTCGTCCGGTTTGGTCTTGCCGGTGATGATGTCCATGAAGGTCGTCTTGCCCGCGCCGTTGGGGCCGATGATGGCGCGCAGCTCTGGCTCGCCGATCTGGAAGGACAGGTTATTGATTGCCTTGAAACCGTCGAAGGATACCGAGACGCCGGACATTTCGAGAAGGGTGCTCATGCCTTGGCTCCTTTGAGCTTGTCCACCAGTCCGCCGAGGCCCTGGGGGAAGAAGAGGGTGACCGCGACAAAGGAGAACCCCAGCAATACCAGCCACCAGTCGGTCCATTGGATGGTATACACGCCAAGGTTCACATCAGGTGCGCCGCCACCGGTGAACCAACTGGAGGCGAGCGTGACGACCACGGTGCCCATGACCGCACCGTACAGGCGGCCGCGTCCGCCGATGGCGACCCAGACCGCGAGGTAGATGGACGCTATGGGGGCGATTTCGGCCGGGTTGATGATGCCCGCCTGCGGGTAATAGAGCGCGCCGGCGATGCCTGCGACCACAGCGGTGAGGGTGAAGACGAAGAGCTTGTAGGTTTCCACGTGGTAGCCGAGAAAGCGCACGCGGGTTTCGTCATCGCGGATGGCGCGGATCACGCTGCCCATCTTGCCCGACACCACCCAGGCAAACAGAACGTATCCCAGACCCAGTGCCAGAGCAGACCCCCAGAGGAACCAGATCGATATGACGCTTTGCGGCACGCCCTCGGCGCCAGGGATGTTTTGCAGGCCGGAGAGGCCGTTGTTGCCGCGCAGTCCCGAGTCGTTCTGGAACAGGTAAAGCGACAGGGCCAGCGTCATGGCCTGTGTCAGGATCGACAGGTAGACGCCTGTAACGCGAGAGCGGAAGGCCAGCCAGCCGAAGACCAGAGCCAACAGGCCGGGCACTAGCAAGATCATCAGCAATTGCAGCGGCAGCGAGTGGGCGAAGGTCCACAGCGTCGGAAATTCTGACGCTCCGACCACGCCGAAGATCTGGCTGGCGATGGCGTCCTGCAGCTCTTGGCTGGTGGGGGGGATGATCTGGTTGGACAGGCTTTCGGCCACGATGCCTTCGGTCCGCGCGTACATCAGCCACATGCCGATCGCGTAGCCGCCGATGCCGAAGAAGGCGAAGTGCCCGAGGCTGAGAATGCCGCAATAGCCCCAGACCACGTCCATGGCGATGGCGATGAGGCACAGGCACAGCGTCTTGCCCAGCGTCTTGACGAAGGAGGTGGAGAGGAAGCCTACACCAAACGCCTCTGACAGGACCGTCACCACAAGGGTGAACAGTCCGAGCAAGACGAGGAACCACAGAACCGATGGGTTCTGGGCGAGGAAGGAACGGTTCATGTCGTGGCCTCCAAGGTCTTTGTCATGAAGGTCGAATGCGGGTCGCTGACGTAGGTGCCAAAGGGGCCGCATTCGGTGAAGCCTTGCGCCGAATACAGCGCGCGGGCCGCGGCGAAATCCGGGTGAACGCCGGTCTCGAGCCAGAAGGTGGTCATGCCGCGTTTGGCCCCTGCGTCGAGGATGGTGTTGAGAATGGCGCGGGCGGTGCCTTTGCCACGGGCGACAGCAAGGGTGTGCATGGATTTGATCTCTCCGGCAGTGGGGGAGAGCTGTTTGAGCGCACCCATGCCGACCAGTTCATCGCCGTCAAACGCGCCCCAGACGGTGATGTCCGGCGCGAACAGCGCAGATATTGGCAGGCGGTGACAGCTTTCTGCCGGGGCGGTGCCATCACAGAAGGTGACATGGGTGTCGACCAGCGCCTTGAACGCGGGGGTGGGGGAGGGGATTACGTCAATATGCATGGATCAGTCCCCCGCCGCGCGGCCCTTGAGGGCGACGATGCCCTTGGGCCTGAACTGGATGAACAGGATGATAAACAGGATCATGTAGGTCTGAGCCGCCAGCGTGTTGGAGGGGTTGAACCACTCGATGCCTTTTTGCAGCGTGCCGATCATGGTTGCGCCCGCGAGCGTGCCCCAGACGTTGCCGACGCCGCCGACAACGACCGTCATGAAGGATTGCACGATGTAATCTGCACCCATCTCGGAGGTGACTTTGGCATAGAGGCCGATGGCCACGCCTGCGATGCCCGCGATGCCGGATCCCAGACCAAAGGTCATCATCTTGATCTTGTCCGGGTTGATGCCCATCGACGCCGCCATGCGCGGGTTCTGCGTCACGGCGCGGACCTCCAGCCCCAGACGCGTCTTTTTCAGGATGAACAGCAGCAGCCCGAGAAAGATCAGCGCAAGGACAAAAATCGCCACACGGATATAGCTGATGGAGATCACATCGTTGATCGCCCAGTTGCCGTCGAGCCACGAGGGGGAGGTCAGCGGGCGCGCCTGCGTGCCGAAAATGTTCTTGGCCAGCTGTTGCAAGGCGATGGAAATGCCAAAGGTCGCCAGCAAGGTTTCCAGCGGTCGGGTGTACAGGTGGCGGATCACCAGCCGCTCCATCGCCACGCCCGCGGCGAATGTCACAATAAATGCCAGCGGCAGCGCCACGACCAACGACAGGGTATAGTTGGGGATGATCTGCTGCACCACGTAACCGGTGTAAGCGCCCATCATGATGAATTCGCCATGCGCCATATTGATGACCCCCATGACGCCAAAGGTGATGGCAAGGCCGATGGCCGCGAGGAAGTAGATCGAGGCCAGAGAAATGGCATCCAGCGCGAGGTCGGCGGTTTGCGAAACGCCCACGCGGGTGTTCACGGCGTTCTGGGTGTCGCGCGCGGCATCGGTGACGGCAGTGTCGTCCTCGTCATAGACGTCGTAGATCGTCCACGCGGCGAGGGTTTCGCCAATCGTGTCTTCGGTGGCGCGCGGCGCGACGGCGCCGGTGGCAGCGAGCCGGTCATAGGCGGCAGCGCGGGCGTCTTGCGTGGTCAGCGTGCCGACGGAAACGCCAGCGACCTTGGCCCCCTCGACGTTGGCCTCCAGCGCGGTGCGGATCTCAGAGGCGCTCAACACGGGGGGCAGGTCGGCTTTACCCTCGATCATCGTATAAGCGTCTGCGCGTGAGATATCGGTCCCTGGCTCCAGAACGCGAGCGATATTTTCATCCTCAGGCAGGTTCGGCGCGGCCTCGGTCGACGTGGCGAGGATCTGGCTCAACACGGCACGCCCGTCGACGGACAGATCGTCCTTGAGCGCCTTGATGGCGTCGATGCGGGCCTCGGTCGTTTCACCGTAGCGCGCGGCGAGGTAGTTCAGCAGCCGCTGCTTGCGCAGTTTCAGCGCGGCGTTGGTTTCGTTTTCGATGGCTTTTGACAGCGGTTCGACCTGTGAAGGATCAAGGTTGCGCGAAATCGCGTCCACCGCCTCTGTCCGGCGGGTGATGTCAGGATCGGACAGCTGGAATTCGACCAGCGCCTCGTTGATGACGCGGCGCACACCGCCGTTGGGTCGGATCGGGTCCAGCGTATCCGCATCGACGCCGCTCACCGGCTCACCCGTGCTCACATCTGTGGCAGTGCCTCCGGCGACCACATAAAACAGACCGTCTTCCGCCACATACACGTTCTTGTCGCGCCATTCCTCCAGGAACAGCGGCACAGATGGCAGACCAGAGGAGGCCAGCGCCTCAATCGCGGGTCCAACCTTGGTCCGGGAGGGTTTGATGATCTGCGCCTGATGCTCCTGCAAGAGGTCCTGAAGGTTGGCCTCCTGTGCGTGGCCCGGTTGTGCGGTCAGGCCGGTCAGGAGAAGAAGCGCAAGGAAAGCTCTGAGCATGAGGCCGCCTGTAAATGAGGGTCTTCGTGGGCAGGGCGAGGAATTGACCCCGCCCTGCTTGATCTTTGCGGCGTATGTCTACGGCGGGGATGTGCCCGCCGTGCGCCGTCAGGCGATCAATAGTTCGACTTGACCTGTACGCAGGTGGAGGTCTCGGTGTTGTACATGCCGCAGTCGAGCTCTTTCCAATCGGATTTCAGCACTGCGGATTCCGGCAGGTAGTCGGTCCATGCATCGCCCGGCACCGGATCGGTGGAGGAGATGATGTCGAATTGACCATCGTCGCGGATCTCACCGATCAGCACCGGCTTGGACAGGTGATGGTTGGTACCCATCACGGCGGTGCCGCCGGTCAGATTGGGATATTCCTGGCCCCACATGGCTTCGCGGACGGCGTCCACATCGGTGGTGCCGGCCTCTTCGACGGCGTTCACCCACATGTTGAAGCCGATGTAGTGCGCTTCCATCGGGTCGTTGGTCACGCGCTTGTCGTCTCCGATGAAGGCGTGCCACTGGTCGATGAATGCGGCGTTGGCCTCGGTGTCGGCGGACATGAAGTAGTTCCACGCGGCGAGGTGACCGACGAGGTTGGCCGTGTCGAGGCCGGACAGCTCTTCTTCGCCGACCGAGAACGCCACAACGGGGATGTCATCGGCAGAAATACCGGCAGCCGCCAGTTCTTTGTAGAAACCGATGTTCGCGTCGCCGTTGATGGTGGAGATCACGCCGACCTGCTTGCCGTCTTCACCCAGTGCCACGACGTCCGCGACAATGGTCGCCCAGTCGGATTGGCCAAAGGGCGTGTAGTTCACGAAGATGTCTTCTTCCGCTATGCCGTTGTCCTGAAGATAGGATTCCAGAATGTTGTTCGTGGTCCGCGGGTAAACGTAGTCTGTGCCGAGCAGGGCGAATTTCTCGACGCCCAGTTCTTCGAGGAAGTAGTCGACTGCCGGGATCGCCTGCTGGTTCGGCGCGGCGCCGGTGTAGAAAACGTTCTTGGAGGATTCCTCGCCCTCGTACTGAACCGGGTAGAACAGCAGGCCGTTGAGCTCTTCGATCACCGGCAGCACGGATTTGCGCGAAACAGAGGTCCAGTTGCCAAAGATCACATCGACGTCGTGCACGGTCAGCAACTCACGTGCCTTTTCGGCGAAGAGCGGCCAGTCGGACGCTGGATCGACGACGACCGCCTCCAGTTCGCAGCCCAATACGCCGCCTTTCTCGTTCTGCGCGGCCACCAGCATTTCCATGGTGTCCTTCAGGGTGGTCTCGGAGATGGCCATGGTGCCGGACAGCGAGTGCAGAACGCCGACTTTGATCGGGTCGGCGCAATCCTGTGCAGATGCGGAACCCGCGATCAGAGCTGCGGTGGCAGCACCGGTCAGCAGTTTGGTGAAATGAGTCA
This sequence comes from Sagittula sp. NFXS13, assembly GCF_040148795.1. Lineage (NCBI taxonomy): Bacteria > Pseudomonadati > Pseudomonadota > Alphaproteobacteria > Rhodobacterales > Roseobacteraceae > Sagittula > Sagittula sp. NFXS13. Next base: position 88,592 of record NZ_JAGEMH010000003.1, read on the forward strand.
TTCGTGTCTCCTCGCAGAGATGGATTTGCGTGTACTCGCGTGACAGCATGAACCCCTCCGCAGCTGTTGTTTCATCCCGTGCGCACATCTGACCCGAGGCCGAATGGGCACAGGTCGTCACACACCCGCGAATGCCAGTTATCGACGTTTTCCAGCGGGCAGCGACATATCGCGCTGTGGTCTGCCGCTGGGTCAATCGGGCGGCAAAGGTTCGGGGCCCGTTGGTGAAGCATGCTCAATTTGCGGGCTGTAATTTGACTAAATGTCTAAATATTGTGCAGCATTGCATGTTTTTGCCGGGTTTTTGCGGGAATCGTTGTCTCCCGGTTTCCAGGGCGTCTACGAAATGAGCAGAAAAGTCGGGGACAGGTGTGACACTTCAGCAGCGCGAAACGATTTTGGCCACGCTGCCGGTGGCACCGGCCCAGCCGCGGGCCGTTGGCAATTTGCGCCTCACGACGAAGGCGCGCGGCTCTGTTTCAGCGATCGATGCTTTTCGGACCCAAGGCTGCATGAAGGCCCTCTTTCCACGTCGCGCAGATGGGCTCGAAGCCATTGTCATCAATACATCTGGTGGGTTGACCGGCGGCGACCGGCTGGCACTGGACTGTGGCGCCGGGGCTGGGTCTCGTCTTGTTTTGACCACGCAGGCGGCGGAACGGGCCTATCGCTCTGCCTCTGGCTGGGCGCAGATGGACACGAAGCTGCATGTGGGCGCGGGCAGCCGGCTTGATTGGTTGCCGCAGGAGTTGATCTTGTTCGAAGGCGCGCGGTTGAAGCGGTCCTTGCGGGTGAAGATGGAGGCCGATGCCCGCCTGCTGCTGGTCGAACCCGTGATCTTTGGCCGGATGGCCATGGGCGAGGTGCTGCATGACGCTGCCCTGCGCGACCGCATCGAGATATGGCGCGATGGGGCGCCTTTGTATTGCGATGCGCTGCGGCTGGAAGGTGATCTGGCCGCCCGGATGGCGCAGCCCGCCGTGGGCGGCGGGGCAGGGGCCATGGCGAGCCTCGTCTTCGTCGGCCCGGAGGCCGAGGCGTTCCTCACCCCATTGCGCGCCGTGCTGCCAGTCACGGCAGGAGCCACCCTTTTGCAAAATGATGTACTCGTGGCGCGCGTGCTTGCCGAAGACGGTTTCGCCCTGCGCCAGACGCTTTTGCCCGCGCTGGATCGGCTTTCCGGCGAAGGGCTTCCAATATCATGGAGACTGTAAAGACATGAACCTGACCCCCCGCGAAAAAGACAAGCTGCTGGTGGCCATGGCGGCCGAAGTGGCGCGCAAGCGATTGGCGCGCGGCGTGAAACTGAACCACCCGGAAGCCATCGCGCTGATCACCGACACCGTGGTCGAGGGCGCACGAGACGGGCGGTCCGTCGCGGATATGATGATGGCCGGGGCCGAAGTCATCACGCGCGAACAGTGCATGGATGGTATCCCGGAGATGGTCCACGAGGTGCAGGTGGAGGCGACGTTCCCCGATGGAACGAAGCTGGTGACGGTGCACAACCCTATTCGGTGACGCAGGGCGGCACTGGTCGCAGTGAGTATTTGGAAAGCAAAGAAGCAGGAAGGTTTCTAAGATGAAAACGTTTGGACTGGCCCTGCCGGGCATGATGATCGCAGCGCAGGCATGGGCCCATGAGGCTGGCGCGCATATGCACCCGCACGGCTCCGAGGGGTGGTTGTCGCTGGCATTGGCCGCAGTGCTGGTCCTTGCAGCGATGGTTGTCTGGAGGCTGAAATGATCCCGGGGGAGATGATCCCTGCCGAGGGTGATCTTGAACTGAACCCGGGCCGGGAGGTGACCACTTTGATGGTCGCCAATACCGGCGACCGGCCCGTGCAGGTGGGGTCGCATTATCATTTCGCCGAGACCAACCCGGCGTTGGATTTTGATCGCGACAAGGCCCGCGGTCTCCGCCTGGACATCGCTGCGGGCACTGCCGTGCGGTTTGAGCCGGGGCAACGCCGTGAAGTGTCGCTGATCCCGTTTTCCGGGGCGCGCCGGATTTACGGATTCAACCAGCAGGTCATGGGGGATCTATGACACCGCCGATCCTGTGGGGGCAACCGCCAACACAGATCGCGACTGCTGCCAATTCACCATTCTATAGCGACGCAGACACCCTCAAGCCCGCCGATCCGGGCCATGTCTTGCCGCACAACTGAACACGCTGAAAGAGGATCCCGCCGATGCCTGCAAGGATCAAACGTTCCGACTATGCCGCCATGTTCGGCCCAACCACGGGCGACCGCCTTCGCCTGGCCGATACTGATCTGATTGTCGAGGTCGAACGCGACCTGACCGTAGAAGCAGCGGGCGGCTATGGGGAAGAGGTCAAGTTCGGCGGCGGTAAGGTCATCCGCGACGGCATGGGACAAGCCCAGACCACCCGTGCCGCCGGTGCTGTGGACACTGTGATCACCAACGCGCTTATCGTCGACTGGACCGGCGTCTACAAGGCGGACGTTGGACTGAAAGACGGGCGTATTGCGGCCATCGGCAAGGCGGGCAACCCGGATACCCAGCCGGGTGTGAGCATCATTGTTGGGCCAGGCACGGAGGTCATCGCAGGCGAGGGGCGTATCCTGACCGCCGGGGGCTTTGACAGCCACATCCACTTCATTTGCCCGCAACAGATTGAAGATGCTTTGCATTCCGGCCTGACGACGATGCTTGGCGGGGGCACAGGACCAGCGCACGGCACCTTGGCCACGACCTGCACGCCGGGGCCATGGCACATGGGACGTATGTTGCAAGCGGCGGATGCCTTCCCGATGAACCTTGCCTTTGCGGGCAAGGGCAACGCCTCGTTGCCGGCCGCGTTGGAGGAGCAGATCCGGGGCGGAGCTTGCGCGTTGAAGCTTCACGAGGATTGGGGCACCACGCCCGGTGCGATTGATTGCTGCCTGAGTGTTGCGGACGATTGGGATGTTCAGGTGATGATCCACACCGACACGCTCAATGAAAGCGGGTTCGTGGAAAACACCGTGAAGGCCATGAAGGGGCGCACCATTCACGCCTTCCACACCGAAGGTGCCGGCGGTGGACATGCGCCGGACATCATCAAGATCTGCGGCGAGGCACATGTCCTGCCCTCCTCGACGAACCCGACGCGGCCCTTCACCACCAACACCATTGATGAGCACCTCGATATGCTCATGGTGTGCCACCACCTCGACAAATCCATTCCCGAGGACGTGGCCTTTGCCGAGTCGCGGATCCGACGGGAGACCATTGCAGCCGAAGACATCCTGCACGACATGGGAGCCTTTTCGATCATCGCATCGGATTCGCAGGCCATGGGGCGTGTGGGCGAAGTGCTGATCCGCACATGGCAAACCGCTGACAAGATGAAGAAACAGCGTGGGCGTCTGTCAGATGAGACAGGCGACAACGACAATTTTCGTGTCCGCCGATACATCGCAAAATACACCATCAATCCCGCAGTGGCACATGGTCTAAGTCACGAGATCGGGTCGATAGAGGTGGGCAAGCGTGCAGACCTCGTGTTGTGGAACCCCGCTTTCTTTGGCGTCAAGCCGGAGATGGTGCTGCTGGGTGGCACGATTGCCATGGCACAGATGGGGGATCCGAACGCGTCGATCCCGACGCCGCAGCCGGTTTACTCCCGCCCCATGTTCGGCGCTTATGGTCGCAGTGTGGAACGGTCCGCCGTGACCTTTGTGTCAGAGGCCGCGCATTCAGAAGGTCTGCGCGAGTCGCTTGGCCTGGCGAAAGACACGCTGGCGGTGCGCAACACGCGAGGAATCGGTAAAGCTGATTTGAAGCTGAACGACGCCATGCCGCACATCGAGGTGAACCCGGAAACCTACGAGGTCAGGGCTGACGGCGAACTGCTCACCTGCGAACCAGCCACGGAACTTCCGATGGCACAGCGGTACTTCATGTTCTGACCGCCACCATGAACGCAACGGATGGCGCGCCTCAGGTCGGGCGCGCAGGGGGGGGGCGGGTCAGGCTGTTGAGGAGGATTGATCGTTGTCAGATGGCGAACTGTCATCCATTTCTGATGGTGTCTTCTGGTCGATCATGGATGCGCTGTGCGGCATGGCGCGGCCAGAAAGAAGGCCATAGCTGCCTGCTATCTCTGAGTGTTGTGCTTTGATCGCATCCATTTGGGCGCGAAGCGACGCCAGAGAGGCGGTGATGCGGGATGTCTTGTCTCTTGTGCTCATAAATAAGTTTTATTCGTAAGCGGTAAACGAATGGTTTTCAAAACGAACCCAAAAACGCGTGCTGGTCTGACAAGTCAAATAAGCGCGCAAATCTGCCCTCCCAGACGGGGCGCAAACAAAACCACGAGGCGTGAAAAATGAATAATTTGCCGTTGGCACAAGAGGTTCTACGCACCGGTGCCGCTGATGATATGGATGTGGTGGTGCTGGATTACGAAGCCCGCTTCTTGCGGCGACGTAAACTGCGCAGCCAGGCGGGTTTGTCCTTTGTCGTGGATCTGGAAAAGACGACCTCGCTGGACGATGGGGACGCGCTGGGATTGAGCGACGGAGTACGGATAGCGGTGCGCGCCGCGCCCGAAGAGGTGCTGGAAGTGCGTGGATCGCTTCCGCGCCTTGCGTGGCACATCGGGAACCGGCACACCCCTTGTCAAATTTGCGCTGATCATCTTGTCATCCAGCGCGATCCGGTGATCCGGCATATGTTGGAGCATTTGGGCGCGGATGTCACAGAAACGGTGCGCCCCTTTACGCCGGAGGGTGGCGCCTATGGACACGGGCGCACGCACAGCCACGAACACGGGCACACGGCGCATGCCGATTGATGCGCGTCTACTCACTCTGACCCAATGGCTTTCGCCCGCCTATCCCATCGGCAGTTTTGCCTTTTCACATGGGTTGGAGGCTGCCTGTGCAGACAGTCTGGTCACGGACGCCCCGGGGTTGGAGCGTTGGCTGTCGGTGCTCTTAAATGACGGGTCGGGGTGGACAGATGCGGTCTTGATGTCCATGGCGGCGCGCGGAGCGCGTGCGGTGAGCGAGTTGGATGCGCTGTCCGGGGCCTACGCCGCATCTAGAGAACGCCAGCGCGAAGCAGAGCGGCAGGGGCGCGCCTTTGTACTCACGACGGCGCGCGTCTGGAATTTGGAGCTGAAGGCAAGGTTCTTGCCGGTTGTTTTAGGCGAGGCCGCTTTTCTGTTGAAGCTGGAGGCAGAGGCATTGATTGCGCTGTATCTCCAAAGCTTCGTGACTAATCTGGTTGGCGCAGCACAACGATTGATGCCTCTGGGCCAGACTGATGCTCAGGCTATCTTAGCGCGTCTGTCGCCAATGTGCGCCGACGTGGCCAATCGTGCATTGGACGCGGACGAAGGCGACGTGTTCTCCAACGGGTTTGGCTCAGACATTGCAGCAATGCGACATGAAACTATGAAAACAAGGGTTTTTCAAACGTGAACAAAATGAATGGACCGCTGCGGATCGGAATCGGCGGGCCCGTGGGCGCGGGCAAAACGACATTGACGGCACGATTGGCCGAGCGACTTAAAGAGCGCTATTCGATCGGTGTCATTACAAACGACATTTACACGCAAGAAGACGCAGAGGCGTTAATGCGGATGCAAATCCTGCCCGCAGATAGAATTATCGGAGTGGAGACGGGGGGATGTCCACATACGGCGATCCGTGAAGATGCCTCGATCAACCTCGCCGCCGTTGCCGAAATGCAGGACAGGCACCCGGACGTCGAGGTGGTTCTGATCGAGTCGGGGGGCGACAATCTAAGTGCGACCTTCAGCCCGGAACTGGCTGACTTCACCGTGTATGTCATTGATGTTGCCGCAGGTGAGGAAATTCCGCGTAAAGGGGGACCAGCCATTCGCCGCTCGGATCTGCTGGTGATCAACAAGACAGACCTGGCACCGCATGTGGGCGCCTCTCTGGACATCATGGAAAGGGACGCCTCACGTGTCCGTGACGGGCGTCCCTTTGTTTTCACGTCACTGCGTGATGGCCTCGGTGCGGATCAGGTTATCTCGCAAATCCAAGAGCTCACGGGTATTTAGAGCAATGCCCAGTCGGTAAAGACCCAGCTTTCCGGTTTCCTCAGAATGTTGTCTTCAGGGCGTGGTTTCTTTGCTTTGCGAGCCATTTTGGCACCTCCTTTAACACGCTCAACTAAAGCGCTCTGAAAGCGTTCCGCCAGAGAGACGTTCAAAGAACGTGGTTAAGCTGGCGGAATGACGCCTTTTGTCAGCAGGATATTGCCATAAAGCCTTGTTTCGCCGGTCTGGATCACGGCAAAACTATTTTTAGCCAGGTCATAAAAGCCAAATCGCTCGACAGCGGACATTTTAATTTCCGCTTCATTCATACTGTCTATGAGGCTTTGAAACTCATCAATGATGGGTGGCACGGCTTTAGCGTCACCCACGACCTGCATTGTGCATACGGGGTTCGGGACGAAGGTGTCCAAGGGAAGCAGTGTGAGCACCGCTTGCAGAACGTCTGTGGCTGCGATGCCGTCAAGGCGGTGAACACGCTCGCAGCCAATTGAATGAGAAGGGAAATTCGCATCAACTATGGCGATGACGTCGCCGTGGCCCATGGCCCGCAAGCTGTACAGTATTTCCGGTGATAGGATCGGTGGGATGTGTTTGAGCATGGCGGAATTTGAGGGCGAGAAAGCGGTTCTGGGCAAGGCCTAATGAGCCGCTGATACCAATAATCACATCGCAAGCGGCTTTTAGGCAGCATGCTTGGTCAACTTGCCAACTGTAAGGGGATAACGGCGGCGGCCAGCAGTCAGCAGCGCACCACTCATAGGGGAAGTGTCGCGACTTTTATGTATTTGGTCTGCCCCAAGCGGTTTTCAGATACGTTTGCGCATCGTGCCATCGCAGCATTTGCCAATTTCAAACGAAATCATTTGGTCGATAGTTTGAAATTGATTGCAAGAGCACCCAGCCGAGCGAATATGGGCAAACATATTCTAACGTATGCGCCAGAGTGGCTAATCTAAACGGGAAATTTCTGGGTGTGGGGGAGGGGCGCCAGATATTTGACTTTGCAAGATCAGCAAAGTCTAATTTGCGTCTGTCGCCCATACCAGCACGAAAATTTACCATTCTTGGATAAATTTAGCCGCTAGTGAGGGAGGGATGGACCTATGGCGGACCACCCAATTTTTAGCACGGGCGCGGAGCCCGCATCGGCTCAAACGAGCTCGATGTTGCCTGCGGACTCTTTGCCGTCACGGCCAGTCTGCAGTTCGTACTCAACCTTCTGGTTGTCGGCCAAGCCGGTCAGGCCGGAGCGCTCAACTGCAGAGATGTGAACAAACACGTCTTTGCCGCCTGCGTCGGGTTGAATGAAGCCGTAGCCTTTGGTGGTGTTGAACCATTTCACGGTGCCAGTAGCCATCGTGTATCTCCTTAAGTGTCCGCACGCTGAATTGCTGCGGGTCGGCGTAGGTCAGAGCAAGTTCGGTGCTCTGTCGCCGCGTAAGGGAGACAGGTAGGCGAATCTGGTAACGGTAGCGAGTACACGTATGACAGGATTGGTGAGTCGAAGCAAGAGTGGATGTGTTAACACCAGACCGGGCGTAATCTCGGACGTGACGAAAACGGTAACCCCTCTGGTGGCACCTGGCGGTAATTGCCGAACCGGCACGAAGAGGTTGAACCGCAGGACAGAAAGAATGCGAGCCTTGTCGATAGTCCGTGTGTTTCGGGATTTCGCAATGCTGATCTTCTGATCAGGTAGATAAGGACCTTGCCGACCCCAAATGGGTCGGCAAGACCGTAAAGCGTAAGGCCGATGCTGAATGCTGTCCCTACGCGAGCAGCTTTTTCTGCGACTTCAACGGGTGAATTTCTTGTGCTTCAGCCGCTTCGGCTCCAAGGCATCCGCCCCGAGCCGACGTTTCTTGTCCTCTTCGTAGTCTGTGAAGCCGCCTTCGAACCATTCCACATGGGCGTCGCCTTCAAAGGCCAGGATGTGCGTGCAAATCCGGTCGAGGAAGAAGCGGTCGTGCGAAATGACCACCGCGCAGCCGGCGAAGTCGACAAGCGCGTCTTCCAAGGCCCGCAAGGTTTCCACGTCGAGGTCGTTGGTCGGTTCGTCGAGCAGGATGACGTTGCCACCTTCCTTCAGCAGGCGCGCCATGTGGACGCGGTTGCGTTCACCACCCGAGAGCAGGCCAACCTTCTTTTGCTGGTCTCCGCCTTTGAAGTTGAAGGCAGAGCAATAGGCGCGAGAGTTCATCTCCGCATCGCCCAGCTTGATGACTTCCGCGCCGCCGGTGATCGCTTCCCACACGTTGTCGTCGGCGTTCAGGTCATCGCGCGACTGGTCGACGTAGGACAGCTCCACCGTGTCGCCCAGATCGATGGTGCCGGTGTCGGGGGTCTCGTTGCCGGTGATCATCTTGAACAGCGTTGATTTACCCGCGCCGTTGGGGCCGATCACACCGACGATGCCACCCGGGGGAAGGTCGAAAGACAGGTTTTCGATCAAGAGCTTGTCGCCCATAGCCTTGGACAGGCCATCCACTTCGATAACCTTGGAGCCGAGGCGCTGACCATTCGGAATGATGATCTGGGCGCGGGCGAGCTTTTCGCGCTCTGACTGGTTGGCAAGGTCGTTGTAGGCCGAGATGCGGGCCTTGGATTTGGATTGGCGGGCCTTGGCGCCCTGACGCATCCAGTCGAGTTCGCGTTCCAGCGTCTTTTGCTTCGCCTTGTCCTCGCGGGCTTCTTGTTGGAGCCGCTTTGCCTTCTGTTCCAGCCAACTGGAATAGTTGCCCTCGTAGGGGACACCACGGCCCCGGTCGAGTTCGAGAATCCAGCCCGTGATCGAGTCGAGGAAATAGCGGTCGTGGGTGACGATCAGGATCGTACCCTTGTAATCGATCAGGTGCTGTTGCAGCCAGGCAATCGTTTCCGCGTCAAGGTGGTTGGTCGGTTCGTCGAGCAACAGCATGTCGGGCGCTTCGAGCAGCAATTTGCACAGCGCAACGCGGCGGCGTTCACCGCCAGACAGGCTTCCCACATTGGCATCATCCGGGGGGCAGCGCAGGGCCTCCATCGACACGTCGATCTGGCTGTCGAGATCCCAGAGGTTCTCGGCGTCGATCTTGTCCTGAAGCTCGGCCATCTCCTCGGCGGTTTCATCGGAGTAGTTCATCGCCAATTCGTTGTACTTGTCGAGGATGGCCTTCTTCTCGGCCACGCCGAGCATGACGTTTTCCCGCACGGTCAGGTTTTCGTCGAGGTGAGGTTCCTGCGGGAGGTAGCCAACCTTGGCGCCCTCTGCGGCCCATGCCTCGCCGGTGAAGTCCTTGTCGATACCCGCCATGATTTTCATCAAAGTGGATTTACCCGCGCCGTTGACGCCGACGACACCGATCTTCACGCCCGGCAGGAAAGACAGGCGGATGTTTTCAAAGGTCTTCTTGCCGCCGGGATAGGTCTTGGAGACGCCATCCATGTGGTAAACATACTGGTAAGAGGCCATGTCCATCGCTCCTCTGGGTCAAGCTGGTTGGGTGGGGACGTATATTGTCTGACGTGTCGGTGCAATGCGCAGCAGCGCGGCCCGTTTTGTATCAGGCTGCCGTGACGTGGGCGCAGGCGATGATCGAGCCTGTCATCGGCTTGATACTCTCTCGAAGCAGGGCTGCGATCCACAGCTTCCAACGATCCAGACGCATCGGACTGATCTGTCCGATATATCGCGTCCTTGCAGGGGGCGTGTCGGGAGCCGGCCCGCTTCGGTTTTTTTGGTGACGGAATAGTCAGGTTCAGCGCAGACATCGGGGCCAATGTCGAAATGCACGCCGAAACATCAGATCTGGCGTTGGAACGCGACAACGCGGTTCCGTTCCATGCGGAGCCTTCCACGCCACTGGCGAGGGCCGCAGTCGGCGGCGGCAGCCAGTGTGAGGATGCCTGTCATCGCAGTCTTGGCGGCTGCACCTGCCTTGTCTTGGTTTTGCGGAAACTCTAGGGTCGTGAAAGGCTTGCAAGGCGAGGGAATAGAGTGGACAGGTCGAAGGCAGGCGTCGCTTTTCGCCCCGGCGCGAAAGTGGGGTTGCTTGGCGGGTCTTTCGATCCGCCTCATGCGGGGCATGTACATCTCTCTCGTGAGGCGTTGAAACGCTTTGGTCTGGATTCGGTTGTATGGCTTGTCAGTCCGGGCAACCCGCTCAAACCAAAGGCCCCGGCGTCGCTAAAGGCGCGGATTGTCGCGGCGGAGGCCATGATCGACCACCCCCGAATCCACGTCAGCGGGATCGAGGCGGACATAGGCACACGGTATACGGCTGAAACGTTGACCGCTTTGACGTCTCACTTCTCTGCAGTGCGGTTCTGCTGGTTGATGGGGGCCGACAATCTTGCTCAATTCCATCGCTGGGAGGACTGGCGAGGCATCGCGGCGCGGGTGCCAATCGGTGTTTTGGCGCGACCGGAAGTTCGGACCGTGGCGCTCAGCTCTGTGGCGGCGCGGATCATGCGGGCCTCGCGGGTACCTGCTGCGCAGTCGCACCGTTTGGCGGCGGCTTCCGCGCCGGCCTGGTGTTTCGTGAACATTCCGATGCGCAAGGAAAGCAGCACCGAGTTGCGTGCCAAGGGCGCTTGGGGTGCTTCTCATGCGGCAAAAACGTGAACGTCATGGCCGCATTGGCCTGTTGCGGGGCGAGAGTGGATTCGCTTAGATCGGGCCTATGACCAAGTTATATTCGAGACGACTGTTTTTGAGCGCGGCTTCCGCGGCGGCCATGACGCTGCCGATTTCCGCACGGGCCAATGCGCCAGCACGATCACTGCGTCCGGTGTCGCGCGACGATGATCTGCTTCTGGAGCTGCAGGCCTCCGCCGAAGAGCTGATTGCAGACGCGCGCCTGGACGGGGATGTTTCCTTCGTCGTGGCGCGGGCCGACACCGGCGAGGTCCTGGAAGCGCACGATGCGGATCTGGGCTTGCCGCCAGCGAGCGTGGCAAAGGCGCTGACCGCCGGGTATGCCTTGGCCCACCTGGGGGCGGAGTACCGATTTACGACGCGGGTGCTCGCCACCGGAGAGCTGATCGACGGCGTGGTGCAGGGCGATTTAATTCTCGCCGGTAGTGGCGATCCGACGCTTGATACCGATGGCTTGGCCACACTTGCTCAGGGCTTGGCCGCTGCTGGGGTGACCGGGGTGACAGGCGCGCTGAAGATCTGGGGCGGTGCGCTGCCCTACGTTCGTGGTATTGATCCCCTGCAGCCCGACCATGTCGGATATAACCCCAGTGTTTCGGGGCTGAACCTGAACTACAACCGCGTGCATTTTGAATGGCACCGCGCGGGAAGCAATTACAGTGTGTCGATGGATGCACGCTCTGCCAAGCACCGCCCGAGCGTGCGCATGGCCAGTATGGTGGTCGAGCCGCGCAGTACGCCGATTTACACCTACTCTGACGTTAGCGGGCAAGACAGCTGGACCGTGGCGCGCAATGCTCTGGGAGATTCCGGGGCGCGCTGGCTGCCGGTGCGCAAGCCGGAACTTTATGCCGGCGAAGTGTTCCAAAGCTTGGTGCGTGCGCAAGGGATTGCGGTGGGTGAGCCTCAGGTCATTCAGGCTTTGCCGGAGGTCGTGAACCAGCTTGCGTCTTTGGACAGCGCGCCTTTGCGCGATATTTTGTACGATATGCTCAAGTGGTCGACGAACCTGACCGCAGAGGTCGTTGGCATGACCGCGACGGCGCAGCGCACGGGCCGTGTGCCCAAAAACCTCGAAGAGTCGGCGCAGGTGTTGAACACTTGGGCGGCCGATAGCTTGGGGGTCACGACCTTGGCGCTCACCGATCATTCCGGGCTGGGAGAGCGCAGCCGGGTGAAGTCGAAGGATATGATGTCCGCTTTGATCGCCTTGAACAAACAAGATGCTCTGAAGCCGTTGTTGAAGTCATTTGGCATGCGCGATGCCCGTGGGCGGCCCATGGACAACCATCCGATCAAGGTGCACGCCAAGACCGGGACGCTGAATTTTGTCAGCGGCTTAGCGGGGTTCGCGGATCTGCCGGATGGTACTGAATTGGTCTTTGCCATCTTCGTGGCCAATCTGGATCGGCGCGCCACGCTGTCCGTTGCGCAACGGGAACGGCCCGAGGGCGGGGCATCCTGGAATCGTCGCGCCAAGATCCTGCAGCAGAAACTGATCGAGCGCTGGGGAGTTGTCTACGCGGCGTGAAGGGGGATGTCGGGACCAGCCCGACATTTGTGAGAGTTAGAGCGCCAGTCGGTCATGGGCTTTTTCCCGCCGTGGCGTTTTCAGTTTTCGATCACCACCCGCATGTTCTGTTTGCCGACTTGCTGGGTCAAGTCGAACAGAACGGCTGCATGTTCCGGGTGCAGGCGTACGCAGCCGGCTGAGGCCGGGCGGCCCAGTCGCGAGATCTGGTTCGTACCGTGGATCGCATAATTGCCATTGAAAAAGATCGAAAAGGGCATGGGCGCATTGTTGTAAAGGCTCGACTTGTGATTGCGAGACAACCACTTGGCTGACCAGGCGCCGCGCGGTGTATATTTGCCGGTGCGTGCCGTCGAGACCGGCCACTGGTAGGTGATCTGTCCGTTGTAGATCACGGTCATGGTCTGCGTCGAAATATCGACCTTGGCCACGAGAGGCGCGGAAAGCGCGGCAAGCGGCATACACAAAATTAAGACCGCCGCAAAGACGGCGGATAGAAATCGGTTCATTTACAACCCTCCAGGTGTGCGTGGCAGCGCATCGGCGAAATCATGCCTGAAGGTATAATACTAAGCGATTAACTCTAGGGCAGTCGGGATTCCCACACCCAAGGCAAATTTATCGCGAAAGTGTTGTCGTTCTGCTCGCCCTTACCGGTAAATGCGGCTTTGGGCCTTGTTTTTTGACGGGTTCGACACGTCGCGCGTTCGAAAATCAGTGAATTTTACAAAGAAATATGTCTCGCACGCGCTCCGCGTTCGATGGCTGCAGCGTGCAGGCGGTCAATGTCCAGCTCGTAGCGAATCTCTTCAAGCAGACGCAACTCAGTTTCGCGGAGCGTGCCATCTGCGGCTGCCACGTCGCAGGCGAGCGCGTAAGCCGTTTCAAAGAAACGTTCAGGCAGGTTGTCGCGGATCAGACCGAACAACGCGTCCAGGCCATCTTCCTGCTCAAACAGGTCCGCAACAAGCGAGGCGAGGCTGCGCACGTGATCTGTGTCGAAATCGGCGAAAATCGGAAGCATGTTCACGGCCGAATCGATCTTGACCAACTCGGAGGTGCGGACGTTCTCGTCCGACATGGAGACGGCGATCATCAGCGCGACGAGGCAATCCTGCGGGCTCAGGGGGTGTGTTTCTTCGGTCATGCTGTTTTTCCGTCCATAAATGCGGCATTGCAGCGCAATTTATTGACGCTTGGCGCGCGGGGCAATAGGAAGCCCTGCGTTATTCCTCTTAGGAGTCTGTGGAAAATGTCCGATCTTCGCGAAGCCGCCATGAAAGCCAAGGCCTGGCCGTTTGAAGAAGCGCGCCGTATCCTCAAACGCTATGAGAAAAAAGCGCCCGAGAAGGGCTATGTCCTGTTCGAGACCGGCTATGGTCCGTCTGGCCTGCCGCACATCGGCACGTTCGGGGAAGTGGCACGCACCACGATGATCCGCCGCGCTTTTGAAGTGCTCTCGGATATTCCGACCCGTCTGATCTGCTTTTCCGACGATATGGACGGGATGCGGAAGGTGCCGGGCAATGTGCCCAACCGCGAGCGTCTGGCCGAGGATTTGCAGCGTCCGCTGACCTCTGTCTACGACCCGTTCGAGACGCACGACAGCTTTGGCGATCACAACAACGCCATGCTGCGCCGGTTCCTCGACACGTTCGGGTTCGACTACGAGTTCTATTCAGCGACCGAGTTCTACAAATCGGGCCAGTTCGACGAGATCCTGCTGCGCTGTGCCGAACGCTACGATGACCTGATGGCGATCATGCTGAAATCGTTGCGCGAAGAGCGGGCGGCGACCTATTCGATCTTCCTTCCGATCCATCCGGAAACCGGGCGCGTCATGTATGTGCCGATGAAGAACGTCGATGCAGAGAAGGGCGAGATCACCTTCGACGACGAGGACGGCAAGGAGTGGACCCTGCCGGTCACCGGCGGCAATGTGAAACTGCAATGGAAGCCGGACTTTGGCGCGCGCTGGGCGGCGCTTGGCGTTGATTTCGAGATGTACGGCAAGGACCATTCGACCAACACGCCGATCTATGACGGCATTTGCCGGGCCCTGGGCGAGCGCGCGCCGGAGCATTTCACATATGAACTGTTTCTGGATGACAGCGGCCAGAAGATCTCCAAGTCGTCAGGCAACGGGATCTCGATCGACGATTGGCTGAAATACGCCTCGACCGAGTCCTTGTCCTACTTCATGTTTCAAAAGCCGAAGACCGCCAAGCGTCTTTACTTTGACGTGATTCCCAAGGCGATGGATGAATATCACCAGCAGTTGCGCGCTTATCACACGCAGGATGTCGCGCAGCAGGTGAACAACCCGGTGTGGCACATCCATGGAGGCGACGTGCCGCAAAGCACGATGGTGGTTCCGTTCTCCATGCTGCTGAACCTCGCGTCGGCGGCCGGGGCCGAGGACAAGGCCGCCATGTGGGCCTTCATCAAGCGGTACGCGCCGACGGCTTCGCCGGATTCCCACCCGGATGTGGATGCGGCGGCGGGATATGCCGTGCGCTATTACGAAGATTTCGTGAAGCCAACAAAGGTCTTCCGGGCGCCCGAAGAGAAAGAGCGCGCTGCGATGGAGGATCTGGCTGCCCGCCTCAAGTCTTTCGATGGCACGGCGGACGACGAGACCCTGCAGTCGCTGGTCTTTGCCGTCGGCAAGGAGCACGAATTCGAAAACCTGCGAGAGTGGTTCAAGGCGCTTTACGAGGTCCTGCTCGGCCAGTCGCAGGGGCCGCGCTTTGGCGGGTTTATCGCGCTCTATGGTGTGAAGGAAACCGCCGCGCTGATCGACAAGGGCCTGGCGGGCCAATTGTCCTGATCTGATCCTCCATTGATGGTACGTTTTTCGCCCGCGGTTCACCGACTGCGGGCGAAACTTTTGACAGACCTTCTGCGTGGCTTACGTCTGATGTGCAGCGGGAGGACATGAGATGCGACTGTTGAAGGCAATATGTGTGGCGGCGTGGGGGGCGTTGGCATTTGTGCCTGCGGTGCGGGCCCAGGAGGTTTTGCCGCCCGAGTCCGGTATTACGGATGTGATCTCAGATCAGATTGCCGCGTTCCGGGAGGATGACTTCTTTGGTGCGTTTCAGTTCGCCAGCCCCAACATTCAGACGCAATTCGGCACGCCGGATCGGTTCGGAGCGATGGTGCGCAACGGCTACCCGATGGTCTGGCGGCCCGGTGACGTGCGCTTTGGCGATTTGCGGGAAGTGGATGGACAGATCTGGCAGGAGGTGTTGATCACCGATGAGGCGGGAAAGCGGTTTGGCCTGGCCTATCGCATGGAGCGTGTCCTGGGCGAGTGGAAGATCGGTGGCGTCATGGTGATCCCCGCGCCTGACGTGGCGGTTTGAAGGCGTCCGGGCGCGCGGTGCTGTTTGCCTGACGGCAAAAGCGCCCCGCCCACCCGGACGCGATCCCTAAAAGTCGCGCCAGAAGCCGATCTTGAGTCCCATGGATCTGTCCCCGGTTATCCCGTAGGTGACGCCCATCTCCGTCTTGAACCCTCTGCCCACGGGCGTGACCAGCGACGGGGCGAGGCGGACGAAAGGTGGATCGGAATGTTGCACGCCGGTCTGCAATTGCAGGATCGCTTTCCAATCTTCTGCAAAGTTTCGACCCCAGGTGGCATCCAGCTTGTAGTCCGTCGCCCCATCGTTGAGATGTATTTCGGCCTGTGCGTCGAAGGTGAGCCACCCATGGGACATCCCCCATCCGATGGAGAGACCGGGCCGCAGAACCATATCGCCAGAGATTTGCCCGAACCCGAGTTGAGCAGACAGTTTCGGACCGGTGTCCTTGTCGCGTAGTGGCACCTGTGCAAAAGCAACGGTTTTGCTGCCGCCAGACACGGACCGGCCGATGTCGAACCCCAAGGTGATGCGCTCGGTCAGCCCGTATTCCAGGTACAGCGTCTGATAATCCTGCGTCGGCCTTACCGACGTCCAGTCTGCCAAATCCTGTGGCCACGACAAACGCACTGCCCCTGAGAGGAAACCTTTGCCCGCGTCTCGGGGCCATGCGCCTGCTTCGACCAGGCAGGGCATGAGAAGGGCAGACAGCAGAGCGGCAGGCAGCAAGCGCATCGGGGCCTCCCGACGTGGCGGCAATAAGCGTTAAGCTTGCCAGAAACTCGGTTAATGGCGGGTTAAAGGGGCTTAACTCATGTGGCAGGGCTGGAAACCCGCCCAACGTGAGTGCAGTATCACATCGTATCTGACGGGGGAGCACAGATGGCAGGCAAGGTAATCACCGTGGCGCAGCAGAAGGGTGGCTCCGGCAAGACGACGCTGGCGGCGCATCTGGCGTTGGGGTTCCGCGCCGAAGGCAAGACTGTCGCGCTGATCGACCTCGATCCGCAGGGGTCGCTTGGGCGCTGGTATGTGACCCGGTTCGAAAACGACGAGGCGTCCTGCGAAGGGTTGGAGTTTTCCACATCTTCCGCATGGGGGATCTCGATGGAGGTGCGCAAGATGGCCAACGCCTGCGACATCGTCATCGTCGACACGCCTCCCAAGGTGGACAGTGACCTGCGCCCGGCGTTGCGCGTGGCGCATCTGGTTGTGGTGCCGGTGTCCGCAGGTCACATGGATCTATGGGCGACCGAAGGGGTGATGGACCTCGCCGCGCGCGAAAACAGGCCGATTTTGCTGGTGATGAACCGCACGCGTGCGGGAACGCGTCTTGGCGCAGAGGTGAACGAGGCGGCCAAACAACTTGGCGCGCCGGTGGCCGAGGCGATGATTGCACAGCGGGTGGGCTATGCCGAGGCCATGGGCCACGGGCGCGGCGCGCTTGAAATGCGCGGACCTGCGCGCGAAGAGATCGCGGCGCTTGTGGCAGAGGTGGCGGAGCGCCTGAATGCGGGGTAAGCCGCGCACAAAGGAGATGCCCATGACCGACGCCAGCCCGCACACGACCGAGCACGCCGATATCATCGCCGCTGTTGAGGCGCATGAGCGCAGCTCCGGCCAGCCAATTTCCAAGCTGGGGTATTTCACCGCGCCCTTCCGTCCATCGTCCGGACCGCTGGCGGATCGTGTGGTGAAGGTCTATCGCGGCTCCGGCACGCGGGCTCAGATGGACAAGCTTGCCGCCTGTCACGCCGATTATGTCACCGCGCTGCGCGGGGCAGGGGTGCCACTGCCCGAGACGGAATTCCATCTGGTGGACATGGCGGGTGCGGTGGTCCCGGTCGTCGTGCAACACGCATTGAACACGGCAGACCTGATGCGCCCGCTGATGCAATCAGAGCCGGTGGACAAGACGGTCGAGATGATGGAAGCCGCCGGTCAGGTGATCGCGCGCTTTTGGCATTGGGCCGAAGGCTATGACGGGCGCATCGGATTTCACCCGTCGATCCGCAACTTCGCCATCGTTGACGGTCAGGCGGTATTCTTTGATACATTTCCTCCGCTTATCCACTATTCGCGTGACGAAATGGGGAAAATGCTGCTGACGTTTTCTGAAAAGCGTTTGATGCGACTGGTGGGCCCACTTTTGCAGCGCAAGGTGACCGGCATTCAGGATGAATGGTATTCACCTGCCGAAACACTCGTTGGGCTTGTGGGATCGGCCTGTCGTCTACGGCCCGACGATGCGCAGGCCTATCTTGCGTGGGGCCGTGATTTCGTGAAGCGGGACATGGCCCCTTGGGCGGACGAAGCGCTGCCCGGTTTGCAGGATGCACCGAAGTTGCCCGGCTACTGGACAGGCTTCCGCAAAGTGCTTGGGTTGCAAGGCGAACCCAACGTTTGAACCCCCACATCTGACAACCAAAAAGGGCCGCCCGATGGGGCGGCCCAAATGTCTAGCAAAGTGCTAATTAGTCTTGGTAGCGCGGCATGTCACGCAGTTGATCTTCGGTGTACTGTGCCGAGATACGCATGTCGTTGCCTTCGCCCTCAACCGACAGATCGGTGAGCGGGACGGCCACGGAGCGTGCGCCGATACCCAAGAAACCGCTGATGTCGATCACCGCACGTTCCACGGCACCTTCAGAGTTGGTCAGCACGCGGCCGATGTCACCGATGGAGTCACCGTTTTCGTCATAAACGGTCATGCCCTCAAGCTCGGCAACGGTCAGCGACATCGCGTCACCTGCGTTGGACGCTTCAGCGTTCTCTTCGTCAGACATGTAGGCGCGCTGGCTGTCATCCATGGTCTCGTCGGTCATGGCGTCGCCTTGAGCTTGCTCGACCTGCTCGTCAGTTGTCAGAGCCGGATCAGCCTGCGCAGTTGCGTCAGCAGCTTGCTCGTCTTCCGACAGCATCGGGTCGGCTTCGGCCTGCTGCTGCTCCGCGTCCATGTCTTCCTTCAACATTGGCGCGCCGTTGGCATCCTGTTGCATCTCGGTGTCGTTGCCAGTGGCGCCTTCAGCATTGGCTTGCTGGAATGTCACCTTCGGCTCACCGGTCTGGTTGACCTGCACGGTGGGTTGCTCTGCCATCGAGTAGCGGATTTCAGGTTCGGACCCTTCGTAGTTCACGATCGGATCGACGCGGGAGATGTTGACCTGCGCTTCGCCGGCTTCATTGTGCTTCACCATGGCCTCGGCAACCTGTGTGGTCACGTTCGGCTCACCTTCGTCTTGGGACATGGTGGTGGTGACGGGCGCTGCGCCATCATTGTCCGCTGCGAGCCGCTCGGCTTCGTCGGGTTCCACGATACGGGCGTTCAGATCAAGAGCGACTTGCGGGTCGGCCTGCTCCACACGTACCGTCGGATCGGCCATGACGACGTCCACCTGCGGCTGCATGTTGCCAACGTTCACCGTGGGATCGGGCATGGTGATGATGATCTCAGGCGCAGCCTGTTCGATCGTGATGGTCGGCGCGGGCATATCCATCGTGATGATCTGCTGCGGCTGGCGAACGGTGATGGTGGGCTGCTGCTGTTCCACATCGACCGACGGCGCCTGCGACGTCACAGTAACATCCGCGTTGCCTTGTTCGATGTTTACATCTGGCTGCGGCACGGCGACGGCGACTTCGCCTTCGACGATGGCAGTGCGCTCGATCTCAACAGTTTCGGTCACTGTTTCCTGCTCCGACACCTGACGCGTCGCATCAACTTCGGCGTCCAGCTTTTCAGCCGCTGCGAAGGTCTCGGAACTGCGGTCTTCGTCGCTCATGAACGCCTGAAGGCCACCGGCTTCTTCAACGTCTTGCAGAACAACGAGGCAACGCTGCTCGGCATCTTGGTCGATCACGTTGTTCAAACGCTCCATGGATACGCCGTTGTCGCCGGACGTCTCAATCAACTGCGCCAAGTCCTGGCAAGCATCGCCGTCGTTTGTGTCAGTCGCTTGCGCTGACGCCATCCCGGCGGTGCCGGCAAGAACAAGTGCGGAGGTGCCAAGAAGATGGCGAATGGAGATATTGGTCATGAGTTGCTCCCTGATGAACTCTTTTGGTCAAACCCGGAATTGTTGCTGTCCCGTTGGTTTCTGAGCCCCCAACCCGACGAAAGCTCGGTTCGTTCCCACCGGAAATGAGGAGGAGGGGTGGCAGAAGGGAATTGGCGGTAAATGCCGAGCGCAACCCGGGGGCGAAATTTTCAGACTGTGCAGGGGGTTGCAGCCGGTCGCAAAAATTCTCACGGGCGATGAAAAAGTTGTGAAAATTTTTCATTAACCCGTGTCGATTTTCAAGCTGGGATGACGTTGGCGAGATCTTCGTAACCTATTGCGTTGACGTGATTCATATCCAGGTAAATTTTGATGCCGGCAACTGGTGCGCTGTGTCCAAGCCACGGGTCCATTTCACGAGGACGAGGATACACAAGGGGCAGGGGCGCCGCCGTTCGTCATGGCAAAAAGTATCATAACCCGTAAATAGTGCTCCCCAAATCGCCTTTGGGTTGAATGCTGGCTCACATGCGGTGAAGCAAGCAAAGCCATGGCCTTTGACAGGGATATTTTGATGAACATGCCGCAGGGGCGTTGCGCGCAAGCGGCGGTTGGGCCATCTGAAAGAGATGCAGGAATTCTTTGACGCAGGCGAACGCATCGGCGTTCTTACGACCCAACCGTTGGACAGGGTGCTGGATTACCGTGCGCCAGAGGGCGGCTGCTTTCTGGGGGCCTTTGTCGAGGTGCCGCTGGGACCGCGCAAGGTGCTGGGGGTGGTCTGGGGCCCGGGTGCGGGCGATTTCGACGCTTCCAAATTGCGCGCGGTGTTGCGGGTTCTGGATGCGCCGCCGATGCGAGAGGAAATGCGCGTTTTCCTTGAGAAGGCCGGCGCTTACACGCTGACGCCCATGGCTGCGATGCTTCGATTGGCGACCCGTGCGCCGGGCCTTGGCGATCCACCCTCCATGCGAAAGGTCTATCGTCTGGGCGAGGGCGAGGCGCCGCGCATGACCGACGCGCGCCGCCGCGTGCTGGAGGCCGCCGCCGAAATGGGCGGTCTCTCACTGACGTTGAAAGAACTGGCAGATGCCGCTGGCGTAACCTCCTCGGTGGTGAAGGGGCTGGTGAAATCCGGCGCAATCCGGGAGGAAGAAAGCCCCCGCGACACCCCCTTTCCGCGGCTTGATCCTGAATATGGCGGGAAGGACCTGACCGACGATCAGGCGGGCGCGGCGGCGGTGCTGTCAGAGGGCGTGCGCTCTGGCCGCTATGGAACGACCTTGCTGAAGGGCGTCACAGGGTCGGGCAAGACCGAGGTCTACCTGGAGGCCGTGGCGGAATGTCTGCGCGCCGGGCGACAGGCGCTGGTGCTCCTCCCCGAGATCGCCCTGTCCGGCGAATTCCTGCAACGGCTGGAGGCGCGGTTCGGCGCGCGGCCCGCAGAATGGCACTCCGGCGTGACCATGACAGAGCGGCGACGCGTCTGGCGGATGATCGGAGAAGGGCGTGCCCAAGTGGTGGTCGGCGCCCGCTCCGCGCTCTTTTTGCCGTTTCAGAACCTTGGACTGATCGTTGTGGATGAGGAACACGACACCTCTTACAAACAAGAAGAAGGCGTTTTGTACAATGCGCGCGATATGGCAGTGCTGCGGGCCTCCATTCTTGGCGCGCAGGTGGTGCTGGCCTCTGCGACACCGTCGCTGGAATCCTGGGTGAATGCGGATCTGGGCAAGTACAAACGTCTCGTGCTGACCTCACGCTTCGGCCCCGCGGTTATGCCGGAGATGAAGCCCATCGACATGCGCTCGCAAGAGCTGGCGTCGAACCGCTGGATCTCTCCACGCCTCGCCACGGCGGTCAAACAGCGGATGGAGCGCAAGGAACAAGCTCTGCTTTTCATCAACCGGCGCGGCTATGCGCCTGTGACGCTCTGCCGGGCCTGCGGGATGCAGATCGGCTGCGACCACTGCGATGCGCGCATGGTGGAACACCGCTTTCTGAAACGTCTCGTCTGTCACCAATGCGGTGAATCCAAACCCATGCCGGAGGTCTGCCCCAGCTGCGAGGTCGAAGGGAAGCTGGCCGCCGTGGGTCCGGGGGTCGAACGACTTGCCGAAGAGGCGCAGGAGCTGTTCCCCGACGCGCGCATCGCAGTTCTGTCCTCTGACCTTTATGGCACAGCGCGAGAGCTCAAGGCCCATATCGAAAGCATCGCCATGGGCGGCGCGGACATCATCATCGGCACCCAGCTTGTGGCCAAGGGCCACAACTTCCCACTGCTGACACTGGTGGGGGTGATCGACAGCGACCTGGGGCTCCAAGGCTCCGACCTGCGCGCGGCAGAGCGGACCTTCCAACTGATGCGACAGGTCGCGGGCCGTGCCGGTCGCGCCGAAAAACCGGGGCAAGCTCTGCTGCAAACCTATCAGCCGGAACACCCCGTGATCCGGGGCATTCTGGCCGGCGACGAGGAGGCATTCTGGCGCGCCGAGGCGGATGAACGCCGCATTGGCGGCATGCCCCCCTTCGGCCGCCTCGCAGCGATCATCCTGTCCGGCACCGAGCCGCAGGAGCTGTTCGACATCGGCAACTGGCTTGCGCGCAACGATGGTCCGCTGCGCCGGGTGGACGCGCAGGTCTACGGTCCGGCACCGGCCCCCATCGCGCGTGTGCGCGGTCGCCACCGCGTGCGTATGCTGGTGCGTGGCCCCAAGGAGGTGATGCTGCAAAATGCCCTCACCGACTGGACCCGCCCGGTCAAACTCAAAGGCGAAACACGCATCGCAATCGACATCGACCCGCAATCGTTCTTCTGACCTCTGTACGACGCGCCCCCGGCCTCACGGCTGTCACAATGACACCGGGGGAGGCCGCCGCAGGCGGGCCGGGTGCAGCGCCCCACCGACGCGCTTGTCGCCTGAACGCAGCGAAGTCGTTTCCCTGCATTCCGAAATATGGGACAGCTTCTTTGTCTGCGGTGCTTGTCGGCAGTGCCAAGCGTCTCTACATGCAAAGACATGAAACGCTGGATCCCATTCGTCAAAAGCTCGCCCCGGGTCGCTGTTGTGCGCCTGCAAGGTGCAATTTCCGTGCCCGCCCGTGGCAATCTAAGTGATCGCTCCATCGCGCCTCTGCTGGACAAGGCCTTCAAGACGAAGCCCGACGCCATCGCATTGGAAATCAATTCGCCGGGTGGTTCACCTGTGCAAAGCTCGCTCATCGGTGCCCGCATCCGGAGGCTTGCAGACGAAAAAAACATCCCCGTCCACGCCTTTGTCGAAGATGTGGCCGCTTCTGGCGGCTACTGGATTGCGTCGGCGGCAGATAAGATCTGGGCCGATCCATCGTCCATCCTCGGTTCGATCGGGGTGATCTCCTCGGGCTTCGGCGCTCATGTGTTCATGCAAAAGCAAGGCATCGAACGACGTGTGCACACGGCGGGCAAATCAAAATCCATGCTCGACCCTTTCCGTCCGGAAACCGAAGAGGACGTGGAGCGGCTGGAACGTCTGCTTGGACAATTGCACGACACGTTCATCACACAAATCAAGACGCGGCGCGGCGACACGCTCGCCGCCAACCCTGATCTTTTCACCGGGGAAATCTGGGTCGGGCAGGGCGCTGTCGATCAAGGACTTGCCGACGGTATCGGTCATCTGGTGCCAAAGATGAAAGAGCTTTACGGCGACAAGGTTCAGTTCAAACGCTTCTCCGCCAAGAAACCACTGCTGCCGCGGTTTGGTCTCTCCATGGGCCATGACATGGCGCAAGGCGTGGCCCAAGGCGTGTTGGCCGAGGTCGAGGAACGCGCCGATTACGCGCGGTTCGGGCTTTGATCGCCAAACTGGTCCTGCTGTTTTTGCTGATCATGGGCGTGCTCGGCATGTTTGGCGGCTGGCGGACCAAGACCGCACGACGGCTGAAAGGCATGCGCGACAAGGTGCGGCTGGACGCAGAAAAATGTGCAAAGTGTGGGCGCTATTCCATCGGAAAAGGCCCCTGTGCTTGCGAAAAGGGAACTCACTAAATGGTTTTTGTCTACGCGGTCCTTGGGCTACTTATCCTGCTTTTGGCCGGCGATGCCTTGGTCAAAGGCGCGGTGAACCTGTCTTTGCGCGTGGGCATCCCCGCGCTGATCGTGTCACTGACCATCGTCGCCTTTGGGACCTCCGCCCCTGAAATGTTGATTTCAGTCCAAGCGGCCTTGCGGAATGCGCCGGGCATCGCACTGGGGAATGTGATCGGCTCCAACACGGCCAACGTGTTGATGGTGCTCGGCATCCCCGCGATCATGACGGTGCTGCACACCTCGACCCATGATACCCGCAAAAGCTATCTGCAGATGATGTTTGCCACGCTGCTGTTTCTGGCGCTTGCGGTGCGGGAGACTTTCGATTGGAAATCCGGGATCGTGTTGCTTGCGGTGCTGGGCTTGATCCTGTTCGATCAGATCCGCGATGCGCTGCGCCATCGCCGTGCCGGAGAGCTGGACGAAGAGCTTGAAGAGCCCGAAGGCGCCGACCCCAGCATGCCTTGGTGGAAAATCGGTCTCTTCTTGCTGTTGGGTCTGATTGGCCTTCCGGTGGGGGCAGATCTTTTGGTGGACAGCGCGACGGAAATCGCGCGCATGTTCAACGTCTCTGACGAGGTGATCGGCCTGACACTGGTGGCTGTGGGCACCTCGCTGCCGGAACTTGCCACCACGGTCATGGCTGCTTTGCGCCGGCAGGCCGACGTGGCGCTGGGCAACGTGATCGGCTCGAATATGTTCAACCTGCTCGCGATCATCGGTGTCGCCTCTATCATTGCGCCGATGCCGTTTGAGCTGCCGGAGCTGACCTTCGATCTGGGTGTCATGCTGGCGGCCTCGCTGCTGATGATCCCCTTCGTCTTTTTGAAAAAGGATCTGACCCGCGTGTGGGGCGTGCTCTTGTCCTGTCTGTATATCGGCTATGTAGTTGCTGTGATCGTATAACGCGGGGCAGAAGCATGACCAAGATGAGGGCGCTGGTGACAGGCGCAGGCAAACGGCTGGGGCGTTCCATGGCGCTGGCGCTGGCAGAGCAAGGCTGTGACGTGGCCGTGCACTATGCCGGCTCTCAGGAGGCGGCTGAAGAGGTCGCCACCCAGATCCGCGACATGGGCCGTGACGCTGTGGCGGTGCAGGCCGATTTGTTGCAGGAGGCCGAGGCAGAGACGCTGGTCACCCGCGCGGCAGATGCCTTGGGTGGGCCGCTGACAGTCTTGGTTAACAGTGCGTCAATCTTCGAACATGACGACCTTGAAACGGCGACTCGCGACAGTTGGGACCGCGCCATCGAAAGCAATCTGCGCGCGCCGTTCGTGCTGATCCAGCGCTTTGCCGGACAGGTGCCCGATCCGGTGCGGGACGACCGGGGGGAGCCAGTCGCGCAAGGATTGGTGGTTAACATGATCGACCAGCGGGTGCGCAAGCTGACACCGGAATTTGCCTCCTATACCATCGCCAAGGCAGGGTTGTGGACGCTGACGCAGACCGCCGCACAGGCGTTGGCACCGCGCATTCGGGTGAACGGCATCGGGCCGGGTCCGACGCTGCGGGGTGGCCGTCAAAGCGAAGAGGATTTCGCCAAGCAGCGCGCATCGACGGTTCTGGAACGCGGCGCGGATGCCGAGGATATCACCGGTGCGCTTGTTTACCTTTTGCGGGCCAAAGCCGTGACGGGGCAGCTCTTTTGTATCGACGGTGGACAGCATCTGGCATGGCAAACACCCGACGTGGTGGGGCTGGAATAGCTGCTGCCGGAAAAGTTGTGCACGTTTCATGAACCTTTGATGAAAGTATTAAGAAAATACTATTTTTCTCAATGACTTGGGCGGTCGTTATATTTTTATTAAATGGATTCAAAGGCTTATTTTTGTGATTAAAAAGTGGGCGCTTCGGCGAAGTGGCCTCAAACCTTAGAGAATTTGCCTCTGATGGTAAGTTGCCACCAGACTTATCCACAGAAACGGTGGATGTAATGGGGCTTGAACCGGGGCGTGCTGCATTGCAGCCGAAACCGAGAATCGAAATAGAGGACCCTGGTTAACAGGACGGTAGACATGGACGAGACTTCGCAGGAAACGCAGGCCCCGAAGGGCGTCGAGGTGATCCAGTCTTACCTGCGCACGCTGGATGGATCGCCGGGCGTTTATCGGATGCTCGATGACCAAAGCCGTGTGCTCTATGTCGGCAAGGCGCGGAATCTAAAGAACCGCGTGTCGAATTATGCGCGGCTCAACGGGCACTCGCGGCGCATATCGCGCATGATCTCTGACACGGCGTCGATGATGTTCCTGACGACGCGCACCGAAACAGAGGCGCTGTTGCTGGAACAGAACCTCATCAAGCAGCTCAAGCCGAAATTCAACGTGCTGCTGCGCGACGACAAGTCCTTTCCGAACATCCTTGTGAGCGACCATGCCTTTCCGCAGATCAAGAAGCACCGCGGCGCCAAGAAGGAGAAGGGCCAGTATTTCGGCCCCTTCGCCAGTGCCGGGGCCGTGAACCGCGTGCTGAACCAGTTGCAGCGCGGCTTCATGCTGCGCAATTGCACGGATTCCGAATTCGAGGGGCGCACCCGGCCTTGTTTGCTGGCGCAGATCAAGCGGTGCTCCGCGCCCTGTGTCGGACGTATCAGCGAAGAGGATTACGCAGCCTCGGTCCGCGACGCGGCGCGGTATCTGTCGGGCAAATCCACTGAAATTCAGGAAAAGCTTGGCGGCGAAATGGCCAAGGCCAGCGAAGAGATGGAGTTCGAGCGCGCCGCCGCCTTGCGTGACCGTATCCGCGCATTGACGCAGGTGCAGACCGCGCAGGGCATCAACCCTCAAAGTACCGCAGAGGCCGACGTGATCGCCCTGCATATGGAGGGAGGACAGGCCTGTGTGCAGGTCTTCTTTATCCGCGCGAACCAGAACTGGGGGAACAAGGATTTCTACCCAAGGGTCGGCGAGGACGTCGGCGCCCCCGAAGTGATGGAGGCGTTCATCGGTCAGTTCTACGACCAGAAAGAACCGGCGCGGTTGTTGCTGCTGTCCAATGGCATCGAGAACGACGACCTGATGTGCGAAGCGCTGTCCGAGAAGCTGGGCCGCAAGGTGGAGATCAACGTGCCTCAGCGCGGGGAGAAGGCCGAGCTGGTGGACGGTGCGCTGCGCAATGCCAAGGAGAGCCTGGCACGGAAGATGTCGGAAAGCGCCACGCAGGCAAAGCTGCTGAGCGGATTGGCAGAGGCCTTTGGGCTGGAAGAGCCGCCCGCGCGCATCGAGGTCTATGACAACTCGCACATTCAGGGCACCAACGCCGTTGGCGGGATGATTGTGGCGGGGCCGGATGGCTTCATGAAAAACCAGTACCGCAAGTTCAACATCAAGGGCGATGACCTGACGCCGGGCGACGACTTTGGCATGATGAAAGAGGTGCTGAACCGTCGCCTGACGCGACTAAAGAAGGACGACCCGGACCGGGACAAGGGGCTGTGGCCGGATCTGATGCTGATCGACGGCGGGGCCGGGCAGGTGTCTGCCGTGGCCGAGATCATGCGCGAACAGGGCGTGGATGACGTGCCCTTCGTCGGGGTGGCCAAGGGCATCGACCGCGATCACGGCAAGGAGGAGTTCCACCGGATCGGCACGCGCCCCTTTGCGCTGCGCCACAACGACCCCGTGCTGTATTTCGTTCAACGGCTGCGTGACGAGGCGCACCGATTTGCCATCGGCACCCACCGCGCGAAACGCGCCAAAAGCCAGATGGCCAATCCGCTCGACGAGATCAGCGGCGTGGGCGCCTCGCGCAAGCGGGCGCTGTTGCAGCACTTCGGCTCTGCCAAGGCGGTCAGCCGCGCCAATCTGAGCGATCTGAAAGCGGTGGAGGGCGTGTCAGAGGCGCTGGCTGAACGGATCTACGCCTATTTCCATGAAAAGGGCTAACCCAGAACCTCGCGGTAGGGGCGGGGTTTGCCCAGCAAGTAGCCTTGGCCGGCAAAGATGCCCAAGCGGGAGAGCGCGGCAATCTCGCTCGCATGTTCGATGCCTTCCGCGATGATGGTGCTGCTGTGGAACCGTGCGTAGTTCTGAAAGCCGGTCAACAAACTTATCAGCGGCCTGCTCTTGTGGATCTCCGAGATCAGCGAGCGGTCCAGCTTTATCACGTCGGGCCGTAGCTTCAGCACATGGCGAAAGCTGGAAAACCCGGCCCCGACATCGTCGATGGCGATGCGAAACCCCATTGCCCGCAGCTCTGCCATGCGGTTGCCAATGCTGTCGTAATCGGTGACCCGTTCATGCTCTGTCAATTCCAGCACCAGACGCCTGCGATGGTGAGGCGGAAACAGACGCGCGAAATCGAGATCGGACAAGGAGCTGACGGAGAAGTTCATGTTCAGTAAAAGACCTTTTGGCAGCCTGTCCAAAACGTCGGTCGTGTGCTCCGCAATGCGTTCCTCCAGCGACACCTTCTGGTCCAGAAGACGCGCGCGGGCAAAGACGTCGTCGGTCAGGCCTACATGCGCCGGGAAGCGGGTCAACAATTCGTATCCGATAATCCTCTGATCCAGAAGCGCACAGATCGGCTGGAGATGCAGGAAGAAACCTGCCTCGTTCACCATCTCCTGCAAAAGATGGTCGTCCGCGTCATGCTGTAACGCGAGAGTCTCAATGTCGCGGCCAAGAAGCTCCGCGAACAGGGTGAATACGGCCAGGTCGTGCGCTTTCAGATCCGGGCGCGGTGTGCGGCTGAAGGCGCAGAGCATTCCGTAGGTGTCGCCGCTGCTCATGACGATCGGGACGCTGATGTGACCGCCGATGGGAAACGCCTCTGTCTCTCCGATGTCGGCAACACAGGCTTCAGCGCCGGCATCGGTCATCAGTTGTGGGCACTGATTGCGGGCGATGCGGGAGCAGTACCCTTGCTCCAAGGGAGACTTATCCATGCGGTTGATTGTGAACGGTAGCCCGGGGCGGCTATCGACCTCTTCGAACACGCGGTCCTGTTGGGTGAAACGCGATATGAACGCCACGTCCATGTCGAAACTTTCACGCAGGAATTTCAGAACCTTGCGCTTTTTCCAGATTAAATTCTCCGGTCCATCGGTAAAATCGGAAGTGAGAGCATCTTGGAAGTCTTGTGAGATCACGTTGCGCTTTCTGGCGAAGCGGACCGAAATACAGGTCTGTGGACCTGGCATCTTCCGGCCGCGCGTTTGCTACTGTCTGCTGCTGCGTGTGAAGGGCGGCATCACAACACTACAATCACCGTAGAGACTGCATGATACCTGTCAACAGTTTCTACTTCAGGTAGAAATCTCTGCGAAGATAGTGCGTAACGGGTCGGGCAGGGGGATCGGCTGGCTGTGCTCATCGGTCAGGACCTGAACAAAGAACGCCTCGGCGCAGGCTGTGTCGAGGTCGTTGCGAAACAGCCCCAGTTCGATCCTCAGGCTGGACCGGCCCATATGCGGCAGGCGTAAGCCGCAGTGCATCACGTCCGGAAAGCCTGCTTCTGAATGGTAGCGCACCCCGGATTCAACCACCAAAAAACGCAGCGCCTGCGGGCCAAGCAAGGCAATGCCATTGTCGAGCTGCCAGAGCGACAAGGCCGTGTCAAAGATCGACAGGTATTCGGCATTGTTCATATGGCCGTAGGCGTCGTTGTCCTTCCACCGCGTAGGCAGGGCGCGAAAGGCGCGATACTCCGCCCGCCTGCCGGGGGCGGCGCGGCTCACGAGGAGCGGACCAAACGGAAGGCGGCAGAGGCGCCCCAACCTGCGGCGATGGCAATGGCGATGGACATCAGCCCGTAGAGCAACGGTTCTTGCTGGGCCAACATGTACAGCCACCGTTCCAGGCCGACCTTGGTTACGTTGATCTCTGTTTCGAACCGCGACACCACACGTCCGTTCCGTGTGAGCAGGATCCGCGTGGGATAGATGCCTTCGGTAAGATTGGCAGGCATGGCGATACGTGTGTCGAACAGCGTCTGCTGGCGCAGTGTCACCGCCCCTTCGAGCAGCTGATAGCTGCTCCGGCCACCGCGAATGCGGATCAGCGCGTCCTTGAAGGCCTGGCTGTCCAGCACATCCATCGGGGCGCCCACGGATCGGATCGCCCGAGGGATGGAGACAGAGTGGCGCAGGTCTTCTGTGTGGCTGATCACCTCTGACCAGGGAGCAGAGGTGGCTACGGCGTAGAATGTCGGGGCGGAATCAACCTCCACCGAAGCTGTGTTCACCCAGATGCCTGCCACACGTTCCTTGCGGCGCACCACCACAGGGCGGAGCGGCCCCGCCACGGTGACGATCACTTGCAACGGATCACGCTCTAGTGCGGTTTCGCGTTTGATGGCCCCGAAGATCAGGATTTCCGATCCGTCGAAGTTGGTGGAAATTCTGACCGTGTCTTGGGAGAGGCCAAGCACAACTTCCTCGGCGGGTTGCGCGGCCGCCGGGCTGGCCATCGCAAGCAGCAAAACGAGGAGACGCAGCATCACACGCCCCCCGGCTTGGCCAGAGTGTACAGCTCGGAAGGTTCGATCAGCAGCTCCAGCGCGATCTTGCCGCAGACAAGCAGTACCATGGCTGCCAGCAGGATGCGCAGTTGCTCCGCCTTCAGTCGGGTGCCGATGATCGTGCCGAACTGCGCACCGATGACGCCGCCAAGGATCAGCAAGACCGCCAGCACCACATCGACAGTGTAGTTGGTGGTGGCGTGCAAGATGGTGGTGAAACCGGCGACAAATATGATCTGAAACAGCGAGGTGCCCACGACCACCTTGGTCGGCATCCCCAGCAGGTAGATCATGGCCGGCACCATGATAAAGCCACCGCCAACCCCCATGATCGCCGCCAGAACGCCGACAGACAGGCCAACAAGAAGCGGCGGAATGACCGAGATATACAGACCCGATGTGCGAAACCGCATCTTGAACGGCAGGGCATGAATCCAAGTATGCTTCTTGCGCTTGGGCGGCGCACCGCGGCGCGCATTGCGCAGGGCATTGAGGCTCTCGATGAACATCAGGCCACCGATGATCCCAAGGAAGACCACATAGCACAGGCGCACCAACAGATCGACTTGGCCAAGCGTTTTCAGGTAGTTGAATATGAAAACGCCAACGGCCGCCCCCACAAGGCCGCCGATCAGCAGCACCGTCCCCATCCGCAGATCAACTGTCTTACGCCTGAGATGTGCCAGCAAGCCGGAGAACGACGCCGCCACGATCTGGTTCGCGCCTGTGGCCACGGCCACGGCCGGAGGAATGCCGATAAAGAACAGCAACGGCGTCAAAAGAAATCCGCCACCGACGCCGAACATGCCCGACAGCACGCCGACCAGCCCGCCCAGCCCCAAAAGGACAAAGGCGTTCACGGCAACTTCGGAAATGGGGAGGTACACCTGCATGGTCATTGTTAGCCGCAGCTTGGCTGTATTTGCAAGCGCAGCAAACGGTCAAAAGGTGTCTTGCAAAGAAACTTATTGGCCGCCGGCTCAACGTGGCGTGTGAGCGACATGAAGAAGGGGGGAACCAAAGCTCCCCCCTCTGTGATATTCTCGAATGTTACGCCCGGTCAGCGCTCCTTGACGTAAGGCTCGCCACCGGCGCGCGGCGGGATGGCCTTCCCGATAAAGCCCGCAAGGATGATGACCGTCAGGATATACGGCAGCGCGTCCATCACCTGCACAGGCACCGTAAACGGCCCGATGTCAAAGTTCTGGAACCGGATCGCCAGCGCCTGAAGGAAGCCGAACAGCAGGCAGGCCATCAGCGCGTACCACGGACGCCACTTGGCAAAGATCAACGCGGCGAGCGCGATATAGCCCCGTCCTGCGGTCATTTCCTTGCCAAAGAACGGCTGCAGCCCGGTCGCCATATAGGCGCCGGCGATGCCACACAGAACGCCGCAGATGATCACGGCGGTAAACCGCAGCCGCACCACGGAAATCCCGGCGGTGTCCACGGCCTCTGGCGATTCGCCGACGGCGCGCAGGCGCAGGCCAAAGCGGGTCCGAAACAGCACCCACCACGTCAGCGGCACCGCCAGAAACGCCACATAGACCAGCGAGGCATGGCCGGAGATCACGTCGGCATAAATCGGGCCGATGAAAGGCACGTCCCGCAAAGCGTCGGCAAAGGGCAATGTGACCTCGCCCAATCTGGCGTCGCCGGTCAGGGTCGGGGTTTTGCCGCCTTGGCTATACCAGCTTTGCGCGATCAGCACGGTCAAGCCAGAGGCCAGAAAGTTGAGCGCCACGCCAGAGATCAGCTGGTTGCCCCGAAAGGTGATGGAGGCCAGCCCGTGAATCGCAGACAGCACGACAGAGGCCGCGATGCCCGCCAAAAGTCCGAGCCAGACGTTCCCGGTGCTGAAGGCAACCGCCGCAGAGAAAAATGCGGCGATAAGCATTTTACCCTCCAGGCCGATGTCGAAAATGCCCGCACGTTCAGAGAACAGACCCGCAAGACAGGCCAGCAGCAGCGGCGTGGACATGCGAATGGTGGATTCCAGAAGCTGAATGAGAGTGCCAAAATCCATAAGTCAGCCTCTTGCGTCGTTAAATTTGGACAGGCGGGCCTGCGGGGTGATCCGCGCCAGCCGGTCAGTCAGGGCCACGTGCCGTGAAGGCGCCTCCAGCGCAGTGCCCCTCGGGGTGCAGTCTCCGAGCGTGACAGCCCTCTGTGCAGGGCCGCGCAACCAAACGATGCCGTCCACGGTGGCGAGCCTGTCGCCGCGGTCAGACGTATCGCTATGGGCGATGGGCAAGGCACCGTTCGTGTCCATGGGATGCACGTCCGTATCCGGAGCTGGAAACCAGCCAAAGACGTCGCATCGGTTGCTCTTGAGGATCAGCGTTTCGGCCCGGCTGTTCATGCTGTCCCCTTCTTGCGCGTCGCGAGAAAGAGCCGTTCCAACGGCCAGCGGACGAAGTTGTCGAGCGCACCAGTGAACAAGATGACCAGCGCCTGAATGACCGTGATCAGCTCGCGCGGGATATTCGCCCAAAAGGCCAATTCTGCCCCGCCCTGGTACAAGAAGCCAAACAGCAGCGCCGCAAGGAAAACCCCCAGCGGATGAGACCGGCCCATCAGCGCCACGGCAATGCCGATGAAACCGGCCCCCTCGGAGGCGTTCAGCACCAGCCGCTCGGCCTCGCCCATGGTGGCGTTGATGGCCATCAGCCCCGCCAATGCACCGGAAATCAGCATCGAGATCACGGTGATCCTGACCGGGGAGATGCCCGCGTATTTCGCGCCCGTCTCGGAATGGCCAAAGGCGCGGATCTCGTAGCCGAGCCGCGTGCGCCAGATCAGCAGCCAGACAGCGATGCAGGCGAGAATGGCGATGAAGAACGTGATATTGGCGGGCGAGCCACGGAAAAGCACGTTGTCCGCCGTGGAGAACATGTCCTGAAAGGTCGGCAGATGCACGGCTTCCGGGAAGGTGGCCGTGGCCGGTTCCATGCCACCGGAGGGGCGCAGGAGGTTGACCAGAATGTAGTTGATAAGCGCGGCGGCAATGAAGTTGAACATGATGGTGGTGATGACGATGTGCGAGCCGCGTTTGGCCTGCAGGATCGCCGGAACATAGGCCCAGAGCGCCCCGAAGGCGGCGGCCGAAATCGTCGCCCCGATCAGCGCCAGCGACCAATGCGGCCACGGGATGAACAGGCAACACAGCGCCACACCAAGGCCCCCGATCTGCGCCTGACCTTCGCCGCCGATGTTGAACATCTTGGCATGAAACGCCACAGAGACCGCGAGGCCGGTGAAGATGAAGTTGGTGGCGTAATAAAGCGTGTATCCCCAGCCAGAAGACTTCATCAGCGCGCCCTCGACCATCAACCGGAACGCCTCGAACGGGTTCATCCCAAGCGCGGCGATCACCAGGGCCGAAAGCACGGCGGCGATGAGGATGGAGATCAGGGGGACGAGTACGGCGTCCGCCCAGGCAGGCATCTTATCCATGCGGCGCATTCCTTTGAAGCGTGGTGGGGGTGAAGAGGACGAAGGCCTCCGGCGCAGGTGTTTCTGCAGCAGGAAAACGCGGGCGGGGCGCGTTGTTCGGATTGTCAGTCATGTTGCGCAGCCTCGCGGGCTTCTTTGGCGTGCAGTTGCGCGTCCACAGCGGCGATGGCGGATTTGCCATCGGTATCGGTGACACCTGCCATCAGCAGGCCCAGTTCCGTCTGGTTGGTCTCGTCCGGCAGACGCTCGCCCATGATCTGGCCGTCGAACATCACCGCAATGCGGTCCGAGAGGCTGAGGATTTCGTCGAGTTCCACAGACACCAGCAGGATCGCCTTACCCGCGTCCCGCAGGCGGATGATTTCCTTGTGAATGAATTCGATGGCGCCAATATCCACGCCGCGGGTCGGCTGGCCGATCAAAAGAATGTCGGGATCACGCTCGATTTCACGGGCCAGCACGATCTTTTGCTGGTTGCCGCCGGAGAAATTCTTGGCGGCAAGGTTCGGATCGGGGGGGCGCACGTCGTAGCGGTCCATCTTGGCCTGCGCCTCGGTCTTGATCGCGGCGTTGTCCATGAAAAAGCCCGACTGGATCTCCGGGGCCTGATGGTAGCCGAAGACGGTGTTTTCCCAAGCCGTGTAGTCGAGGATCAGCCCTTCGTGGTGGCGATCCTCGGGGACATGCGCGATGCCACGGGCGCGGCGGCTTTGCCCGTCGGAATGTTTGCCGGTCAGGTCGATCTCCTGCCCGTTCACGCGCACGATGCCTGTGGCGGTTGTCATGCCGCCCAGCACGTGCAGCAGTTCGGACTGGCCGTTGCCAGAAACGCCCGCGATGCCCAGAACCTCGCCGGCGCGCACCTGCAACGAGATACCCTTCAGACGTTCGACGCCGTGGCTGTCGGTGTGGCGCAAGTTCTCGATTTCGAGGATGGGCGCTTTGGGCTGAGCGGGTTTCTTGTCCACGCGGAGCAACACTTTGCGCCCCACCATCAGCTCGGCCAATTCCTCTGGCGAGGTCTCGGCGGTCTTGACGGTGGCTGTCATCTCGCCGCGCCGCATGACGGAAACGGTGTCGGTGATCTCCATGATTTCGCGCAGTTTATGCGTGATCAGGATGATCGTCTTGCCCTCGCGTTTCAGCCCTTCGAGGATGCGGAACAAGTGATCGGCCTCGGCGGGGGTCAGCACGCCGGTGGGCTCGTCGAGGATCAGAATGTCGGCCTCGCGATAAAGCGCCTTGAGGATCTCGACACGCTGCTGGTGGCCGACGGAGAGGTTTTCAATCAGCGCATCAGGGTCGACTTGCAGTTCATATTCCTCGGCCAGGTGCTTCAGCGAGCCGCGCGCCTTGTTCAGGCTGGGCTTCAGCATGGCACCGTCTTCGGCCCCGAGGATGACGTTTTCCAGAACGGAGAAGTTCTGCACCAGCTTGAAGTGCTGGAAGACCATGCCGATGCCTGCGGAGATAGCCGCCTGGCTGTCGGTGATGTCCTTTTTCTGGCCGTTCACCCAGACCTCGCCGCTGTCAGCCTTGTAAAAGCCGTAGAGGATCGACATGAGCGTCGATTTGCCTGCCCCGTTCTCCCCGATGATGCCGTGGATCGTGCCGGGCATCACCCTTATGGAAATGTCCTTGTTTGCCTGAACCGGGCCAAAGGCTTTGGAGATGCCTTTGAGTTCGATGGCAGGGTCAATAGCGCTGGGGTCTGACATGAGGCGGCGTTCCCGGTTCAATCAAAGGGATGCGCCCGCCACTTGGGCAGGCGCATCGTTTTGTGTGCTGGCAGTGCGCCGGATCAGAAATCCAGTGCCGGGCAGCTGTCGTTTTCGTAGTAGGAGACCACCTCGATCTCTCCGTCGATGATCTTTTGCTTGGCCTCTTCGGCGGCAGCGGTCATCTCGTCGGAAATCAGCTCGGCGTTGTTGTCGTCCACGGCATAGCCGACACCGTCTTCGGCCAGGCCGAGGGTCGTCATCTTGCCGGTTTCCAGGTTTTCGCCGTCAGACATGGCTTCGAAGACGGCATTGTCGACGCGCTTGAGCATGGAGGTCAGAACCGAGCCCGGGTGCAGGTAGTTCTGGTTGCTGTCGACGCCGATGGAGTAGATGCCCTCATCTGCCGCGGTTTGCAGAACGCCCAGACCGGTGCCGCCGGCGGCAGCATAGATCACGTCGGCGCCCTGGCCGATCTGTGCCTTGGCGAGCTCCGAGCCCTTCACCGGGTCATTCCACGCGGCGGGCGTCGTCCCGGTCATGTTGGCGATGACATTGATGTCGGGGTTGGTGGCCTTGGCGCCCTGTGCGTAGCCGCAGGCAAAGTGACGGATCAGGGGAATGTCCATGCCGCCGACAAAGCCGACCGTGCCGGTTTCGGACGCCATCGCCGCCAGCACGCCAACAAGGTAAGATCCCTGATGTTCCTGGAAAGAAATCAGCGACACGTTCTCTGGGATCTCCGGCAGGAAACCATCGACGTTCACGAATTTGGTATCGGGGTAATCCGATGCCACGTTCTTGATAGGCTCGGCAAAGGAGAAGCCGGTTGTGATGACCGGGTTGAAACCCGCTTCCGCAAAGCGACGCAGGGCCTGCTCACGCTGCGCCTCGGACTGCATCTCGATGTCGCGATAGCTGCCGCCGGTCTCTTTCACCCAGCGCTCTGCACCGTTGAAGGCCGCCTCGTTGAAGGATTTGTCGAACTTGCCGCCGAGATCGTAGATCAGCGCCGGATCGGCCAGCGCGGCACCGGCGGTCAGCGCCAGCGCGGCAGCAGTGCCGAGCGTTTTCTGCATGAAGGTCATGGTTCAACTCCCAAGTGATGGGGCGTTTCGCCCCCTGGTTTTTTGATGGTGTCATCAAGACGCAGCGCCGGGAGAGGGTCAAGGCGGTTTTCATCATCTGTTAACGTTGACGCCACGGCGGGTCAGGCGAGTGTGCGGGACATGACCAGTGCATCATCGGGCGGACCGCCGGGCTGTGGATAGTAGCCCTTGCGCAGACCGGCCACCGCATAGCCGTGACGTTCATAGAACGCGATGGCCGGGGCGTTGCTCCGGGCGACCTCAAGGAAAACCTGAGCGGCGCCTGCTTTTTGGGCATCGGCGTGAAAGGCGGCCAGCGCCACGCTGGCCTGGCCTGTGCGCTGGTGGTCGGGATCGGCGGCGAGCGCGAGAATCTCCGCCTCTCCGGCAATCACCAGTCCGAGGACAAAGGCGTGGTCGCTGTGGCTCAGCAGGGCGTGCGGATTGGCGAGGCTGTCCGCAAAGCTCGCCGCGGTCCATGGACGCATGTGGCGGTAGGCGCGGGCACTGATATCGGCGAGCGTTTCAGGCGTCATCGAGAATGATCGGCGGGGCTTCTTTCGACGGCGCGGCGTCGGCCGGGCGGATATACAGCGGTGCAGGGCGTGTGCCCGTCGGCTTGGTCGCCGCCACGCGCGCGATGTGTTCCGCCCAATGCGCAGGGTCGGGCGGCAGCGCGTGATCCTCCAGATCGGCAGCGGCCATGGTCGCGATTTCGCCGTCCTGGGACTGCACATAGACCATGTCACGCGGGGCGGGGATGGCTGCGTATCGGGCGGTGCCAGCTTCGGCAGAGCGGATCACGTCAAAGGTGGACACCCCAACGGCAGGCACCCCAAGGCCCAGCGCCAGACCGCGCGCGGCAGATACGGCGATGCGGATGCCGGTGAAGTTGCCCGGCCCGATGCCGACGCCGATGCGGGTGACGTCCTGCCATGTGGCACCGCCTTCGGTCAGCACCTCTTCGAGCAGCGGCATCAGCCGTTCCGCCTGACCGCGGGCCATGGGTTCTGCCTTGACGGCGCGCAAACTGTCCCCGTCCAGCAGGGCGGCGATGACATGGGCGGTGGAGGTGTCGAAGGCAAGGATCATGCCGTCTTATGCCCCGCCGAACCGCGCGGCGCAACGTGGGCCGCGCAGCGATGTCCGCCTCACGCCAGCAGCATCCAGACCGCCGTCAACGCCAGCGCCACGCCAAAGCCCGTGTTCATCCGCCGCGCGGCACCGGGACTGCGAAAGGCACGCAACAGCACATCGCCTGCCAAGGTCCAGACGCAAAACGCCAGCAGGTTGTTCAGGGTGAACACCGTGGCGATCACCACCACAGTCGTGAGGTCCTCCCCGTTCAGGAATTGCGAGAACATCAGCGCCATGATCAGGTAAGCCTTTGGGTTCAGGACCAAAAGGACGACACCATCCGCAAAGCTGATGGGACGGGGGCGCCGCGCATCCTCGCTCAGCTCTGCGCGCAGGAAACCAATCGCCAGCCACAGCACATACAGCGCCCCGGCGATCTTGAGCGCTGTGAACAGCCACGGCACCGCGTTCAACAGGCTCAGCGCGCCGAACCCCATGGCCAGCGCGACACACAAGGTGGCAATATGGTAGCCAAGGTTGGCGGGCAGCGTCGCGGCAAAACCGAACCGCGCGCCATTCGCGGCAAAGGTCATGTTGCCCGGACCCGGGCTGTAGGCCAGCGGAAACAAAAACACCAACAGTGGCAGGACAATTGACATGACAGACCTCCTATGACCCATTCAGAACAGCATGCAAACAGGGCTGCGGGCGACCCGCTTCCTGCGCATAGGAGGGCGATAAACGCAAAAGGCCGCCCCGAGGGACGGCCTGCGATATCTGTCAAAGCGCGGGGGGGTCAGACCGCGACGGGACGGACCTCTGTCACTTCGGGGATGTAATGGCGCAGCAGGTTCTCGATGCCCATCTTCAGGGTCAGCGTCGAGGACGGGCAGCCCGCGCAAGCGCCCTGCATGTGCAGGTACACAACACCGCGGTCAAAGCCGTGGAACGTGATGTCGCCTCCGTCCTGTGCCACGGCAGGACGCACGCGGCTGTCGAGCAATTCCTTGATCTGGCCGACGATCTCGCCGTCTTCGCCCTCATGGGCGGCATGGCCCCCGGCCTGCGCCGCACCGTCGGACATGACCGGCTGGCCGGATTGGAAATGTTCCATGATGGCGCCCAGAACGGCGGGTTTCATGTGATCCCAGTCCGTGCTGTCCGTCTTTGTCACGGTGACAAAATCGTTGCCGAAGAAAACGCCGGTGACTCCGTCGACCGCAAACAGCCGTTTGGCCAGCGGGGAGGCACCGGCGGCCTCGGGCGAGGGGAAGTCGGCGGTGCCCATGTCCAGAACGGTCTGGCCGGGCATGAACTTCAGCGTTGCCGGGTTCGGTGTGGATTCGGTTTGAATGAACATGTCGCGGGCACCTTCCTTGGTCTCCCTCTTATATGCGGAAGCCGATGGTAAACGTCAAGGTTTGGAACGGTTCTAAACTGCTTGAGCAACGCCTGCTGCGGGCTAGGTGTGCGACAAGACCCTGAAAGGAGACCCTTATGACTGACCGTCGCGCCGCCCTGACCGAGACTTTCATGGAGCGCCTGCGCGCCCGCACGCCGCACGAAGAAGAGTTCCATCAGGCGGTAGAAGAGGTGGTCTTTGACACCATCACGGTGGAAAAAAATGACCATGCCTTTGCCGGTGCGCGGGTCCTAGATCGGCTGAGCGAACCGGATCGGATCATCTCTTTCCGCGTGGTGTGGGAAGATGACAACGGCGCGGTTCAAATCAATCGCGGCTGGCGGGTTCAGACCTCGAACGCGATCGGGCCGTACAAGGGCGGGCTGCGGTTTCATCCCACAGTGACCCCATCGGTGCTGAAATTTCTTGGCTTCGAACAGGTTTTCAAGAACGCGCTGACGGGGCTGCCGCTGGGCGGTGCCAAGGGCGGGTCGGATTTCGACCCGAAGGGCCGCAGCAACAATGAGATCATGCGCTTTTGCCATGCCTTCATGGCCGAGCTGTGCAAGTACATCGGCCCGGACCACGATGTGCCCGCGGGGGACATCAACGTCGGCACGCGCGAGATCGGATTTCTTTTCGGGGCCTACAAGCAGCACCGCGGCCAGTTCCACGGCGCGCTGACAGGCAAGGGCGAAAGCTTTGGCGGATCGGCCATGCGGGTCGAGGCCACCGGCTACGGTCTGATCTATTTTTTGTGTCACATGATGGCGCAGGCCGGGCGTGATCTGAACGGTGCGCGGATCGCCGTGTCAGGGGCCGGGAACGTAGCGACACATGCCGCCGAAGAAGCCATTGCCGAGGGCGCAACGGTGGTCAGCCTGTCGGACAGCAGCGGCGCGCTGTTGGCCGAAGATGGTCTGACCGCGGATCACATCGCCTGGGTGCGGGAGGCCAAAGGCGCAGGACGTGGCCTGGACGATGCGCCGAAGGGGCTGCGCTACACGCGCGGCGCGCAGCCTTGGGGCGCGGTCGAGGCGCAGGTGCTCTTGCCCTGCGCGACGCAGAACGAGATGGATGAGGACGCCCTGTCCAAGGCCATCGACTCAGGTGCCACGATGATCTCCGAAGGGGCCAACATGCCTCTGACCGCCGGGGCTGTGCGTCTGGCGCAGCAAAAGGGGCTGGCACACGCGCCGGGCAAGGCATCCAATGCCGGTGGCGTGGCGATTTCCGGGCTGGAGATGAGCCAGAACGCGCACGGGCAATACCTGTCCGCCGAGGAGGTCCGCCGTCGTCTGAAGCAGATCATGGGCAACATCCACGACAACGTGGTCTCCGAAGCAGAGCTGCGCGACGGGCGGCCAGATTATCGCCAGGGGGCCAACATTGCGGGCTATCGCAAGGTCGCACAGGCCATCAGTGCCTTTGGCGCCATTTGACCCGAGGGGCGGCTTGGGCGGTCAGGTGATCGCTTCGAGCCGCTCTTTCGACAGGTCTCCGGGCACGACTGTCACCGGCACCGGCAGGCTCCCCGCGCTGCGCGTCATCTGTGTCACGAGCGGGCCTGGGCCCTTCCCGTCGGCGGCGGCGCCCAGCACCAGCAGGCCGATTTCGGGATCGTCATTCACGTGGGCGAGGATCTCCTGCACGGAATCCCCTTCACGTATCACCAGCTCGGGATCGACACCCTGCTTGTCGCGCATCCATTTGGCAAAGACCTCGAAATGGGCGTGGATGCGCTCGCGGGCTTCCTCGCGCATGATATCGCCAATGCCGATCCAGTGATTGAACTCTTCGGGTGCGATGATCGACAGAATGGCCACGCCGCCACCGGATTTCGACGCGCGCATGGCGGCGAACCGCATCGCGTTGAGACATTCCCGACTGTCATCCAGAACCACTAGAAACTTGCGCATGAGGCTCCTCCTGTGTCGACCGACATTGGCAGAGCACGGGGCGGCTGTCCACCGCGTGATTAGACGCGCTCCAACAGGCCGGGATACCGCGCGTTGATCTGCGCGGCCCCTTGGTCAGGCAGCACGAATACTGCCAGATCGGTCCCGTTTTCAAGCGTATACAGGCCGGAGCCCTCCGACACATGCGCGGCACAATCCGCCAGCGCCGCGTCGAGCGTTGTTGCCTGTGTCGTATGCCCGGTGACCCGCGCAAGCTCCTTCGTGTCCACCGCGGCGGTGGTGTCCAGCAATGCGGCACGCGGGCTGAAGGGCCGACCCTCCGGTTGCTCGGTGCGGCAGGCCAGCGTCAGCAGGATCAGCCGCCAGGGGTCATGCGCATAGCTGTGCTCCGGCCCCCAGGCCAGAAAGTCGTCCCGCCCCAGCCCCGGCGAGATCGTCAGCCCGGCGCGCGTCAGTACGTCGATCTGATCGTCCAGCGTGGGCAGACGCTGCGCCCGGTCCCGCATCTCACGGCGATAGTTGAAATGGATCAGGGCAAAGACTGCCCCGAAAAAGACCATTAAAATGCCAATGACGATCAGCTTTTCCACGCCTCAAGCCTCGGAAAGCGCCCAGTCCCAATACAGTTCGCGCGCCCGGCGGGTCACCGGGCCAACCTCGTAGGATCTGTCCTCGATGCGCGTGACGGGGGTGATCTTGCTCATGTTGCCGGTGAGAAAGACCTCATCGGCCACGGCGAAATCATCAAAGGTCAGAACCGTTTCCACGACCTCCATGCCATCGGCGCGCAGGTTGGCGATGTGGCGCGCGCGGGTGATCCCGGACAGGAACGTGCCGTTGGGCACCGGCGTCAACACCACGCCGTCGCGCACCATGAAGACGTTCGCTGTTGCCGTCTCGGCCACGTTGCCCATGGCGTCGGCCACCAGCGCATTGTTAAAGCCGCGCGCTTTGACCTCCGCCAGCATCCGCGCGTTGTTGGGATAAAGCGCACCTGCCTTGGCATTGACCACGGCGGTGTCGATCACGGGGCGGCGAAAACGGGTGTAGCCCAGCGTGACAGACGCGGTGTCCGGCGCCATGGGAATCTCTTCCAGGCACAGGGCGAATCCGGTTTCGTCGGGCTGCGGAATGATGGCCGTGGCGTCGCCGTTGATGCCCCAATACATCGGACGGATGTAGACCGCCGCGTCGGGGGCGTAGGCTTTGAGGCCCTCGCGGACCATCTCGATCATGTCATCGGTCTGGACGGTCGGCTTCAGCATCATCGCCACGGCAGAGCGGTTCACCCGTGCGCAGTGGGCCTCCAGATCGGGGGTGACGCCCTTTACCAGACGTGCACCGTCAAACACCGAACTGCCCAGCCAGGCGCCGTGATCTGCGGCACGCATGATCAGCGCATCGCCCTCATGCCACTGCCCATTATGCCATGTCCGGATGTTCTTTCCCGTCGCCATGCGTGCCTCCTGCCGCCATCTTGAATTTTCCGAACCCTAGGCGGCGCAACGGGGGAGGTCCACCGATTGACGACCGCACTGGCCGAATTGCGATACGCGATGTCGCAATCCGGCCAGCGCGGTGGCGATCAGGCGGCCTCGGCAAACACCTCCTTCGCGGCGAACAAGGCATTCAGCGCTGCCGGAAACCCTGCATAGACGGCCATTTGCATACAGATTTCCACGATTTCTTCGCGGCTCAGGCCGACGTTCAGCCCGGCTTGCATATGGACCTTCAACTGTGGCGTGGCGGTGCCCATCGCCGCCAGCGCAGCGATTGTGGCCACTTCGCGGGACCGCAGATCAAGCCCCTCGCGGGTGTAGATGTCGCCAAATGGGAACTCCAGCAGCATGTCGGCAAAATCCGGAGCGATGTCGGCGAGGGCATTCACCACGGCCTCTCCGCCTTGGCCGTCGATACGTTTCAGGGCATCAAGGCCGCGGTCACGGCGTGTCTGTGGGGCGGTCTGTTGGTGCGGGGTCATTGGCTTTTCCTTTGGGATAGCTGTCGATTTTGGTGTCGAGCACAGTCAGACAGTCCTGCAATTGCGCCACGCGGGCACGCACCTCGTCGCGATGCGCCTCCAGCAGCTGACGGCGCTCCGGTCCGGTGTGGTCCCCTTCGGCGCGCAACCGGGCGTAGGTCAGCCGGTCGCGCATGGGCATCCCCGTGGCGCGCAACCGATCGAGAAACGCCAGCCACGTCAGCGTGGAGGCGTCGTAAACCCGCCACCCGCCGGCATCTCGCGCCGCTCGGGGAACAAGGCCGATTTTCTCATAATACCGCAGCGTATCGGTGCTAAAGCCGCTGCGCCGCGCAAGGTCGGATATCTTCATGCAAAACCCTTTCCCGTGTCGACGCATCTCAAGGTAGGAGTTGGAGCGCGCTCCAGGTCAAGGGCGTTCATCGAATGTTTTTGACACAATCGGATAATATGCTTTGATGAAGGCGGATGGTCGGCGCGCGAACGCAGCGGCGCGCATCGGAAACGCAAAGCCGCAAAAACGCAGCCGAAGGTCGGCATTGTTCCACGCCCTCGGACGTGGGCATGGTTTAGGTATATCCGGAATGCCGGTCCTGTCGTCATGCGACGGGCCGACCCGGGGCGCAGGCCAGACTTCTTGGAGGAACGCATGTCCGACATTATCCGATTCACCCTCGATGGTGAGCAGGTCGAAGCCGAAAAGGGCATGACCATCTGGGAAGTG
Source organism: Sagittula sp. NFXS13 (assembly GCF_040148795.1). Lineage (NCBI taxonomy): Bacteria > Pseudomonadati > Pseudomonadota > Alphaproteobacteria > Rhodobacterales > Roseobacteraceae > Sagittula > Sagittula sp. NFXS13. Next base: position 132,064 of record NZ_JAGEMH010000003.1, read on the forward strand.
GCCAACGGTCGCGGCTTGAAGATCCCGCACCTGTGCCACAAACCCCAGGACGGCTACCGCCCCGATGGCAACTGTCGCGCCTGCATGGTCGAGGTCGAAGGTGAGCGGAACCTCGTCGCCTCCTGCATCCGTGAACCGCAGGACGGCATGGTCGTCAGCTCGGCCTCCGCCCGCGCGACCACCGCGCGCAAGATGGTGATGGAAATGCTGCTGGCCGATCAGCCGGAGCGCAACGCCGCCCACGACCAATCCTCGCACCTGTGGGACATGGCCGCCGAACAGGGCGTCACCGAATCGCGCTTCCCGACGCTGGAGGCAGAGCGCATTCCCCTGCTCGACGATTCCCACGTGGCGATGAGCGTGAACCTGGACGCCTGCATCCAGTGCGGCCTGTGCGTGCGCGCCTGCCGTGAAGTGCAGGTCAACGACGTGATCGGCATGGCGGGCCGCGGCCACGATGCCTACCCGGTGTTCGACTTTGACGACGAGATGGGGGAGTCCTCCTGCGTGGCCTGCGGCGAATGTGTGCAGGCCTGCCCGACCGGCGCGCTGATGCCGTCCTCCGTCATGGACACCAACCAGATCGGCGACAGCAAGGATTTCGACACCGAAACCAAAAGCGTCTGCCCGTTCTGTGGCGTCGGCTGTCAGGTTTCGATCAAATCCAAGGACGGCAAGGTCAAATACGTCGAGGGCATCAACGGCCCGGCGAACGAGGGGCGGCTCTGCGTCAAGGGCCGCTTTGGCATGGACTACATCCACCACCCCCACCGTCTGACAAAGCCGCTGATCCGCTGCGACGATGCCCCGGAAAAGGGGCTGAACGTCGACCCCGCCAACCCGTGGACCCATTTCCGCGAGGCCACGTGGGAAGAGGCGCTGGACAAGGCGGCGCATGGTCTGGCCGATCTGCGCAGCTACTACGGCGGGGCGTCGGTTGCGGGCTTCGGCTCGGCCAAATGTACCAACGAAGAGGCCTATCTCTTCCAGAAGTTCATCCGTCAGGGCTTCAAGCACAACAACGTCGACCATTGCACGCGCCTGTGCCACGCCTCCTCCGTGGCCGCCCTGATGGAAAACGTCGGTTCCGGCGCGGTGACGGCTACCTTCAACGAGATCGAGAATGCCGATCTCGCCATCGTCATCGGCTCCAACCCGACGGAAAACCACCCCGTCGCGGCGACCTTCTTCAAGCAGTTCACCAAGCGCGGCGGCGAGCTGATCATCATGGACCCGCGCGGCACGGCCATGGCCCGCCACGCGAGGCACATGCTGCAATTCCGCCCCGGCACCGACGTGGCGCTGCTGAACGCGATCATGAACGTGATCGTCGAAGAAAAGCTCTACGACCGTCAGTATATCGAAGGCTTCACCGAGGGCTTCTTTGAATTCCGCGATCACATCCGCGCCTTCACGCCGGAGCGCATGTCAGAGCTCTGCGGCATCGACGCCGACACCATCCGCACCGTGGCCCGCAGCTTTGCCAGCGCGCAGCGGGCGATGATCTTCTGGGGCATGGGCGTGTCGCAGCACATTCACGGCACTGACAATGCGCGCTGCCTGATCTCGCTGGCGCTTCTGTGTGGTCATGTGGGCCGTCCCGGCACGGGTCTGCATCCGCTGCGGGGCCAGAACAACGTGCAAGGCGCCTCTGACGCCGGGATGATCCCGCAGTTCATGCCGGACTATCAGTCGGTGACCGATCCCGAAGTCCGCTCCCTGTTCAAGCACATCTGGGAAGGCACCGAACTCCTCGAAGAGCCGGGCCTCACCGTGGTCGAGATCATTGATCGCGTGTACCGTGGCGACATCAAAGGCATGTATATTCTGGGCGAAAACCCGGCCATGTCCGACCCGGATGTGGAACATGCCCGCAAGGCCTTGGCCAAACTCAACCATCTGGTGGTGCAGGATATCTTCCTGACGGAGACGGCGAACTACGCCGACGTGATCCTGCCCGCCGCCGCCATGCCGGAAAAGAACGGCACCGTGACCAACACCAACCGTCAGGTGCAGATGATGCGCAAGGCGGTGGACAGCCCCGGCGACGCCCGCGAAGACTGGGAAATCATCGTCGATCTGGCGCGGCGCATCGGGCTCGATTGGGACTACGACCACCCAAGCCAGGTCTTCGCCGAGATGAAGATGTCCATGCGGTCGCTGCATCACATCACGTGGAAGCGCCTGGAGCAGGACAACGCCGTGACCTATCCCACCTTCGGCCCGGACGATCCCGGTCAGTCGGTGGTCTTTGCCGACGGCTTCCCGCGCCGCGCCGGTCGGGCCAAGTTCACACCTGCCCGTGTCACGCCCCCGGCGGAGGTTCCGGACGAAAGCTTCCCGATGATCCTGACCACGGGTCGCCAGTTGGAGCATTGGCACACCGGGTCGATGACACGCCGCGCAACCGTGCTCGACGCGGTAGAGCCAGAGGCCAACTGTTCTCTGCATCCCTCGACCCTGCGCAAACTGGGCGTCGAACCGGGCGGCATGGTCCGTCTGACCACGCGGCGCGGTACCGTCGAAGTCATGGCCCGGTCCGATCGCATGGTGGCCCCGGATATGGTCTTTTTGCCCTTTGCCTATGTCGAGGCCGCTGCAAACATCCTGACCAACCCGGCGCTGGACCCCTATGGCAAGATCCCCGAGTTCAAATACTCTGCGGTGCGCGTGGAAAACCCGCTGACGGAGCCTGTGGCCGCGGAGTAAAAAGCTCTCATCCCCAAGGAGCGCGCGCCGTCCGATAAATAGGCGCGTCTCCGATCACCTGCTTTGGCCAGGTGAAGACATGCTTTGCCATTTTTCGCAATGTGATTGGGGCGCGGCCATGCAAGACCGTCAGAGTGGTGGCAAAGATGGTATCTGGCGTTTCCGCGGGCGCGCATTCGCAAGTTTGCTGACCGGCGCAATCGTTTTGGTCATTGCGCTCGCCGGAAGTCGATCTCGGTCGACGAGACCTCCCATGTGATGATCTCTCATAACAAGGTGCCCGGCGATGTGGTGTCACGGTTGATTGCGCCGGATCGCCGCCTGTATTTGCCCAAGGACACCCGCCTGCATCCGCATCGGGATAACTTGCGGTGGCATCGGGAGAACGTCTTCGGTCGCGGCGACCCTATGTAGGTCTCAGGTCCAGCTCACATCGCCGAGAAAGATATAGCCCGCGCCGTAGATCGTCTTGATCAGGCGTGGGTTTTTCGGATCTTCGCCAAGTTTCGTGCGCAGCCGAGAGATCCGCACATCCATCGCCCGGTCAAAGCTGTCGCCGGCCGTGCCGCCCAGCGCCTCTTGCATGTGGGCGCGGGTGATCAGGCGCTTGGGGCTTTCGAGGAACAGCCGCAGCACCTCCGACTCCGCTTGGGAAAACGGCGTCTCGGCCCCGTCGCGTTCCAGTGCGAAGCGGTCGAAATGGGCGATCCACTCGCCGAAACGGGCGGTGCTGGCCTGCGCCTTTTCCGGCGCTTTGCGCAGGCGGGCGCGGATGCGGGCGATGACCTCAGCGGTCTCGAACGGTTTGGTGACGTAATCGTCGGCGCCCAGTTCCAGCCCGGTGATCCGGTCCTGCACCTGCGCGCGGCCCGAGATGATGATGACCTTCGCGCCTTGTTCCAGTGCCAGCCGATGCACCAGCGTCAGCCCGTCACGGTCCGGCAGGGACAGGTCCACCAGCGCCACATCGGGTGTGGTGGTCCGCAATGCGGCCTCGAATTCCGTCGCGCGGGAAAAGGCGCGGGTGCGAAACCCGGCCTCTTGCAGCGCGTCTGTGAGGATCTCGCGGATGGCGGCCTCGTCGTCGAGGATGGTGACAAGGGGTGGCAGCGGATCGGTCATGGGCGCGGGTCCTCCGGACGGGCGAGGAAGCGCGCGAGCGCCTCTGGGGTAAAGGGTTTGGCCAGCACGGGCGCTCGGGCGCGGGCCGCGCCGTGATCGGGATGCGTCACGGGAAGCGAGGTCATCAGCCGCAGTGGCACCTGCGGATGGCGGTCGGCCAGAACGTATCCAGGTGCGTCGCCTTCGAGCGTGATGTCGGACAGCACCAGCGCCACGTCCAGCGCGTCGATCAGGGCTGAGGCTTCGTCCACGCTGGCCGCTTCGATGACCGAAAAGCCCTGTGCCGTGAGCGTGTCACGGATGGGCGCGCGCAGGTCGGGACTGTCTTCGACCAGCAGGACCAGCCCGCTTTGCGGCAGGTCGGGGGCGGGCCGCAGCGGCAGGCGCAAGGTGACACAGGCACCGCTGTCCGTGTTCGACAAGCGCACCGAGCCGCCCGCGAGTTTGGTCATGTCGTAGACCATCGCCAACCCAAGGCCGGAGCCTTCGCCACCCTTGGTTGTAAAGAACGGGGTCAGGCCGCGCTCCAACGCCTCTGGTGAAAAGCCGGTGCCGGTGTCTGTCACGGTGATCTCCAGCCATGTGTCGCGCAGTTCGCGGGCCGTAAGCGTGATGGTGCCATCCTCCGGACAAGCAGCAGCGGCGTTCAGGATCAGGTTCAGCAGCGCATCGTTCAACAGGCCGGGATCTGCCAGCAATGGGGCAGAGGTGTTGTCCAAAATTGTCAGCCGCAATTTTTCAGGCAGGGTCGGTTTGGCGAGCGTGTGCAGGTCTTCCAGAAAGGGACCAAGGCGCAACGGCTCCGCCTGCCATTGGCGCGGGCTTGTGATGTCGGAGATCCGGTTGAGCAGGGCTGCGCCGCGCCGCGCGGCTTGCAAGGTCGAGGTCACGCAGGCCTGCGCCTCGGGTGTCAGATCCAGCCGGGCGAGCTTGGCTTGTTGGCCGAGCATGATGGTCAGCAGGTTGGAAAAGTCATGCGCCAGCCCGGAGGTGAGCTGCGCCGCCATCTCGCGGCGTCGTGTCTGTTGCAAGGCCACGCGCGCCTGCGTTTCGTGTGTGACGTCTTGGGACATGATGTAGACGCCGGGTTCCAGCGGATCAGGTGTAAAGGCCGCGCGAATGCGGCGACCGGAGGGTTCATCGGTGAACTCGAAGGTCGACGGCTCCCCGTTCAGCGCGCCGTTCAGATGCGGTGCGACCCGTGCGTAGGCAGGGCCAAGCGCCTCGCGCGCGTGCAGACCGACGATTGCACCGGGTCGCCCGGGCATGACATCGGACAAGCGGTTGTTGGAAAAGGTGTAATGCCCGGTGTCGTCCACACGGGCGATGTGGGCGGGCATCATCTCGGCTGTGGTGCGGGTGCGGGCTTCGATCTCGGTCAACTGGCGACGGGTTTCTTCGAGGGCGCTGATGGTGGCGGCGAGCTGGCGGTTGGTGGCGCTGAGCTCCTCCGAGCGGGCGAGCACCTCTTCGCTGAGGGTTTCTGAGCGGCTGCGCAGCAAAGCCTCCTGCTGCTTGATTGCCGTGATGTCGGTGTAGACCGTGACCCAGCCGCCCTGAGGCAGGGGCGCGCCCTCGACCGAGATGGTGCGGCCATTGGCGCGGGTGCGTTCCATGTAATGCGGCTCGAACGCGCGGGCACGATCGACACGGGTCCTGATGAAGGATTCCATGTCGTCCACCGGGCCGTATTCGCCGCTGACCGCGAGATGGCGAATGACCCTTTCAAAGGAGGTGCCGGGCATACACAAAGCGTCGGGCAGGTCGAACATCACCTGCATGGGGCGATTGATGTGCACCAACCCCAGGTTGCGATCGAAGATCGACAGCGCCTGCTGGATCAGGTTGAGGCCCGCCAGCGTATAGGCGGTGGTGTCGGTGCGCGTCTGCATGGCCGCGACGGTAGCCGTGGTTTTGTCCGGGGGCCAGAGTGACCGTGCGTGTCCGATCGGCTTTCACCCGGCCTGTAAGAATTCGTTACATTCTGGAAAACCTCAGGAAAAAGTTGACCACGAGGCTCAGAACACGCCTAATCGGCATCAGAATCGCACAAGCGATCACGCCCCCCTTGAGGAGGGGAGGGCACAAGGAGATGCCGGTCTCGGCATGGGAGGAATTTAATTTGGCTTCACGCGTCGAGGGCGTTGAAGGCCTGCGCTCGATCCCTGCTTTGTTGCATCGGAATGCGACAGAGATGGGGGATGCGCCGGCTTACCGCGAAAAAGAATACGGAATCTGGCAAAGCTGGACTTGGGCCGAGGCTGAGAAAGAGATCGAGGCCTTTGCCCTTGGGCTGTTGAACATCGGCGTGGCGCGCGGCGATTATGTGGCCGTGATCGGGCGCAACCGTCCGACGCTCTACTGGTCGATGGTGGCGGCGCAGATGTGCGGCGCGATCCCCGTGCCCCTGTATCAGGACGCCAGTGCCGAAGAGATGGCCTATGTGCTGGACCATTGCGGCGCGCGGTTCGTCGTGGTGGCCGATCAGGAGCAGGTGGACAAGGTGATCGAGGTGCAGGAGGGCCTGCATCAGTTCGAGCACATGATCTACGTCGACCCGCGCGGCCTGCGGAAATACGACCACAGCCATCTGCATGAATTCAGCCATGTTCAGGCGCAGGGGCGCGCTGCCCGCGATGAATTCATCGACGAGCTGAACGCGCGACGCTCTGTTCTGGGCTACGACGACACCTGCGTGATGCTGTACACCTCGGGGACGACGGGAAAGCCCAAGGGCGTGGTCCTGTCCAACCGCAACATCATCGAGGCGGCGCGATCCTCGGCGGAGTTCGACCATCTTAAACGCGATGACGAGGTGCTGGCCTACCTGCCGATGGCCTGGGTTGGGGATTTCATCTTTTCCATCGGGCAGGCCTATTGGAAAGGCTTCTGCGTCAACTGCCCCGAAAGCGTCGAGACCCTGCAGACCGACCTGCGCGAGATCGCACCGTCCTATTATTTTGCGCCGCCGCGGATCTTTGAGACGCTTCTGACGCAGATCATGATCCGCATGGAGGACGCGGGCAAAACCAAGAAGCGCATGTTCGATCACTTCATGGCGCACGCGCGCAAGGTGGGGCCGAGCATCCTTGACGGCAAGCCGGTGGGCGCGATGGACCGGGCGAAATACGCGCTGGGCGAAATGCTGGTTTATGGACCGCTGAAGAACGCCATGGGCTTTTCCAAGGTGCGGGTGGGCTATACGGCGGGCGAGGCCATCGGGCCGGAGATCTTTGATTTCTATCGCTCGCTCGGGATCAACCTGAAGCAGCTGTACGGGCAGACGGAGGCGTCGGTCTTTATCACGGTGCAGCCTGACGGCGAGGTGCGTTCTGACACGGTTGGGGTGCCTGCGCCGGGGGTGGAAATCAAGATTGCCGAGAATGGCGAGGTCTTCTACCGCTCGCCGGGCACGTTTGTGGAATATTACAAGAACCCCGAAAGCACGGCCTCCACCAAGGACGCCGAAGGCTGGGTCGCCACGGGCGATGCGGGGTTCTTTGAAGAGGACACCGGGCATCTGCGCATCATCGACCGGGCGAAAGACGTGGGGCAGATGGCCTCCGGCGCGCTGTTCGCGCCGAAATACGTCGAGAACAAGCTGAAGTTCTATCCTGACATCCTGGAGGCCGTAGTCTTTGGCGCGGGGCAGGACCGTTGCTGCGCCTTCATCAACATCGACCTGACGGCGGTGGGCAACTGGGCGGAGCGCAACAACATTGCCTATGCCTCCTATCAGGAGCTGGCACAGCATCCGCAGGTGATCGAGACGGTGCGCGCCCATGTGGAGGAGGTGAATGCCTCTGTGGCGGAAGACGACATGCTGTCGGGCTGCCAGATCCACAGGTTCCTGATATTGCACAAGGAACTGGACGCAGACGATGGCGAGATGACCCGCACGAGAAAAGTCAAGCGCAAGGTGATCGGCGAGAAATTCGGCGATCTGGTCGCCGCGCTCTACGATGGGTCGGACACGATCTACACCGAGACGGAAGTCACCTACGAGGACGGGCGCAAGGGCAAGATCAAGGCGACGCTGAAGCTGGTGGATGCGGCGGTCGTGCCGGTCACCCCAAAAGCGGTGGCGGCGGAATGATGGTACGACGCTCCCGCTGCGCGGATCGCCCCGCCCACCATCCCGCAAGGCGCGCCACGGGCGGTCCGTCGGTTGAGACTTTGAGATTTGCGATGGAGGGGGCGTGATGCTGGACCAGACCGAAGGGTACATCACCGCCGACGGGCGCCAGATTGGCGGCACCTTGATGGAGATGAAGAACATCACGCTGAAGTTCGGCGGGCTGGTGGCGATACAGGATATTTCCTTCGATATTCGCGAAGGCGAGATCCGCGCGATCATCGGGCCGAACGGGGCGGGCAAGTCGTCCATGCTCAATATCATATCCGGGTTCTACACGCCGACCATCGGTGAGGTCTGGTACAAGGGGGCGAAGCGTCCGCCGATGAAGCCCTATGAGGTTGCGCGGATGGGCGTGGCGCGGACGTTCCAGAACATTGCCTTGTTCGAGGGGATGACCGTTCTGGACAACGTGATGACTGGCCGGCTGACGCATATGAAAGCGGGGATCGGGGCGCAAGCTCTCTGGTGGGGAAAGGCGCAGCGCGAAGAGATCGAGAACCGCGAAATCTGCGAAAAGGTCATCGACTTCCTCGAGATCCAGAACATCCGCAAGACGCCGGTGGGGCGCCTGCCGTATGGTTTGAAGAAGCGGGTGGAACTGGCGCGGGCGCTGGCCGCGGAGCCGTCGATCCTGCTGCTCGATGAGCCGATGGCGGGGATGAACGTCGAGGAAAAGGAGGACATGAGCCGCTTTATCCTTGATGTGAATGACGAATTTGGCACGACCATCGCCCTGATCGAGCACGATATGGGCGTGGTGATGGATATTTCCGACCGGGTTGTCGTGATGGATTACGGCAAGAAGATCGGCGACGGCACGCCCGACGAGGTGCGCAACAATCAGGACGTGATCGATGCCTATCTGGGGGTGGCGCATGACTAGGGCCGCAGGCGACGGGGCGCAGCGGCCCGGAGATTTCAACGTGCAGGTGACAGACTTCAACGCGGCGGGCACCGCTTCGGGGATGGACATTCAGCGGGTCGGGTTCACGCAGGACCGGGCTGAGGCCGAGGGGGACTTATGCTAAAAGACATCTTCATCAATCCATTTGTGGATATGGTCGAGGCGCCGGATTTCCTGCTGCAGGTGCTCTGGGAGGGGCTTGTCTCCGGGGTGCTATATGCCCTGATCGCGCTGGGCTTTGTTCTGATCTTCCGGTCGAGCCGGATCTTCAACTTTGCCCAGGGCATCATGGTGGTCTTTGCCGCGCTGACGCTGGTGGGGCTGCATTCCTTTGGTGTGCCGGCGTGGATTTCGGTGCTGCTGACGCTGGGGGTCATGTTCGTTTTGGCTGTCGGCATCGAGCGGGTGGTGTTGCGTCCGCTGGTGGGGCAGCCGGACATCATCTTGTTCATGGCGACCATCGGGATCACGCTGTTCCTGATCGGCGGCGGCGAAATCATCTTTGGCGGCGAAAACAAGCAGATGATCACCGAGGAGCTTGGCATTCCCACCGGCGACACGGTGTTGGAGCCATGGGGGGGGCTACTGATCCTGCAACACCTTGATATCACGGTGGTTGTGGTGGCTTGTGCGCTGGTCGCGGCGCTGCTGGCCTTCCTCAACTACACGCAGATGGGGCGTGCGATCCGGGCGCTGGGCGACGACCACCAGGCGGCGCTGTCCGTCGGGATCTCGCTTCAGACCGTCTGGGTGCTGGTCTGGTTCATCGCGGGGATCATCGCACTGGTCACGGGCATTGCCTGGGGGGCGCGGGCCGGTGTGAGCTTTGCGTTGGAGGTCATCGCCTACAAGGCGCTGCCGGTTCTGATGCTGGGCGGGCTGGAAAGCATCGCCGGGGCTATCATCGGGGGTCTGATGATCGGTCTGATGGAGAAGCTGTTCGAGATCTACTGGGGGCAGCCGCTGCTCGGCGGCAATACCGAAACGTGGTTTGCCTTTGTGCTGGCGCTGATCGTGCTGCTGTTCCGGCCACAGGGCCTGTTTGGCGAGCGGATCATCGAAAGAGTTTAGGTCGGCTCTCGTCGGGGGCGTGGGTGCCTCCGGCGGGAGTATTTCGGAAAGCAAAGAAGCCTTGGACGGGGAGAGGGTCGGGATGACCAAACTGATCGCAGTTCTGAACGTGGTGGCCTGGGCCGGGTTCTGGTCGTTTGGCTATCTTGCGGTCACGACGCCGCCCTCTGACGGGTCGCGCATGGTGGGGGCTGTGGTGATCGCCGCGCTGGGTGCGGCACTGGGTATCTGGGCTTGGTTCTGGATCGTCCGGCATTCCGAGGCTACGGGGTATGCACGGGGTTCGAATTCCCGAACCCGCTTTGATGCAGACGAAGGACTGGATGTCTGATGGCGACACGGAAGACAACGACACCGCAGCGGGATCGCTCGCCGCGGGCACGGACGAAAGCAACGGAAGAAACGGTCAACCTTGCGCGCAGCGCAGATGGGATGAGCGAGATCTACGAGGCACAACAGGAGGCGGTCCAGGGCGTGATGAAAGCGCAGATGGACGCGGTCAACACGATGATGAGCGCCTCGGTCAATGCGACGGCCACGTCGTGGAAGGCCGTGGCGGATTTCTGGACGGCGGCTTTGCCCAAGCGGCGCAAGGACGACTGACGGCACACGGGAGATGACGGGCGCGCGCTGCGGGGAGGCAGCGCGCCCCGGACGGGCCCGGATTCACCCGGTTCCGCGCCCGCAGAGGCGCACCGGACAACAGGGGAGGAGCGCGGATGCTGTATCGCACCGCAGGACAGTTCAAGACGAGTTATCGGGCCGATCAGGCCCTGTTCCCGGTGCGCCACGATGCGTTCCTGTTGGGAGTCATTCTGGTGCTGGCCTGGGTCGTGTTCCCGCTGGTGGCGACGGAGTTCGCCTTTCAGACGCTTCTGATCCCGGTGCTGATTTATTCGCTTGCGGCGCTGGGGCTGAACATCCTGACGGGCTATGCCGGGCAGCTGTCGCTGGGCACCGCGGCCTTCATGGGGGTGGGGGCCTACGCCTGTTACAAGCTGATCACGCTGATGCCTTGGATGAACCCGATCATCGCGATTCTTTTGTCGGGTGTGTTCTCGGCCGGGGTGGGGGTTGCCTTTGGCATCCCGTCGCTGCGCATCAAGGGGTTCTACCTGGCGATTGCCACGCTGGCGGCGCAGTTCTTTCTGGTCTGGCTGTTCGAGAAGTGGTCGTGGCTGTACAATGACAACGCCTCTGGTGCGATCCAGGTGCCCAACCTCGAGATGTTTGGGGTGTATATCGCAGGGCCTCAGGCGTCCTCGACCATTCAGTATTATGTCGTGCTGTTCATCGTCTGCCTGCTGACGTGGATGTGCATCAACCTGACACGCGGCACGCTGGGCCGGACGTGGAAGGCGACGCGCGACATGGACATCGCCGCCGAGCTGATCGGGATCAACCTGATGAAATCGAAGCTGACGGCCTTTGCCATCTCGTCCTACATCGTGGGCGTGTCCGGTGCGCTGTTCGTCTTTATGTGGCGGGGGGCGGCGGAGCCGAACCTGTTCGACATTCCGCTGTCGTTCCGCATCCTGTTCATCGCCATCATCGGCGGGCTGGGGTCGATCATGGGCAACTACCTTGGGGCGATCCTGATCGTGGGTCTGCCGGTGGTGCTGAACCTGTTGCCCAACGCGCTGGGCATTCCGATCGACAGTGCCACGGTGGAGCATCTCAACATCATGATCGTGGGCAGCCTGATCATCTTTTTCCTGATCGTGGAGCCGCATGGCCTTGCGCAGCTGTGGCGGCTGATCCGGGAGAAACTGATCCTCTGGCCGTTCCCGCATTGACGATTTCAAAACAGAGCCGGGGCGAACCCCGACCGACACCAAAAGACTGAACAAAGTGACATTATCTCAGGGAGGAGACACTATGACACGATTTACCAAGATGGCGGTGGCTGCCGTTGTGGCGGGGATTGCCGCGACCAGTGCGCTGGCGCAGGAGCTGTACACCCCGAACCTTGCCTATCGGACCGGTCCGTTTGCCGCGACGGGCATCCCCTTGATGAACGGGCAGGCCGACTATTTCACCATGCTCAACGCACGTGACGGCGGGATCGGCGGCGTTCCGGTGAACGCCGAAGAATGCGAAACCGGCTATTCCACCGAAAAGGGCGTGGAGTGCTACGAGAAGACCAAGGACCGCTCCATCGTGACGCAGCCATGGTCCACCGGCATCACGTTGCAGGTTCTGCCGAAGACAAACGTGGACGAGATCCCGATCCTTGCGCCGGGCTACGGGTTCAGCCCGATGATGGACGGCAAGACGTTCCAGTGGGCGTTCAATACTCCGGCGGGATACTGGGATGCCGCCGACATGATCATCCAGTACCTCGAAGAGCAGGGCGATCTGGAGGGCAAGAAGATCGCCTTCCTGCACCTCGACCACCCGTTTGGCAAGGAGCCTCTGCCGGTGCTGGAAATGCACGCGGAAAACAAGGGCTTTGAGCTGGTGCCGATTCCTGTTGGCCTCAAAGAGATGCAGAACCAGTCGGCGCAGTGGTTGCAGATCCGCCGCGAGCGTCCCGATTACGTCGTGATGTGGGGCTGGGGCGCGATGAACGCCGGGGCCATCACCGAAGCGGTGAAGACCAAGTTCCCGATGGAAAACTTCCTTGGCGTCTGGTGGGCCGGGCATGATGCCGACCTGAAGATCGTGGGCGAGGACGGCAAGGGCTACAAGTCGATCAGCTGGTCGTTCCCGAACCCGGATGCACCGGTCATGCAGGACATCCAGACACATGTTGTCGAGCCGGGCCTGACCCAGTCCAACCCCGAAGAAATGGCGGGTGTCTTTTACAGCCGCGGCATCATCATCTCCGCCATTCTGGGTGAGGGCATCCGCGTCGCGCAAGAAGAGTTCGACACCGCGGAGATCAGCCCGACACAACTGCGCTGGGGTCTGGAGAACATCAACATGACCGAAGAGCGGATCGCGGAGCTGGGCCTCGACGGTATGGTGCCGCCATTCCAGACGTCGTGTTCCGACCACACCGGCAACTCCGGCGGCTGGATGCTGGAGTGGGACGGCGAGAAGTTCGTGAAGGCGTCCGAGTTGATGACAGCCAACGTCGAAGGCTATGCCGATATCGTAGCGGCCAAGGCGGATGAATACGCCGAAGCCAACGAACCCTGGGCCGTGAACGAAGACTGCGAAAGCTGAAGCCTGTCCGTCCGGCGGTGGCGTGGGCCGCCGCCGGATCTTGAGAAGTTCGACCAAGCAAAAGCATGGGGCGCGCGCCATCGGGCGACCTGCGTGCGGGGAGGTGTTATGCCGGATGGATCGATGACTGACGAGGCCTTGTTGGAGGTCAACAATATCGAGGTGATCTACAATCACGTGATCCTCGTTCTGAAAGGCGTGTCCCTCAACGTGCGAAAGGGCGGCATCACGGCGCTGCTTGGCGGCAACGGCGCGGGCAAGACAACCACGCTGAAGGCGATTTCAAACCTGCTGCATTCGGAACGGGGCGAAGTGACCAAAGGGTCGATCGTCTACAAAAGCGAGCGGGTGCAGGATCTGGACCCGGCCGCGCTGGTCAAACGTGGTGTCATTCAGGTGATGGAGGGGCGGCATTGCTTTGAACACCTGACGGTGGAGGAAAACCTGCTGACCGGTGCCTATACCCGGCGCGACGGCAAGGGCGCCATCGATGAAGATCTGGAGATGGTGTACAATTATTTTCCACGTCTGCGCGAGCGGCGGAAATCGCAGGCGGGCTACACCTCTGGCGGGGAGCAGCAGATGACCGCCATCGGGCGCGCGCTGATGTCACGGCCCGAGACGATCCTGCTGGATGAGCCGTCCATGGGGCTTGCACCGCAGCTGGTGGAACAGATCTTCGAGATCGTCAAAGCGGTGAACGAGGGGGAGGGCGTTAGCTTTCTTCTGGCGGAGCAGAACACCAACGTGGCGCTGCGTTATGCGCATTCCGGCTACATCCTCGAAAACGGGCGTGTGGTGATGGAAGGCCCGGCGCAGGAGCTGCGCGAGAACCCGGATGTGAAGGAATTCTACCTCGGCATGTCGGACACCGGGCGAAAGAGTTTCCGTGACGTCCGATCTTATCGCCGTCGTAAGCGTTGGCTTGCCTGAAGCAATTGCGAAAGGGCACGACATGGCGAACTCCACCGGCACATTCAGCGCAGGTCTCAATCGGGCGGCGCGGGCCGTCGAAGGGCTGATCGAGCGGGCGATCCGTTCAGATGCGCCCCCGATGTTAAAGGCTTATCGCGGCTATGCGGTGCCCGGTGGTCTGGTGATTCAAGGGCGCGTGGTCAGTGCCGTGCGCCGCGCAGCACCGGAGGCGGACCAATCGAAATGGGTGAACTTCAAGCAGATGGTGTCGCTGTTCCTGACCTCCGAGGTGCGGGATGTGCCGGTGGTCGCGGCGGGGGTCGAGGGGCGCTCTGACGCGGAAGGGTACATCCAGATGAAAGTGCCACGCGCGCCGGATCACGCGGGATGGGTGCATATCGAAGCCGAGATCGAAGGCAGCGACGATGCGCCGAAACCGATGCCCGTCCTCGTGCCGCAGGCGGAGGCGCGCTATGGCGTGGTGTCCGACATCGACGACACGATGCTGCACACCGGTGCGTTTTCGCTGCCGCGCAACCTGTGGAACACCTTTACCGGCAATGCGCTGACCCGCGAAGTCTACCCGGATGCGGTCAAACTGATGGCGCGGCTGAGCGAAGGCGGGCGGAACCCGGTGTATTACGTCAGCTCTTCGCCGTGGAACCTGTTTGCGTTCCTCGAGGGGATCTTTGATCGGGCAGGGCTGGTGCAGGGGCCGATGTTCCTGCGTGACCTTGGCGTGTCCGACAAGGGGCTGATCGGGGCGAGCCACGGCGATCACAAGGGGGCGGCGATTGATCGGATTCTGGCGGCCAATCCTGAATTGCAGATCTGGCTGCTGGGCGACACGGGCCAAAAGGATGCGATCGTCTACCGCGATGCGGTCGCGCGCAATCCGGGCCGGATCGGCGGTGTGGTCCTGCGCGAGGCCACCGGAACGCTGCCGGAGGCGGCCCGGACGGCGGTGACGGACATCGAGGCCGCAGGCGTACCATGTGCCGTGGTGGCGGATTTTGACGCGGTGCCGGAGACGGTGCTGCCCGCGCCACTCGACACCCAAGGATGACAAAACCTCACGGGAGGGGACAGGGATGACAAGCTACTTCGATGCTTTGGAAACACGCAGCCAAGACGCGCGAGAGAGCGCGCAGTTGCAGGCTTTGAACACCCAGTTGGCGAAGCATGGATATGATGCGCTCGAAGATCTGTCGGGGCTGGCGGCCCTGCCGGTTCTGCGCAAGTCGGAGCTTGCGGCGAAGCAGGCAGAAGCGCCCCCCTTTGGCGGTTTTCCTGTGTCTAACCTTGCCCACGTGTTCCAGTCGCCCGGTCCGATCTACGAACCCGGCGGCGTCAGCCCTGACTGGTGGCGCATGGGGCGGTTCCTGCACGCCTGCGGCATCGGGCAGGGGGATATCGTGCAGAACTGCTTTGGCTATCACCTCACTCCGGCGGGGATGATCTTTGAAAGCGGCGCACGGGCGGTGGGCGCGGCGGTGCTGCCTGCGGGCACGGGGCAGACCGAACTGCAGGCGCGGGCGGCGCGCGACATTGGCATCACCGCTTATGCCGGCACGCCGGATTACCTGAAGGTGATCCTCGAGAAAGCCGACGAGATGGGGCTGGAGCTGAAGATCGACCGCGCGGCTGTGGGCGGCGGCGCGCTGTTCCCCTCGTTGCGGCAGTATTATGCGGATCGCGGGATCTCCTGCCTGCAATGCTACGCCACCGCGGATCTGGGCAACGTCGCCTATGAAAGCAACGCGATGGAGGGTATGATCCTGGACGAACATGTCATCGTCGAAATCGTGACCCCAGGCACGGGTGATCCGGTGCCAGAGGGGGAGGTGGGCGAAATCGTCGTCACCACGCTCAATCCCGATTATCCGCTGATCCGGTTTGCCACCGGCGATCTGTCGGCTGTGCTGCCCGGCGCCTCGCCCTGTGGGCGCACCAACACGCGGATCAAGGGGTGGATGGGCCGCGCCGATCAGACCACCAAGATCAAGGGCATGTTTGTGCGTCCTGAACAGGTGGCGCAGCTGGTGGCCAAACACCCCGAGATCTCGCGCGCTCGCGTCGTGGCCAGCCGCAACGGTGAAATGGACGCCATGACGGTGCGAATCGAAACCGAGGCGCGCGCCATCGACGGCCTGGAGGCCAGTATCGTCGAGGTGCTCAAGCTCAAGGCCGACGTGGATCTGGTGGGGATTGGTGAATTGCCGCGTGACGGGCTCGTGATCGAAGACCAGCGCAAATATGACTGATTCCGGGGCATCCTTCTGATTTTCGGGCGTTTTTAGAACCGTCGCAGGTCGTCGGCGCGCTGTCGTCACACGCGAAGGTTTCATGACCGGTGCAATCGTGTCTTGTTATGATGCGCGAGCACGGTAGGCTTGAAAAAAAGGAGGAATTGTTATGCGGATTCTGACACTTGCCTTCGCCGGGCTGATTTCGGGCACAGCGGCGCAAGCAGCAGGCGATGCATTGGTCATTGGTAACAGCAGTTACAACGGGGTTCAGACGCTGTTTGCAGCGACCCAGGTGGCCGAGGCAGCAGAAGCCCTGCGCGAACAGGGATTTGACGTTACCGAGGCACGCGATGCGGGTGGGCCCGCCATGTCCGAAGGGTTCAGCGAATTTGTCGCGGCCCTCGAAGGGGACGATGGTCCGGTCATCATGATGCTCGCCGGTGCGTTTCTGCATGGCGCGAACGGGGCGTATTTGCTGCCCGCAAGCGATGGCGCGGCACTGTCTGACACGGCTGTGATGTTGCAGGCGTTCCCGTTGGATGCGGCGATGAGCGTTCTGGCGAAATATCCGGGGCGTGCGTTTCTGGTGCTGAGCGAAAGCGCGGTGACCGCAGACTTTGGTGATTTCCTCGACGCAGGGATCGGCGATCTGGAGGTGCCATCGGGCGTGACCGTGTTGTCCGGCCCGGAATCAGCCGTGTCGCGGTTTGCCGCCGGTGAACTGGCGAAGGTCGGCCAGCCGGTCGTCGCAGCAGCACAGGCCGCCGGGGTGACGGTCGACGGCTTTGCGCCGGGCGACCTTGTGGTGGTGCGTGCGACGGATGTCCCGACACGGTCCGCAGACGAAGCGCCCGCAGCGCCTGTACCTGCGGAAACCGCCACGCCCGCCACACCGCCGGAGGCTGACGAGGCCCCGGACGTCGTGGCCGAGGCCACGCCCGACCCGGAATCCGCGACCGCTGATTCGCCGGAAACCTCCGAAGAGAACGCTGTTGAGGCGGTTGAGACCGCCGAGAGCATGATCGACGAAGCGGAGGCGACTGAGGAGGCGGAGCAGGCTGCGGAAGCGGACGCCGCACCTGAGATTACGCAAGAGGCAGAGGCCGCGGACGCTGCGCCAGAGACTACAGAGGCCGACGCTGCGCCAGAGGCCGACGCCGCCGACGCTGCGCCAGAGGCGGCGGAAGAGGCAGAGACCGCGGAGGCCGCACCCGAGCTGGCGGAAGAGGCCGATGCCGCGCCGGAAGCGACTCAAGAGGCAGAGGCAGCAGACGCCGCACCTGAAGCGACTCAGCAGTCAGAAACTGCAGATACCGCTGATGAGGGGGAGGACGTCACGAAGACGGCCGCCGCTGACCCTGCGGACACCGAGGCCGAGGGAGACACACGCTCCGAGGTGGAAATTGCTGCCGACGAGGGCGCTTGGCGTGCTGCGCGCATCCAGAACTCCGAGGCGAGTTATCAGTCCTACCTGATCGCACAGCCCGAGGGGAGCTACGTCAGCGCGGCGACCCAGCGAATCAAGGCCATCAAGGCCGATCCCTTTTATGATCTGCGCCGGGCGGAGGATTTCCTTGGTCTCGACCGTGACGCGCGTCGGGACATTCAACGCAATCTGGATGACCTGGGACATTATCACTGGGCGGTGGACGGAATCTTTGGCGAAGGCACGCGGGACGCTGTGCGGTCTTGGCAAACAGCTCAAGGCCTGGAGGCGACCGGCTATCTCGATCTGAACCAGATCGCCAAACTGCAGGAAGGGGCCGAAGCCGAGAAGACCAAGGCGAAGCAGCAGGAGGCACGCCGAAATCAAGCTGCCGCCGCAGAGGCCCGGCGCGCGCGTGAAAAAGCCGCTGCCGCTGAGAAAGCCCGCGCCGAAGCGCGTCGCAAGGCCGCTTCGCAGGCCAGGCAGAAGGACGCGGCAAGGAGTGATTCTCCGGCCCCCTCGCGCGGGCCTTCTGACGCCGCCATGTGGGCCGAGGTGGAGCGTCTGGGGTCAGAGCAAGCTGTGCGCCGCTATCTGAATGCCTATCCCAATGGGGCGCGTGCATCGCGGGCGCGTCAGATGCTGCAAGTCATCGAACGGATGCGCGGCGGCTGATCGACTGCCACCGCAGGACTCATGCGCCGTCCCTATGGGGGCGGCGTTTGTGTTTTGCCTCAAAGGAAACAACCGCACCTGTCAGGCAACGCACAGGCAAAGAAAAACCTCCGCGACAAGATGTCGGCGGAGGTTTTCGAATCGCTATCGCGAAGACCTGAGGGCGAATTAGCCCTGACGTGCCTTGAAACGGCGCTGGGTCTTGTTGATCACGTATACGCGGCCCTTACGGCGCACAACGCGGCAGTCGCGGTGGCGCTTCTTGAGCGAGCGGAGCGAGTTTGCGACCTTCATTGGTCTCTCCTTCGTCTTTCGCGGCGCGCGAGCGCCAAGGTTGTGCCTGTTCCCGGAACGTATCGGGCGCCATCCGTAACGGACGCGCCCGTGCACCGAGAGGTGGAATAATGGTGGGCGATACTGGGATTGAACCAGTGACCCCTTCGATGTCAACGAAGTGCTCTACCGCTGAGCTAATCACCCATATGGCCTTCGCATCTTTCCCTGAGTGCCACCTGAACGGTTTCGGGTGGCGGGCTTTTTGCGCCGGTGAGCGGGTCTATAAATAGGTTATCAGATGGGATCAAGGGCTTTTGGCACAGAAAGAATTCGGTCATTGTATCGTGCAAAGGATTGACGATGCCCTGTACAGCTTACCATTTACATTTGCCTGACGCATTGCGGTCTTGTGTGGTCTTTGCATCGCCGCATTCCGGGCGCGTTTACCCGCAGTCTTTTCTGAACCAGACGGTGCTTGATCCGATGATGATTCGGTCATCAGAGGACGCATTCGTGGATCAACTGTTTGACTGTGCTCCGGAATTTGGTGCGCCGCTTTTGTGTGGCGGGGCGCCACGAGCGTATATTGACCTCAACCGCGCGGCGGATGAACTGGACCCGGCCCTGATCGAAGGGGTCGGTCGGAAAGGTCACAACCCACGTGTGTCCAGTGGTCTGGGCGTTGTCCCCCGAGTCGTTGCCGGGGGCCGCTCGATTTATCGGGGTAAGATTTCACGGCTTGAGGCGGAGCAGCGCATCAAGGGAATCTGGCGACCCTATCACGATAAATTGGCGGTATTGCTCAGCGATGCGCGGGCCCGCTTTGGCGAGGCGATTCTGATCGACTGCCATTCCATGCCGCATGAGGCGCTGGATGGCGCCATGCGCGATCATGTAAAACGGCCAGAGATCGTGATCGGCGACCGCTTTGGGGCCTCTGCTGCGCCGGACATCGTCATGCAGGTCGAATCTGCGTTTCGCGCAGCGGGATTCGTCGTGGCGCGCAATACGCCCTTTGCCGGGGCGTACACGACTCAGGCCTACGGTCGCCCGTCGCGCAGCCAGCATGCCATCCAGGTGGAGATTGATCGCGCGCTGTATATGAACGAACGCACAATCGAGCCGACGGCGGAGTTCGAGACCATCCGCCGCACCCTGCGTGGCGTGGTGGCCGAGTTGGCGGCGATCGGTTCGGGCAGGATCCAGGAAAAGCCGCTGGCCGCGGAGTAGCCTCAGCCCAGCACGCGGTCCAGAGCGGCCGCCAGCGGCGCGGGATCGTCGATTTCAAGACGCACGGGCAAGGTCAGGACCTCGCGGCGCATCTCTGGCGGCAGGCGCACGGCGTCTTTTTCGGTTGTGACCAATTGCGCGCCCAGTTTGGCGGCATCCTGCGCCAGACGTTGCAGGATCGCGGTGGTGAAAGGCTGATGATCGCCCAGGGCGACCGTGCCCCGCAGGTCCACGCCTTCGGCCTTGAGCGAGGCAAAGAACTTCTCTGGATGACCGATTCCCGCGAAGGCCAGCGCCGGCAGTCCCTCCCAGTCCATGCCCGTGGGCAAGGGTTTCAGCACGCCGGTGAGGTGGGGGAGGGTGATCTGCGCCCCCCAGGTCTGGGCAAACCGCGTCTGGGCTGCCGGGGGGCCGATGGACAAAAGCAGGTCCGCGCGGCTTTGACCTGCGGCAATGGGCTCCCGCAGCGGACCGGCGGGCAGACAGCGGCCATTGCCGAATCCCACATGTGCGTCGACCGTCACGATGGTCAGATCCTTGGCCAGCACCGGGTTTTGCAGGCCATCGTCGAGCACGATCACGTCGGCCCCGGCGGCCTCTGCCGCCTGCGCGCCAGCGGCGCGGTCCCTGGCGACCCAGGTGGGGGTGAAGGCGGCCAGCAAAAGCGGCTCGTCTCCGGTTTGGGACGCCGCGTGGGTGCGTGGGTCGACCTGCACCGGGCCGTCCAGCGTGCCGCCATAGCCGCGTGACACCACATGCGGCGTCAGCCCGCGCGCTTGCAACAGCTGGACCACCGCGATGGCCGTGGGCGTTTTGCCGGTGCCCCCGGCGTTGATGTTGCCGACGCAGATCACCGGGATGCCTGCGCGATGGTCGGGCGGTTGCGCCACACGGCGGGCGGTGGCGCGCGCGGTCACGGCGGCCAGCGGGGCCAGAAGGCGGGCGCGCAGGGCCGGGGCGTCGGGCGGCGTGGCCCAGAAGCGAGGGGCGTGCATCAGGCGGTGTCTTTCGTATCCAGCGTGTCGAGAACTTCGGCGATGACCCTATCCACCAATT
Source organism: Sagittula sp. NFXS13 (assembly GCF_040148795.1). NCBI lineage: Bacteria > Pseudomonadati > Pseudomonadota > Alphaproteobacteria > Rhodobacterales > Roseobacteraceae > Sagittula > Sagittula sp. NFXS13. The sequence continues at coordinate 153,006 of NZ_JAGEMH010000003.1, forward strand.
CCGCGCCGGATGAAATCAGATCCCAGCCGGCATGGGCCATTTGCGCCGCCTGATCGGGGGCCACGATATGCAGCACGGCGGCGGCCAGCGAATCGGCGTCACGCACGATTCGGGCCGCGCCTGCGTCCACCAGCCGCGTATAGCTGTCGAGGTGCTTGCCCACGTTTGGTCCGTACAGGATCGCGGTGCCAAGGGTCGCGGCCTCGTAGGGGTCTTCGCCGCCTGTGCCGGTCAGCAGCGAGCCGCCCAGAAAGGCAACCGGGGCGACGCGATACCACAGGCCCAGCTCCTCTGGTCCTTCTGTCAGCAGCACCTGGGTGTTTTCATCCAGTGATTCGCCCATGTCCCAGTGACACACCCGCATCTGCGACGCGGCGGCGGCCCGGATGATGCGCTGCGCTTCGTCCTCTGATGACGGTACGATGACCAGCAAGAGGCGGTGGTTCAGGCGCACGGCCTGACGGTGGGCGGCGAGGACGTCCCGCGCCTCCAGACCCCTCAGACGGGCGGCCAGCCAGACCGGACGCCCGGAAAGCTGGCCGGAGACGTCCTCGTGCAGGCCGGCGGGGCAGGGCAGGGGCATGTCGCTGTCCATCAGCGGGGCCGTCGCGTGCACACGGGCGGCATCGACGCCCATGCGTCGGATGCGGCGCGCGGCGGGTTCTCCGGTGGTGTAGAGGCTGTGAAACAGCGCCAGCGTGGCGGGAGCCGGATCGGGCAGCCATCGCGCTGCGGCAGGGGCCAGCGGACCTTCGGGGCCAAGGTCCAGCGCCATCAGGTGTGCGTTCTCCTGGCGGAAGGACGACAGCAGCGCGGGCCGCAAAGCCCCTCCGGCCCAGAGCACAAGATCGGGCTTGAAGTGTTTGGCGTAGGCGGCGCAATCGCTCAACCGTTCCGTCGGAGCCGGAACGTGCGGCATCTCGCTATGAGCGGAAGTGTCGCCCGACAGGATCACGGAGATATCCGGGTTCTGCGCCATCAGGCGGGCGCAGAGCCTGGACAGCGCGCGCCCGCGTTCCGCACCGGAGGCCCAGGCCCAGACAAGCTGGCCCGGTGGGCGTGGGGGCAGGGGCGGCAGGTCGGACGCGCCGGTGCCGCGCGTTGTGGCCAGATAGGCCTGCAGGGACAGCGCGCGGCTGGACATGGGGGTTAGCCCAGCTCTTCGGTCGAAGAAGCCTCGGTCTCTTCCTGGCGCAGACGGTGCAGGTGGGCGATGAAATAGCGCATGTGGGCATTGTCCACGGTGCGCTGCGCCTCTGCTTTCCAGGCGTTGTAGGCTGTTTCGTAGTTTGGAAAGATGCCGACGATATGAAGGTCGTCTACATCGCGAAAGACGGTCTTGGTCGGATCGACGAGTTCGCCGCCAAAGACGAGGTGAAGGCGTTGCATGTCCATGCTCCTGTTGGCAGGGGAAGGAAGTGGCCGTTTCGCAATGCACCGGAGCCTAAGCAAACGCAACCGGGGGTCAAGCGTGGCGGGGCGCAGGCTGCCACGGCAATGGTCAAGAAAGCCTTGCCCGCGCACGAAAAATAGGAGTCAGCGCAGCCGATGCAAGAGCGCCGCGTGCAGCGTGGGGTTGGCGGCGACCATGCCATCGACCTGCGGGTGGGCTGCGTTGAACACCAGCGGCGCGCCATGGCGGTCGCTGACATGAGCGCCGGCCTCTGACAGCAGCAACGACCCGGCGGCAATGTCCCATTCCCACGTCGGGCGGAAGGTGAACATCGCGTCGAACCGTCCCTCGGCCACGAGGCTCTGGCGATACGCGAGCGAGGGCCTGTGATGGCGCGTGACCTCTGGCGCGCCCTTGATCCAGTAGCGCGATTCCATGGCGGGGCGGGTGGCGAGCACCTCTGCGCCGTTGGCGTCTGCGCGTTGTGTCACGCTCAGCGGTGCTCCGTTGATATGGGCGCCTGCGCCCCGGGCGGCCGTGTACAGGCGGTCGAGCATGGGAAGGTAGACCACGGCGGCGGTTGCCGTGCCGTTTTCGACCACGGCCAAAGAATGCGCCCAGGTTTTCGCTCCCTCGATATAGGAGCGCGTGCCATCTATCGGGTCCACGATGAAGGCGCGCGATGTCGCGAGGCGCTGCGGATCGTCCAGGCTTTCCTCTGACAACCAGCCGTAGCCGGGGCGGGCGGCGCGCAAGACGCGCTCCAGCTGGGCGTTGACGGCGAGGTCGGCCTTGGTCACCGGGCCCTGGCCGTCGTCCTTCTGCTTGATGCCAAGGTCCTGCCCGAGAAAGCTCCGCGCGACGGTGCCTGCTTCGTGGGCGGCGCGGATCAGAAGTTCGAGGTCAGTCTCCGGCAAGCGTGAGCCCCTCGACCAGCAGCGACGGCACCACCCGCGACAGCCATGGGCGCGCGTCGTTGGCAGGGATCAGCGTTTTCAGCATTTCGCGCAGGTTGCCCGCGATGGTCACACCGGACACGGGGTAGACCGGCTTGCCATTTTCGATCCACCAGCCCGCAGCGCCACGGGAGTAATCGCCGGTGTTGGGATTGATGGTCGAGCCGATCATCGAGGTGACCAGCAGGCCGGTGCCCATCTGGGCCATCAGGTCGGCGCGGCTTTGTGTGCCTTGCGTCAGTTCAAGGTTCCAGCAAGCCGGGCCGATCCCGCCGGAGGTGCCGCGTGCGGCGTTGCCGGTGCTTTCCATCCCCAGTTTGCGCGCATTGGCAAGGTCCAGCGTCCAGCCCTGCAAAACGCCGTCCTGGACCAGCACACGTTTGCGCGTGGGCAGGCCTTCGCCGTCGAAGGGGCGCGACGAGGCGGCGCGGGGGCGATGCGGATCTTCGCGCAGGGACATGCCTTTGGGCAGGACGTCCTCGCCCATGGCGTTGAGCAGCCAGGAGGAGCCGCGGGCGATGGAGGATCCGTTGGTGGCGGCGCTGAGATGGCCGATCAGGGAGGCGGCGATGCGCTCGTCATACAGGACGGGATAGGCGCCGGTTTTGGGCCGCCTCGGGTTCAGCCGGTCCACCGCGCGTTCGCCAGCGATGCGCCCGATTTCGGCGGCGTCGCGCAGGTCCGATTGAAAGGTGCGCCCGTCGCCGTCGTAGTCGCGCTCCATCTTCAGGCCTTCGCCGGCGGAGGCAACGCAGGAGCGGGACCGCGACGTGCGGCTGTAAGCGCCCTCAAATCCATTGGTGGCGGCGATGGCCACGTTTTGGGCGGAATAGGAGGCGGAGGCCGACTGAACCTGCACGACACCTTCGACGGCAAGGGCGGCGGTCTCGGCGGTGCGGGCGTCATCCTCGAGTTCCGAGGCGGAGGGTTCTGCGGTCGGGTCGGCCAGTTCCAACGCGGCGATGTCCCAATCACGCGCCAGTTGGTCCGGATCGGCGAGGCCAACATAGGGGTCTTCGGGCGCTTCACGGGCCATTGCGACGGCGCGTTCGGCCAGCGTGGCCAGTGTTTCCGGCCGCGTGTCGGAGGTGGAGACGGAGGCCACCCGCTGTCCCACCAGCACCCGCAGGCCAAGGTCACGGCCTTCTGCGCGCTCTGCCTGCTCCAGCTGGCCCGCGCGCACGTCGATGGACACGGAGGTCCCGTCCAACGCCACGGCGTCGGCGGCATCGGCCCCGGCCTTGCGGGCGGCGTCGAGCAGGGCGCGGGTCAGGTCTGCGGGGGACTGGGACATCGTGGGGCCTCATTGCTGTTTGCTCTGAGGTAGGCTGGGCAGGGCCGGGGTGCAAGCTTTGGTTGGAGAACGGCAGGCCGGGCGGTGGCGGCAGTTCCGGCTGCAAAGCGGGCGTTCAACGTGTCAGACACTCGATATACGTGGTGAAGGCGGCTGACTGCTCTGCCAGCATTTCCGGTGCGAGCGGGGTCCGGTCGGTGTTGGCCTGCGGGCTGACGCCCTGTTCGGCCAGAAAGCGGCGCGCGACCTCACCGCGCACGGCGAAGTTGATGTTTTGCGCTGTTGCGCCGGGGCGATCCTTCAGTCGAGCGGTCACGACGCCGACCACCGATCCATCCGCCGCGACAAGCGGGCCGCCGGAATTGCCGGGCTGCACCGGCGCGCTGATCTGCAACCAGTCGGGGTCGCCGCCGATCCCTGTGACGCTGCTGACCGCACCGCGCGTGACGTTCAACCCGCCGAGCACATCGGCAAAGGGGTAGCCCAGGACGGTGACATCCGCGTTCAGCCGCGCCGGCGCGTCTGAGAAGATGGCCACCGCCTTGGCCCGCACGCTGGCGGAGAGCAAAAGCGCCAGATCGCGCTTGCCGTCAGCAGCAACCAGAAAGGCGCGCTCGCCGTTCACGGTTATGCTGTCGCAAGTGTCGACCACATGGGCGTTGGTCAGGACGTGGCCCTTGTCGGAGACATAAAAGCCTGAACCGCTGGCCCCGCCGCTGCGCGGTGTCGGTGTGGTCCTGGCGGTAAGGGCGGGGGCGGGCGGTGCTGGCTCCGGCTCCGGGTCGTTGAGGATGGCGAGCGCGCCCATGATGGCGCGATCCAGAGCACCCCCTTGTGTGACCGCAAGCGGGTCCGCGCGTCCCGGCGTGATGGAGGCCGTCACCGCCGCGAGAAGAGCGGCATCCTGACGGTCGGCTGAAATCAGGATCGTGGACCAGAAGCCGTCGATCAGATCGGAACGCGCATAGAGAACGGACCCGTCGGCGCGCTGGATCGAGGTCACGGATCGGCCCGGTTGACGCAACTGATAGGGCTCCGTGGCCATCTGGTGCCGCCCCCACGCGTAGCTGTGCACCGCATTCAGTTCGTCCCAGCTCAACCGACCGATGGAGTAGGCCAGCGACGTCCCGACGTGATGAAAATTGATGAACAGCTCTGTTGTCTCATCGGCCTTCACCCGCTTTTGCGGCACGAAAAACGACAGGCCGAGGGGCTCTGAATACTCCAGCTCCCAGCCGTTTTCGTCGATGGCCAGAACGAGGGACATGGCCAGCATCGCCATATGCCAGTCCTGCGACCCGGAGCCGAATTCCTGAGCGCTGTAGGCGCGCATGGCGCGCTGGCTGATCCGGCCCCAATCGCCATCGAGCAGCCCGTTGTAGTGACCTTCGAAGGCGAGGGCGGCCTGAAGGAACCGCTTGTCCTGCCAGCTTAGGGACCGGGCGGAGAAATCGCGAAAGAGGTGGCTGTTGTCCTGCGCATCGGCGTGGCGCGGGACCAGTGTCGCAGGCAGCGCCAGAAGCACGAGCAACCCAAACAGACGAAGAAACGAGACCAAAAAACGCATCATGGCAAACCTTTGTCTCAGCCTGCCACGACATCTGGTGCGGTGCAACGATTACCGGAGCGGCTCGGTCACCGCTACGATTGGCCCCATGCGGCGGCCCAGATCGTTGCGCCCGAGGCTGGGCGCGTAAAGGCGTGAGATATTGCCATCCAGAAACAGGGCATCCGGCAGCTTGAGCGCGTCGCGGAAAAACAGGGCAAAGTCGTAGAAGGTGACGGTGTTTTGCGAGATGACAAAAACCGCACGCTTGCCGTCCTTTGATGTGCCGACGCCGTTGCGCACGTAGCGGGATGTGCTGTCGGGCAGAAAGCGAGGGTGCAATTGCCCGTCGATCACCAGCATCGGTCCGGATTGCGTTGCATCGCGACATGCGGGCTTTTGCGCCAGAAAATCGCGTGTCTCGTAAACGCGGGCACCTTTGTCACTGATGCAGAAGACACCATTTGGCAGCAGACCGAAGTTGCCCGGTCCGGCCGATGAGATCACGCGCATTTCTTCTGTCCCGTCCTGCACGTAGTGGCCAACGGGTGAGCGGTCGCTGTGATACATCCCTGCGTTCATGGCAAAGACCAGCGTCTTGTCCTGCTCTTCCAGCGCTTGCTGAAGGAAAGTGAAATGCCCGAACGGGCGTCCTGTGTCGTCCGTCAGGTAGAGGCCGAGGTGCTCCGCGGAGGCATCAACTTCGCAGACGGTATAGCGGTTGTCGTCGTGCGTGACGTTTTCGCAAGTCACCGCGCGGGCCCGCGGCGCGATGGCCGTGGCCGCAAGGGCCAGGGCCAATGTGATGAGACCGCGTCGCAGCATCGGGCGGGTCATTCCGTGTCGCGGCGCACGGTCTCGTCCGAGAACAGGCGGCGTGTTTCGTCGAGCTGATCGAAGGTTTCGTCCAGGCGAAAGCGCAGCTCTGGCGAATATTTCATCGTAAGACCCTTGGCCACGGCGCGACGGAGTTCGCTTTGATTGCGTTCGAGAAGTTCGAACATCTCTTCCACCTTGTTGCCGCCCAGCGGCACCACATAGGCGGTCGCGACCTTGAGATCGGGGGAGACGCGCACTTCGCCCACGGTGATGACCATGCGGTTGAGTTCCGGGTCATGCACATCGCCGCGCGAAAGGACGTCGGAAAGTTGCCGCCGGATGACCTCGCTCACGCGGAGCTGTCGTTGCGACGGACCTGCGCCGTCTTGGATTCTGTTCTTTGCCATGGGCCACACCTAGAACGAAGCTGCTGCTTTGCCAAGCGTGCCGCAGCGATGTAAGGGGAACGTGAATTGCGATGGGAGCAGACGTGATGACGAAACAGCCGGGCGTGGTGGTGACAGGCGTGTCAGGGCGCATGGGGCAAATGCTGGTGCGCGAGATCACAGCCTCGGACAAGCTGAAGCTGGTGGGTGCGCTGGAACGCCCCGGCCACGATTGGGTGGGCCGGGATGTGGGCGCGGCCATGGGCGGCACGGATCTGGGCGTGGTGGTCGAGGATGACCCGCTGGAGGCCTTTGCCCGCGCGCAGGCGGTGATCGACTTTACCGCCCCGGCCGCGACGGTTGCCTTTGCTGAGCTGGCGGCGCAGGCGCGGGCCGTGCATGTGATCGGAACCACCGGCCTGAGCGAGGACGATATCGCGGCCATAGACCGGGCGGCGCGGCACGCTGTCGTGGTGCGGGCGGGAAACATGTCGCTGGGCGTGAACCTGCTGACGAAACTGGTGAAACAGGTCTCTGCCGCCCTGGACGCGGATTGGGATATCGAGATCATCGAAGGCCACCATCACCATAAGGTCGACGCGCCGTCCGGCACGGCCCTGATGCTGGGTGAGGCTGCTGCCGAAGGCCGGGGTGTGGCGCTTGACGATGTGTCGGACCGTGGCCGCGATGGCATCACCGGCGCGCGCAAGCGAGGCGACATCGGGTTTCACGCCATTCGCGGCGGCGACATTGTTGGAGAACATGAAGTGTTGTTTGCCACGCCGGGCGAGCGGATCGTGCTGAAACACATGGCGTCGGATCGCGCGCTGTTTGCACGTGGTGCGCTGAAAGCGGCCTTGTGGGGGCAGGACCAGGACCCCGGACATTATGACATGCTGGACGTGCTTGGTTTGAACTGAGGGGCGGGTCGACGGAGCGGGACTCTTGCCTGTGGCAATTCGCCCGCCCGCCGACCCTTACAAGTTGCGCTCTGGTTCACCAAGCCAAAGGCGCGGGGCCACCGTCGCTTGATCTGCGCCTGACAGCGCGCTGTCCCGGCGACAAGGAAAATAGCCGTATCCACCTGCGGCGGAGCCTCGGCGATTTGCCTTGCCTCCGCGCCATCGCGCCGTCTGTCTGGTCTCAAGCGACGGTGGCTCCGAGCCAAAGGCCGGGCGAAGGGGCTCAGAAGTCGATGGCGAGGCCCTTTTTTTCCCAATCGCCGTAGCGGACCGGTTCCGGGCCATCGCGGCCGCCGTATTCCTTGGGGGCGGCCTTGGCCTCTGCGTCGGCTTTGGCGCGGCGTTCGGCGGCCTCTTGCAGCGCGCGTTGCGCGGCGGGGGGGAGGTCCTTTTGGGCGTCGGTCATGAGGCTTTCCTCTGTCTGGTCAGGTTGATATAGGCCCGCAGGAGGGTTCCGGACAAGGCCGGGGCCGCATTTCCGGAGAGATCATGAGCGCACCGAGCCCCGCCAGACTGGCCGCCGTCGACCTGTTGGACCAGGTGTTGGAACGCGGATTGCCGCTGTCCGAGGGCGAGCGTCTGGAGCGGTTGGTGCCGGCAGAACGTGCCGCCGCCGGGCGATTGGCGGCGCAGGTGCTGCGCAATCTTGAGCGTGCCGACAAGATCCTGAAGCGGCATTTGCGCAAGTCGCCGGACCTGCGCGTAATGAACGTGCTGCGCCTCGGCTGTGTCGAACTGTGTGCCGGGGGGGCCGCCCACGGGGTTGTGTCAGACTGCGTCGAGATCGTGGCGCGGGGCAAGAAAACCCAAGGGGCCAAGGGGTTGGTCAACGCCGTCTTGCGCAAGGTCGCGGCCGACGGTCCGACCGAATGGGCCAAGCTGCGCGTGCCGCGTTTGCCGAAATGGCTGCGCAAGCCACTGGTCGAAGCCTGGGGGGCGGAGGCTGTTGCCGGCATGGAGCACGCGCACCTGCAGGGCGCGCCGGTTGATCTGACACTAAAGGGCGATCTGCCTGAGGGGCTGGTAGGCGAGACGCTGCCCACGGGGTCGTTTCGTCTGGCGGAGCAGGGGCAGGTCAGTGCGCTGCCGGGCTTTGCCGAGGGTGCCTGGTGGGTGCAGGATGCTGCCGCTGCCCTGCCGGTCAGGCTGTTGGGCGACGTCGATGGCCTGTCGGTTCTGGACATGTGCGCCGCGCCGGGGGGTAAAACCCTGCAACTTGCGGCCAATGGCGCGCGGGTCACGGCGCTGGATATTTCCGAAGCGCGGCTGGAGCGCGTGCGCGAGAACCTTGAGCGTTGCGGGCTGGAGGCGGATTTGGTCGCCGGCGACGCGCTGGAGCACCAGGGGCAATACGATGCCATCCTGCTCGACGCGCCGTGTTCGGCCACGGGAACGATTCGGCGCCATCCGGATCTGCCACATGCCCATGAGGGCGAGAAGATCTTTGAGCTGATGGGGCTGCAGGCGTGGATGCTGGACCATGCGCTGAGCCTATTGAAACCCGGCGGCAAGCTGGTGTTTGCCACCTGTTCGCTGATCCCCGACGAGGGCGAATGCCAGATCGAAGAGGCGCTGGAACGGCATCCCGATCTGCGCCTGCTGCCGCTGGAGCAGGATTGGATCGAGGATCACTGGCGCTCCGACGCTGGCGGTTTGCGTCTGCGGCCTGATTTCTGGGCGGAGCGCGGCGGAATGGACGGCTTTTACATGGCTTTGCTGACAAAGGGGTAAACCCTGCCGCGGCTTGGGCAACTCCGAAGATGACTTGGGCACGATTACGCTGTAAGGTCCGGGCAACGCGCCCGCAAAGGGCCAGACCCCTGCGGGAGCAGCTGCGGGCAACGAGGCAAGGCAGAGATGACAACGCAATCGAACTGGCGCACCGCGCCCGTGCGAGTCATGAACCGTGTACACGCGCGGCTGGCGGCGCACGCCCGTCCGGCGGACGGTTTCGTATCGCAACCTGAACCCCGAACCGTTGGCTTTTTCGCCCGTGGCCGACAAATGATTGCCGGAAACCTCATGTTCGCTGGTCATTTGGTGGAGGCGCCGGGGGCGTCTTTGTGGGGGATAACGCCGCCGGACGTGGCCTTTGCCGAAGAAACCCATGGCTTTGGTTGGCTCGATGATCTGGCCGCCGTCGGCGATCTGAAGGCTCGCAGGTTGGCGCAGGAGTGGCTGTGGGACTGGATCGAGCGCTATGGACGGGGCAGCGGGCCGGGCTGGACGCCGGAGCTGGTCGGGCGGCGGATGATCCGTTGGATTCACCACGCCTTGTTCGTTTTGCGCGGACAGCCGGCTGAACGGTCGGAGGCGTTTTACAAGGCTTTGGGGGCGCAGGCGCAGTTTCTGTCGCGGCGCGGGGCATCGTCGTCGCCGGGTCTGCCACGCTTCGAGGCGATGACAGGGTTGCTTTATGCCGGGTTGTCGCTGGAGGGGATGCAAAGCCACGTGGAAGCGGCACGGATGGCGTTGGGCGCGGAATGTCAGCGTCAGGTGGATGAGCAGGGCGGCATTCCAACGCGCAACCCCGAGGAATTGCTCGAGGTTTTCACCCTTCTGACATGGGCGCAATCGGCGCTGGAAGAGGCGGACATGGGGCTGCATCCCGGCCATACGGACGCCATCGTGCGCATTGCACCCACGTTGCGCGCGTTGCGACATGCGGATGGTGGGCTGGCGCGGTTTCATGGCGGGGGGCGCGGCCTTGATGGTCGACTGGATCAGGCGCTGGCGGCCTCAGGGTCCAAGAAACGGCGGATCGAGGGGCTGGCCATGGGCTTTGCCCGTCTGTCGGCCGGACGGACAAGCGTTGTCATCGACGCAAGCCCGCCGCCAAGCGGTGTTGCCTCCTCGAACGCCCATGCCTCGACCCTGGCGTTCGAGCTGACCTCCGGGCGCAGGCCGTTGATCGTCTCCTGCGGATCTGGCGAGGTCTTTGGTGAGGACTGGCGGCGGGCGGGGCGCGCCACCCTGTCGCATTCGACGCTGTGCCTGCAGGGCTATTCCTCGGCGCGGCTTGCACCGACGCGATGGGTCGGGCAGGCGCGGCGAGAGTTGCTGGAACAAGCGCCCAAAGAGGTGCCCACCTACATATCTCACCTGTCCGAAAGCGTCCGGTTCGAGGGCGGGCATGATGGGTACGTTGCGCAGCATGGGCTGACACATGCGCGGTCCCTGGAGATCTCGCTGGATGGACGTAGCCTGCGGGGGGAAGATTACCTCGTGGCGCTGGAACCGCCGGCAAAGAAACGCTTCGACAAGGCGATGGACGCGGTAAAGCTGTCCGGACTGCCGTTCGAGATTCGCTTTCACCTGCATCCAGACGTCGATGTGGCGGTGGATATGGGCGGGGCCGCGGCCTCGATGGCGCTGAAATCGGGCGAAATCTGGGTGTTTCGCTTTGAGGGCAAAGCGGAAATGCGGCTTGAGCCGTCGGTTTATCTCGAAAAGGGGCGTCTGCGGCCCCGTGCGGCAAAGCAGGTGGTTCTATCTGGCAAGGCAATGCAGTATGCGACGCGCGTCCGCTGGTCCCTGGCCAAAGCGCAGGATACGGCAATTGCCGTGCGCGATCTGGCGAAGGATGAGACGGACCTGACCGTATAACGCCCCTTGGGAGTGCCCTCTATGACCGACCTCGCCCCTGTGCGCCGCGCGCTGATTTCCGTTTCCGACAAGACCGGCCTGATTGACCTGGCCCGTGCGCTAGCAGACCTGAAGATCGAGATCCTGTCTACCGGCGGTTCTGCCAAGGCGATGCGCGACGCCGGCATCGAGGTGCGCGACGTGTCGGACCTGACAGACTTTCCCGAGATGATGGATGGCCGTGTGAAGACGTTGCACCCCAAGGTCCACGGCGGCCTTTTGGCGTTGCGCGACAACGGGATGCATGTGGCGTCCATGGCAGAGCATGGCATCGTGCCGATCGATCTGCTGGTGGTGAACCTGTACCCGTTCGAGGACGCGCTGGCGCGTGGTGCCGGGTATGACGAGATGATCGAGAACATCGACATCGGCGGTCCGGCCATGATCCGCGCAGCGGCCAAGAACCACGCGCATGTCTGCACGATCGTGGATGTTCAGGATTACGATTCGCTTCTCGAAGAGATCAAGGCGCAAGGCGGGGAGGAGGCGCAGACCTCCTACGGCTTCCGCCAGCGGCAGGCGCAGATCGCATACGCCCGCACCGGGGCCTACGATGCTGCCGTCAGCACCTGGATGGCCGACGCCGTGGGTGAGCCGACGCCGCGCCGCCGTGTCATCGCGGGCGAGCTGAAGCAGACCCTGCGTTATGGCGAGAACAGCCACCAGCGTGCCGCGTTCTACACCGATGGCAGCAATCGTCCCGGTGTGGCCGTGGCCGAGCAGCTTCAGGGTAAGGAGCTGTCCTACAACAACTTCAACGACACCGACGCCGCGTTTGAACTGGTGTCGGAATTCCTGCCTGCCGATGGCCCGGCCTGCGCGATCATCAAGCACGCAAACCCCTGTGGTGTGGCCAAGGGCGCGACCCTGAAAGAAGCCTATCAGAAGGCGTTTGATTGCGACCGCACCTCTGCCTTTGGAGGGATCGTGGCGCTGAACGGCCAATTGGACGGCGACACGGCTGAGGCGATTTCCGAGATCTTTACCGAGGTGGTCATCGCTCCGGCGATCCACAACGACGCCAAGAAGATCTTTGCCAAGAAAAAGAACCTGCGCCTGATCCTGGCGCCGGGCCTGGCCAACACCGCTGAGGCCGGTCTGGCCTACAAGCAGGTGTCGGGCGGCATTCTTGTGCAGGACCGTGACAACGGAGCCCTGACGCTGGACGATCTGAAAGTGGTGACCAAGATCGCGCCGACCGATGCGCAGATGGAAGACCTCCTGTTCGCATGGAAAGTCGCCAAGCACGTGAAATCCAACGCCATTGTCTATGTGAAGGACAAAGCCACCGTGGGTGTGGGCGCAGGCCAGATGAGCCGTGTGGACAGCGCCCTGATCGCCGCCAAGAAAGCCGAGCGCATGGCGCAGGCGCTGGAATTGCCGGAGCCGCTGACCATCGGCTCTGCGGTGGCATCGGATGCGTTCTTTCCCTTCGCTGACGGTCTGCTCGAAGCAGCGGCGGCAGGCGCGACCTGCGTGATCCAGCCGGGCGGCTCTATGCGCGACGACGAGGTGATCAAGGCCGCGGATGATGCGGGCCTCGCAATGGTCTTTACCGGGATGCGGCATTTCCGCCACTGATCGCGCGACGGTTAGATCTGTCTATACCTATGCGCGGGTGACCTTGCGGTGCCAGCGGTTGTGCGTCCCTTCGGGGGCGCATATTCTTTTGTGACATGCCGGGCAGGCTGCGCAGGCGGGCGACCGCCGACACAGGCGCAGTTTTTCCGATCCGGCGAGTGTGACATGGCTCTCCTCTTTCGAGGCGGGGCGCAAATGGATAGGACGGCGAGACTTCAATGAATGGGGCAGCGGTGACAGGCAGGCAGAACACTTCGCAAGCGCGGCCGCTCAAGCTGGTCTGGTGGGTTGCGCTGGGCATCTTTGCCCTCGACCAGGTGACAAAGATCTGGGTCGTGCATCTGCTGGACCTCAAATCCATGCTGCGGATCGAGGTCTTGCCGCCTTGGCTGAACTTTCACATGGCCTGGAACTACGGCATCAACTTTGGCCTGCTGGCCGGAGAGGCGCCGCTGACGCGCTGGATCTTGATCTCGGTCGCGCTGGGCATCGTTCTGTTTGTCGTGGTGTGGATGCGCCGGGAGCCACCGGGCAAGCCGGGTTTGGTCAGCGCCGGGCTGCTGATCGGCGGTGCGCTTGGGAATGTGGTGGACAGGGTTCTTTATGGTGCGGTGGCGGATTTCCTGAATATGTCCTGCTGCGGGTTCATCAATCCGTTCGCCTTCAACGTGGCGGATATCGCGATCTTTGTCGGTGCTTTTGGTCTGGTGCTTTTTCCGTCGGCCAAGCAAGGCACCTGATCTGGATCGGCAGAAAGCCCCGTGTGGTGCATGTGGGGGCAAAACCCCCCGTGACGTCGCCGGGACAATGGGTTAGAAGCATCGCGACACGGGAAGTGGAGGGCACGATGCGGATTGCGCATCTGACATTCGGTATGATCCTTGGCGCGGTTGCGCTGGCAGGCTGTTCGCAATCGCGGGACGGTGTCCGGCCTTTGCATGATTTGCGGTCCAACAGCGGTGAACCCAATGAATTCGCCATTGTACCCAACAAGCCCCTGACGATCCCGGAGACGATGGCGGCGCTGCCGACACCGACGCCGGGCGGCGGAAATCGCACGGATCAGACGCCGCAGGCGGACGCCGTGGCGGCGCTTGGCGGCAATCCTGCACGCCTTCAGGCTGGCGACGGCGTGGGGGCGGGCGATGCCGCTTTGGTCCAGCAGGCGACCCGTTTCGGCAATGACCCGGCGATCCGTCAAAAGCTGGCGAGCGAAGATGCGGAACTGCGTCAACGCAAGGGCCGCTTGAGCTGGTCCATCGTGCCGCGCGACAATTACGGCAACGCCTACAGCCGCGAGGCGCTCGACCCGTATGCATGGCTGAACAGGTATCGTCAGGCCGGCGCGCGCACTCCGGCGGCTCCGCCGGTCGAGTGATCGTTCACCTCTCGGTCAGAAGACCGTGAGCCCAACAGAGTTAACTTGAAGTTGACGCCCCCGCGCGTAGGTAATGTGTCATTCCGGTTTTCCGAAAGAGATGACACACCATGCGCCACTTACCTCTGGCCTTTGCACTGGCCCTGACACCTCTGACTGCGGTGACCGCACGGGCAGAGGCCCCGGTCACCAGTTTCGAGCTTGAGAACGGGATGCAAGTCGTTGTGATCGAAGATCACCGCGCCCCCGTCGTTGAACATATGGTCTGGTATCGGGCAGGATCGGCGGACGAGCAGCCGGGCGTTTCCGGTGTTGCGCATTTTCTGGAACACCTGCTGTTCAAGGGGACCGAAAAGCTCGATCCGGGCGAGTTTTCCAAGGTCGTCGCAGCCAACGGCGGCTCCGACAACGCGTTTACCAGCTTTGACCAGACCGCCTATCACCAGCGCGTTGCGGCGGACCGCCTCGACCTGATGATGGAGATGGAAAGCGACCGCATGGTCAATCTTCAGCTTGGCGAGGCGGATATCCTGACGGAGCGGGATGTCATCATCGAAGAACGCAACATGCGGGTGGAAAACGATCCGCGTGGCTTGTTCCGGGAACAGCTTCAGGCGGCGTTGTACCTCAATCACCCCTATGGGACGCCGATCATCGGCTGGCGGCACGAGATGGAGGCGCTCGATCTGGATGCTGCGCTGGACTTCTACCGCCAGTATTACGCCCCCAACAACGCGATCCTCATCGTGGCGGGCGACGTGACCCCGGACGAGGTGCGCCGTTTGGCGGACAAGTACTACGCCCCGATCCCGCCGAACCCCGATCTGAAGCCGCGCGCCCGCCCGTCGGAGCCGCGCCAGATGGCGGAACGGCGATTGAACTTTCGCGATGCGCGCGTCTCCACCCCCTATGTCAACCGCATGTACCTCGCACCGGAGCGTGATCCTGGCGCGCAGGAACAGGGCGCGGCGCTGACGATTCTGGCGGAAATCCTTGGCGGCGGGCAGACCTCGGTTCTGAATCAGGCGCTGCAATTCGATCAGAAGAAGGCCGTTTATACCTCGGCGTATTACAACGGCAGCTCGCTGGATGACGGCAGCTTTGGCCTGTTCGTGGTGCCCGCGCCCGGTGTGACGCTGGAAGACGCGGAAACCGCGATGAACGAGGTTGTGGCCAAGTTCATGGTGGAGGGTGTCGATCCCGCACAGCTTGAACGGATCAAATTCCAGATGAAAGCCTCGCAAATTTACGCGCAGGACAATGTCAGCGGGCTGGCACGCCGGTATGGCGATGCGCTGACATCCGGGCTGACCATCGAGGACGTGCAAGCGTGGCCGGAGATCTTGCAAGCGGTCACCGCAGAAGACGTGATGGCCGCCGCCGAGATGATCTTTGACCGCGACAAGTCGGTGACGGGCTACCTGATGCCCGCCGAGGAGGTGACACAATGAAGCGTTTTGTCCTGGCCTTTGGCCTGATGCTGGGGGCCACCGTCGCCCATGCCGAAATCGACATTCAAGAGGTCGAAAGCCCCGGCGGCTTTGATGCCTGGCTGGTCGAGGATCACACCATTCCCTTTGTTGCGCTGGAGCTGCGCTTTCGTGGCGGCGGGTCACTGGATCTGGAGGGCAAGCGCGGCGCGACCAACCTGATGGTCGGGCTGCTGGAAGAAGGCGCAGCGGATATGGATTCGCGCGGCTTTGCCGAGGCGAAAGAGGCCATCGCCGCCGAGATCAGCTATGGCATGACCGACGACGTGGTGCGGATCTCGACCCAGTTTCTGACGGAAACGCAGGATGATGCCGTTGGTCTGCTGCGTGCCTCTTTGGTGGAGCCGACCTTTGACGAGGAGAGCATCGAGCGCGTTCGCCAACAGGTTCTGTCCAGCCTGCAATCGGATGCCACCGATCCCGACAAGATCCTGAGCCGGACGTTCGACGCCATGGTGTTCGGCGATCATCCCTATGCCACAGACTACAACGGCACGATTGAAAGCGTCGCGACGCTGACCCGCGATGACATCTCGACCGCATGGCAGAACGCCATTGCGCAGGACCGTGTCTACGTCTCTGCCGCCGGCGACATCACGGCGGAGGAGCTTGGCGCTTTGATGGATCGTGTGCTCACTGATTTGCCAGAGCAGGGCGCACCGGAGCCGGAAGATATCGATGTGGTGACGGAGGCAAGCGTCACGGTCGTCCCCTTTGAGACTCCGCAGGCGGTTGCGATGTTCGGGCACAGCGGAATGGAGCGGGACGACCCCGATTTCTTTGCCGCCTATGTTATGAACACGATCTTTGGCGAGGGCGGGTTCGAATCCCGGTTGATGAACGAAGTCCGGGAAAAGCGGGGCCTGACCTACGGCATCTATTCCTACCTCGTGCCAAAGGATCACGCGGAACTGATCGTCGGGCGTGTTGCCTCGTCCAATGACCGCATCGGAGAGGCCATTGACGTGATTCGCGACGAATGGGCCAAGCTGGCGGAAACCGGTGTGACCGAAGCGGAGCTGGAGCAGGCGAAGACTTATCTTACCGGCGCCTATCCCCTGCGGTTCGAGGGCAATGGCCCGATTGCCAAGATACTTGTGGGCATGCAGATGGACGGTTTGTCGCCGGACTACGTGACCGATCGGAATGCCAATATCGAGGCCGTGACGCTTGACGATATCAAGCGGGTCGCTGCGGAGCTGATGAAGCCCGACGAACTGGCGTTTGTTGTGGTTGGCCAGCCCGAAGGCCTGTCGGACACTGTCGGACAGTAGACCCTTGTGGCGCAGGGCGCTATGGCGTCCTGCCGCCCATTGCGGAACGAACCGCAGGCGGTGGCGTTGACCCCTTTATAACCAACAAGGGGATAAAAGATGGCCGCGCCACGCAATACGTCGAAGAACGAGACCTCGAAAAGCAAATCAACTGCCTCGTCCAACAGCAAGGCCACGGGACCCGAAGCTCAGAACAACGCGAACGAAAGTCCCGTTTCTGACCTGAAAAGCCGGGTCGAGGACTACCGCAAGCTTGCGCAGAAATACGTCGAATATCCCTGCATCATGCGTCCCGGTGACCTGACCGGCGAAGATCGCCGCAGGCATGTGCGCGAGACCATTCTCGAAGACCATGCTTTGCGCATTTCCCAGCAGTCCGAGGGCGCCAAGGAGAAATTCTCCACGCTGGCGAAATCCCGGTTTTCCTTCTTTCGCGGCACGTCGCTGTTGTTTCACCGGGATATGGTGGGCGAGGACGCGCGGATGCCGACGGTTCTGGCGTTGGGCGATGTGCACCCGGAAAATTTTGGTGTCATGCCCAACGCGGACAATGCGCCGATCTTTGGGGTAAACGACTTTGACGATGTGATTTACGCGCCTTTCACATGGGATCTGAAGCGCGGGACCACGGGATTTCTGCTTGCTGCCGAAGAGGAAAGCGACCTGTCCAAGAAGCAGCGCATCAAGGTCGCCCGCAAGTTCATCGAGGGCTATCACGAGGGCATTGAGTATTACGCGCGACATGACACCGAAAGCAGCCAGCAGATCCGTCAGGACAATTCGCCAAAGGTGATCCGCAAGCTGTTCGACAAGGCCGCCAAAAGCCGCAAGGACTGGCTGTGGGGCCGCTACCTGACCGAAAACGGATTGGGGTTTCGCGCCAATCATGAGCTGACGCCTGTGTCTTCGCGCCGGGTGGAATTCCAGAAGTATATTGACCAGATCGCCAAGGCTTCGGGCATCAAGTGCGAAGGACGCGTCGGGATGCTGAAGGTCAAAGACGTGTGCATGCGCCACGGGCAGGGCACGGCGTCCTTGGGCCTCGCACGCTATTATGTCTTGATCGAGGGGCCGAGCCAGAACGCTTGTGACGACCTTATCATTGAATTCAAACGCGCCCGTGCCTCTGCGCTCGAAGGGTTGGTGCCGGAGAATGCGTTCAACGCCGGGGATCAGGGCGACCGGATCGCGCACGGTCAGGCGGTGCATCTGGCCAACGGCGACGTGTTCTATGGCGAAGCGGAAATAGACGGCGTTTCGTTCATGTCCCGCGAGCGCGCGCCGTTTCGGGACGATATAGATCTGGATGATCTGTCCAAGAAGTCGTGGAAACGCTACGCGCATGCCTGTGGGCAGGCCCTGGCGCAGGCGCATGCGCGCTCTGACGATGCCGGGCAACTTGATTACCGAATCGAGCCGCGCATCCTTGAGGCGATGGACCCGCTCGAGCTGTTCATCGACGACATGTTGTGTTTCGCGAGAGAAGCGGTTCATCGACTGAACCGCGACCACGCCGCGTATAAGCGCGATGTGAAACTGGGGGCTTTCGTCAATCCGATGAAGGCCTACCGCTGAAACAAAAAGGGCCGGTCATGTGACCGGCCCTGTCTTTGTTCAGTTCATCAGGCCCGCGTGTCGCAGACCGGCGTCGATGCGCTCTCGCACCGGCTCGGTCACGGGCATCAGCGGCAGCCGGACGCTCTCTTCGCACAAGTCCAGACGGCCCATGGCGTATTTGACGCCGCACAGCCCCGGTTCAAGGAAGATTGCCTGATGCAACGGCATCAAGCGGTCCTGGATGTCCAGCGCGGTGGCGTAATCGCCATTCAGGCAGGCTTCTTGCATCTGGGAGCACAGGGCAGGGGCGACGTTGGCGGTGACAGAGATCATGCCGCGACCGCCCTGGGCGTTGAAACCGTGCGCTGTGGCGTCCTCACCAGACACCTGGATGAAGTCCTTGCCGCAGGTGATGCGCTGCTGGCAGACGCGGGCGAGGTCGCCGGTGGCATCCTTCACACCGACGATATATTCCAGCTTGGCCAGTTCTCCCATCGTTGCAGGCAACATGTCGACGGCGGAACGGCCGGGGATGTTGTAGATGATGATTGGCAGCTGCGCCGCGTCATGCACGGCCTTGAAATGCGCAATCATGCCCGCTTGCGTGGGCTTGTTGTAATATGGCGTTACCAGCAGAACGCCGTCCGCGCCGACATTCTTGGCATGCATCGCAAAGCGGATGGCTTCGTCGGTGTTGTTGGACCCTGCACCGGCAATCACGGGGATGCGGCCGGCAGCAGCCTCGACCGTCGCTTCGATCACGGCTTCGTGCTCTTTGTGGGTCAGTGTCGGGCTTTCGCCGGTGGTGCCGACGGGCACCAAGCCATGGGACCCTTGGTCCACATGCCAATCCACCAGCTGTTTGAGCGTGGCGAAATCCACCGCGCCGTCCTTGAACGGCGTGACCAGGGCAGGCATTGATCCCTTGAACATCTTCACGCTCCTTAGCTGTAATATCAGGTCATTGTGCTTCTGGGAGGAATTCCGCCGACCCGACGGGATTGTGTGTTGAAGCCAAGGGTGCGGGCGATATCCTCCGGAGAGGGTCTTTTCACTTTTCACACGGGAATTGCAAGCCGATGTCGCGCCTACTTGCCGTTTTACTGCTTCTGGGCACGTCTCTGGCCTCGCAACTTCATGCGCAGGTGGGGGAGGCGGGCCAATCACTGGCCAAGGCCATGGGCTACATGCGCGAGCAAAACTGGGCGGCTGCCCAGATCGAAGCGCGCGGAGACGGTCAGATCGCCGTCGATGTGATTCTGTGGCACGCCTTGCGCTCCGGGCGCGGCGATGCGCGCGAAGTGCTCGATTTCATCGAACGGCGGCCCGATTGGCCGGGCATGGCCTATCTGCGCGAGAAATCCGAACCCATCGTGGCAGACGAGGCGTCGCCGGAACAGATCAAGACGTTCTTCAGCGAAGAGTTGCCGCAAAGCGGGGCGGGGTCGCTTGCCCTTGCGCGCGTGCACGCCTCCGAGGGGCAGGAGGGGCTGGCGCAGGCGGATATCGTGCTGGGCTGGCGGACCCTGTCGCTGTCGGGTGACGAGCGCCGCGCCTTTATGGACCAATGGGGTGAGATCCTGAAGCCGCACCACGTGGCGCGGCTGGACATGGCGCTTTGGAACAACTGGAGCCAGAACGCCATAGCCATGTTGCCCTACGTGGACGAGGGCTGGCAGGCTTTGGCGCAGGCGCGGCTTGGGTTGCGCAAAAGCGTCGGCAATGTCGACGGGTTGATTGGCCGCGTGCCCGAAGAGCTGCAAGACGATCCCGGTCTGGCGTTTGAGCGGTTCCTTTGGCGTGTCCGAAAGGGGCGTCGTGACGAGGCGATTGAACTGCTAAAGGAGCGCTCCATCAGCCTTGCGTCGCTGGGGGAGCCGTGGGCCTGGGCCCGTGAGCGGCACGATCTGGCGCGGCGTCAAATGCAGGCGGGTGCCTACGCCGAGGCCTACGAGATCGCGTCGAAGCACTACCTTGTGGACGGGTCGGATTTCGCGGCCTTGGAGTGGCTGTCAGGCTTTCTCGCGCTGCGGTTCCTCGACAAGCCAGACCTTGCCGTGGCGCATTTCGAGAATTTCTCGAGCGCGGTCTGGACGCCGATTTCCGCCGGGCGTGGCGGCTACTGGCTGGGCCGTGCCTTGGAGGCGACGGGTGACACCATCGGCGCCAAGGAAGCCTACCAGAAGGGCGCGGAATATCAGACGTCGTTTTACGGGCTGCTTGCTGCGGAACGCGGCGGTTTGCCGGTGAGCCCGACACTTGCCGGGACGGAAGAGTTCGGCGACTGGCGGCAGGCGGAGTTTACCAAGGCGAGCGTCTTTCAGGCGGCCATCCTGTTGCTGGCGGCAGGGGAGGTGGACCTTGGTGAACGGTTTATGACGCATCTGGCCGAAAGCCTCGACCGGCCCGGCATGGGGCAGATGGGTGTCATGCTGGACGAGATGAAGCGCCCGCATATTCAGGTCATGCTGGGCAAACGTGCGGCGCAGTTCGGGATCGAGCTGCCCGGACCCTATTATGCGCTGCACCCGGATGTGGTCGCCACCGACTACCCGGTGCCAAAGGAATTGGTGCTGGCCATCGCACGGCGCGAGTCCGAGTTCGATCCGGGGGTGATTTCCGGCGCGGGGGCGCGCGGCTTTATGCAGCTGATGCCCGGAACAGCGCGTGAGGTGGCTCAGGAGTTGTCGCTGGATTACGATGCGGGCCGTTTGCTGTCTGATCCGTCCTACAATGCGACGCTGGGGTCGAACTATCTGGCAAAGCTGGCGAAACGCTACGACGGCAATGCGGTGATGATGGCCGCAGGCTACAACGCGGGACCGTCGCGCCCCGATCGCTGGATGGAGGTTTTCGGCGACCCGCGCAAAGGCGAGGTGGATGTGATTGACTGGATCGAGCTGATTCCGTTCGATGAGACGCGCAACTACGTGATGCGCGTCACCGAAAGCCTGCCTGTTTATCGCGCGCGGCTGGGCAAGGACCCACACCCGGTTCCCTTCTCGCAGGAATTGGTTGGCACCACGTTGCGGGTGGCCAGCCAGTAACTCAGGCCTTTGCGTTCTGGTGTTGTCGCCAGAGCGTGAACAATCCGGCCGTCACGATAAGTCCCGCGCCGATGATGACATTGGTACGCAGTGTCTCGTCGAAGACCACCAGACCCAGCGTGCTGGCAAACACCAACTGCAGGTAGGCAAACGGCTGCACGGCGCTGGCCTCAGCCACCTCGTAGGCGCGTATCATCAAGTAGTGCCCGAAAGCGCCGGACAGGCAAAGCAGGCCCATCCACGCCCAATCGGGCGGCGTCATGCTTTCCCAGAACCACATTCCGATGAGTGTTGCGACGACTGATCCGGCGGTTCCCGTGTAGAAAAACGAGGTCGCCGCCGTGTCAGTGCGGGCGACGAAACGCGTCAACAGGGCGTAGAGCGCGAACATGAGCGCCGCACCCAGAGGGATGGCCGCATAAGGCGAGAAGACACCACCCGAGGGTTGCAAGATGATCATGACACCGACAAATCCAACCCCGATGGCAGCCCAGCGACGCCAGCCCACCTGCTCGCCCAGAACGGGGCCGGACAGGGCGGCCACCAGAAGCGGATAGCAGGCAAACACCGCGTGGCTTTCCACCAAACCGAGGTAGACAAACGCCAGCACCATGACGTTGATCTCTACCACCAGCAGAGCGCCGCGAAAGATCTGCACGAACGGATGCCCGCTGCGCGTGGCGCGCTTCAGCCCGCCGGGGGCGCGGGCGGCGATGGCAATCACGAAGGCGGCAAAGAACCAGTAGCGCACCATGATGACCATCATGGTGTTGTACTCGGTCGCCAAATGCCGCGAGAGACCGTCCTGCATCGCAAAGACAAAGGTGGTGGCAACCATCAGCATGATGCCAAGGCGCGTGTTCTGTTCAGTCATAGGGTATCTTTCACGGCGGTGGTCATGTGACGCTTCCGGCCATATCCCGGCTGACGGGTCACTGCAAATCCGGCCTCCGCCAAGGCCCGGCGCACATGGCCTGCGGCGGTGTATGTGGCGGCCGTGCCCTGCGGCCTTGTGTGGCGGGCGACTTCGGCCATCAGTTCCGGCGCCCAAAGCTGCGGGTTCTTTGCTGGCGCAAACCCGTCGAGAAACCAGGCATCTGCCTGCTGACCCCATGCGGGAAGGGTGTCTCGGGCATCGCCTTCGATCAGGGTAAAGTGAAGATCGGGCAACGCGATCTGGCGCGCGTCGTCATGCCAGAAGGGCGCAAACTCTGCCGCGATCTCAGCCAGTTCCGGGAAGGCGGCCTGAGCGCGCACCATCTCGGCCCCCTTTAGCGGATAGGCCTCGAAGGTTGTGAAACGCAGCTGACCGGACGTGCCAGAGGCCCGCCATAGATGCAAAGCGGCGAGCAGGTTCAACCCCGTTCCAAAGCCAAGCTCGGCAATATGAAAGCCATCTTGCAGGCGTTCGGGCAGATAATTGCCTGCAAGAAATGTATGGCGAGTTTCCGCAAGACCGTTGTCCAGCGAGTAATATGGATCGTCAAAGCGGGTCGAGACCGGGATCTCGTCGCGCCATTGGAGCATCGGGCTCTGGTCTGGCATGGGGAACTTCCTTAGAGACGGCCCAGAGATGACGCGAGGAGATGGCGATGACAAGCGTGGATGTAACGGTGCGCGGCGCAGGCATTTTCGGCCTGTCCATCGCCTGGGCCCTCGTGCAGCGGGGCGCGCGGGTGCAGATCGTCGATCCGTTCGGCGCAGGGGCTGGATCGTCGGGCGGCATCGTCGGTGCGCTCGCCCCGCATGTGCCGGAAAACTGGAACGAAAAGAAAGCGTTTCAACTGGACAGTCTGCTGATGGCAGAAGGGTTTTGGCAGCAGGTGGAGGCTGCGGGCGGCGTCTCTGCCGGCTATGGGCGGACGGGGCGCCTGCAGCCGATCATGGACGCCAACGGGCTTGCGCTGGCGCGGACGCGTGCCGAAGGGGCAGCCACGCTTTGGCAGGGGCGTGCCGCATGGGAGGTGGTTCCGGCGACAGAAGGGTTTTCCCCGGCCTCGCCGACCGGGTGGCTGATCCGCGACACTTTGACGGCGCGAATGCACCCGCGCCGTGCGTGTGAGGCCTTGGTGGCAGCTTTGGCGGCGAAAGGGGTGTCCGTCGAGCACGATGCCGAAGACCGGGGCGCGGTGGTTTGGGCAACGGGATGGCGTGGTCTGACGGATCTGTCAGAAGCGCTTGGTCGCAAGATCGGCGATGGGGTGAAAGGCCAGTCCGCAGCCTTTCGCTATGAGGCCCGCGAGGCACCGCAACTGTTCGTCGAAGGGTTGCACATCGTGCCACATGCGGACGGGACTGTGGCGGTAGGATCTACCTCGGAACGTGAGTTTTCCGAGCCTTCCTCGTGCGATAGCCAATGCGACGCGTTGATTTCCCGGGCCCGCGCAGCCTTGCCCGACTTGGAAGGCGCTGCGGTTGTGGACCGTTGGGCTGGGGTGCGCCCAAGAGCCCGGACGCGGGCGCCTGTGTTGGGCGTCTGGCCGGATCGGGCAGGCCATTTCGTGGCAAATGGCGGCTTCAAGATCGGGTTCGGCATGGCCCCGAAGGTGGCGGAGGTCATGTCCGATCTGGTGCTGGAGGGGGCTTGGGCGGGGATCCCGGAGGGGTTTCGGATCATGTGAGACCGGGGCGCGGACCTCTTTGCCTCAGGCAAAGTCGGCCCGCCCACCCGGGCGATCCCAGCAGAAAAAAGGCGCCGCGTGGGCGCCTGGCTGCAATTTGGATTTGGCTCATTCAGTCGAACTTGCGTGAGGGGGCCAGGACCTTTGCTTCTCCGATGACGACTTTCTTGCCATCGACGGAGCAATGGGTTTCCAAGGTCACACGACGCTTTGCAGGGTCGATGTCGGTGACCTTGACCTCTGCATAGACCATGTCGCCGGGGCGCACGGGGGCGAGAAACTTCAGCGACTGGCCGAGGTAAACCGTGCCGTGCCCCGGAAGCTGTTCGCCTATGACAGCAGATATCAAACCTGCGGTTAACATTCCGTGTGCGATGCGCCCCTCGA
The DNA here is from genome assembly GCF_040148795.1 of Sagittula sp. NFXS13. Classification (NCBI taxonomy): domain Bacteria; kingdom Pseudomonadati; phylum Pseudomonadota; class Alphaproteobacteria; order Rhodobacterales; family Roseobacteraceae; genus Sagittula; species Sagittula sp. NFXS13. The sequence continues at coordinate 177,342 of NZ_JAGEMH010000003.1, forward strand.
AGATGGTGTCCTGCGCGTAGGCATCGTCGAGGTGCACGGGATTCCGGTCGGTCGAGACTTCGGCAAACATTTCAATGTCTTGATCCGTCACCACTTTGCGCAGGTGACGGGTCATACCCATTTCGATGTCCTCGATGCAGATCGTTCCGCGCGGCATGTTGTCCAACATCTTGCCCTCCTTCGTCTCTGCGTGACCGTAGCGTGGCAGATGCGCCTCAGTCTATCGCTCGGCAATAAAAGCCCGAACTTGCGCCGGTATTGGTAATTTTATTACTTTGCAAATGCAGCGAAAGCAAGCGGAATTTTTATCACCTGAGCTGACCTATGCTGTAGGTCGGGTTGATTTTTTCCTTTTCGACATAGCTCGTTAGAGCGTCCAGATCTGGTTGGTGCGTTGTTTTGGTATCCTCCCGCGCCAGCCCGCCGGTGATGAAAAGGGAGTCGATGGCTTCGCCCATGGCGCCGTCGATGTCGGTATGCGGACCGTCGCCAATAGCGAGAATTGCGCTGTCGGGGATGTCGGCGCGGATCTGGCTCAGACGGCGACGGGCAAGATCGTAGATCGGCGGGTGGGGCTTGCCGAAATAGAGGCTGTCGCCGCCCATTTCAGTATACAACTGAGCCAGCGCACCGGCACAAAACTCGCGCTTTTCACCACGGTCCACCACTATATCTGGGTTGGCACAGAGAAGTTTCAGGCCTTTTTCCTTTGCATACAGGAACTGCGGGCGATTAACGTCGGGATCGGCATGCGGATCGAAGGGGCCACAACAGACGATGCCTTCGGCCTCTTCGAGGTCGACGGTTGTGATGGTTGTGGGATTGTCGATCAGCTTCATCGGCTCAAAGAAACTCTGGTCAAAGGACTGCCCCATGAACCACACCTTTGAGCCTACAGCGCCAGTGAACATGGCGGCGCGTGCAGAGTCGCCAGAGGTCGCGATGGCGTCATAAGCGTCATCCGGAATGTTGAAACTTTTCAACTGCTTGGCGACTTCGCGGTGGGCGCGCGGGGCATTCGTCACCAAGATCACGGCGCCGCCCTTGGCGCGATATTGCTGCAACGCTTCGACGGCTGAAGGAATTGCCTGAACGCCGTTGTGCACGCAGCCCCAGAGGTCGACGAAGAGCGCGTCGTAACGGTCCGAAATTTCGGACAGGGCGGAGATGAGCTGGGTCATGGATACCTCGGATCAGGGATGTCTGGCCAATTAGATAGCGCTAAACAGGATCGAGGGACAGGGGTGTGAAGTTGAGGTAAATGCAGCCGCAGGCTGTGCCGAGCGGCGGGCCTGCGCTGTGGTTAAGCGCGCGTGCGCCGCATCATGTTGTGGTGACGGGCCCGCAGCAGCCAAAGTGTAATACCCCGGCGGCGCGAATTTACCAAATCTTAGCGCACGAACCGACCGGATAGAGCGGGCAAACCGGTCGGTTGTTCATGTTTTCAAACTGCAGGTGTTGCGCTGCGGTGCAGAAAATTAAGGATCAAGCCTCAGCCTTAATGACGCTCGGCGTAGACGCGCATCTCTTCGGCTTCCTGACGGGCTTCGCGCAGACCATCCATGGCGGCGCGCAACTCTGCCTCGGTCTGGGCCAGCTGGTTGGTCAGCTCGGCCTCGCGTTGTTGCAGATAGGTGATCGCCTGATCGCGGGTTTCCTCTGCCTCGTGCAGCTCCTGGCTCATGCGTTCCAGCTGATCCATGTCGGCCTGGCTGACACGTTTGAAGCGGTGAATCAGCCAATGGGCAAACCAGCCAAGGCAAAAGGCGACGAAGAGAATGATCGCCGTGGTGATGATGAACTGCGTTCTGTCCATAAGTCCTTACTGTCCCTCAGGCCTATTAGCCATCGTCGCCGGTTGTCTCCGGCTCAAAATCCGCATCGCGCACGGCCCCTTCGGGCACGGCCTTGTCTGCACCGATCCCAGCGGCGGCTTCCGTCGCTTTAGGGTCTTGTAGCGGGGTCTCGGCCTCAGCGCCATCGGTGGTTGCTTCTTCCTCGCCGCCGGAGCTGTCTGCATCATCGCCGTTTGCGGTCTCGGCGGCCTCTGCATCGTCACCTGTGTCGCTTTCGGCTTCGGCCTCAGCGGCTGCGGCCATGGCCGCGATCTCTGCGGCGACGGCGACTGTGTCCACTTCGGCAATTTCGCCGTCTTCGCCAAGCAGGTTGAATTCGATCCGGCGATTCGCTTCGCGGCCTGCCTCGGTTTCATTTGTTTCGATGGGCTGCTCTTCGCCATAGCCGCGCACCTTGTAGCTGGCGACGGGGACCAACCGCAGGCGGAGCGCGTCGAGCACGGCCTGCGCGCGCTTCTGGCTGAGTTGCTGGTTCATGGTTTCGCGGCCCTGGCTGTCGGTGTGCCCGCCGATTTCCAAGGGGATGTCGCCGCAGGTTTTCAGCAGGTCTGCCAGATCATCGAGAATACCACGGGCCGACCCGTCCAGCGTGGCAGACCCCGGTTCAAAGGACAATTTCCGGCTGCCGACGGTTGTGAGGATCATCGCCTCACACTGTTCAGGGGACGGAATGCCAAGCGAGGCGTCCAGGCGTTCCACATAGGTCACGTCGATGTCGAACGTGGACTGGTCGCCAAGTTTGCTGGCCAGCAGGGTCGCAATCTGGGCGCTGGCCTCGGTGTTGCCGGTGTTGCCGGTGATGATCATGTCATCCGCGGTCACGGTAACGGCGCCGTTGGCCAGCATGGACAGCGCCTCCAGCCCGGCGAGGGTGCGCACGGACCATGTGTTGGGCAGCCCTTCGACGACGCGCGCCGCCGTGTAGACCGAGTCGGAGCCAAAGGCTGCGCGGGCGAAGCTGTCGACCGTCTGGCGGGCCACTTCGGAATTGAGGCGACCGCGCAACTGCACCTGACCCTCGGGCGAGAGGGTGGCGGTGAATTCGGCCGGGCCTTCTTCGCTGGCTTCAGGCGGCTTTGGCAGAACGGCGTGCAGGGCGAAGACGTCCGGCAGTACCGATTCCAGCTCCCCGACGACGCGGTCGAAGAGCGCCTGATTGGTCCCTTCAAGTGCAACGAGGGTCACATCCGCATTGGCAAAGGTGATGCTACCGCCGCCCAGTTCCTTGAGCTTGGTGATGCCCAGTTCGGTGGCGTCGGCCCAGCGACGGGAGGGGACGCCAAGGCCGAGTGTGCAGCTTGCCTTGCCCTCCAACCCGGCCGCAGCGGCGGCGCTCAGGATGCGGCCACGGGCTTCCTCGGTGTCAGCGGAGCAGGCGTCAAAGCGCGCGCCGTCCTCGTCGATCAGGAAACGCAGGGTGAAGGGGCTGATCACCGGGCGCGGTGCGGACAGGTCCAGCGCCAGGCGAATGTCGTCGGGCTTGCGGCGGGCGAGGGTTGTTTCGAGCCGGGTGCGGGCCTCGGCGCTTTCGGTCATGGCCTTGATTTCGACCAGCGTGGAATCGACGGAAATCTTGGACCGGGGAAGGTCGCGCAGGGAGGACGTGGCGAACCGCAGGGCGTCGTCCCAACCATCGGGAGCCGGAAAGTCCGCCGATTCCAACAGGTCGGACACCTCGGCCCCGTCTGCGATACTGCGGAAACGGTCCATCAGGTCTTCGCGGTCGGTGGAGGCCGGCACGAGGCCAATGACGGAAATGCCGGAATCATTGCGCAGAATCTCGATCGAGAAGCGCGGCGCGGCGATGTCGGCGGCCTCTTCGACCAGCATCTGGTCGATCACGCGGGAGGCATCGACCACGCGGCCCGCAGCAGACAGGGCGTGAAAGCGCGCCGCTTCGTCCGGCGCGGTGCCGATGAGAAAGACCTGCAAACCGTTGGTATCGACCTCCGCCCAAGTGAGCCCTTCGGCATCCAGGCGGTTCAGCACCTCGGCTTGCGATCCTGCTTCGACCATCTGGGCGGAGAAGTACGCGGCAAGAAGGCTGGCACTGCCGGCGACGGCAAAGGTTCCAACTACGGTGAAAAGCGATGAAAGCCGCATGTGAGCGTGAGGTCCAAATTCCGGGTGTGAGACTGATACGCAAGCCGGGGGGCCTGCGCAATCAAGCGATGATCGCGGCGGCGAAAAACAGCACGGGCAACAATCCGGCGTCGCGGTTGGATCTAAAGAGCTGTAGCAGCCGGTCGTTGTCATCCAGTTTCAACCGGCGCATCTGCCAGAGCATATGCCAACCCATGGCCCAGGGGCCGACGATGAGCGCGACCAGCTTGAACGGCTCGCCCGAGGGTGCGGCCAGAGCGATGGCCAGCCCCATGAGCGCAACGGTGGCCGCGAGGAACCAAGAAAGCCAGCGCGGGGTCGCCTCGCCGAACAGGCGCGCGGTGGATTTCACGCCGATGAGCGCGTCGTCCTCTTTGTCCTGGTGAGCGTAAATCGTGTCATAGAATAGCGTCCACGCCATGCCCGCGACATAGAGTGCAACGGCGGGCCATCCGAGGCTGCCACTGTGCGCCGTCCAGGCCAGAAGCGCCCCCCAGTTGAAGGCGATGCCGAGGAAGATCTGCGGCCACCATGTGAACCGTTTGGCAAAGGGGTAGATCGCCACTGGCCCCAGCGCGAGGATGCCAAGCGCAATGGCCATCGGCGGAAAGGTCACGAGGATCGCGAAGGCGATCAGGCATTGTGCGATGGCCCAGGCGAGCGCTTGCTTCGTGGTGACCTGGCCGGACGGGATGGGGCGGGAGGCCGTGCGCGCCACCGATCCGTCGATGTCCCGGTCGGTGATGTCGTTCCATGTGCAGCCCGCGCCGCGCATCAACACCGCGCCGATGCCGCAGCCGACAAAGATCCACAAGTCGAACCAGCTTGCGCGCCCGTCCGCCACCATGGCCAGCGTCAGGCCCCACCAGCAAGGCAGAAGAAGAAGCCATGTGCCGATGGGACGGTCCGCGCGACTGAGGCGCAGGTAGGGTCGCGTGGCAGGGGGCGCGATGCGGTCGACCCAATTGCCCTTTACCGCGTCGGAGACTTGTCCCGCTGCCTCTGGCGTCTGCTGCCTACCGGTCATATGTTTTGCCCCATGGATATAGAGAAGCCCAAAATTCGCCTGTTTGTAGACCACCCGCTGGCCGAGGAACAGGCCGTGCCCCTCACGAAGGAGCAAGCGCACTATCTGTTCGGCGTAATGCGACAGGAGGTGGGCGCGTTCGTCGCGCTGTTCAACGGGCGCGATGGCGCCTGGGCCGCCGAGGTGGTGGAGGCCGGGAAACGCGGTGGCGTCCTGGTGTGCCGCGCGCTGGACGCGCCGCAGATGGACCCGCCGGACCTGTGGCTGATGTTTGCCCCGGTCAAAAAGGCGCGCACGGATTTCATCGTGGAAAAGGCGACGGAAATGGGCGCACGGCGCATTTTGCCGGTGCAGACGCAGTTTACCAACTCTGAACGGCTGCGGGTGGATAAACAGCAGGCGCACGCGGTGGAGGCCGCTGAGCAATGCGGTGGCACCTTTGTGCCGGAGGTTTGCGCGCTGGAGCGGCTGGACCGCGTTCTGGCCGACTGGGACCCGACGCGGCGCATTTTGTTCTGCGATGAAAGCAGCGTCGGGACGGCGGTGACGCTAGAGGGGCTGGACCCCGGTCCCTGGGCCATCCTGATCGGGCCGGAAGGCGGCTTTTCTGAAGCTGAGCGCACGAAGCTGCGCGGCATGGACTGTGCCACCTCGATCAGCCTTGGCCCACGGATCCTGCGGGCGGAGACGGCGACGGTTGCCGCGCTGACGCTGTGGCAGATGGCGGCGGGCGACTGGCAGGGGACGTCGCTGTGATCGTAGACCAACGCGAGGACTGCGCATGATGCGGAAGGCAGACATCAGGGACGCCGGCGCCATCGCGGCTTTCCTGGAGGTGCATGTGGAAACCTCCATGTTTTTGCTCGGCAATCTTGAGGCGCATGGTGTCGGCAACCATGAGGCACCTCACGGCACGGCGTTTTTCCTGCGGGAGACCGGTGATAAACTCACCGGCGTCTTTGGCGCGACAAACAGCGGATACCTGATGTGTCAGCTGCCGGGACTGACCGAAGCCGAGGCACAAACCTGCGTCCATCTTCTGAAAGGACGTGACTTGGTCGGCATGACAGGGGAGGCGGATCAGGTGGCCGTGATGCTCGACGCCTTGCCGGTGGCGCAGGACGGGTGGCAGCTCAATCAGGTGCAACCGCTGTATCATCGTGCCTTGGCGGGACTGATCTCTGCCGATCATACGCGGTCTGCAGAAGCGGGCGATGTCGCGATGCTGACCGGTTGGTTTGCCAGCTATCTCAGAGAGACCCAAACCTGTCCGGCTGGGGATCTCATGTCGCACGCCAGCGCACGGGCCGAGGCCGCCGTCGGCGCCGCGCATATCCGGTTGCTGATTGAAGACGGTCAACCGATGGCCATGGCGGCGATAAATGCGCGGGCCGGGCGGGCGGTGCAGGTTGGCGGTGTATTTGTTGCCGACGCATTGCGCGGCATGGGGCGTGGCGGGCGCGTGACAGCGGCTTTGCTTGCGGAGGCCGCGGTGGCAGGGGCGGATCTGGCGATCCTGTTCGCGGCATCGCCCAGTGCGGCCAGGGTCTACGAACGGATCGGCTTTGAGCGGTGCGGCGCGTATCGGCTGGCCCTCTTGAAGGCGCCGATGACGATGGGGGAGGCGGCATGATCCGACCTGAGGTGAAACAGGGGCTGCGCCGCTGGCAAGAGGTGCTGGTGGGCGCGGCCGTCGCGGCACTGGGCCTGTACTGGGCGTTGTTCACCGGCGGCGGCGTGTTGCATTGGATCGGCTGGCTGGTCTGCGCCGTGGGCTGCGGTCTGGGTGTCGCGGGCGTTCAACGCGCGCGGTTTCGGCAAGGGTCGGACGGGCCGGGCGTTGTGCAGGTCATCGAACGGCGGGTCAGCTATTTCGGCCCCCTGAACGGCGGCCTTGTTGATCTGGAGGCGATGACCTCTCTGCTGCTCGACCCGACGGAAAAGCCGCCACACTGGGTGATGCGTGTTCCGGGGAAAGAGCCGTTGCACATTCCATTGACCGCAAAGGGGGCGGACCAATTGTTCGACGCCTTTGCCAGCCTGCCCGGTATCCAGACGGAACACATGCTCCGGCAGATGCACGGCGACCCGGTGGGGCCAGTGGTGATCTGGCGCACACCAGCTGCGCAGGACGCACCCATTCGGTTGCATTGACACTCTGGAATATTGGCGACAGGAGGTTATTTGCAGCCGATACGAATTTTTCAGGAGCCTCCACATGTCCATTCCTCAGTCCGGTGGCGGGCCCATCGAGAGCCACGCCCAGCTCGCAGAGTATCTGGAAGACGGCATAAAGCCGAAAGAAGACTGGCGGATTGGCACCGAGCACGAGAAATTCGGCTACTGTAAAGATACCCACAAACCGCTGCCCTATGAGGGCGAGCGATCGATTCGGGCCGTGCTTGAAGGGTTGCGGGACCGCCATGGCTGGGCCGAGGTCACCGAAAAGGGCGTCCTGATCGGGTTGTCCAAGGACGGGGCCAATGTGTCGTTGGAGCCGGGCGGCGCACTGGAACTGTCGGGCGCGCCGTTGGAGACCATTCACCAGACCTGCGACGAGGTGAACGAACACCTGCGCGAGGTAAAGGGCGTGGCCGATGAGATCGGCGTCGGTTTTATCGGTTTGGGGGCTGCGCCCGAGTGGATGCACGACGACGTGCCACTGATGCCCAAGGGGCGTTACAAATTGATGGATGCCTATATGCCCACGGTGGGCACCACCGGGCGCGAGATGATGCGCCGCACCTGTACCGTGCAGGTAAACCTCGACTTCGGGTCCGAGGCGGACATGGTGCAGAAGATGCGCGTGGCTCTGGCGTTGTCCCCCGTGGCGACGGCGCTGTTTGCCAATTCGCCGTTTTTCGAGGGCAAGCCGCTGGCTGTGAAATCCAAGCGGATGCAGATCTGGGAGACGCTGGACGATTCGCGCACCGGTATGCTGCCGTTTGTGTTCGAGGATGGCTTTGGCTTTGACGCGTGGGTGGAATACGCCTTGGATGTGCCGATGTATTTCGTCTACCGCGATGGCGAATACGTGGATGCGCTGGGCATGTCCTTCCGTGACTTCCTGAAGGGCGAATTGCCCGCGTTGCCGGGCGAAAAGCCGACGCTGTCGGATTGGGCGGATCACCTGACGACGGCCTTCCCTGATGCGCGCGTGAAGAAATACATCGAAATGCGCGGGGCCGATGGTGGCCCGTGGCGGCGTCTGTGTGCCTTGCCGGCGCTGTGGGTCGGCCTGATGTACGATCAGGGGGCTTTGGATGCGGCGTGGGATCTGTGCAAGGATTGGGACGCGGAAACGCGCGAAGGTCTGCGCCGTGCCGCAACCCGCGACGGTCTGCAAGCAGAGGCGGGCGGCGTGAAGATGCACGATCTGGCGCGCGAAGTGCTCAACATTGCCGAAGCGGGTCTGGTGGCGCGGGCGCGGCCGGGGTCAGGCGGCCTGGTGCCGGATGAAACGCACTTCCTGAATGCGCTCAAGGAAAGCGTCGAAAGCGGACAAGTGCCTGCAGACGAACTGCTGGAACATTACCATGGCGACTGGAACGGCGATCTGAGCAAGATCTACGCGGCCTATTCCTACTGAATGCGTGTCGGGGCCAAGCCCCGGCCTTCGCAGGTCTCACCCGGCAGGGATTTCCGATTTCTTGAGAATGTTGCGGCGGTAGTAGTCGCTGACCTCCGCCTTGCGGGCTGCCTGCATCTCCGGTGAGGGCGGTAAATCCAGCTGTGTCAGCATGGCATATCCATCCCAAGCGGTTGGCTTGCGGTTCCGTTTCGCAGCAGGCTCTGCGGTGCCTGAGGGGCTTGTTGGCATTGGGCGCTCCGCGCCTTCATCAGGTGCGGGGCCGAAGCGGTTGTCCCGGTCAGAGGGCAGCACAAACATCACCAACAGGATCGCGCCGCCAATCAACGGGACGAGGGCAACCAGCAGCCAAAGGCCGGAGCGCCCGGTGTCATGCAGGCGGCGCGCCTGTGAGGACAATTGCGGTATCATAAGCAGCGGGCTGATGATGGGCATCGCGGCGAGGAAGCCCGGCAGCATCACACCCGTTTGCATCACCGAAACCAAGTTGGCCGCCACGAGACTGACCAAAATCAGTAAAAACAGCGTTTGCGCCCACCAGAATTCGGCACGCGAACTGCGACCCGAAAAGTCGAGCGCGCGGGTAAAGAAACGAGCAAAGGCGGTGTGGGGCGGGACCATGGAAATCTCCGGAAGTGTCGGGATCACCCTGTCTGTGTGCCGTGGCAGCAATGCGGCACCGTTGCGGCGCGTTAAGGATGTTTAACGCGTCGGTTCCGGACGGATTGGGCGTCAATACCCGATGGCACACCCGTCCTTGCGCGGGTCTGATGCCCCTTCGAGCACGCCGGACGGATGAATCACGATGGCCTGGGCACCGCCGATGGGCACTTCGGGAATGTCGATCTTGTGGCCGCGCGCGGCCAACTCCGCCGCGACATCGGCGCTGTAGCCGCGCTCCAGCTTTAGCACCGGCCCGTCGGCAAAGCTGCGCGGCGCGTCAATGGCGGTCTGCGGGTCCATGCCAAAATCGGTGAGGTTGCTCAAAAGGCGCGCGTGGCCCATGGGCTGATACTGCCCGCCCATGACGCCAAAGGGCATGGCGATGCGCCCGTCGTCTCGGACCATTCCGGGAATGATGGTGTGCATGGGACGCTTGCCGCCCGCCAGTTCGTTGGGATGTCCCGGGGCGAGCGAAAAACCCGCGCCGCGATTTTGGAAAAGGATGCCAAACTTCTCGGAGGCCAGACCCGAACCAAACCCATGAAAGATTGAATAAATCAGCGACACGGCCATGCGGTCTCGGTCGACCACGGTGATGTAAATCGTGTCTCGGTGCACCGCGTCGGCGCTTTGCAGCAGGGCGGCATTGGCGCGTTTCGGGTCGATCAGCGCCGCCAGACGGTCGGCGGTGTCCGGGCTGAGCAGGTGGTCGAGCCGGTCCATGTGGTCCGCGTCGGCGATAAAGCGATTGCGGGCGTCATAGGCAAGGCGCGCGGCCTCTGCTTCGATATGGACCCGGTCGGCCCCGAAAGGATCCATTGCCGCAATGTCGAAGCGGGACAGGATGTTGAGCAAAAGATGCGCGGTGACACCCTGGCCGTTTGGCGGATGCTCCAACAGCTCCCGAGTTTTGTAGTGGCCAGAGAGCGGCGCGTGAAAGGTGGTTTTTTGCGCGGCAAAGTCGTCGAGCGTGTGCGTGCCGCCGAGGGCGCGAAGGCTGGTGACCATGTCTTCGGCCACGTCGCCGGTGTAGAACGCGTCCCGCCCGTCGCGGGCAATGCGGCGCAGCACGTCTGCCTGGCCGGGCAGGGCGAGGCGGTCACCCACGTGCGGCAGGCGACCCCAAGGCAGGAAATGGGCACGCGCGCCTGCTTGCAGAACGTGGCTGGACTGTCCGTAGTCAAAGGCGGCGCGGGCAGCGATGGGGATGCCGTCTTCCATGTAGCGAATGGCGGGGGCGAGGCTGTCCGCCAACCCAAGCGTGCCGAACCGCTTAGACATGGCGCAAAACCCGTCGATCGCACCGGGAATGGAAACCGCATTGGCGTCATGCAGCGGCATGATGCTGTGACCGTTAGCTCGCATCTGATCGGCGGTCAGGGCTGCGGGCGCGCGACCGGAACCGTTTACGGCGATGACATCTGCCCCCGGTTTTGCCACCAGAGCAAAGCAATCGCCGCCGATGCCTGTCATCGCCGGCTCGGCACAGCCGAGGATCAGCGCGCCGGCAATCGCTGCGTCCATGGCGTTACCGCCTTGGCGGAGAATGTCGATGGCGGCAGAGGCCGCGAGGGGGTGGGACGTGGCGCACATGCCGCTGTCGGCCAAAACGCCGGATCGGCCTGGTTTGTGAAAATCGCGCATGCTGTTCTCCCATGTCGAAGGGCAACATGTCGGCGTAGCGCGCGGGCGTCAACATATGTGGCAAAGTCCCTCGACACCGGGCACTGGGTGGGGGCTGATAACACCCGGTGTCGAGGGGAAGCCTATGCAGCTACAAGACCATGTATGGTTTCTGATTGAGGCTGCATTGGGGAGGCTTCGAGACTTTTTGCGGGCAGTCTTTCTCTTTCGACGTCTGACCCTGAGCGGGATGGGGCGGCCCTTTCTCAGGCTTGGCAGGACGTATCATGGAGCAATGTTCTCATGGAAGCGCCGATGATTGTCAGGCGGCAGGGGGACATCGCAAACCAGACGTAGGTCTATCCGCCGTCAGGCCTGCAATACGAGCCGATCCACGGCTTGGCAGCGCCGTTCGAAGCATGAGTTCGACAGGAGCAAGTTGCGCTCGCGCAGTTGAGCAAGACGATGAGCAACAATGCCGTTTGATCTTGGGACAGAGTTTCGTATGTCGATGATGTTGCACGGTGCCAGTCGCAAGGTCCGCGAGGCATTTTTGGCAATGGTGACACGCCCCTCTCGGCAGGTTTGGCGTGCGATCGACTGCCGGCGTCCGTAATATTGAAACCTCGGAACCGGGTACTGGGTGGGGGCTGATAACACCCGGAACCGAGGTTGAAGCCTATGCAGCTACGAGACCGTTTATCGTTTCCGATGAGGGCAGGAACATGATGCTGAGATGGTGATTTTTGGGCGAACGCCGTTCTGTGCAACCGACACAAAAAAACACGCCTGCTGGGCGTGTTCGGTGTAGGATCTCGGTGCCGGGCACTGGGTGGGGGCTGATAACACCCGACACCGAGATGAAGCCTATGCAGCTACAATCCTGAGAATGCCGTTTGATTGGGGCGCGAATGGGACGGCCTCGCGTTCATTTGCGGGCGCTTAGGCTTTGGTATCCAGCCTTAGTTCCAGGGCAAGACGGTTGCTGCCGCCATCGTGGCGATATTCCACGTGGCTCGCCAAACTGTGGATCAGCATCCAGCCAAATCCGCCTTCCGGCAGATCGGCACGCGGTACGTCCAGATCCGCATCGCGCGGGCACGGCAATGTGCCATTTGGCATGGCGCGGCCGTAGTCGATGAATTCAGCGTTCATTGTGGTCGGGCCGAATAAAAGTGTCAGATCGATTTCGCCCGTGTGGCTATCGTCGTAGGCATGTTCGACAATGTTGTTGAGCACTTCGGCGACAATCACTTCCCAAGTGCTGTCGAGACAGTCCAGTGGGGGCATGTGATTCAGCCGGACACGTACCTCCCGCAGTGTTTCGCTGACGGCATCGGGGGTGCTGCGCAGACTCGTGCGAATGGAAAGCCTGTCCCCGTCCAAACACTGGGCTTTCATGGCGATCCTCCCACGGAGACTCAGGTTCACGCACTCAGGGCCGTGTCGGCAGATGGATAAATGGTAAAGATCGAATCCATCCGGGTCATGCGGAACACCTTGTCCACGGCAGGAGAGAGACCCGCGAGTTCCAGCTTCGCCCCTGGCGGCATAAGCTTCATTGCCGCGACGATGGCACCCAGCCCGCTTGAATCGATGAAATCCACCCGTTCGAGGTTCAGGACGAAACGTCCGCTGGCGTCGGCCAGCAGTTCACGCATACGGTCCTTGAACTGGATCGCGACCGCAGCGTCGATGCGGTCGGCATCGACGGTGATCATCTCAAGGCCGGATCGGGTTTGTCTCGTAAGCTGCATGGGCTGCCTCGTGGTTGCGCCGTGGAGAGAGCCTAGACGCCAATCCTTACCATTGGGTATGCATTGGAGAACGAAGGGGAGAGAGACGATGAAAGACGTGGTGATTACCGGAGCCTCGCGCACGCCGATGGGCGGATTTCAGGGTGTTTTCGACGGGGTGCCCGCTGCCACATTGGGAGGCGCGGCGATTCGCGCCGCTTTGGTCCAGGCCGGGGCGCCGCAGGTGGATGAATTGCTGATGGGCTGTGTCTTGCCTGCCGGGCAGGGGCAGGCTCCGGCGCGGCAGGCAGGCTTTGCCGCTGGCCTGGGCGATGAGGTGCCCGCCACCACGCTGAACAAGATGTGCGGCTCCGGCATGAAAGCCGCGATGATGGCCTGGGACCGGCTGGCGCTTGGCGATGCGCAGACCATCGTCGCCGGCGGCATGGAGAGCATGACCGAAGCCCCCTACATCTTGCCAAAGATGCGGGGTGGCGCGCGCATCGGCCACAGCCAGGTCGTGGACCACATGTTCCTCGACGGGCTGGAGGATGCCTATGACAAGGGCCGTCTCATGGGCACCTTTGCCGAGGACTGTGCGGAGGCGTTTCAATTCACCCGCGAGGCGCAGGACCAATACGCCCTGGCCTCCCTGTCCAACGCGCTGGAGGCGGAGCGCACCGACGCATTTGACCGGGAGATCACGCCGGTCACGCTGCACCTCCGCCACGGCGAAGAAATCATCACGCGCGACGAGCAACCCGGCAAGGCCCGTCCCGAGAAGATCCCGATGCTCAAACCCGCATTCCGCAAAGACGGCACCGTGACGGCGGCCAACAGCTCGTCGATCTCCGACGGGGCGGCGGCGCTGGTGTTGACCACGCTGGAGGCGGCAGAGGCTGCAGGCACCACGCCACGCGCCCGGATTCTGGGCCATTCCAGCCACGCGCAGGCGCCCAAGGACTTCCCCACGGCGCCTGTCCCGGCGGCACGCAAGCTGCTGGACCGCATCGGGTGGAAGGTATCCGACGTCGACCTGTGGGAGGTGAACGAAGCCTTCGCCGTGGTGCCCATGGCGTTCATGCATGAACTGGGCCTGCCCCGCGACATCGTGAACGTGAACGGCGGTGCCTGCGCGCTGGGCCATCCCATCGGTGCCTCCGGCGCGCGGATCATCGTCACATTGTTGAACGCACTGGAAAAACGCGGGCTGAAGCGTGGCGTGGCAGCTATTTGCATCGGCGGTGGCGAAGGTACGGCCATCGCCATCGAACGCATGTAACATCGACGGATGCGCTGCCGCGCGCTGTTTCTTTGCGCCAAAATACTCCGGGGGGCGGGGGCTGGCCCCCCGTCGCGCCGCGTGCCAAAAGCGACGCCATGACCGTTGACTACTCAGACCTCAGAAAATCCATCGCCGCCCTGACCGAGGGCGAGACGGATGCCGTCGCCCTCATGGCCACTGTTGCCTGCGAGGTGCATCACGCCGATGATCGCTTTCACTGGACGGGCTTTTACCGCGTCACCGCGCCGGAGCTGTTGAAGATCGGCCCGTACCAGGGCGGCCATGGGTGCCTTGTGATTCCCTTTGCGCGAGGCGTCTGCGGGGCCTGCGCGCGCACGGGCGAGGCGCAGATCGTGGCGGATGTGGACGCGTTTCCCGGCCATATCGCCTGCGCCAGCTCCACCCGGTCGGAATTGGTCCTGCCAGTGCGCGATGGCGCGGGACGGCTGCTTGGGGTCTTTGACCTCGACAGCGATTTCCCAGATGCCTTCACCCAAGGCGATGCCGACGCGCTTCAGGCGATCCTTGATGATGCGTTCGGGAACGCGGTGTGAGGACGAGCGAGTATTGCGGATGCGGTCCCCTGACCCGCGCCGGATGCCCCTGTCACCCGCACGAAGACGCTAAATGACGCCGCAGGCTTGGCTGGTCTTCGCGGGGTTCTGGGTGCTGTTTGTCACCTCGCCGGGGCCGAATGCTGCGAATTGCATTCAGACCGGGATGACACATGGCTTCCGTCGCGCTTTGTGGGGGGTGTTGGGCATCCTGTCGCAGGCGGCACTGTTTCTGGGGCTGTCCGCGGCCGGGGTGACGGCGCTGATCGCGGCCTCTCCGACGGCGTTTCTCGTGGGCAAGCTGGCAGGCGCAGCGCTGTTGGTCTGGCTGGGTTTGCGCAATTGGCGACGTGCGGCGCGGCCCCTGGGGGAGACCGACGTGGCGCAGGGCGAACCTGCGCGGGCGATCTGGCTGCGTGCCTTCCTTGTGGCAACAATCAACCCCAAGTCCGTGGCCGGCTACCTCGCCGCATTCTCGCAATTTGTCATGGAGGATGTGCCGATCGCACAGCAGATGGTCGTCATCGTGCCCACGGCACTGACCATCACCTTTCTCAGCTACGCCACGTACACGGCGCTTGGCGCGTGGCTGGGACGGCGGGCGCTGTCGGCACTTGCCAACGTCGCAATCCGACGCTTGCTGGCGGGGTGCTTTATCTTCTACGGGCTGGCGTTGGGAGCATCGGCGATTCCGACGCTGTCGTGAGACATGCCATGAGAAAGGCGCACGTATGCAGGTGACACTTCTGGACGGCGGGATGGGGCAGGAGCTGGTTCATCGCGCGGGCGACCCACCCACACCGCTGTGGTCGACGCAGGTGATGATGGATCACCCCGGTCTGGTGCAACAGGTCCACGCGGACTATTTCGCCGCCGGGGCGACGGTTGCGACCGCGAACACCTATGCGCTTTTGCGGGACCGTCTGAAGGTCGCCGGCATCGAGGGCCGCTACGAGGAACTGATCGACGCCGCGATGCGAGAGGCCGTTGCCGCGCGCACGGCGCATGGATCGGGGCGCATTGCGGGCTGCACCGGGCCGCTCGGCGGCAGCTATCGCCCTGACAATCATCCGGCGACTGCCGAGGCTGTGCCGCTTTATGCCGAACAGGCCCGCTTGATGGCCCCGTTTGCCGATTTGATGATCGCGGAGACGGCGGCCTCCGTGCAGATGGCGCAGGCCATGTCGGAGGGGGTGTTGAGCGCGGGCAGGCCGTTTTGGCTGGCGGTGACGGTGGATGACACCGATGGCACCCGGCTGCGGTCAGGCGAGCCATTGGCGGATGTGCTGCCGGTTCTGCGCGATGGTGCGGCGGCGGTTTTGGTGAACTGCTCGGTCCCGGAGGTGATGCCTGCCGCCCTGGATATCGTATCCCGCAGCGGTCTGCCGTGCGGGGCCTACGCCAATGCCTTTACGCACATCACCGAGGATTTTCGCCGCGATGCGTCGACGGTTGAGGCACTGAGCGCGCGGTCCGATATGGGACCGCTGGACTATGCGGATCATGCCTTGTCCTGGCTCGATCATGGGGCCACCATTCTTGGCGGTTGCTGCGAGACGGGACCGGCGCATATCGCCGAGATCGCCAGACGTCTGACGGCCGCCGGACACGAGATCGTCTGACCGATTAAAGGAGGCTCTGTCATGACGCTGCCCGGTCAGGCCCGTGTGGTCATCATTGGCGGCTTCGTCATCGGCGCGTCGGTTTTTATCCGGACACCACCGGGCCACAGGCGCAATTGCGTCGCAGCGCCCCCTTGCACCCTGGCTGGCGATCAGTAGGGAAGGGGCATGAGCGAATACATGCCCCCCTCTGGTGAGATCCCCGTGTTGCACGAAGACAGCGATCTGCTGATCGTCGACAAACCGGCGGGCCTTTTGTCCGTGCCGGGCAAGGGGCCGGAGCTGGCCGATTGTCTGCTGACAAGACTGGAGTCGGCCTTTCCCACGGCGCGTCTGATCCATCGGCTGGACCGCGACACCTCTGGCGTGATGGTGTTTGCCCTGACGGCCCATGCGCAAAAACACCTCAACCTGCAGTTCGAGCAGCGAAAGACAAAGAAAACCTATGTCGCCCGGGTCAAGGGACGGTTGGAGCCCAAGACCGGGGATGTGGATCTGCCGCTGATCGTGGATTGGCCAAATCGCCCGCGGCAGATGGTCTGCCACGAGACGGGCAAGGCCGCGCTCACCGGGTATCGCGTGCTGAAGGCGTCGGACGAAGAAAGCCGCGTGCGCCTGTTTCCGCACTCCGGGCGGACACACCAGCTGCGCGTGCACATGCTGTCACTGGGGCATCCGATCCTTGGGGATGAGCTGTACAACCCGGAGACGGCAAGCCAATACCCGCGCATGATGCTGCACGCCGAGGAATTGCGTGTGAACCATCCCGAAAACGGCAAAGGTATGACATTTCGGGCCAACGCGCCGTTCTGAGGCGCGTCATGGCGCTGTCATACGTCGTCGCTAGGCACGGTTTTCCGATGGCCAGGATGAAAAGGATCAGACATGACCAAAACCGTCCCTGACACGGCCCCGATGGGCAGGTTTGAACGGCTGCTGACCGTCTGGGTGGCAATGGCCATGGGGGCTGGCATCGCCATGGGTTTGCTGGCGCCGGGCCTTATACAGGCCATCGCGGCGGCAGAGGTCGCGTCGATCAACCTCGTGGTCGCGGTGCTGATCTGGGCGATGGTCTTTCCGATGATGGTAGGCGTGGATTTCGGTGCTCTCAAAGGTGTGGCCCGGCAACCGCGCGGGCTGCTGGTGACATTGGTGGTGAACTGGCTGATCAAACCGTTCACCATGGCCGCGCTGGCGGTGCTCTTCTTCGAGGTGATCTTTGCCCGCTGGATCGCACCCGAGGATGCAGCGCAATACATCGCCGGGCTGATCCTGCTTGGGGCCGCGCCCTGCACTGCGATGGTCTTCGTCTGGTCGCAACTGACCCGTGGCGACGCAACCTATACACTGGCACAGGTTTCTGTGAACGACGTCATCATGGTCTTTGCCTTTGCGCCCATCGTTGGCTTCTTGCTTGGCGTCACGGAAATTGCGGTGCCTTGGGAAACGCTGGTGCTTGCGACGCTGCTATATGTGCTGTTGCCGCTGCTGGCAGGTCTGGCAACGCGACGGGCGCTGGGCACGCAGGCGCGGATCGACGCCTTCACGGCCCGCGTTAAACCGCTGTCGATCCTGGGTCTGATCGTCACAGTCGCGATTCTGTTTGGCCTGCAGGCTGACCAGATCCTGTCCAAACCTACGGTGATCTTGCTGATCGCAGTGCCCATTGTGATTCAGAGCTACGGCATTTTCGCGCTGGCCTACGGCGCAGCCTATGCGCTGAAGGTGCCGCACCGGATCGCCGCTCCCTGCGCCCTGATCGGCACGTCGAACTTCTTTGAGCTGGCGGTGGCGGTGGCAATCTCGCTCTTCGGCCTGAACTCCGGCGCCGCGCTGGCAACGGTTGTCGGGGTGCTGGTCGAAGTCCCGGTGATGCTGTCGCTTGTGGCCTATGCCAACCGAACCCGACCGCGCTTTGCCGCATCTCAAGACTGAGGCAACGCCCACAGGTCTTTGATCGCGCCTGCCTGTGTGCTTCGCAAACACCTGGCAGGGGTAGGGGGGAGGCAGCGCCTCCCCCCTCGTTCGCTTATTCGGAGGCCCAGCCCGAAACAGCCTTGACCTCGACAAAGTCATGGATGCCCCAGGAGCCGCCTTCGCGCCCGTTTCCGGACGCCTTCATGCCGCCAAAGGGCGCGCCCGCGCCGCGTGACTGGCCGTTCATCTCGACCATGCCGGACCGCAGCTGACGCGCCAGGCGGTGACGACGATCAACGTCGGTGGACTGCACATAGTTGGTCAGACCGTAGGGCGTGTCGTTGGCAACCGCGACGGCTTCTTCCTCGGTCTCGAACTTCATGATCGACAGCACCGGGCCAAAGATCTCTTCACGGGCGATGGTCATGTCGTTGGTGACATCTGCAAAGACCGTGGGACGCACGTAGAATCCCTTGTTCAGACCGTCGGGACGGCCCGTGCCGCCAGCCACAAGGCGCGCGCCTTCGTCGATGCCCTTCTGGATCAGATCCTGAATCTTCGACCATTGCGTGGCGTTGACCACCGGACCGATGTGGCGTCCGTCCTCGGACGGCGGTCCCACCTGCACCTTGTTGGCGGTGGCGGCGGCTTCTTCGACGGCGGCGTCGTAGCGCGAGGCTTCGACCATCATGCGCGACGGAGCGTTGCACGACTGCCCGGAGTTGTTCATCATGTGAAGAACGCCGCGCTTCACGGCCTTTTCGTCGGCGTCGGCAAACACGAGGTTCGCGCCTTTGCCGCCAAGCTCCAGGTGCACGCGCTTCAGGCTTTCAGCCGCGGCTTTGGAAATCGCAATGCCTGCGCGGGTGGAACCGGTAAAGCTGACCATGTCCACATCGGGGTGCGACGACAGTTGCGAGCCGACGCCCGCGCCGTCACCGTTCACAAGGTTGAAGACCCCCGGCGGCAGGTCGGCTGCGTCCATGATCTCCGCAAAGATCATCGCATCGAGCGGGCTTTCTTCCGACGGTTTCAGCACCATCGTATTGCCCGCGACCAGCGCCGCGCCGACCTTCAGCGTGACCTGATTCATCGGCCAGTTCCACGGCGTGATCAGCGCACAGACCCCCACGGCCTCGTGACGGATGAGCGTGTCCGGCGTGTCGGCATTCAGCGGCTTTTCCCACTCGAATGCCTTGGCGGCGGCAATGAAGTTCTTCAGATGCGACAAGCCGGCCCCGACCTGCGAGGTGCTGGCCAGTGCAATGGGCGCGCCCATTTCGGTGGAGATCGCCTTTGCCAGATCTTCGGTGCGTGTCTTGTAAGCCGCATAGACGCGTTCCAGTGCGGCGATGCGGTCCTCGGGCGACGTCGCCATCCAGCCGGGCAGGGCGGCCTTTGCGGCGGCCACGGCGGCGTCGGTATCTGCCTGTGCCCCCAGCGAGATCACCGCGCAGGCGTCCTCTGTCGCGGGGTCGATGACCTCGTGGTCGTTGGGGTGTGCCGGGTCTACCCAGACACCGTTGATGTAAAACTGACGCTTGTCGAGCATTGCTGTTTCTCCCGATCGCTGCACCCCATCTGCCGTCTGGCTGGACACGGGCGCGTGTTTTCTCCCGACCGGACGGTCGGGTTATGGCGGCACTCTGTCACTGCGCGTTGAGGCGTGCAAGGGAGGGGTTTACATGCGTCAGGCCGAACGTATCTAAGATAGACAATTGCCCAAAGCGGGCAGACAGAGAGAGGACACCACTATGTCACTGCGCATCAACGACGAGATTCCGAACCTGCATGTCACCACCGATCTGGGAGAGTACGACCTGCATGACTGGATCGGCGACAGCTGGGCGATCCTGTTCTCGCATCCCAAGGATTTCACCCCGGTGTGCACCACCGAATTCGGCGCCGTGGCCCAGCTGTCGGAGGAATGGGCCAAGCGCGGCACCAAGGTCATGGGCATCTCCGTCGATGGCGCCGAGGAGCACAA
Organism: Sagittula sp. NFXS13; assembly: GCF_040148795.1. NCBI lineage: Bacteria > Pseudomonadati > Pseudomonadota > Alphaproteobacteria > Rhodobacterales > Roseobacteraceae > Sagittula > Sagittula sp. NFXS13. Next base: position 197,304 of record NZ_JAGEMH010000003.1, read on the forward strand.
GAACTGGAAGGGCGACATCGAGTCCTTTGGCGGGGCCAAGGCCGGCTTTCCGATCATCGCCGACAACGATCTAAAGGTGGCCAAGGCGCTCGACATGCTGCCCGCCGAAGCCTACCTGCCCGATGGCCGTACGCCGGCAGACAGCGCAACAGTGCGCTCGGTCTTCATCGTGTCGCCGGACAAAAAGGTCCAGCTGACGATGACCTACCCGATGTCCGTGGGCCGCAACTTTGCCGAAATCCTGCGCGCACTGGACGGGTTGCAGCGCACCTGGGGCCAGCCGCTGGCGACGCCCGCCAACTGGGAAACTGGCCAGGACGTGATCGTCGCCCTGTCGCTGGACAACGATGCCGCCACCGAGAAATACGGCGAGCTGGACATCAAGCTTCCCTATCTGCGGTTCGCCAAGAACCCTGCGTAAGCGCTGGCTTTACGCAATTTGACGCGCCCCGGTCGAAAGGCCGGGGCGTTTGCCATTTTCCTTTTGGCACAGCGCGCGGTGAGGCCGTAGGTTTACCCTGTTTTCATTCAGGAGGTTCCGTGACGCTCATTGCCGGAACACGCACCCGCGCGACATTATACCGCTCGGCTTTCATCAGGAGCACGGCGACACCGTGCAGGACCACGCGCCACTCAACCAAGGCTTGGCTTCAAAGGGCGACCTTGTGCTGGCGTCGGTGAATGCGGGCAACACGCCGTCTTTGCAGGTCGGTCTTGGCGGCGTGAAGGGGGCCTTTGCCAAAGTTCTGGCGCAAACCGCCACAAACACGATTGCGGCGGTCGCGGTCTTCAACGCGACGGCATCTCAGGGGGGCATTCCGCCTGTCGAAGCAGCGCGGCTGTGCCTTTATAGCTCCGGCTATTATCGTAAAAAGAGCGTAGATATGGCGAATGTGGCCAAGGCCATCTACAAGGGCGCCCGACAGGGGCTGATCGACTCGGATCTGGACCTCGCGGAAATTCAGATGCCGGTCGGACACCGGGGCGTATGACCCTCTGTTCGCGGCGGTACAGGAGATGTTGAACCCTTGAGCCCTCGAACTACGCTAGCCCCTTTCACTCTGGGCGGTGAGACCATCGCGCCGGGTTCCCGCCGCACGGTGGATCTGCCCGTGTCTGTTCTGTCCGATCACACGCCGGTCAACCTGTCGGCGCATGTGGTGCACGGGCGCAAGCCCGGACCGGTGATGTTCGTTTCGGCGGCCATTCACGGGGACGAGGTCATCGGGGTGGAAATCGTGCGCCGCCTGCTGCGCGCCGCGCCGATCAACCGATTGTCAGGCACGCTGATTGCAGTGCCGATCGTGAACTCCTTCGGGTTTCTCAACCAGTCGCGATATCTGCCGGACCGGCGCGACCTGAACCGCTGCTTTCCCGGCCACGAACGGGGGTCGCTCGCCGCGCGGCTGGCGCAGCTTTTCATGTCCGAAGTTGTGGCACGCTGCGATGTGGGTATTGACCTGCATTCGGCTGCGGTTGGGCGGGACAACCTGCCTCAGATCCGCCTGACACCGGGATCAAAGCGGCTGCGAGAGCTGGGCGATGCCTTTGCGGCGCCGGTCACCATGATCTCCAAGGTGCGCGAAGGGTCGCTGCGGTTGTCGGCGGGGGAGGCCGGGGTGGATGTGCTGCTGTATGAGGCCGGCGAAGGGCTGCGGTTTGACGAATTCGCTGCGCGCGCCGGGGTGGCGGGCATCCTGCGGGTGATGGAAAAGCTGGAAATGATCGGCCAGCGCGGCGTGCCCAAAGCGCGCGGCCTGTCGGTGTTCTGCGACAATTCAGGCTGGGTGCGCGCGCCCACCGGTGGACTGTTGCGCACGCTCAAGGCCTGTGGCGATTGGGTCGAGGCAGGCAACGTTCTGGGCCTGGTGTCGGACCCGTTCGGCGAGAATGAATCGGAGCTGCTGGCCGAGTTCGATGGCATTGTCGTCGGGCGGACCAACCTGCCGGTGGTGAACGAGGGCGACGCGCTGTTCCACATCGCGGAACCGGCGTTGAAGAAACATGCCGAAGCGGCGGCAGAGGAGGGCTTTGACGCCCACCACGACGGCCAACCCCTTTTCGACGAAGACGAAATCATCTGACATATCAAGGGGCAAGCGCCCCGAAAGGAGAGCCGATGGCGTTCACGCTGGCGACCTGGAACATCAACTCAGTGCGGCTTCGGGCCGGACTGGTGGAAACGCTCCTGACCCAGGAGGCCCCGGACGTCTTGTGCCTGCAGGAGTGCAAATCACCGGTGGATCAGATCCCGCTGGAGCGGTTTGCCGCCTTGGGCTACGGACACATGGTCGCGCGCGGCCAGAAGGGGTATAATGGTGTGGCGATCCTGTCCAAACTGCCGCTGGAGGACGTGGGCGACCGCGATTTCGCCGGGTTGGGACATTCGCGCCATGTGGCGGCGCGCCTGGAAAACGGTGTTGTCGTGCACAACTTTTACGTTCCGGCGGGCGGTGACGAGCCGAACCGCGAAAAGAACGAGAAATTCGGTCAGAAGCTGGATTACCTCTCGGAGATGCGCGACTGGTTCCACGAGGACCGCCCGGAAAAGGCAATTCTCGTTGGCGACCTGAACATCGCTCCGCGCGAGGACGACGTCTGGGATCACAAGAAGCTGCTCAAGATCGTGTCGCACACGCCTGTCGAGGTTGAGGCGCTGAACGCGGCTATGGAGGCCGGGGCCTGGGTCGACGTGACGCGTCAGGACATCACCGAGGGCAAGCTCTATTCGTGGTGGTCCTATCGCGCAAAGGATTGGTCTGCTGCGGACAAGGGCCGCCGTCTGGACCACATATGGGCCACGCCCGATATTTCGTCGTCGGCCTATGGATCCCGCATACTGCGCGATGCGCGCGGGTGGGAAAAGCCCTCGGACCATGCTCCGGTGTTCGCGACCTTTGATGTCTGAACGCAAGGTGCTGTGAGGCACGTGGGTTTTGGACCGGGTGTGAAGCCTTGGCGCCTTTTGAAGATCGGACTGAACCGACCTGACGGAAACGCTGCTGGGCAGTGATCAAGGCAAAGCGTCTTTGGAGGCTGCCCTTGCATCACTGCCATCAGTGCGCCATCTAAGCCATCAAACGCGCATTCAGCCCAGAGGGGAAAGATCATGGACCTCAATCTACAGCCGCAGGGCGGTCAGCCGGGCGATCTGGTGAAGGACATCACCGAAGCCGACTTCATGGCAGAGGTGGTCGAAGCCTCGCAAGAGACGCCGATTATCGTCGATTTCTGGGCGCCGTGGTGCGGCCCGTGCAAGCAGCTTGGCCCGGCTTTGGAAAAGGTCGTCACCGAAGCCAAAGGCGCGGTGAAGATGGTCAAGGTCAACGTTGACCAGGCGCAGATGATTGCCAGCCAGCTCCAGATCCAGTCGATCCCGACGGTATATGCCTTTTACAAAGGGCAGCCTGTGGATGGCTTCCAAGGCGCGTTGCCGGAATCCGAGCTGAAGGCCTTCGTCGCGCGCGTTGTCGAGGCCGGGGGCGGTGAAGCCCCGGAGGATGGCCTGAGCGAGGCGCTGGACACTGCGGACGAGATGCTGGAGCAAGGCGCCGCGGCGGATGCGCTGGAGATCTACGCTGCGGTTCTGGAAGAGGACGCCACCAGCGCACGCGCCTTTGCCGGGATGGTCCGGTGCCAGATTTCGCTTGGCGATCTGGAGCAGGCGGAGGCCATTCTGAACGGTGCACCCGTGGAAATTTCCAAGGCCCCCGAGCTTGAGGCCGCGCACGCACAACTGGAACTGGCCAAGCAGGCGGCAGGCGCCGGGCCGGTCGGTGAGCTGCAGGCGCAGGTCGAGGCCAATCCCGACGACCATCAGGCGCGGTTTGATCTGGCGCAGGCGTTGCACGCCAATGGCGATGCAGAGGGTGCCGTGGCGCAGTTGCTGGAGCTTTTCCAGCGCGATCGCGAGTGGAACGACGGTGCGGCAAAGACGCAGCTTTTCACAGTTTTCGATGCGCTCAAACCCAACGATCCGGTTGTTCTGAATGGCCGCCGCAAGCTTAGCTCAATGATATTTCTTTGAGGACGATTGCTTGACCCAAGGAGCGGCCTAGGTTGGAAAACATGATACGTCTCACCGACCTCCCAGACACCATCGCCGTCTTCCCTTTGCCCGGGGCTCTTTTGCTGCCCCGGTCAAGACTGCCGCTGCACCTCTTTGAGCCGCGCTATCTGCAAATGCTGGACGATTGTCTGAAAACAGACACGCGGCTGATCGGTATGATCCAGCCATCCGCGGGGCCAAAAGGGGCGTCCACGGCGGTGCACCGCATCGGCTGCGCCGGTCGCGTGACACAGTTTTCGGAAACGGAAGACGGGCGCTACATGGTGACCCTCGCGGGCATCTCGCGCTTTCGCACGGTCGAGGAAGTAGAAGGCTTTCAGCCGTACCGCCGCTTCCGTGTGGATTGGACAGGCTTTGATCGGGACCAAGGCGGGGCGGAGCATGACGATGGCTTTGACCGCGACCGGATGATGGCTCTGCTCAACCGGTTCTTTGAAGCCCGTGATCTGTCCGCAGACTGGGAAACCTTGCGCGAGGCGGATGACGAGCTTCTGATCAACTCGCTTGCCATGTTGCTGGACTTTGGCCCTGAAGATAAACAGGCCCTGTTGGAAGCGCCTTCGTTGCAGACACGTCGTGAAACGCTGATAACGCTGATTGAATATGCTCTGCGGGGCGGCGAAGGGGATGTGATGCAATGACCGTTACGGAATTTGACCGGCGTATGCTGGAAGCGCTGATTTGCCCCGTAAGCCAAGCGCGCCTGGACTACGACATCGACCGCCAGGAATTGATCAGCGAAAAAGCCGGGCTGGCCTTTCCGATCCGGGATGGCATTCCGGTGATGCTGGTGGACGAGGCGCGCCGGCTCGCCCCCTGACGAAGATCAAGGGGCAGGCCAAGTCATCAAGGTTCCTGCCCCCTAAGCGTCAAATGTAGGTCAGCGCACGGGCGAAGGTTGCCGGATCCGTGTTGCCGCCAGAGATGGTGCATATCACCGTATCGGCTGTGATATCCGCGCTGAACAGGGCGGCGGCCAAGGCGACGGCGCCACCAGGTTCTGCCACCAATTTCAGATGCCGAAACGCCAATGCCATGGCCCGCAGCACCTCCTCGTCGCTCACCACCAAGCCGGGACCGCACAGCTTTTGCGTGATCGGGAAGGTCAGCTCCCCCGGTTGTGGTGTCAGGATGGCGTCGCACAGCCCACCCGCCTCAACCGGATTGACCTCGCGGATGCCGGATTTCAGGGATCGTGCCGTGTCATCAAAGCCTTGCGGTTCGACCGGGCGGGGACGCAGGCCGGGGGCCTCGGCCTCCAGCGCCAACGCGATGCCTGCGGTCAGGCCGCCGCCGCCGCAACAGACCAGAACGTCGCCCTCCGACACCCCCAGCTCGAAGGCCTGCGCGGCGATTTCCAAGCCGCATGTGCCTTGTCCGGCGATGACCTGCGGTTCGTCGTAAGGCTTGACCAGCGTCAGCCCGCGTTCCTGTGCCAGACGCGCACCGATCTCCTCGCGCTTTTCGCGCCCACGATCGTAGAGGACGACCTCAGCCCCGTAGCTGCGCGTGCCTTCGATCTTGAGCGCAGGCGCGTCGGAGGGCATCACGATCACCGCTGGCGCGCCGAAAATCTGGGCTGCGCGTGCGATGCCCTGGGCGTGGTTGCCAGAGCTGAAAGCGATAACACCGCGCCCGCGCATCTCCGGGGTCATTGCGGACAAGGCGCTGTAGGCCCCGCGAAACTTGAAGCTGCCGGTGTGCTGCAGGCACTCCGGTTTGACCAGAACCCGACGCCCGGCCAAGGCATCCAGCGCGGGTGCATGCAGGAGGGGCGTGCGGCGGGCGATCCCGTCCAGCCGTGCGGCAGCGGCAGTGATCATCTCGATATTCATGGCGGGCTCCGGAATGCGATGCTTCGCGCGCACAGGACGCACCCGGACGCGCTATGTCAATAGGTTGCAGGGACGGCGAAACCCAAGCAATCTGCGCGTATGATCGAGCGGCGTGCGACCGAAGGAAATGTCGAAAGTTGGGGGTATTATTCGCCTTGCGATGTCTATCGCTATGGCCTTCGCAGGGTCTGGGGGCCGGGGAATGAACTGCTGTACGTCATGCTCAACCCCTCCACGGCAACAGAGGTGGCGAACGATCCAACGATTGAACGGTGTCAGCGGCGCGCGGTGAAATTGGGGTTCGGCGGCATGCGGATCGCCAATCTCTTCGCCTTTCGCGCCATGCATCCGCGCGATTTGAAGCGGGCCAGCGATCCCGAAGGGCCTGAGAACGCAGGGCTTTTGCATGACTGGTCGGGCAAGGCTGAAGTGACGCTTGCGGCTTGGGGCGTGCATGGCGTCCTCAACGGGCAATGCGGACGTGTGGCCGGTCTGTTGCAGGGCGACGTGCGGCATCTCGGGCTGACAAAGGACGGTCACCCGCGCCACCCACTCTATGTTTCCTATGACGTCTTGCCGCAGCCTTGGCCGGTGGCACGACGATATGAGGGGCGGGAGGCGTTTCCTTAATCGTTTTACGGGAAACTCTTTGGAGAGACTCGGGTTGTTTGTGATGCTCCGACTGGTTTCTTCGAAGGGTCGAAAGGTATGTTTTTTCTCGCAGGTGTGCTTGGCATGATGGCGCTGGGGTCCGTGGTGATCGCCAGCACCGGCGGCCTGCAAGAAGATGATGAGCTGCCCGAACAGGATATCCCCGATACTGGAACACAACTGACCGACGATCTGATTTTGGATGATGACCCCGGTTCTATGGGCGACGACGTGGGCGATCCAGCCGGCAGTGATGCGAACGACGGCACGGGGGGCGACGATGCGAATGCGGGTGTTGCCGAAAACGGTGTCACCGACCGGATGGCGGCAGGCGAAGGCGTGTTCGACAGCGGCGTCACCGACAATATGCCCGGCGGAGCGGGGGTGGTCGATACAGGGGAAACGCTTGTTCTGATTTCACCCGAAGCGGCCGTCGACAGCGGCGGCGAAGACGAAGATGGCGACGCCACCGAACCAGACGGCGTTTCGGGTGCGCCGCCCAGTCTGCCCGGCGATGCGTCTGCGTTGAAAGCGCCAATGTCCCCGATGGGCAACGAAGAGGCGGCCACCGGGTCGCTCTTTGCACGCTTGGGTCTGATCAACATGGCGGGTCTTGATGGTGAACCGGGGATCGGCACGGCAGGCGTGCCAGCCGGCAGTCCTGAGGCCGATGATATCGCAAGCACCGAGGCGGATACGCTGTCCGGTGACTTCAGCAATGATGCGTCGAGTGGTGGCTCGGGGGGCGACATTCAGAGCGGCGTTGCCTCGGATGAGACCGAGTTGAATGCGGAGGGCAGCAACGCGCCATATTCCGGTGCGGCTGATACCGTTTCACTTGGCGCTGAGGGGGGCGAGGGGGCGGACGCGATGATGCCGGGCCATTGGCTCACCGGCGAGGCCGCAACGATGATGGACTACGACGCGGCAGAGGATCAGATCGTCATCGTCTATGACGATTCGGCATTAGACACCGCACCCGAGGTTGAGATACGCGTTTCCAAGACAAATTCCGATGTGACGGAAATCCTCTTGAATGGTCAGGTTCTGACCATGCTTCCGACGGCGGATGCGCCGGCGCTCGACCAGCTTTTTCTGGTGGGCGAAAGCCTGGCGGCGCAGGTGGCATTGGCCTGACACCGCAGTGCGGCGCGATTTCCCCTTCCCAATGTGGTTGGAATCGCGTAAGCGCAGCCATCCGGGCGGGGCCTTACGGTTCCGCATCTCCACGGGCCTTGCTGGACGACATCCCGGCTCGCGCCATTACCCCTTTGATTAAAGGAGACCCCGATGTCGATTACGGTCGAAGAAAAAAACCGCCTGATGAAGGAATTCGCAACCAAGGAAGGCGACACCGGTTCCCCGGAAGTACAAGTCGCAATCCTGACGTCGCGCATCACCACCCTGACTGAGCACTTCAAGACCCACAAGAAGGACAACCACTCCCGTCGTGGTCTTCTGAAGCTCGTCGCGCAGCGCCGTAAGCTGCTCGATTACCTCAAGGGCAAGGAAGAGGCGCGCTACCGTGACCTCATCCAGCGCCTCGGCATCCGCCGCTAAGCGTATTTATCCGAACGCACGTTACGCGTTCGAGGGACAGGGAAACGCCCGCTCCGATTTTCGGCGCGGGCGTTTTTCTTTGGCGTGGTCGTGCGTGGATGCCCCGCAGTGAGGGTCAGGCGGCCATCGCGGCCTGATCACGCTGCCATGTACGCTGCGCGGAAGGGCGTGCCTGCATCCGTTCATGCCAGTCACGCACCCCGTCTTGGTCCGGCAAAAGGTCTGGCATCCAGTTGAACAGCGAGTGCACCATCAGATCGGCGACGCTGTAAGTCTCGCCCAAGAGCCACTGCTGCCCCCCGAGCGTTGTGGTCAGCCGTTCGACCAGATCGTCCCAACCGCGAAACGTGCTTTGGAACAGAGGGTTATTAATACCGGCCACCTTGGCGAGAGTGACAGGCTCTACGACACCGGTGTTCCACGCCAGCCATTCCAGACATTTCGCGCGGTCCGGCGTGCCGATAGCGGGCATCAGGCCCGCGTCCGGAAAAACATCGCACAGGTGCTGCGCTATGGCGATGCTCTCGACGATCACTGTGCCATCGTGGTCCAACGCGGGAACCTTCTTGTCGGGGTGGGGATTGGCCGGGTCCGCCGCGCCGCTTCCATCGCTGCGCTTGATTGAGGTCATATGGATGTCAACGTGGTCCTGCGCGCCGAGGTCATCGATAAGGGTTACGAGGCGCGAGGAGCGTGACATCGGCGAATGATAGAGGGTCATCATGGAGAACATCCTTTGTGTGTGATGCCCTCAGACTAGCGGTCGGTGCTGTCACTTTCTGGCAGCACCGACACGGGTCAGACAAGATCCGGTTCGCGCCCGACCTTGTTGGCAAGCTTGCCCACCGTCAGCCCCTGCACGATGATCGAAAAGACGACGATCACGTAGGTCACGGTCAGGATCAGCGGCTTCCATTCGCTGTCAGGCAGCGACAAGGCCAGCGCGACGGAGATGCCGCCCTTCAGTCCGCCCCATGTCATGATCGGCAAAACGCCGGGTGCGAAGGTCTGGAACGGCTTCAGCAGCGCCAGCGGTACCGCCACCGCGACGAGCCGCCCGATCAAGGACAAGGCGATGCAAATGAAGCCGGTCACCAGCATGTCCATTTCCAGTTGCACGGCAAAGATTTCCACGCCGATCAGCATGAAAAGCACGGCGTTCAGGATTTCGTCCACCAGAACCCAGAATTTCTCGACATATTCGCGGGTCAGTTCGGACATGCCTTTCGCCGCACCGATGTCGCCGATCAGCAGGCCCGAGCAGACAGCGGCGATGGGGGCCGAGACATGCAGCGTGATCGCCAGCTCGTAACCGCCAAAGGCCAGTCCGAGGGTCATCAGCACTTCCAGCGAATAGTCGTCGATGTGGCGCATGACGCGGAAGGTGAGCCAGCCGAGCACCAAGCCCAGAGCCGCCCCGCCGAGAGCCTCCTGGACAAACAGCAGCAGCGCGCCGGTGACGGCGTCGTGGTCCCCGTCGTGAGAGGCCGCCGGATAGGCGAGGCCGACGAGGACCAGGAAAACGACATACCCGACGCCGTCGTTGAACAGGCTTTCGCCCGCCACCTGAGTTTCCAATGATTTGGCCAGATTGGCTTCTTTCAGAACGCCCATCACGGCGACCGGGTCAGTTGGGGAGACCACAGCGCCGAATATCAGCGCCACCAGCAGCGGCGCACCTGTGAGCCAGTGAAAGCCAATGCCGATCACGGCGGTGGACAGGGCGACACCGATGGTCGCCATCAGCAGCACCGTGGGCCAGACGGCCTTGAGATCCGAAAGCTTCACATGAAGGGCGCCAGCAAAGAGCAGAAACCCCAACATGCCTTCGAGCAGCGTATCGGAAAAGTCGATACCGGTCACAAGAATTCGCAGATCGTCGCCCAGCGTGATGCTGGGCACCAGGGCGTCTACCCCAAGCGCGGCCATGGAGGTCAGCAGCGCGACCACAAGGATGCCGATGGCGGAAGGCAGTTTGAAAACAAAGTAATTCACCACCCCGAAGGCAGCGGCCAGAACAATAAGAAACGAGGTGATCTGAAGCAGGCTCATGGTATGTCACATGACTCCATTGGCGTGAAAATACGGATTTTCGCCGCGTCTATCACGCTTTCCGCGAGGCGGGACGAAAAACGCGCGCCCCTTGGCATTTCAAATCAATCCAGAGCCGTCATGATCTGGTCCAGCGGTTTCTTGATCCGTGCGGCGGAGGGGGTGGTGGCGTCTGCTGCGGCATGTCCCACCGCGAGGATCATGACCGGCTTTTCAGACGCGGGGCGCTGACACAGGTCATTGAGAAATTTCATCGGATTGGGAGTATGGGTCAGCGACGACAGGCCCGCCTGGTGCAGCGCCGCGATCAGAAAGCCGGTGGCGATGCCGACGGATTCGTTGACGTAATAATTCTTGTACCGTGTGCCATCGTCGAACTCCCCGTAGCGTTGGGCAAAGATCACGATCAGCCAAGGGGCGTCTTCGAGGTGCGGCTTGGATGGGCCGGTGCCGATCGGTTCAAGGGCCGAAAGCCACTCGTCGCCGGCGGCGCCCTCGTAAAACCGGGCCTCTTCTTCTTCGGCGGCGGCGCGCACCTGTGCCTTCAGCGCGGGATTGCCAATCGCCACGAAATGCCAGGGCTGGTGGTTGGCGCCAGATGGCGCACCACCTGCGGTGCGGATGGCGCTTTCGATCACGGCGCGCTCCACCGGGCGGGTGTCGAAATCGCGTGTGGTGCAGCGCGTGGACATGGCGTCCTCGAAGGTGCGCGCGGCGGTCAGCACCTGCGCGTCGGTTAGCGCAGGCCGCGGGGGCAGGGGCTGCGCGGTATAGCGGAGGTCGGATTTGGCAAACATTGGCGTCTCCTTGGTCCGCTGCATGGTCCGGCGGGATCACCGCGCTGTCAATCGGACCCGGCTTTTGACTCGCCGTCATGCGGAAGCGGCTTCCCAAAGACGTTATTTTCGTGTATGGCGCGACAATCTGAGACGTGACGCATTGATCCCGGCGCATGACACGATACGAGGGATCGGCGGCAATGGGGCCGCTGTGCAAACGGGGGACCCGAGAGGGCTCGGGAGTGCCTCCAGACAGGATACGCTAGATGTTTAACGAAGTGAAAAAGACACTCCAGTGGGGCGAAGAAACGCTCACGCTGGAAACCGGCAAGGTTGCACGCCAGGCCGACGGCACCGTCATCGCCACTCTGGGCGAGACCTCCGTCATGGCCAACGTGACCTTTGCCAAGCAGCAGAAGGAAGGCCAGGACTTCTTCCCGCTGACGGTTCACTACCAAGAGAAATACTACGCCGCCGGCAAGATCCCGGGCGGCTTCTTCAAGCGCGAGGCGCGGCCGACCGAGAAGGAAACGCTGACCGCCCGCCTGATCGACCGTCCGATCCGCCCGCTGTTCGTTCCCGGCTTCAAAAACGAAGTTCTGGTGATGTGCACCGTGCTGTCCCACGACCTCGTCAACGATCCTGACATCGTTGCGATGATCGCGGCCTCCGCGGCGCTGACCATCTCCGGCGCGCCCTTCATGGGGCCGATCGCAGGGTGCCGCGTCGGCTTCGAGGACGGCTCCTACGTTCTGAACCCGACCGTCGACGACATGCACGATCTGCGCAACAACCCCGAGCAGCGCCTCGATCTGGTTGTGGCAGGCACCAAAGATGCCGTCATGATGGTGGAATCCGAAGCCTACGAGCTGACCGAAGAGGAAATGCTTGGCGCGGTGATGTTCGCACACGAGCAGATCCAGCCGGTCAACGACCTCATCATCGAGCTGGCCGAAGAATGCGCGAAAGAGCCGTTCAACTTCACGCCTCCGGATTATTCCGAGCTGTTCGCCGTGGTCAAAGCCGCTGGCGAAGACAAGATGAAGGCCGCTTATGCGATCTCTGACAAGCAGGAGCGCACCGCCGCTGTTGCCGCCGTCAAGGACGAGATCAAATCCGGTCTGAGCGAAGAGCAACTGGCCGATGCCAACCTTGGCGCCGCGCTGAAAAAGCTGGAATCTCAGGTTCTGCGCTCCGACGTTGTGGTGAACAAGCGCCGCATCGACGGTCGTGCTCTGGATCAGGTGCGCTCCATCGTGTCCGAAACCGGCATTCTGCCGCGGACCCACGGTTCTGCCCTGTTCACACGCGGTGAGACTCAGGCGCTGGTCGTGACCACGCTGGGCACCGGCGACGACGAGCAATTCATCGACGCGCTGCACGGCAACTTCAAATCCAACTTCCTGCTGCACTACAACTTCCCTCCCTACTCGGTTGGCGAAGTGGGTCGTGTGAGCGGTCCGGGCCGTCGTGAAATCGGTCACGGCAAGCTCGCATGGCGCGCGTTGCAGGCGGTTCTGCCGGCGGCGACCGACTTCCCCTACACCATCCGCCTGGTCTCCGAGATCACCGAATCCAACGGCTCGTCCTCCATGGCGTCCGTGTGCGGTGGCTCCCTGTCCATGATGGACGCCGGTGTGCCGCTGAAGGCTGCCGTGGCCGGTGTGGCCATGGGTCTGGTGCTGGAAGAAGACGGCAACTACGGCATCCTGTCGGACATCCTGGGTGACGAAGATCACCTCGGCGACATGGACTTCAAAGTGGCTGGCACCGAAAACGGCATCACGTCGCTGCAGATGGACATCAAGGTCGCTGGCATCACGCCCGAGATCATGAAGACCGCGCTGGGTCAGGCCAAGGCAGGCCGCCTGCACATCCTGGAAGAGATGTCCAAGGCGATCACCGAGGCGGGCACCTTCTCCGAGCACGCGCCGCGCATCGAGACCATGAACATCCCTACCGATAAGATCCGTGAAGTGATCGGTTCGGGCGGTAAGGTCATCCGCGAAATCGTGGAAACCTCCGGTGCGAAGGTCGACATCAACGACGACGGCGTGATCAAGATCGCCTCGCCGAACGGTGAAGCCATCCAGAAGGCCTATGACATGATCTATTCGATCGTGGCAGAGCCGGAAGAAGGTCAGGTTTACAAAGGCAAGGTCGTGAAGATCGTCGACTTCGGCGCCTTCGTGAACTTCTTTGGCAAGCGTGACGGCCTCGTGCACGTCAGCCAGATCGAAAACCGTCGCCTGAACCATCCGTCGGATGTGCTGAAGGAAGGCCAGGAAGTTTTCGTGAAGCTGCTTGGCTTTGACGACCGCGGCAAGGTGCGCCTCGCCATGAAGATGGTCGATCAGGAAACCGGCACCGAGCTGGCAAAAGAAGACGAGCAGGCCGAATAAGACCTTTTGGGTCTTGGGTCGGGGTCCAGCCCCGACCTGCGTCCACGTTGCTCATATTCAGCGGGCGGTCCTTCGGGACCGCCCGTTTGCTTTTCCGGGGGGTTACTGCGAGCGGGCTTTTGGCGTCCGGTCAAAGGCATCGCGCGGATTGAACAGATCCGCATAGCTGTCAGGGTGAAGCGGCCGACACTCCAGGAAGTCCTGCGGCTGCGCCTGCTGATACAGCGCGTCGGTCACCGCAAGCAGGCCCACCACATCGTCAAACGCCCAGGTCAGGATCAGGCCCGACGCTGCCACGGCCGAGACCTTTTCCCCCGGAATGTCCTGCGCGGGGTGTGACGGCAACAGGGTTTCGGTCGGGATCGACCGGGCCCGCTCGCGCCATTCGCTCCACAGCGTGACCTTGTCCAGATCCAGCGCTTGCAGGTAGCGGCCCAGTTGCGGCTCCATAACGGCGGGCAGCAGGTCTTCCTCCGGCGAATACAGCCCCATGCTCTCGCAATGGCGGTCAAGCGCGGCGCTGATCTGAGGATCGCGGTCATCGCGGTCCACGTCCAGCGTCCACAGCCAGACAGTGCGCTCGAAGGTTTCCTGATCCGGCGCGCCGATGGCCTGACGCACAGCCTCCCAGCGGACGGGTTGGCCGGTGGTCTTGATGGTGTCGGGGAAATCCGGCGGTGCCATATCCGGGTGCGCCTGCAGAACCTGCGCCTGCACCATGGCGTCCCGCGCGCTGGCGGCGTCCATTTCGATCGGGCCAAAGACGGAGGTTGCAGGATGGTGCCCCGGAACGGTGAAGAACGGATTGAAGACCACGAAAACATGGTCGTAATCGCGCGCCCACCAGTCCCGAACAGGCACAGCGAGATCGGGGTATTCCAGGTGGCGGGGCGGTGGTTTCAAATCCGACATTCTCCAAGCTTAGCGATTGTGCCGCGCCGCTACAATCTGCGGTGCCACATGCCGCATGATGTGGTGAATATTGCGGGGAATAAACCCGGATAAATACCGACTGTCTTTGAGGGCGCTCCTGTCAAAACCCGGATCGAGGTCGCTGACCCATCCAAAACGTCACGAGCGAAAAATGGGTCTCGGCGAAACCGCCGAAGCCTGTTTCGATCAAGCGGCAGTTTGCGGTTTTGCGGGGGCGGCAGCGCTGCTAAGACTGTGCGCCATGCTGGTTCTGGAAAATATCATATCTGATCGTGGATCGCGCTATGCCGTGGCGGGCGGTCCCTGTTCTGGCGCGGATGAGGCCGCCGCCTTCCTCAAGGAGCTCAAGCGGCGCAAGAAATTCGCCAAGGCGACGCATAACACATGGGCCTGCCTCACCGAGGACGCGCCGCTGAAGAACGACGATGGGGAAAGCGGTGCAGGCATGGTGATTCTGCGGATGTTGGAACGCGAAGATCTGCGCAACGAAATCGTGGTCGTCACCCGCTGGTACGGTGGGAAGCATCTGGGTGGGGATCGCTTTCGCCATGTCCAGGAGGCCGTGCGCCAATATCTTGACGCGCGATAAGGCCATGCGCTTCGGTCTTTGGATTCCTAGCCCCACGTGACTTTGGACAGGCGCGGCAAAGCCGCCTCCCGAGGCGGCGAAGACCGGCGTTGCGACAAAAAAAAGACCCGGGCAATGCCCGGGCCAAGTCCAACAGGGAGGTGCATATGATGACCCGCATATGCGACGGGAACTTGTGTCAGGCGGCTCGCGCCGCTTGCCGTCTCTCAATACTGTATTGCCTAAACCCAAGCCCGAGAAGTTCGACCTAGGTATGGTCGCGCCGGGTCACGATACCAGTCGATAGCCGCCGGACTCCGTCACCAAAAGCTGCGCGTTCGAGGGGTCGGGCTCGATTTTCTGACGCAGGCGATAGATGTGGGTTTCCAGCGTGTGGGTCGTCACGCCTGCGTTGTAGCCCCAGACTTCGTGCAGCAGCGTGTCGCGGGGGACCACACCATCGGCGGAGCGGTAGAGGAACTTGAGGATGTTCGTCTCTTTCTCCGTCAGGCGGATCTTGCGGCTGTCCTCTGTCTCCAGCGTCTTCATCGCCGGTTTGAAGGTGTAGGGCCCGACGGTGAACACGGCGTCTTCGGACTGTTCATGCTGACGCAGCTGGGCACGGATGCGGGCGAGCAGGACCGGAAACTTGAATGGCTTGGTCACATAGTCATTGGCCCCGGCGTCAAGGCCAAGGATCGTGTCCGCATCGCTGTCGTGACCGGTCAACATCAGGATCGGTGATTTCACGCCTTGCTTGCGCATCAGGCGGCACAGCTCGCGCCCATCGGTGTCGGGCAGCCCCACATCGAGGATGATCAGGTCGTAGATCTGTTCCTTGGCACGGGCCATGGCGGTGGCGGCGCTGTCGGCCTCGAACACCTCGAAGTCCTCTGTCATGACCAGCTGTTCAGCCAGCGCTTCGCGCAGGTCCTCGTCGTCATCGACCAATAGGATGTTTCTCAGTTGTGCCATGGGTTACCTCCAGCAATTGTGACCGGCTGTTGCCTTTCATGGCAGATGGCGGCAAGCAGGGGTGCTGACAAGAATTGTGGCAGTCTTCTCACGCTCTCGTGTCTGTGAGGACGGATTGTTACAGGAAAAACCGGGTTTTGTAACGCGAGGCTGCCCATGGGACCGGATCTGACAGAATTACTGGCGCGGGCGCGGGGTGATCTGCGCATGGGCGTTCCGGTTGTGCTGCATGGAAAGGACGGCGCGGTGCTGGTGGCTGCTGCCGAAACCGTATCCGAGGTCCGCCTGGCAGAGGTGCTGGCGCTTGGTGCCGTGGATCTGGCGATCACCGGACGGCGGGCGGAGACGCTCAAGGCGCGGGCGTACGACGGCGATCTGGCGCGGGTGATCGTGCCCGGTCGTGCGGGGCTGGAGTGGGTTCAGGGCATCGCCGACCCCTCCGAGGATCTGGCGCAACCGATGAAGGGCCCTTTGGCCAGCCGCCGCGACGGTGAGGCGGTGATGCACCGGGTGGCCATCGCCCTGTGCAAGGCGGCGCGCCTTTTGCCAGCCGCCCTGGTGGTGCCGGTTCGGGCCGATTATGCCACGGGGCAGCTGCTGACCGAACTCGATGCCGTGGCCGCAGGGCCGTTGATGGCATCGCTGCACGCCTTGGGTCATGTGGTGTCCGCCCGCGTGCCGCTGCGCGCGGCAGAGAACGCGCGGTTGCATATTTTCCGCCCCGACGATGGCTCGGACGAGCATTACGCAATCGAGATCGGCCGCCCGGACCGTTCCAAGCCTGTGCTCGCGCGGCTGCATTCCGCGTGTTTTACCGGCGACCTTCTGGGCTCTTTGAAATGCGATTGCGGACCGCAGCTGAATGCGGCGCTGGCGCAGATGGGTGAGCAGGGCGAGGGGGTCTTGCTCTATCTCCAACAGGAGGGGCGCGGGATCGGTCTGGCCAACAAGATGCGGGCGTATGCCTTGCAGGATCAGGGCTTTGACACGGTGGAGGCAAACCATCGGCTGGGGTTTGAGGATGACGAACGCGATTTCCGGCTCGGCGCGCAGATCCTGGAAAAGCTTGGCTTTTCGGCGGTGCGGTTGATGACCAACAACCCTGCCAAGATTGCCATGATGACGGCCAGCGGCATTGATGTGACCGAGCGCGTGCCGCTGAAGGTCGGGCTGTCGGCACACAACGAGCGATATCTCGCGGTGAAGGCTGAGAAGTCAGGCCATCTGCTCTGAGATCTTGCGGGGAGGCCGCCATGCCCTTGCAAAATCGTGTCGACCCCTTCGGGCGGTTCACTGTCACAAAGGCCCGCGGCACACGCATGGGAAACCGCGGTATTGTGCACGACGGGCACAGCGTGATCCGTACACATGCGCATCAGAACTGGGTGTGCTGTGTCTTGAGCTTCAAGGGGCGACACCGAAAGGTCATGTCGCCGGGCACCTATACAGAGCTGTTCTTTCTGGATGAGGCGACGGCCCTGGCGGCGGGGCATCGCCCCTGTGGCGAGTGCCAGCGTGACCGATACGCTGCCTTCACGCGGATTTGGCGCGACGTTCACGGAGGGCCAGAGGCGGGGAGATCTCTGCCGCAATGCATCGACCGGATACTGCACCGGGCGCGCATCCAACGGCGCCAGAAAGTAACGTTCGAGGCAAAGGCGGCGGATTTGCCAGATGGCACCATGGTCGCCGTGGGCGCGGACGCCTACCTGATCCGGCAGGGTATCTGGCGCTGGTCGTTTGACGGGTATGCCGCTGCCAACGCTCTGCCAAAGCACGTGAAAGTGCTGACGCCGGCGCCCGTTATTCCGGTCTTGCGCGCAGGATACATGCCACAAACATATATACAGACTTGAACCGAGCGGTTCAGATCCCCATTCTTGGTTCAAAGGAGTCTGATATGCATTATTCTTTGCTCGACCTCGCGCCTGTTCCCGAAGGGTCCACCACTGCCGACGCATTGCGCAACACCGGCGCCTTGGCGCAGCACGCCGAAGGCTTGGGCTATCATCGCTACTGGCTGGCAGAGCACCACAACATGGCCGGGATCGCGTCGGCCGCGACGGCGGTGCTGATCGGTCATGTGGCCGGGCTGACCAAGACGATGCGCGTCGGTGCGGGCGGCATCATGCTGCCCAACCACGCTCCGCTCGCCGTGGCCGAGGCGTTCGGCACCTTGGCAACGCTCTATCCGGGACGGATCGACCTTGGGCTGGGACGTGCTCCGGGCGGTGATCATGCGGTGATGAAAGCGCTCGGTGTGCATCATGGCCGTGCCGAGAATTTTCCCAACGAAGTGGCTGAATTGCGCGAACTGTTCGGCGCAGAAAACCCGAACCGCGCCGTTCAGGCGCACCCCGGTGCAGGAACCGAGGTGCCGCTGTGGGTGCTTGGGTCGTCGCTGTACGGGGCGCAGGTGGCTGCCGCCCTTGGGCTGCCCTATGCCTTTGCCTCGCACTTTGCACCGGCCGCGCTGGAGCAGGCCTTCGAGGTCTATCGGCGCTACTTCAAGCCGTCTGAGACGCTGGCCAAGCCGCACGCCATGCTGGCGGTAAACCTTTTCGCCGCAGATACGGAAGGGGAGGCGCGCAAGCTTCGAACCTCGATGCAGCAGTCCTTTTACCGGTTGCGCACGGGGACGCCGGGCAAGCTGCCCCCGCCTGTGGATGATCTGTCTTCGGTCGTGCCCGAGGGGGCGATCCCGCAGGTGAACGAAGCCTTGCGCGTGACTGCCGTCGGCAATGCGGCGCAGGTGGAGCAGCAGTTGCGCGCTTTGATCGCGACGCACCGCCCCGACGAGGTGATCCTGACCGGTCACATCTATGACCATGCGGCCCGCTTGCGGTCCTTTGAGATCGGGGCGGACGCCATGCAGCGTATCAATCTGGCGCAGGCGGCATGAGCCTCAAGGCGCAGGACATGGTGCTGACCCGGCGCGGATTGCGCTTCATGGGCCAGCACTGGCCGTGCACATATGGCAAAGGCGGTGTCCGCGCCGACAAGCGTGAGGGCGACGGAGCGACCCCTGTTGGCGTGCACCGCATCACCGGACTGCTTTATCGCCCTGACCGAATGGCCCGGCCCACCGATTGGGCGGTGCCAATCCGGCCTGGTGATCTGTGGTCCGATGACCTGCGGGACGAGGACTACAATCTTATGGTTCGCGCGCCGTATCCGCACAGCCACGAAAGGCTGCGGCGCGCCGATCCGCTGTATGATTTGGTGCTGCTGACGGATTGGAATTGGCCATTTGCGCAAAGGGGCAGGGGCTCTGCGATCTTCATTCATCGTTGGCGCAGGCCGGGGTATCCGACAGAGGGCTGTGTGGCGTTTCGGCCCGACAATCTGTTGACGATCGCCAAGAGTATCACGCTGGCGACTCGTTTGATTGTGCCCGAGGCGCTGGCATCAAGCTGACCGGAGACTCGAATCGGCGGGTATTCCGGCTGATTTCCGAAAGAAATGCGGCATTAATCAAAGTGATATGACTTTCCGCGCCCCGCCTTTCCAACTGCCCGGATTTCAGGCGTCTTGTGAATTCGGGATGACCAGATAGCCCTGAAATCGGCTGGCTGCGCTGAAAATCGGCCTTGAATGGCCGCCTGTCGCCGGCCATCCCGAAACGGCCGTTGCAGTACATTGTCCTGCAAAGCTCCATTTGACCTGTCAAAAGTCTTGTGTCGCGCCGCTTTCCTGCCCGAATGCGCCGCAAATGCTGTATGATTAGGCGAGTTTCGCGGAGATGCTTGCAGTTAGCGTCTCGGTGCGGTTTAGTCTGAGACAAAGCACAGCGGGAAAATCCGCGGGACACAACACAGGGAGCCACCCTTTGGCTGATGGATCGAACGGCGATGCGTTCGTCGCTTTTGAGCGCGTTCAGAAAAGTTACGATGGCGAAACGCTTGTCGTAAAGGACCTCAATCTCTCTTTGCCGAAAGGTGAGTTCTTGACCATGCTCGGCCCGTCCGGGTCCGGCAAAACCACATGCCTGATGATGCTGGCCGGGTTCGAGACAGCCACCCACGGCGAGATCAAGCTGGACGGCGTCAGCATCAACAACATCCCGCCGCATAAACGCGGCATCGGCATGGTTTTTCAGAACTATGCGCTTTTCCCTCACATGACCGTCGCGGAAAACCTCTCCTTCCCGCTCGAAGTCCGCAAAATGGGCAAGTCCGACCGCGAGGCCAAAGTGAAGCGCGCGCTGGACATGGTCCAGATGGGTGCATTCGGTGGCCGTCGTCCGGCGCAGATGTCTGGCGGTCAGCAACAGCGGATCGCCTTGGCCCGCGCCTTGGTTTTCGAGCCGGAGCTGGTCTTGATGGACGAGCCGCTGGGCGCTCTGGACAAACAGCTGCGGGAGCACATGCAGTTCGAGATCACCAATCTGGCGCACAGCTTGGGGATCACGACCGTTTACGTGACGCACGACCAGACAGAAGCGCTGACCATGTCCGACCGTGTGGCCGTGTTCAACGATGGGCGCATCCAGCAGCTTGCGCCGCCCGATGAGCTGTACGAACAGCCGCAGAACAGTTTTGTCGCGCAGTTTATCGGCGAGAACAACACGCTCGAAGGCACCATTGCCGAGATCCGGGGCGATCACTGCGTGGTCAAGCTGGACGGCGGCGAGACGATTGATGCGACACCTGTCAACGTGACCAAGGTGGGCGAGCGCACGCAGGTCTCCATCCGGCCCGAGCGTGTCGAAGTGAACAAGGAGCGCCTGCAAGAGGGGGCTCACACTTTGAAGGCCGAGGTGCTGGAGTTCGTCTACATGGGCGACATCTTCCGCACCCGGCTGCGCGTCGCGGGACGCGATGACTTTGTGATCAAGACCCGCAACGCCCCGGATCAGATCCGGATGACACCGGGCAGCATGATTGAGATCGGCTGGCTGCCGAGCGATTGCCGGGCGCTGGACGCCCCCTAAGGTGCTGATGACGCGTTTAGCGCCATACCTGCCGCACCGATCGGCCCACTTCATACACCGCACGGTTCAACGGACCGCGCGGCACACACCCCGGAACGGCACACTGTCGGGCCAGGCGTTGTGATGCGATCTGGCGGGGCGGTCCACCGCTGCCCCGCCGTTAAATGGGGGTCGGGCAACATGCCCGGACACCCCAAACGCGGACCGGCGACAACGCCTGCGCCGCGTGAACAGCAAGACGGTCCCGCGCGGATCGGATTGCGCAATGGGAGAATGAAGATGAAAATCACCAAAACACTCATGGCCTCCACGGCTCTGACAGTCGCAGCCACTGGCGCGATGGCGCAGGACATGGCTGACAGCATGACACTCGTCAGCTGGGGCGGTGCCTATCAGAATTCGCAGCAAGAAGCCTACGTCGTCCCCTACCTGGAGATGCACCCGGAAGTTTCGGTCTCTTGGGATGAGTCCTCCAACGAGGCGGTGGCAAAGCTGCGCGCCATGAACGAAGCGGGCAACGTGACCTGGGATCTCGTGGACGTCGTTGCATCTGACGCAATCCGCCTGTGCGACGAAGGTCTGGCGATGGAAATCGACCACGACGAGGTGCTGGCACAGGGCGACGACGGCTCTGACGCGTCTGACGACTTTGGCGACCTGATCGTATCCGACTGCTACATCCCGCAGATCGTGTATTCGACCACCTTCGGCTACCGCACCGATCTGGTGCCAGAAGGCGCAGAAGCGCCCTCCGACATCTGCTCGGTCTTCGATCTGGAAACCTATCCGGGCAAGCGCGCGCTGGAAAAGCGTCCGATCAACAACATGGAATGGGCGCTGCTGTGTGATGGCGTGGCCAAGGACGACGTCTACGACGTGCTGGAGACCGAAGAAGGTCAGGACCAGGCGCTGGCCAAACTCGACACCATCAAGGACGATGTGATCTGGTGGTCGGCGGGCGCGGACACGCCGCAGCTGTTGGCAGATGGCGAAGTCTTCATGGGCTCCACCTACAACGGTCGCCTGTATTCCGCGATCGTGGAACAAGACCAGCCCATCGGCATGATGTGGGACGCGCAGGTGTTCGACCTTGACGGTTGGATCATCCCGGCGGACCTGCCCGAGGAGCGTCTGGCGCGTGTGATGGATTTCGTGAAATTCGCAACCGACACCCAGCGTCTGGCCGATCAGGCAAAGTACATCTCTTACGGTCCGGCCCGTTCGTCCTCCGCACCGAAGGTGCCGGAAGACATGAAGATGCACATGCCGACCGATCCGGCGAACGCTGGCAACACCTTCCTGTACAACTACGAGTTCTGGGCTGACTACCGCGACGATATCGACGCGAAATTCCAGGCGTGGCTGGCGCAGTAAGGCGCTTTCTGCGGGTCGGATAACCTTCGACCTGCACACAGACATCACCCGAGGCGGGCCAAGTTTCCGCCTCGGGGCAACGACAAAAAACAGGGTGGGACAGATGCCCAAGGGCTATATCATCGGCCATATCACCGTGAAGGACCCGGACGCGTACCGCGAGTATGTGGAACGGGACACGCCGATCCTAGACAAGCTTGGGGGCCGTTTCGTTGTTCGCGGCGGCCAGTCGCAAGTGGTCGAGGGCACCGCTCACGACCGCCATGTCGTCATCGAGTTCCCCACCTATGCGGAGGCGCTCGCCGCCTACAATGATCCAGAATATCAAGAGGTTGCGCAGATTCGCCATAATACGGCCGACAGCGTGATCCTCGTCGTGGAGGGCGTAGAATGAACACTGCCACCGATCCCGACAAGATCACCGGGCCCACACCGGACAACGCCTTGCGCGCCGCCGATGCGAGCGACAAGAAGGATGGCCCGGTGTTGGCAGCCGACGGCACGCCGCTGAAGAAATCGCTGGGCCGCGCACTGCGGGCGCAAAAGCTTCGGGCGCTGGCGATGATCGCCCCGTTGCTGATCTTTGTTGTGCTGACCTTCATCGCGCCGATCTTTGACATGCTCTTTCGCTCGGTCGAAAACCAGATCGTGTCCGACACTCTGCCGCGCACGACTCAAGCACTGAAGGACTGGGACGACACCTCCGGGCAAGTGCCCGGCGACGATGTGTTCGAAGCCGCCTACATCGATATTTTCTATGCCGCCGAAAACAAGATGCACACGCGTCTCGGCACGCGTCTGAACTATGAGCTGACCGGTGTCTCCTCTCTGTTCCGTAAATCCGGACGTGGGCTGGATGACATAGGCGAGGTCTACCAGGACCAGTTCGAAGACCTCGACGAAAATTGGGACGAAGCTGAACCCTGGGCAGAGCTGATGGGCTCCGACGCCTGGTTGGCAGAGGCACGCGCTTGGGAAGATGGCCAGCCGTTGCCGAAATTCGAACTGCGCGAAGGCATCGCCGACGTGCTGCCACGGACCGCAGACGCCTACAGCCAATTCGCGGCGTTCACCCGTGTCGAGGAAGAAGACAACGTCTTCAACGAGGAGCCGTGGACACTGGTTCATTCCATGCTCTACGAGGACCTCGCAGCAGGCGACGTGTCAGGGTACACCGGGCCGCGCGCCGATATGCTGATTGCCGCCGATGCTCTTGTGGACTCGCCGGAGTTTGAGACGGCGGACCTCAAGGCCGTTTTCGAAGACATCGACAAGGACTGGATGGACCCGGTCGTCTGGCAAACCATCAAGATGTATTCGCCTGATTACACCAGTGGGTACTTCCTGAACTCCGTCGACATGCAGAAAACGCCGGACGGTCCTGCCCTGCGGGATGAAGATGAGCGGATCTACGGTATTTTGTTCAAACGCACGATGTTCATGTCGCTGGTCATCACGTTCAGCTGCATCGCGCTGTCCTATCCGGTGGCCTTCCTGCTGGCGAACTTGCCGGCACGCACGGCCAACCTGTTGATGATCCTTGTCTTGCTGCCGTTCTGGACATCGCTTCTGGTGCGTACTTCTGCCTGGAAGGTGATGCTGCAACAGCAGGGTGTCATCAACGACGTGCTGGTCTGGATCGGTCTGATCGCGGATGACAACCGATTGGTCATGATCAACAACCAGCTTGGTACGATCATCGCCATGACGCATATCCTTCTGCCGTTCATGATCCTGCCGATGTATTCCGTGATGTCCACGATCCCTCCCTATTATGTCCGTGCGGCGAAATCGCTGGGCGCGACAAACTGGACGGCCTTCTGGCGGGTCTACTTCCCACAATCGGTGCCGGGCATCGGCGCGGGGTCGATCCTCGTCTTCATCCTGGCGATCGGTTACTACATCACGCCGGAAATCGTCGGCGGCACAACGGGTACCTTCATCTCGAACCGGATTGCCTACCACATCTCCTCGTCGCTCAACTGGGGCCTTGCGGCTGCGCTTGGGACGATCTTGCTGGCGGTGGTGCTGATCCTTTACTGGGCCTACGACAAGAT
This sequence comes from Sagittula sp. NFXS13, assembly GCF_040148795.1. NCBI lineage: Bacteria > Pseudomonadati > Pseudomonadota > Alphaproteobacteria > Rhodobacterales > Roseobacteraceae > Sagittula > Sagittula sp. NFXS13. The sequence continues at coordinate 221,492 of NZ_JAGEMH010000003.1, forward strand.
CGTCGGCATCGACAACGTGAAGCTGGGGGGCTGATCCATGGCTGTTGAAACACAAGCAGTGAAAAAGCCCGTACTCTTTACCGCTTTGGTGATGGGGGCATTCGGGGCCTTTGCCGGGGTCTTTGTCGGCGCGGCGAACGGATCGGTGCCGCTGGGCGTCGTCATCGGCTTTGTTCTGCTGGCAGCGATCGCCTTCGCTGCGATGGAGCTGTTGGACCCCAAGCTGGAGCAACCCGTGAAATGGGGCCTCGTGGTCCTCATGGCGATTTTCGGATTTGTCCTGAGCGGCCTTCCCGGCGCCCTGGTCGGAGCGATCTTTGGCTATATTTTCGGGGTGCTGATCTACTGGGTTGGCATGGGGCGCTACCGTGTGCCCTTGCCGCCTTATCTGACGGCAGGGCAGGTGATGTGGCATTACTCCTTCCGCACGCTGTGCGGGGCGATCCTCGTCTTCCTGATCACACCGATCCTCGTGGTCATGCCGCTGAGCTTCAATGCCGAGAACTTCTTTACCTTCACGCCGGAGATGCTGCGCCTTGATCCGGCAGGGTATTCGCTGAAGCACTACCGCGACTTCCTGACCAACTCGGAATGGACAAGCGCGGTTTGGAACTCGGTCCGAATTGCACCGGTGGCGACGTTCATCTCGGTGACGCTTGGCACGCTGGCGGCCATTGGCCTGTCGCAAAGCCACGTGCCGGGCAAGCGAGCCATCATGGTTGTGCTGATCTCGCCCATGATCGTGCCGCTGATTATCTCAGCCACCGGCATGTATTTCTTCTACTCGAAGATCGGTCTTGTGGGCACCTACTGGGGTGTTGTTCTGGCACACGCGGTGCTGGGCATCCCTTTCGTGATCATCACGGTGACGGCGACGCTGGTGGGTTTCGACAATTCGCTCACGCGCGCCGCGGCGAATATGGGCGCGGACCCGGTGCGCACATTCTTCAAGGTTCAGATGCCGCTGATCCTGCCTGGTGTGATTTCGGGCGCCTTGTTCGCCTTTATCACGTCATTTGACGAGGTGGTGGTTGTTCTGTTCATTGGCTCGGCAGAGCTGCAAACCTTGCCGTGGCAGATGTTCACGGGGCTGCGCGAACAGATCAGCCCGACGATCCTCGCGGCGGCCACCATTCTTGTGGTCATTTCCATAGGGTTGCTGACCACTGTGGAGATGCTGCGCCGTCGGTCCGAACGACTGCGGGGCATGAGCCCGGGGTGACCGGTTAACCAACCGATCAGAAAGTCGTTAAATTTACAGCCAGAAATGCGGGCGGGAGCGGAAACGTTCCCGCCTTCTTCATACCTTAAAAAGATATACCGTGGATACTCTGCCAAACTCACTCGAGGATCCCGGCATGAGCCAGCACGACCGCACTTTGACATACACACCCCGTTCGACCCACGCGGGCGAAGTGCCGTTTGAACCGGGCGAACTCTTTTTCACGCGCACCGACAAGCGCGGAGTGATCATTTCGGGAAATCAGGTATTCCAGCGTGTTTCCGGATACGATCTGTCTGAGCTGAAAGGGGCACCGCATAAGTTGGTGCGGCATCCCGACATGCCCAAAGGGGTATTCCATCTCAAGTGGGAGCGTTTGGGCCAAGACAAGAAGATGGTTGCCTATGTGAAAAACCGCTCCAAAGACGGGCGTTTCTATTGGGTCATCGCGATCACTTGGCCGACCGAAGAGGGCTACCTGTCGGTGCGTGCAAAACCGCTGTCCGACATGCGCGACAAGATGGAAGTTCTGTACAAAGCTCTCCTCGCGGCGGAACAAAACGATGGGGTGACTGCGGCTCAAAGCAGCGAGCGCCTGCTGGATGCAGTGCGTGGCATGGGCTTTCATGACTATGACGCCTTCATGGGGCACGCCCTGCGGCTGGAGATGTTGGAGAATGCCAAGGCAACGGGGACTGCACCAACCGCCGTTCTACAACGCTACTTTGCAATGTATGATACCATCCGCGATCTCGGCGCCGAGGTCGAAGGACTGGTCGAGGTCATTCGAGCGATCCGCACAGTGCCGATGAACATGCGGATCCTTGCCTCTCGACTAGAGAATGTAGGCGGACCAATCAGTGCGATTTCCGTAAACTACAGTCAAATGCTCGAAGAAATGACGACTTGGATAAAGGAATTCTCCGAAGGCCCCAACTGTACTTTTGCCCGAATAAAAGGGGCCATCTTGCAGGGACAGTTCCTTGTCTGTGCCGCCGATATGCAAAGCCGGATGTCGACGCTTTTTGCAGAGGACATCAAGATTGCAGAAGACAAGTCCACTCTGCTTGAAGACAAAAATATGTTGGAGCGGGAGGCGGAGGTCTTTCACAACGAAGCACAAGAATCCCTGAAGCGGATCGAAACCGAAGTACGCCGCCTCAGCCGCAGTGTTCTGGACATGAAGCGCTATGTAACCGGTCTTTCGAGCACGCGAATGATGTGCAAGATCGAGAGCGCGTCGTTGGGCGGTTCTGATACAGCGCTCAACGGCATCGTTGAGCAGCTGGACGAACGGCAAAACGAGATTGAACGTCGTCTGGCCCGAGTGGTGGAGCTCAACTCCAATATACAGGGCCACAGCGCTATGCTGCGCTCGATGTCCTGAGCCACGCACCTGATTCATCATTTCTCAAACGATCTGAGCCAGACTGAACAGAACGATGCTGCCCGAGGACAAACCATGACGGAACATACGCCACTATTCGCTGCGGACAGCTCGTACTCGGGTTCTGAAGCGCAGTTTCACCTGTCCGAGTTGATTTACTCTCGCACCGATGATCGCGGAGTTATCAAGGCGGTTAACAGCGTCTTTCAACGTGTGTCGGGCTATGAGCGCGATGAAATGTTGGAGGCGCCGCATAAACTGGTGCGCCATCCGGACATGCCAAAGGGCGTCTATGAACTGATCTGGGGGCGCCTGAAGGAGGGTATTCCCACCGGTGGCTACGTAAAAAACCGTTGTAAAAACGGGCGCTATTACTGGGTTTTTGCGCTGCTGTGCCCGGTCGACGATGGATACGTTTCAACTCGTCTGAAGCCAAGTTCGCCGCTGCGTGAAAATGTGGAGCAGATTTATAAAAGGCTGCTAAGGCGCGAGAACGAGGAAGGGCTCAAACCGGCCGCGAGCGCTGCTGCCTTGCTTGCCGAGATCCGAGCAGCAGGCTACGCCAGTTACGACGCTTTCCAGAGCCATGCCTTGGCGATGGAAGCTGAGGCACGCACCACACAACTGGGTCGAAACCTGGATCCGTTCCAGCGGCGGTTTCTGGATATGTCGCGAGCGATCACGCAAGTGCACGTCGAAACTACAGAGATGACGGAAGCTTTCAAAGCCATCCGAACAGTGCCTATGAACATGCGGATCATCGCATCGCGGCTCGAAAGCGCTGGCGGCCCGATCAGCGCAATCTCCGTGAATTACAGCCAGATGCTTGAGGATATGTCGGCTTGGGTCGATACCTTTGTTGAGGGCGACACTTGCGTCTTTGCCCGGATCCGCGATGCGATCATGAAAGGACAGTTCCTCGGCTTCGCGACAGAATTCGAAAAAGAGATGAGCGATTTGTTTAAACAAGATGAAGGCAAATCTGCAGAGAGCCCTTCCGATGGGGTGGATTTGGCGAATGAAGCGGATTTCTGCGACCAAGTCCGTCAAAAGTTTCTTGGCGAGACCGCCTCGGTCTTGGGAGAGGTCGAAACCGAAGCGCGCCGTTTTGCACGTAGCGTACTTGACATGAAACGATATGTCACTGGCCTGTCGAGCACGCGGATGATGTGTAAAATTGAAAGCGCGGCGCTGAACAACTCCGGAACGGCTCTGTCCGGGATTGTTGAACAACTTGACGACTGTCAGGACGAATTGGAACAGCGGCTTGCGCGTGTTGTGGAGCTAAATTCAGTCATTCAAAGCAACACTGCTATGTTGCGTACCTTGATTTAGTTGGTTCAGAGGGCTGAGATGGTGTGCGCACCGACGACATAAATGTGCCAAGCTGGGATTGTGATGATCCACAAAGGGGGCGGTCATGGCGCGGCGGTGGTGTCTCGCGTGCGCGAGCTTCTGATCCGGTAGCCGACCCGAGCCGTCAATTCACTTCGAGTGCTTCAGCGCCTTCGGAACAGTTGTTTCACAAGTGGCATCCGACGCGATGACGGTGATTGCAATTATTCGGTTCCAGAATGCGATCCGCCTGCAGACGCAATCCCTCGGTTTAGGGTCCCGGTACTGACGCAGTTGGAGGTAGAGCCGGTAAGCTCAATACCGAGATCGTCTGTAGCTCCAAAGAGAACAAACTGGCGTTACGTCTAATGTCAGTGCCCGGTGTCGGACCGCTGATCGCGACGGTCATAGTGATCTTTGCACCGACGCCAGAGGCTTTCTGCAAGGCTCGGTCGGTGGCGGCGTTCTGAAAGCACGCCCTTGGCGTGAAGCTCGGGTTCACGCAACGACAACATGCCACTGGCGGCAGACAGCAGCTCGGAGCCACGGCGATTTCGAAGCATTGCGTGACGCAATCCTCTGAGGCGCAGAGGGAGGGCAAACGGTGCCTACGGAGCTTGCTGATCATGTGCACCGACAAAGTCATGCTCCAGCGGCAGACCCATGCTGAGGCCCGATGGGGCTGGGAGGGATGCTGTGTCTGCGCCTGCAGGGCAAGGGATAGCTCGACATGCGTCCACCAGTCTCCGGCGTCTGGTACGTAAATCCGCTATTAGTCGCGAGCAGGCCGGAGCGGAATTGCGCAAGAAGACGTTTGGCGCAACCCGGTGCCATCGAGCACGCGGCATATATTTCACTGCATAAGAGGCCGGATACACGTCTGAATCAATGACGCGCCAAAACCAACTCCGAAGAAACCACTAGCACAATGGGCGGCTATACATCCTGCACACATCGGGGGTTTCAGCTTGGTTACGGTTTGCCAGACAGTATCGTGCCGCGGTCTATGGGACAGGTCTGGGAGGAACGTGTGGCGGTTGATCGCGGCGACACGAACCTGGATGTCCGCGACTTTTCGGTCGAAGTCCCGCGCCATGCGCTTTGCTCGTTTGGTTTGCACCCCACATATGAAAGGGAGCGTTTGGCTGAAAAATTTTAACAGTACATCCACAGTCCGGCAGATCATCACGCAATGATGTCTCTAGATGGGTCAAGAGGTTCAGCGGACCCATGCTATCACGCTACGGATTTAAGCGTTGAAATCTAGCACACCCCGACGGGTCGTAGCAGGCTTTCAACAAACCCGGCCGTTTGCCGCGCCGGCACCGTCCTCCCTCCTATGGCGCTTCGATGCCGATCAAACCGACCCGCCGGGGGTTTCGCCCGTTTAAGTTTAAGATTTGTCCAGTAAATGGATTTCCGGGCGTCCTTTTCGTTTAAAGGTTAAGCAGACGTGGATTGCCGCGTTTTCGATACTTTCCTCTTCTTGCGTAACAAACGAAGTCCCTTGCCACGGCGTTCGTTCTCCCATTCCCCATCATCATACTGGTGTCTGTGACCCCGCTTGTTCAGAGCCGAAATCCCAACATCCAAATCAGATGCAACCTGGGCCCGCGGACAGCCAGTGTTCAAGGCGGTGCCCGCAACATCTCGCAGAAACGCGTCTGTCTATTTCACTGCCATTCCTCGTGTCCTTCTTCGCAAACATTGCTCGAAAGAGACAGGACGCCAATCGGGGCACAACCATCATCAATTCAATTTAACAATGATCGGTACTGAACAGCTCGCGTCGCTGCATTGACGTGGGATGCACTCCTCGACCACTGGCGCATTCCCTATGAATACAACTAAAACCGTTGAAAAAATGGAGTAGCGATACTAAAGGTTGTGTGCGGCGCGATCTTGCAAAATACTTGGAAGGTAAGGCATTTGACGAAAAATTTAGAGGGGCTGAAGGACGCAATATTGCGCTCCAATTCAGTCGAAAGCACGATATGTCTGGTTCAACAAGCCTACGACATAGATTTTACGACATTTCATCTTTTGAAAAATGACGGGCAGGAATTTTCCAATCCCTTCGTTCGAACGACCTATCCCGACGCATGGGTGCGTCAGTATTTATTGAACAATTACATTAGCCTGGACCCCGTTATCGAACAGGTCATCGAAGAAAGAGAATCGTTTTGCTGGTCCGAACTCAGGATCAAGCCGCACCATAAGAAGATGCTGAAAGTGTCTTTGGAATTCGGTCTTGGCTCGAGCGGTCACAGCTTTGTCTACAGTGACTTGAGGGGGCGGCGATCAGTCCTTAGCGTCAATTCGACCAAACCGATGCGCGCGTGGCAGGCCTATATGACCCCTCTTATCGATGAGTTCGAAACAATTCTGCCATTGATCCATACCAAAGGCGTGACAGAGGCATTGGCCGAATGCGAAGGTGTGCCTTCGCTGACTTCGCGGGAACATGAATGCCTGAGCCTGTCTTCGGAAGGTAAGTCCTATTCGGCAATTGCCTCCGAGCTGAACCTGTCGGAACACACCGCGCGCAGTTATCTGAAGATGGCCCGCGCCAAGCTGGGCTGCACCACCCTGGCACAGGCCGTGGGCAAGGCCGTTCGCAGCGGTATCCTCTGAGCGGACTTTTCTGACAATCCGGCACATCAGCGGCGGTCCTTGTGGCCGCCGTTTGCATGTCCGGCGTCGCGCACGGCCCCCTCAATTGCGGGGGCGGGGATGGGTCTGTCGGGTTGGGGAATACCCCGGGGGGACTGGCGATGCGACGCTGCTTCCAAGGAACACCTCAATCCAAGGAAGACCATCGCATGACAGACGCATCCGAAAACACGACCGAAACACTGGCGCAATTGCAGTCGGGCATCCAGGACATGCTGGCGCTGGACAGTGTTGATGTGGACGTATCGCTGGCGCAGATCGGCATCGACAGCCTGAACGTGGTCGAACTGATCCTGATCTGCCAGCAGATCTATGTGAACGTGACAGATTTCGACGAGATCGACATCGACGAAAACACCACGCTGCGTGAAGTCGACGATCAGATGCTGGCCCTGTCGAACGTGCCGGCCTGACGCGATGTTGGCAGCGGACCACATTTCGGTATCGCATCGTACCCGTCGGGGCCCGGTGCCCGCAGTGAAAGACGTCAGTCTGACCTGCGAACCTGGCACTCTGACGATCCTGCGCGGTCCCAGCGGAAGCGGGAAATCCTCCCTGTTCTCGGTTCTTGCCGGGATCGCGTTGCCGGATCTGGGCGATGTGCAGATGTGTGGCCGGAAATTGAGCCGCATGTCGGAACGCGAAAAGACGGCGATGCGGCGCGGGGATCTGGCGCTGATCTTTCAGGCCTACAACCTGTTGCCGTCGTTGTCGGCGTTCGAAAACGTCATCTACCCGCTGCGTCGGGCGGGCGTCAAAGATGCCGGCGCCCGGGCTTGGGCGGCTCTGAAACATCTCGAAGTGGAGCATCGCGCCGACCTGCGCCCGGGCCTGCTGTCCGGGGGGGAGCAACAGCGGGTCGCAGTGGCGCGGGCCCTGGCGCTGAAACCCAAGGTCCTGTTGGGAGATGAGCCCACCGGCGCGCTGGACAGCGACAACACCGTCCATGTGATGCGCACGTTGCGCCACATGGCCGTCAATGACGGCACCACGGTTTTCATCATCAGCCACGACCCGTCAGTCACCGCTTACGCCGATCAGGTCCTTGAGCTACGAGAGGGAAGGCTAACCCATGCCTAACTGGATATTGAACACCGTCGGGGCGCTGGCCTTGGTCGCGCTGCCGAACGCGGGCAGTGCGGGAACAGCCCCCACGATTTTTGCGCCGGAAAACGTCCCCGCTTTGCGGCAACAGGCGCAGGCCGTTGCGGCGACGGCTGTGTCGGTCGAGGATGCGCGCAAGATCGCGCTGGTCATCGTCGACGATGCCAGTCGCCGTCCGGACGGCACATTGGAACAGATACAAGCGGATCAGTCCCTGGTCATGGACCTGGCCAAGCAGACCGGAAACGACCCGGAGATCATGGCTGTTCACGCCAATCTTGTCGGGATCGAGGCCGGCATAGAGCAGGATCTGATCCGCGTTCTGACGCTGGCCAAGGCGTCGTCCCGGGCGTTGGACAAACTGGTCCGGGACAATCCCGACAACGGCGGCGTCCTGATGCAGCGCGGTCTGAACGCGTTGCATGCGCCAAAGATCGCAGGGCGTATCCAGATCGCCATTGATGATTTCGAGACGCTCTCGACCGGAGCATTCCATCTGACCGACGAGTTGAACGCTCAGGTCCAACTCCTGCTGGCGCAATCTTTGATAAAGGCGGAACGCACGCAAGACGCACAGCCGCTGCTTGCCAGCGTGGCCGAAGCTGGCGTTCCGCAGTGGTCTGACGCGGCCAGGTCCATTCTGGCGGGCCTGTAGGATGCCGACTGCCACGATCACATACGGGCCTGCACAGGCCAAGGGACCGCTTCCAGCGCAGTTGGTCCTGCGCGACGGCACGTCCTTGGCCTTTCGCAGCTATGCGGCGCGGGGCGTTGCCCGCGCGCGGGTGCTGGTCTTGCATGGATCGGGGCTGAATGCAGAGTATTACCTGACGCTGGGGGGGCTTCTGGCCGGACGCGGGATCGAGGTTCTGCTGATGGATTTTCGCGGCCATGGTCAAAGCGGCGGGCCGGTGGGCGATGCTGCGGGGCCGGGCGTCTACAGCGACGATCTGGGGGAGGTGATCGCGGCGGTGCCTGACGACTTGCCGCTGTTTATCTTTGCGCATTCCGGCTCGGCGGTTGCGGCGATCGACCTGTTGTCAGCACCGAATGCACCGCATGTGGCCGGACTGGCCATGGTGGCGCCGACGCTGGCGGGGGACAGTGGCTTGACCCGCACGGCGCGACCGCAAACCGACTATAGCGCTGTGTCGCGTAGTTTTCTGCGGTTCCGGCCCGAACGGCAAATCCCGGATGCGCAAACCAAATTCGCCTACAGCTTCGACTTTGCGCGATTTGTGTTTGCCCGCGCCGCCGGGCTGGGCCGCTGGATGCGGGTTCTGAGCTTTGGTGCGACCAAACCCGGGCAAGCCCCTTATCGGTACACCGCCCGCGCCGCCACCAATATCATTGCCCGCAATCTTGAGGCCAAGCTGGCCCGACTGCGCTGCCCAGTGTTTGTGGCCACATCCGAGCAGGATGCCTACGTCAACGGCGAGGCGATTGCCACGTTGCTGCCATGGACGCTGCCTGCGGATGTGCCGCTGAGGCACGAAAGCCTGCCGCGCGGCGATCATTTTACGGCAACCCTGATGGCGGTTCCGCTGTTTCTGGACTGGGTGCAGGGGCTATGCCCCGACCGGGCAGGGGAGCAGGTGGCATGAGCGCCCAGCCCCCCTTTTCCAAAGCCACAGAACCACTTGGTGTCGATATGGCATCGGCACTGGCAGATCTTTTGGCCTATGGTCTGGTCGGTCTGAGCACCCCCGGCGCGGCGCGTGAACCGCTGCCCGATGCAACGTGGTGGTGCGTCGCGACCAACACCGACGGTCCCGGATTCCACCAGGTATCGCCCCGCTTGCGGGATGTGACGTTGTCGCTGACCACTCCGGTTGCGGATGCGCGGCTGCTGGGGGCGATGGTGGCCTTGCGCGCCGCCACCGGATCACACGTGCTGCACTTGCCGCTGCCTGACACGGCTGGCAGAGGGCACAGACACTTGACGCGCCGTGGCGCCGCTGCGGTGGCAAGCCGCGCGCTGATGCTGCGGGAGCATCGCCGCCAGCTGCTGGGTTTGTCCGCGCGCCTGGATCCCGGACAGATCGACAACGCGATTTATTCAGCGTTCTTCGCACCCGTGGCCGAAGCCGCGCTCAGCGCGGCGCTGGGACCCAAAGCACAGGTGCGGATCGCGGCAAAGGTGCCCGACACGCAAAGCCCCAAGGCGATCGCCCCATTGACCCTGCGCGGCGATGACCCGGTCTCCGACAACGTCTTTGCACTGGCGATGCGGCTGGGGTTTCACGGCGCAAAAGCCTCTCTTTTCAAGCCATTGGTGCGTTTGTCTCCGGGGCATTTCGGCTTGCAGGTCAGGCGGTCGGCTGCGCCCTCACTGGCGATGCAGCGGATCGCGCTGAGCGTGCCGCAAATTCATCTTCTTTCCTCTTTGAATGCGAAAGGTTGGCGCAATGTTTGATCAGCATGACGTGCGGCATATGAAGGGCAGCGGTCTGAACGGAGCGGTCGCCCCCGGCACGGACCCGCGCCTCTGGGCCCATACACCGCAACACTTGGTAGAGGCATTCTTGAGTGATGAGGCGACCGGCCTGATCGTGGATGCAAAGGGTGCCGCCCTGGCCCCCCAAGCGGTCCGCGATCTGTGTAAGGCGCTGAGCACGGATGACATCGGGCCCGGCGATGTGGTTCTGGTCAAGGCAGAGAACACGCTGCAGGGCGTCGCCGCAATCCTGGCGGTCTGGCGGCGCGGAGCGACGGTCTGCCCTGTGGACCCGGCCGCCAGCGTCGAGGTCGTGACGTTGATCGGCCGCGAAATTCAAGCACGCGCGCTGATCGAGACCGACGGCCGCATCATGCCGTTGGACACCAGCGCGCGACAAGGCACCGAATGGCAGCGCCATGGCTATGCCACAGGCGACGATCTGGGGATGGTCATCTTTACCTCGGGCAGTTCCGGGCGGCCCAAGGGCGTGATGTTGTCGAACACCAACATCATGACGGCTTTGCGGTCGATTGCGGCCTATCTTGACATGTCGGCCCGTGACCGGGTGCTGTGCATTCCGCCGATGTTTCTGGACTACGGAATTTACCAGGTCTTGTTCACGCTCTTTTCGCGGTCGGGACTGGTACTGGGCACCGGGATCCGCAACCCGATCACCATTCTCGAACTGATCAAGACCTATCAGCCGACGATCATCCCGGTGGTGCCTGCTCTGGCCTCCGGTCTGACGCGGATCCTCAACACCTTTTCGCAGCAATTGAGCGGCGTCAGGCTGGTGTGCAACACCGGCGGGCATCTGGCCCCCGCAACAGTGCAGAGCCTGCGGCGGGCCTTTCCGGGCGTCGCGGTCGTTCCGATGTACGGGCTGACAGAGACCAAGCGCGCGCTGTTTTTGCCCGCAGAACTGGTCGACAGCCACGAAGGATCGGTCGGTGGGCCGATGCCCGGGCTGGATGCGCGGGTGGTCGTGACCGCAGCGGACGGCGCGCTGCTTGAGGCCGAAGACGGCCAGGAAGGCGAATTGTACCTGCGCGGATCGTCGGTGATGCAAGGCTATCACGCGGCGGATGCCGGGGCAGGGGCCCGGATCGTCGAGGGGCGTTACCGCGACGATGTTTGGCTGGCCACGGGTGATCTTTTCGTGCGCGACGCAGACGGGTGCCTGTATTTCCGCGGCCGCTCCAAGGCGCTGGTCAAACAGCGCGGTTATTGCCTGTATCCCCGCGACATCGAAGCCGTGGCCGAGGCGCATCCTCAGGTTCGCTCCGCGGTGATGATTGGACGGACCGAGCCCGATGGCGATGAATCCGCCGTGCTTTTCATCGTGCCCGAGGCGGCGGCCGATCCCGACGAGGTCCGTGCTGCGGTGCTCCACTCGTTGCCCGCGACGTTGCAGCCCAGGTTCGTGCATTTCCTGCCCGAATGGCCGCCCAGCCCGGTGGGCAAGATCGACCTCAACGCGCTTCACACCATCGCAAAGGACTTGAACTGATGTTGGATCAAACCAGACAGGCCGCTACGGATTGGGCGGCGGCGTTGACGCCCGCCGACATCCAGACCCCCGCCTTTGTCTACAACGCCGATGCGGTGAACGCGCGGATTGCCGCCCTGAAGGCGGCGCTTGAAACGGATGTGATCATCTCGTTCAAGGCCTCCAATCAGTTGGATCTGCTGCTTCGTCTGGAGCCCGACAATTACGACGGGATCGAGATCGCGTCGCGCGGCGAACTGCATATGATTGCCGGCAAGACCGGGCCGAATGTCTTTATCAATACGCCCGCCTTGAATGATCCGCTGGTTCGCGCCGGGATCAGCGCAGGCGCGACGTTCATTGTCGATACGCCCGAACATCTGGACATGATTGCGCGGCTAAAGGGCAAGCGGGAGATCAATCCGGTCACCCTGCGCCTGTCGAACAAGATCATCGCCAAGATCTGTCCGGATGCGCCAACTCTGCGCGACGATCAGTTCGGCATGGACCTGGATCAGGCACGCGCCGCCATAGAAAAGGCGCGGGATTTGGGCCTGAAAATCAACGGCCTGCATCTTTACGCGGGGCCGCACACCTTCCGCAAGGCCGCGCGCTTTGTCGTTGCCGCCATGACGCATGCCGTGCGCGAGATCGAGGACGCCCTTGGCCATGACCTTGAGATGCTGAACCTCGGTGGCGGTCTGGAGGAAAACTGGCCCGAACTGGGGCATGATTTCGCCAGCTACCGCGCGTTGCTGAGCGAGCTGCCAGGGCGCTGCCGCCTGATCCACGAATTCGGGCGCGCGATCTTTGCCGATTGCGGCGTCTTCGCCGTGCGGGTGCAACAGGTCAAGACCGTCATGGGCCAACCCTACGCCATTTGCGACGGCGGCATGGCACAGGCGTTTCTGCTGGCGCAGACGGAAAACATGATGCGCAGGTATCGCGTGCCGCGCGTGCTGAACCGCGATGTCACGCCGCTGCCAGATGGTGCCAGCACCATCATCTGCGGATCCACCTGCAGCCGCGACGACGTGATCGGCAAGGTCGCAGGGGCTGTCGAGGCAGGGGATGTCCTGATCTTCGACAATTGCGGGGCCTACACGCGCACCTATTCGATGAACAATTTCCTACAGCTTGGAGGGGCCGACACCTATGTTGTTTGATGTCACGAACCCGATCGGCGACTGCCTGGCCGGACCCGCGCTCGCGGCCCTGGGCCGTCACACCGAGGCCCCTGACGCCGTGCGCCAATTGCTGGCGGCCTCTGCGGCGCGACTGACCGACAGCGCAATGGTGGTCGAAGAGGATTTCCACCCCTTCCGCGATGTTGGCGAAAGCCGCGTGAAAACGCCGTTGCCACAACCCGATGTGCTGCACGCCATCCGAGCGCTGATCGACGAAGTGCGCGAGACCGGTTTTGGGCCGCACAGCGCGCGCTTCTTTGGCCTTTTGGGGTCGGTGATGATCGACCTGTCGGGAACCGAGGCACAAAAAGCGAGGGTGCAAGAATGGGTCGATGCGGGGTTGACCGCCTGTTTCGCGATGACCGACCGGGGCGGGCCGCTGGCCACCCAGTGGCTGTCAGAGATCAGCACCGACACGCCACCGCGCCTGACGGTCGACAAGGTCTGGTCGATGAATGCCAACCGCTCGGACTTTGGCATCATTATCGTGCGCCATGGCAAATCCATGGTGATGGCGCCGGTTCTGGTTCCGCCCGGGGTCTATGCCACCGCTGAAACCTGCCTGTCGGGTCCTGCGTTCTTTGACGGGCATTTGCCGCTCGGCGATGTAAAGCTGGCGGTGGAGCAGGCTGACCCAGACTGGGTGCTGCGCAGCGGCGGCCCCATTTCTTCCAAGGTGTTTTTGTCACTGGCGCGGCCGTTCTTGATACAGGCGCTGGTAGCCCATGTGCGCTGGCTTGAGGATCGGGGTCGTCTGCGACTGGACGCGGTTGCGACAGTGGCGGTCGCGTATCTGTCCGAGGCTGCGCGCAACCAATCCGCCAAACCGCATTTCGACAAGCATTCCGAAGATCAGGCGATGGCCCTGAAATGGATCGCCAACGAAACCTGGCTGCATCTGGTGGTGCACGGTCTGGTGCCCGGCCAGAACGACGCGCGCGACCTGATCTCGCTGTCCAAGATGGAGGGCAGCTCCTACCGCTGTTTCTTTGAAATCTATCAGCGCAACAAGAGGTTCCGTGATGTTGCGGCTTGAGGGTATCCACTATCGCCCGGTGCCGCAATTGCCGGTGGCCGAACGCGACAGCGGCGAGAATGCGAGCCGGATTGTGGGCGACCTGATCGGTGCCGAGATCGCCCAGACCATGGCCGCGCATGACAGCCCGCAGGTGGATTTCGTCATGGCGGTCAGCACGATCATGGATATGCCCTTTGTGTCCGGCTACCTGAGCTGGCCACTGATTGCTGCGGCCATCGCCCGGCACACGCCCTTGGTGCCGCGCGGGTTTACGGCGTCGTATGAGTGCGCGGGCTGGGGCTTTGCCCTGGATTATGCACGGCGGCGCCTACCGCAGGGGGGCCGCGTTCTGATCGTGGTCGCGGATCTCAACGTGCTGGACATCAGTTTCTGGCGCAGGAACGACAACTGGGGACCGTCCGGTTTCGGGGTTACGACAGTGCTGTTGACCCTACCACCCGCAGACCAGGTGGCCCTGTCGGTCAATGTGGCCAAATCCGTGCAGGGCATGGGCGAGTATTGCGCCGATCTGCGCAAATGGCTGAGCACCTCGGAGGGCAGTCTGGCCAATGTGCCGTTCCTGCCGCCCGAGATGGCGGGAATATACAGCCATTTCCTGCCGAAAGACCGGATGATGCGCGACCTGCATGGCGCGTGGGGCCATTGTTTTGGCTCCGATACCTGGATCAGCTTCATCGACGCGATCGACCGGGGTGACATCGTGCCGGGCTCTGTCCATTGCGCCACGTCGGCATCCCTGCGCGGGTATTGGGCGCTGTCGGATGTCGTGCTCGACGAGAGTATCCAGTCCGGGTTTCGTGCGCCGTTCGATGCCGCCGAGCGGGAGGACGCAGCATGACGCGGTCGCCTGTGACATTTGAAGGTCAGCTGTGCCGGGCGTGGAATGCGGGCAAACCGACCCGTGCCCAAAGCTATGTCCCGCCTTTCTACGACGCCCTCGATTTCGACAGTTACAGACTGATGGGCCGCGCGCGAACAGCGCGGGCCTTTGTGACCTACCCCGATCACTATGCCTTGTTGGCGGCCATTCTGGGCGAAGTGCGCGCCGAATGCGGCGCTGAGATTGACGAGATCCTGATAAATTCCCGGATGCCATCGGTCGTGCGGCTCCCTGCGGACTTCTTTGGCACCAATGTGCTGTTTCTCAACGATCCGGAGGACGAGGCGGTCCGCCTTGCCAAAACCGGCGTTCAGGTTCTGGTGATCCGGGAGCACTTTGTCCGCCACACTGTCGAGGCGGCCGACAACGGGCTATCGCTTGTGTGGTGGAACGCGCCCGAGGACGGCACGGGGGCGATGCAGCGGCTGACCACACGGCTGCGCGGTCTGGGAATTGCCCCAGCGGCAGAGGCGGCGGCATGATGCGTGCTGGCTGCTATATCACTGCGATCACGCCGTATTCCGGCCCGATGGCGCCCGTCCCGGGGATCGAGGACTATATCGTCACCTCCTCGGCCGAGATCGGCATCGTGCAGACAGAGCGCGCCCGGCAGGTGATCCGCGATTGCGCACCGATTGGCTATGGCGGTGACATTCCGCTTGTGTCGATCGGTTGCGCGGGGCTTTTCGCGGCGGTCATGCGCTTTGCTGACAGCCCGGCGCACTCGGCGCGGATCCTGGCCCTGGAAACGCCCAGCGATTACGTCCAGCACACGCTGGACTCGGCCAGGCTTGGGGCAGGTGGTGACGGGTTTGTCGCGCAGGATGCGGCGCATGTTCTGGACCTGCAAAAGACACCAGAGGGTGCGCTGGCACGGGTCGATCATTGCGAGATCCTGTCCCGGCCCAGCTGTTTTTCCGGAACATCCAAGTTGGCGCGCAGCTTTGTGGCGCGGCTGGACGCATTGGAGGCGATGTGCCCCGATGCCCGTGTCGTCACCTTCGAGAACGTGTCGGGCTATGCGCGCAGGCTGATGCAGGCGGTGCTGGCCGAGCTTGGCCCCACTGCACGCCGAGAATTTCTGCAAACGGTCGAATGCGATGAACGGCATTTCATGACCGTGCGGCCTTTGCTGGATTTGCAGCACCAGATGGCCGAAGACACGGGCCGCCCGCTTATCGTGACCTGCCTTGGGGCGGGGGGGCGCATCGGCATTTTCGCGGTGTCGCCTGTCCATGCGCCGCAGCCCGAACCGATCAGCGAAGCGCGCCCTGCGCTGGAGGCAATGGTGATTGCCGATGGGGCCGATACCGATCTGCCGGCCGAGCTTTGGTACATGAACCGCAGCTTTTTCGGCCGCGAGAATTTCTATTTCGAGTGGCGCATCAACGGAGAGACTTTCCTATGCACAAATTGACCTATGCCGCCCCGGCGAGGGACATGGACTTTCTGTTGTGGGAACAGTTCCGCATCCACGAAACGCTGGGTCTCGACAGCGCCGAGCAGCGCGACATCATCCAGACCAACATGGCGAATGCCCGGGCCTGGGCCGAGGGACCGCTGGCGCAAAGCTACAAGGAAACGGACGAACAGGAAGCCTGTCTGGCCGATGGCAAAGTTGTGCTGCCCGACAGCTATCCCGGTCTCTACCAGGGGTTTTCCGAGATGTGGACCCAGTGGCAGGACGGCGCGGCGCAAGGCACCGCCATGCCGCCCATCGTTCAGAACCTTATCATCGAGATGTTCATGGCGGGCAATGCGTCCTTCATGACCTATGTCGGCTTTTCCCAACCGGCCAGATCGCTGCTGCGCGCACATGGGTCCGATGACCTGAACGCCACCTACGGGCCGGCCTTGCAGGACATGCGCGCAACCGCCTGCCTGTGCATTACCGAAAAAGGGGCCGGCTCGGATCTGAGCAAGCTGGCCGCCCTTGCCACCAAACAGGACGACGGGCGCTATCTGCTGACCGGTCACAAATGGCTGATTTCGGCAGGCAGCCACGAAATGACGGACAATATCTATTATTTCGTTCTGGCGCGCACCGACCCCAAGCAGACAGGCATGGCCGGTCTGTCGTGTTTCCTCGTGCCGCGCTACCGCATCGACGAGGGCGGCGCGCACAGCATCGACAATGGCATCCGGGTGAACGAAGTCGTGACCAAGATGGGCTTCAAGGGCTGTGCAAACACGCATCTGCTGTTTGGCGAAGACGGCGTCGAAACCCAGGCATTCCTGCTGGGACGCATGGAGGGGACCGGGCTTCAGCAGTTGATGATGATGATGAAACCGGCCCGCATTTCGACCGGCATCTTTGCCCTGGGGCTGGCCAGTTCGGCGCATGAAACCTCGGTCGCCTATTCGCAGCAGCGGGTGCAGGGCAAGCGGTTTGATCAGGCGATGAGTGCCCGCGCCCCCAGCCTGCCCATTGCCGAACATCCCGATGTGCGCCGGATGCGACTGGACATGGCCGCCTATACCTCTGGCTGCCGGGCGATGATTGCGCGACTGGGGCTGTATCAATCCTTCGAAGATGACCCCAGCCAGCCCGAGGACCTGCGGCGCGCGGCTGATGACATCTCCGAAGTTCTCCTGCCCATCGTCAAGGCCTACACCTCGGACAAGGCCTGGGTGGTTTGCGAGACGGCGATCCAGACCCACGGCGGGGTCGGCTTCACGCGCGATTACCCGGCGCAACAGAATGCGCGGGATTGCAAGGTGCTGTCGATCTGGGAAGGCACCAACCACATTCAGGCGCTGTTTTTGTTCCGTGACAAGCTGGGCATGTGCGTGCAGCCGAAACGGCTGAACACGCTGCGCGCCGCGATCGAAGACACTCTTGCCAGGGCAGAGGCGACCGGTGCTTTGGACAAGGACGTGCGCAACCTGCGCGACGCGCTTGCCGCGCTGGGCGATGCCACCGCCGCAGCCCGCGACTGCGTGCGGTATCAACGCATGAATGACGTGCCGCAATTCGCGGTCGAATTGCAGGCGGCGCTGGGGGACATCGTGATTGCCTGGCATCTGCTGGAGGCGGCCGAGATTGCCCTGAAAGCCCTGGCATCCAGCGACGCCGATGCGGCCTTTTATGCCGACAAGGTCGATATCGCGCGCCATTTCCTGCGGCGCCGTCTGCCCCAGTCTGCCGCCTCGCTGCGCGCCATCGCGGGCGAAATGCAAGACGTCGTGGCCACGCAACTGGCCAAGACGCAGGCCGCGTGATGCGCGCCCGGCTGCATAAGCGCTTGCTTGGCACGGTCTTGCAGGGTGCGGTCCTGCTGGGCTGTGCCAGTCCGACCCTGGCGCAGGACAACGTGGACATCCCTTTGGACTTGCAGGCCATTCCCGAAGGCACCGGCGACGACACGAATTGGAGCGACGTCACCGACACCCGCCCGGTCCGGTTTGAATTTGGCCTGGGCCTGCGCCGCGAAACCATGGGCGGGCCTCTTGACAGCCTGGTAGACGACGCAGGCACGTTGAGTTTTGCCAGCCTCGCCGTGGATATCGACACGCAGCTGGGCGCCGGGTTCGATTTCCTCGGCCGGGGCGTCGCACATTTCGAAGAGGGAAAGACCGATCTTCTCCTGCAACGTGCCGTTCTGTCCTTTGCGCCGCAAGACAGCCGCCTGCGGGCCTCGCTGGGCAAGGAGTACTTTGCCCACAGCTTTACCGAACTGGCGCATGTGCTGGACCTGTCGCCACGAGAGGCCGCGCGGATAGACACCGACGACACGCGGGAGGACTACGCCTATCCCTTTGCCCGGTTGGGCTTTGACGTCGGGGCACATCATCTGAGCCTGATCGCCATGTCACAGGGGCACGATCTGACCCACGCGGAAGATGATCCCTGGCTCTATGCCCTGCGCTACGAAACCCAACGGGGGGAAGCCAACCTCTCGGCACACGTGATCCATCGCGATGATGCGGACACGGAATTCGGTTTCGGCATCAACGCGCCGGTCGGGGCGGCGATTTTGTCTTTCGAAGGGACCGTCTCCGACCGGCGGCGCTTGCCGCTGACCGATCTGCGCCCCGGCGGCGGCGAGCTGCGTGCCACCGGGGCTGACACACCGACGTATCAGACGGTGCTGGCCGCACGGATTCCGGTGTCGTCGAAATGGCAGGCCGAGGCGGCATATTTGTACAACGGGCACGGCTATTCCGACGCGGAATGGCGCGACTTCAGGTCGGCCGAAGATGCGGTTCTGGCCGGCATGCGGGTCGGCAATTTTCGGTACGCGGATTTCCTGGGCGACGCGCAGGCGGCCCATGCCGACCAATACCTGCGCCGAAACTACGTGACCTTTGCGCTCAGCTCTCTGGAAGAGATCGGCCAATGGTCGGCGACAGCGGGCGCGGTGGGCGGACTGGATGACGGCAGCGCCTTCGGGTTTGCCGAGGCCAGCCGACCCATTGGCACGGCGGGTCGTTTTTCGGTGTCGATGAGCGGTGGCAGCGGATCGCGGGACAGCGAGTTCGTGCGCCGATCTTCCGAGGTCGAAATGAAACTGGTTTGGGGATTCTGACGATGCACATGCAGCCTGCACCGAACACCAAGGGAACAATCGTACTGGGGTCCACCAGCAGTGACCCGCATGTCGTGCCGCTGTTCCTTGTCAAACTGTTACTGGAGGAGAACGGCTATCGCGTGGTGAACCTGCGGTGTTCGAACACGCCAGAGGCCTTCGTCGCGGCGGCTGGTGCGCAGGCCGACATCCGCGCCATCGTGATTTCCAACAACAACGGCGCCGCCTGCGAAGATCTCGAAGGGTTGAGCGACGCGCTCGCGCAAGGACCGGCGCGGGTGCCGGTGATCCTGGGCGGACGGGCCTGGGTGCATTTCTCCAAGGCATTGGAAGACACGCTTCACGGACACGGCATCACCCATATCTGCACCGACTTCGACGCGCTGATGCGCGTGTTGGATGGCATCGAAAGGGACATGCCTTGCCATACCCATGCCTGAGATTGGCTGACACGCTGCCCTCGTTCGGAGAGCTGATCGCCACCCTGTCAAGTTCGGCCAAACCGAGCGTGGCCGAGATGATGGCGGCCGCCAAACGCGAGGGCAGGGTGTTGTTGCAGCCGCGTGGCGGGGTTGGCGCCTTCGATGCGATGCTTGGTCTCTTGACGGATATCGAGGCCGTCGGCGAAGCCGATATCCTGCCGATCACGGTCGACAGTCATACCCGGCTGGGACGCTTCGACGTGGCTGGCAAGTGCCTGGAGCACTTCCCCGGGCGACTGAACGGTTTTCCCGTTATCAGCCACGGCTATCAGGCGCTGCGACAGTTGAACGATCTTTGCAAGCACCCCTTGCAGATCCGTCATGGATCCCCCGATGGGCGGCGGTTGATGGCAGAGTCCGTGGCGGGCGGGATCACCAGTTTTGAGGGCGGCCCTATCGGCTACAATCTTCCGTATTGCGCTGATGTGAGCCTCGAAGACAGCTTTGCCAGCTGGGCCGAGGTCGACGAGCTTGCAGGCATTCTGACCCAACAGGGGCATGTGGTTGAACGGGAGTTCTTTGGCTCCTTGACGGCGGTTGCCGTGCAGCCTTCGATTGCGCTGGCCTGTACCTTTGTCGAAGCGATCTGTGCCGCGCAAAAGGGTGTGAAAGCGATTTCCATCGCCATCCCGCAAGGCGGCAACATGGTGCAGGATATCGCGGCACTTGAGGCGATCCCCCATCTGGCGCGGCGCTATCTGCCCGCCGATTGTTCGGTCTATGCCGTTTTGCATCAGTTCATGGGCGTCTTCCCCGAAGATCGCCCCCGCGCCGATGCCTTGATCTTTGCCGGTGCGCTTGCAGGGCATTTGGGGGGCGCGCAAAAGATCGTCTGCAAGACCCATCAGGAGGCCAGGGGTATTCCCGATACGGCCGCCATCCTGGACAGCCTTGCATTGTCGCGTGCGGCGGTGTTGGGGCGCACCGTGTCGTTGCCGATCGACCGCGCCCCTATCGACGACGAACGCTCGGCGATCCTGCGCGAAGCGCACGAGCTTTTGGACCCCATCGCCGGCGCACCCGATGTCGCGCAGGCGGCCATCGCCGCGTTTCACGCCGGGCGGCTCGACATTCCATTTCCCGCCAACGAGGCGGCGCGCGGCGACATCTTTCCGCTGCGTGACCTCAACGGTGCCCTGCGGTTCGGCAGCACCGGCCAGTTGCCGTTTTCCGATGCCACGATCCGGCGAAACACCGAGCTTTTGAAATCCGTACCACGCCAGTCGCACAGCACCCTCGTGCGCGAGGCGATCCTTTATTTCTCCAGCACAGGAGCAGACCAATGAACATAGCGATTGCGCAACCGGATATCGAGGGCGTCGAGGTCGATACCAGCAGGGCGTCTCGTGACCAAAGCTGGATCACCATTGACGATGTGAGTTACCGCGCAGGCGATGGTTTCGACCTTGTGATCCCGCATCTTGCGCTCCTGGCAGGGGGGAAGACCGCCATCGTCGGCGGGAACGGTTCGGGCAAGACCACTTTGTTGAAGCTGCTGTTGGGCGACCTGAATGCGGACAGCGGGACCATTGCCCTGCAAGGCGCTGGGCGAGGCCTGTTCGATGTGGCAGGGCGACAGGCCCTCGGCGTGCAATTGCAGGACACAGGGTTCAATCCGGTCTACCGGGTGCGCGATATATTTGCGGTCAACGCGGCCTGCCGGCCGTTCGTCGATCCCGTCATACTCGACCTCATGGGCATTCCCGAAATTGCCAGCCGGCGTTTCGGCGCGTTGTCGTCGGGGCAAAAACAGCGGGTGCAGCTGGCACTGGCCCTCGCGCACCATCCCGAATTCGCGATTTTCGACGAACCGACCTCGAACCTCGATCCGGCATACGAGGCGGCGTTTGTCGAGCTGCTGAACAGACTGTCGCAGGAGGTATCGGGATTTACCGCGCTCTATATCAGCCACGCCGCCAAGGTGGTCGAAACCTGTGACCAGGTTCTGATCCTGGCGCGCGGGCGGGTGGAGACCCATGCGGCCTTGCAAGATGTGGTGCGGCAGACCTTCGGAAGCCGCGCCGCGCTGTTTGAAGCCGCCCCCGAGGTTTTGTCGTCCATAGCCGCAAGCTTGCCGCAGGGATGTGTCCTGCGGCGCGGACCCGGCCGCCTGCGCGCCTTTGGCGAGGCCGCGCTGACCGATGCCGCGCTGAGCCTGGCGCAAACCCACCCCCTGACGCGGTTTTCAAGCTGGAAAACCTGCGCCGCCGATATTCTGGAGGATCTGAACAATGGCTGACGCCACCCTGCGCCCGGGCGCTGTCCCCTTGCGATTTCTGAAGATGGAAACGCTGAGCTATCTCAGCGCGCCAGCAGCGGTTTTCTGGACATTCGTCTATCCAATCGCGCTGTTTTTCATCCTCAACACGATTTTTGGCGGCGGTGAAAGCCCGTCGGGGATGGGCCTGACCTATACCGACTATCTGATCACCGGGCTTGCGGTGATGACGATCCTGTCCACCGCGCTGTTCGGCTTTGCGGCGGTGCTCGTGGACATGCGAGCCCAGCAGAACCTGCGCATCCTGGGTTTTATGCCCTTCGGCAAATTCGGGTTCTACATCGGCTTCGTTGGGGCGCGGATGCTGATCCTGGCGGTGTTCCTGACGGCCTTCATGACCGGGTTCGGCGCGCTGGCGCCCGATGCGACGACGATCGGAGCGGCGCGCATGGTGTTGGTGCTGGCATACCTGATGTGCGGCGCGATGGCCCTGATCGGGGTCAGCCTGGTGCTGACCACATTCATCGCCAAGACGGCAACGGCGCAGGCTCTGGCCAATATCATCAACATCCCGGCGATCTTCCTGTCGGATCTGTTCCTGCCGGCCATCCTGTTTCCCGTACCGCTGTTCACCATCATCTCGCACGGGCCGTTTTACCTGTTCGTCAATCAGGTGCGGTCGCTGTTTGCCGGGCAAACACATCTGATCGACGCATTCCCCGCCATGGTCGCGATGCTGGTGTCGGGCGTCGCTCTGACGCTTTGGGCCGGGCGGCGGGCAAAGTGGCACGCGTAATCGCTTACTCTCCTCATCCCAGAAAAGGACAAGACCATGACCACATTGCAGGACTTTACCGCCCAGATGGAAAAGCTGCTGGGCAAGACCGACCTGGACGTCGATGCGCCGCTCTCGATGCTAGGCGTGGACAGCATGAACATCGTCGAAATGGTGATCATCTGTCAGCAGATCTACACCGGCGTGACGAACTACGAGGACATCGACATCAACGAGATGACCACGCTGCGCGAGCTCGATGAACAGATGCACAGCCTGTCCGTCCCCGCCTGATCCCCCTTTTCTTTCCGAGATTTATCCAAGGATTGCACCATGTTTGACTCTTATGTCCAGGAGGCGATGCGCCGGGGGCGGTGCCTGCCGGAACGCCGAATTCGACTGGAGGCACAAGATTGCCTGACGCTCTTCGCCGGCGTGTTCGAGACGCAGGCGCGGGCGGCGGCGGACCGGGTGGTGATCCTTTTGCACGGGGCAGGGGCCAACATGAATGTAGGCTATCTGGATCTGGCCAGGGACATCCATGCCCATAGCGGTGCGATCGTTCTGGTGCCCGATGTCCGCGGACATGGGATGTCTCAGGGGCCGCGCGGCTATGCGCCGGACCGCGCCCGTGTCTGGGAAGATCTGGATCTGTGGATCGCCCGCGCCGGCGCCCTGTGGCCCAAGGCGGACATCACCCTGCTTGGCCATTCGGCCGGGGCGGCGCAGATCCTCAACCGCGTGACGGACCATGGCGCGCCGCTGGCGAAATCAGTGCAACGTTTCATTGCGCTTGCGCCTTATTTTGCCTCGACCGCGCGGTTGCGGGCGCAAACCGGGCGCGATCTGGACGAATTCAACCTGCCGCAATTTTCCGTGCGGCGTGGTCTGGTGGAGCGGTCGGACGATTGCCCGGAGCCGCGCGTCGTGAATTTCAACTTTCCGCCAGAGGCTGCGCGGTGGTGCAATCTGGTGCCGGGCTACACCGCCGAGATGTCCGCCGCCCTCAGCCCGCGCGACATAGACCGTCAGCTGGCCGCGCTGCCCTTGCCGACAGTGGTCCTTGCGGCCAAGGGCGATGAGCTGTTCCCGGTCGATGGGCTGCGTCGGCTGGTGCTGGAGCCCGGCAATGCGCTGATCCGCTTCGATACGGTGCAGCACGCCCATCTGACCTGCCTGTTTCACGCCGGACCCCGAATTGCCGAGGCCCTGACCGCCTTGGAGGACGCGGCATGAGACAGGACCTGATAATCGTCTGGCGCGGCCTGCTCGAAAGCCCGCGACGTGCTCTTTTTGTCATCGCCAACATCATCTTCGGCGTTGTGGTCGTGGCGCTGATCGACGGCTATGCCACGTCGATGTTTCAGGGCATGCGCGACGGGTTGATCCAGTCGGGTTTGGGCCATGCCCAGATCTTTGCCGCAGATCTCGAAGAGCGCGGCAACCTGCAATCGGTGAACATCACGCTGGATACCGAACAGACCGATGCCATCCTTGCCGCACTGCAAGAGCATCCCGATTTCGCGGCCGCCGCGCGCCGCATCGAAGCCTCGGCAATGGCCACCAATGGCGAGGTCAGCCAGGTCGGCACGGTCATCGGGATCGAACCCGATCAGGAGGCGGTCATCAGCTCCGGGCTGCGCGTCATCGAAGGCCGCGAGCTTTTTGCCGACGACTCCCGCCACATCCTGATTGGCGAAGGCATGTCAGACGCGCTGGGTCTGGGGGTCGGTGATGAGTTGACCATTCTTGGCAATACCATCGACGGCAACCTCAACGCCCTGGACCTGGAGATCACCGGTATCTTCAGCACCGGCAACCGCGCCGCAGATGCGCGCATGATGTATGTCACGCTGGAGACCGGGCAGGCCTATCTGTTCACCGACACGATCACCCGTGTGGTTGCAATGTTCCGCAGCGTCGACGCGGTGAACGCCGCAGTGGCAGATCTGAAACCATCGCTGCCAGCGGGCGTGACCATTCAGGATTGGCGCACGCTGGAGCCATACTATGGCGAGGTGGTGGATCTGTTCTCGACCATCTTCCTCGGCATCAAGATCGCAATCCTGATCTTCGTGGCTTTGGCCATCGGCAACACCATCGCCATCTGCGTTGTCGAACGCACCCATGAGATCGGCATGATCCGCGCAATCGGCGATCAAAAGCTGGAAATCACCCGACGCTTCACCCTCGAAGGCCTGATTCTCGGGCTTGTCGGCACGGTGCTCGGCATCGCCCTGGTCATGGTTCTGGCCAGCGTTCTGAACAATTCGGGCTTGAACATGCCCACCCCGCCCGGATCGTCCGTCGACTATCCGCTGCGGTTCATCCTGACGCCTGCCAATCTGGCGATTGTCGGCTGTCTTGCAATGCTCGTGGCCTTTTTCGCGAGCCTTTCCCCAGCGGCCAAGGCCGCGAACACCCCCATCACGGAGGCCCTGCGCCATGTTTAACAAACAGACTTTTCGCCGTATCCTGACCGCCGCCGCTTTCGCCCTTTTGCCTGCAATGTCATTCGCCGGAGCAAAGGACGACATCCTGGAGATGGGCTTGTATCGCGGGTTCGATCAGGCGGCGTTCACCTTTGACACCCAGATCACGGCCTACGTGAACAACAAGCCCAAAGGCAGTTCACAGGTGGCGACAGTCTATTATCGCAGCACCGATGCGACGCTGGTGGCGTTCAAGTCGCCCGCCACGTTTGCCGGACGGCGTATCCTGACCGAAGGCAACAGCATGTGGATGGTGCTTCCCACATCGTCGCGGACAATTCGGGTCTCGGCGGATGACCGGCTGATGGGGCAGGCCTCGAACGGCGACATTCTGAATATTCCCGTCGAAAAATACAGCTATGCGTACAACGGCACGGAAACCGTGAATGGCAAAACCTACAAACGCATCGTGGCCAAGCTGAGCCGCGGCTCCGCGATGTATTCGCGGGTCGATTTCCTGTTGGCCGAGGGCAGCAACAAGCCGTTCCGGAGCTACCATTTCAGCGGCTCGGGCAAGCTGCTGAAAATCGCGCAATACGCGGCCTTCCGGAATTTCGCTGGTCATGAACGTGTGACCAAGATCGCGCTGATCGACCCGATCGTGAAGTCGAACGTCACCGTCATGCACTTCGACAACTATCGTCAGCGCAATCTGCCGCAGGCGATGTTCCGCAAATCCGCGCTGCGGAATGCCATCAACTTTTGAACCGGGGAACGATCATGCTGGATTTTCAGGAGGATACGGCGGGGCGACACTTTGTCCATGCCTCGGTGGATGTGCTGGGACGTTTGCCGCGTGGCGATGGCCGGATCTGGGCGCAAACGCTGACCGATGTCGTTGCGGCGGCGTATCAATCGGGTGGCCTTGGCGCCATCCGACAGGCCGGGGGGGCGACACTAAGCCCCGATGATATCGACTTGGCCTGGACGCAACTGGCCGAGGGCGGCGTGGCGCCGGGTGACACTATCATCGTGGCGGCCGAGAATACGCTGGCCACCACCGCGCGGCTTCTGGCGCTCTGGCTGCACGGCGTCGTGGTGGTGCCGGTTGATCCGGCACTGCCTGAAGACACCCGCGCGATAATTGCACGCGTGTCCGAGGCGCAGGCGTTTGTCGATGTCGCGGGCAAGGTCACGCGGTACGAATGCACCCCTGCCGCGCCCCTGATCCGGATGCGCCGCCCTCTGCGGGTGACCGGGTCGGACGTGGCGATGATGATCTTCACCTCGGGCAGCTCCGGCACACCCAAAGGGGTCGAGTTGAGCCACACCAACGTGATGTCCGCTCTGCGCGCCATAGCGAGCTATCAGCGGTTGGGGCCGGATGACCGGATCATGGCGATCCCTCCCTTCTTTTTCGACTACGGATTGTATCAGCTGTTTCTGAGCCTCTTCACGGGCTGCGGGTTGATCCTGTCGGGCGCGGTCAAGGCGGTGTCGAAACTGGCCCCGATGATCGCGCGCGAAGAACCCACCGTTCTGCCGGTGGTGCCTGCCTTGGCCACGGGCATCGCGCGCGTGCTGGACATCACCGGTCGGCAGGTCGACAGCGTGCGCCTGATCACCAACACGGGCGGACATATGCCCGAGGTCTCCATCGCGGTGCTGCGGCAGGTATTTCCATCAAGCACCGCAATGCCGATGTACGGGCTGACCGAATGCAAACGCGCGATGTACTGCGACCGGTCGCATCACGTCGATGCCGCCGAAAGCTGCGGGGTGGCAATGCCCGGCCTCCTTGCCGCGGTGCTGGTGGAGGATGCAGGCACGCCGCGTGCCGCAAAAACCGGCGAGACGGGGGAGCTTTACGTGCGTGGCAGCAGCGTGATGCAGGGCTACCGTGGCGACACATCGACCGCCAGCGCGCGTCTCATCACGGGGGCGTATCGCAACGATATCTGGTTGGCGACGGGTGATCTGATGTCGCGCAATGCGGACGGGCTGCACTTCTTTCGGGGCCGCAGCAAGACACTGATAAAGCAGGCAGGATACTGCATCCTGCCGCGCGATCTGGAACAGATGGCCGAGGCGTTGAACGTCGTCTGTGCGGCCACTGTCGTTGGCCGGACCGAAGACAACGGCGACGAATCCGCCGTGATGTTCGTCGAACTGTCGCCGGCGGGGGCGGGGCTGGATGCGCGGGCGCTCAAGGCGCGGCTCAAGGCACATTTACCGGCCTCTCTCATGCCGCGCGTGGTGTCGATCGTCGACGTCTGGCCGGCGACACCGAATGGCAAGGTTTGCCAGAAAACCCTGACCGCAATAGCAAAGGACGTTTCATGAACAAGGCAATGAACGCGCGCGACTGGGTGGGGCATTCACTGGCCAGTCGCGAGCTGGCCACCCCGGCTTACTATTTCAATCTGCAAGCCATAATTGACGACATCGCGCGGGTGCGCGCGCTTCTGGGAGGGAACGTCCTCCAGGAGGTCGCCGCCTGCCCGTTGCAGGAAATGCTGTCGCGCCTGCCAGAGCCGGAACGGTTCGGCGCCATCACGTCGTCGCGGGGTGAGCTGAACATGGTGGCCGGGTGGGACACGGACCATGCCTACGTGCATCTTCCCGGCCTGACGTCTCAACTGACGCGTGCGGTGTTGGGGGTCGGTCACAGGCTGATCGTGGAAAGCCCGGCGCAAATCGAGGGGCTGGTCAAGGTGCGCGGACAGCGCAAGGTGATGCCTCTGATGCTCTCGGTTCATCCCTCCTTGGTCATGCCCGGGGCGGGCGGGCATCTGGGCATGTTGCGCGAAACGCTGATGCAGGCAGTGGCCCGCGCAATGGAGCACGGGCTTGTCATTGACGGTTTGGCGCTGGCGCACAAAGGGGCCTTCGACTCCGACCGCGCGATTGCAGCCCTGGATGGAATGCGCGCGCTGGCAACAGACGTCGAACGCCAGACAGGCCGGGCGGCGCATCGGCTTATCATGGGCGAATGGACCGACATTTTGCACACGGCGCAGGACACCGCGCCCTACCGCGCGGTGGTCGAGGCAGGCCCGCACGATGAAATCCTGACCCATGTCGGCGGCCTCTCGATTTTCGAGCGGGCAGGCGTGCTGGTCACAAGGGTCGTGGACGTGCAGCCGGGCGCCGATGGCCCGCGCGCCACCTGTGACGCTGTCGTGCGTGGCGATTTTCGCGCCAATCCGGCGTTGGACGGGCCACGAAACCTTTCACGCGATACCTTGGGGCAGCATCTCACGACGTTGACGGGCACCACGGCCCGCGATGGCGCGACGCTGGGCACCACGCTGGGCGAGGTGCAGGTGGGTGACGAAATCGCCTTTGACGGATTGGGCGCCTATTTCCGTGGCTTTGATCCGGTCGTGGCACTGGAAGGCAAGCAGCTGCCCGCCTTGCTGTTTTTCGATGAGGAGGCAGCAGATGCTTGAACTGACAGCGGCGCTCTACCGCAAGACAGACCATTGGGCGCCGGTTGCGCGACAGGGGGGCGCGGCCACGGCAGATCTGCTCGGCCGGGTGCTGGCGGAACAGCTCGCCGGCGCTGTCGCCGGGATGGACACATCGCGGATCAAACGCAATTTCGTCGTGTCGACGATGCTGGATCTTCCCTTCACCAGCGGGTGGCTCAACTGGGCCGATATCGCTGCCGCGACCCGCAGATACGGGCCGGACCTGCCGGGCTTCGACAACCTGATCACCGGCTACGAATGCGCCAGTTGGGGCTATTGCCTGCGCTACGCGTTGAAGGAGCTTGAACCGGGGGACCAGATCGCCCTTTCGGTCCTCGATATCAACGTGATGAACATCAGCTACTGGCAAAGCAATCCGAATTGGGGCAACTCGGGGTTTGGGCTGGCGACCATCGTCTTGACTGTGGGCCGCGAAAATCGGGTCGAATGCCACATGGCCAAGTCGGTGAATGCCTTTGGCGAATTCTGTCTCGACCTGCGCAGAGTGTCCCAGCAGCAGCCGGACGTCATTCTGGTGCCGCCCTATTTCCCGCGCGACATTGCGGCGATGTACACAAAGATCGTGCCAGAGGCGCAACGCACTGAAAATCTGGTGGATGACTGGGGCCATTGTTTTGGTGCGGACCCCTGGGTCGGCCTTATCGAAGAGGTAGCCCGCGGGCGCAACTGGCAGGACACGACCTATTTCGCCACGTCTGTCGCCCTGAACGGCTATTGGACCTATGCCAAGCTGCGGCTCAATCCAAAGGGACGGTTTGCGCTGCTGCCCGATATGGATGTTCCAACGGTGGAGGAGGCGGCATGACCTTGGCTTACCACTCTCAACTGCGCCGCCGTCCTTATCCGGATCAGGTGATTTCGGGCGACTTCAATTCGCTGCAATTGGAAACCGCCGACGACTTCGCCGCCTACCGGGCCATGGCGCAATCCAGATGGGCGCCGATCCTTGTGTCGTTCTCGCAAAAGTACCAGATCCTGGACCGCGTGCTTGCAGCCATCGAAGCGCAGCTTGACGACGACTACGACGTGCTCTTGACGACGTTGCGGGTGCCCGGGGCGATGCGCTTTCCCAAACGCTACTATGACGACCGATTGTTTCTGGTGGCAGATCTGGCGATGGAAACGGCGCGGCAAGTGGCACGGGGCGCGCGCGTTCTGGTCATGCAGGAAGGGCTGGTGCGTCACCCGATGGAAACCGGGCGGAACGAATTGGTGCTGACCTTGCACAATGCGGACGAAGCGCATGCGCGGTTCGCCGCATGTGGACAGGACCTGGCGGCGCTGGGGTTCGTCCCGATGCCCGACCTTGCATTGGCCGACTGAAACCCGCCCAACCAGAGGTCGGGCACCTGTCGAGCCGTTTCTGGTCCGACCGGTGCCCGGTCAATCCTCTTGCCCGTGATGCGCGGACCGCAGGAATTGGTAGTCTTCGAAAGCTGCGACAGCTTGCTCCAGACCCAGCTCTTTCGCCGCCACGAATGCAACGCTTGCATCCTCGGCCTCGCCTTCCGCCAGGCACACGGCGCTGAACGCGACATGGGTTTCAAGCCGTTGCGACGGTGTGAAATCCGCCTCCAGATTGCCGGAACTCAGAAGGTGACGCAGTATGCCGGAACTCACGTCGTCGAGCCTGACCGTGGGTGGCAATTGCGCCAAGGAAATCCCCACCGCAAATTCGATCCGCCGCCGGATCTGGCGTGACACAGCGGGCCGGGACTCGCGGATCATGTCCAACGCGACAGCAATCGCGCGTTGACGGTGGTCGACGGCTTCCCAATCCTGAGAGGTCTGGATCAGCAGGCAGGCTTTGCAAACCTGTGTCATCAAGTCGTCGGCGTTCTTCGACAGGTCTTTTTCCAAAAGACCCAAGGCGCGGCCCTGTTCATGAGAATTGCCGCGATTGGCGTACCAGAACAGATCAAAGGGATTGGCTGTGTGAGGCAAACGAGGGAGGTCCCGATCGTGAATATGGCAGACGCGCCAAGCTGCGCCCGCAGGTTCAAGGGGCGCTAAAGCGCAGCTTCGAGTGTCCGAGGCGCCTGGGGCAGGGGGGTGAAACCGGGCATGGATTTGAAGACCGGCAGGTCAATGCCGAGCTTGGCGCGCATGTCGGACAAAACCGACCGGGTGACGTCGAACGACGCGCAACACACGGGGCGCGCGCCGTATCCATCGGCTTTTCCGTGCAGATGATAGCCCAGACCAGCCCTTTTGTAGATGCGGGACATGGCCGGTTCAAAGTTCGACACCAGGCGGTCGATCCCCAACGCCAGACCTGCTTCGCACAGGGCCAGCAGCAACAGCCCGAACCCGGCACCAGCGCCGAGATTTGGAAAATCTTCGGCGATCCGGTCGTCGTCAAGACACATGCGCGTGCCTTCGAACGTGGTGTCGGACACCAGCGCCGGATCGTTGCCATGCGTGGCACCAAAGACATCGAAAAGCAGCGTCGGCGCGCTGGTCGGGATCAGCCGCACGAGGCCATAGAGGTTTTGACGGTCGGCGCTGCACCAGACGAGGTATTGCGCGGCGTCGTCATCATAGCGGTCAAATTCGCGGTCGCCTGTCACGGGAACGTCCCAGCCAAGTTGGTCGGCAAACACCTTTTTGCGCAGGCGGAAGGCTGCATCGAGAAGATGGGCATGTGCTGCAAAATCCGAATTCTGAAGAAGTGTGAACATAGTTTGTCTCCTTGGTTAAGGAAACACTAAGGATGGCTCCGCACTCCGGTATCCCACGGTTGGAGGCTACGTTTTGAGTGCCCTCAATTGTGCGCCCCGATCCGAGGGGCGCTCGTTTTTGCGTTGTTTTTCAAGAGCTCAAAGGCACGATGCCGCAGGCGCATTCAGCGCTGCAGGAAGCGACCAATGGTGTCCAGCGCCTCTGGCTCCACAAGGATGCCCAGATGATCGGCCCCATCAATCAACCGGTATGTCCCCTTCGACGTGGCCGCCGACATCGTGGGTTCATAGGCCTCGGCGCGAAACGCTTCGTCCTCGGTCCCTGCGATCAAAAGGAAATCAGGCAGGCGGGCGACGTCGTCAAGATAGTCGCTGCGCGGCGCGAAGGAGGTATTGAGCCGGTAACTGTAGCTTTGCGTCGCCGTCTGGCCTTGCGGTCCCTGCAGGACCTCGGGCGGAAAGTTGAACTGGATCATGTGCAAGTGGTTCAGCGCGGTGATCCCGACGGAATTGAGCATGCTCAACCCGATCACACGCCGTGTCAGAACATGCGACCAACCGCCTGCATCGGACCGCGCGGTGGGCGCGTCGTATTTGAGGTATGGCGCGATGAGAACCGCCTTGTCCAGCATGTCACCATAGGCGCCGCCAGCAAATCGGATGGTCAGACCGCCGCCGCTGGAATGGCCAACCATATAAAGAGGTTGTCCCGGTTTTCGGTAAAGGGCGATCAAATCGGCCAGATCATCCTCGAACTGGCTTATGTAATCCACGTCGCCGCGCCGGTCTGGCGAGGGGCCATGACCACGCAGATTCGGGACGAGCACCTCGAACCCGTGGCGTTCCGCCAGACCTTTGCCCAATCCCGTATACGCACCGCCGTGCCACCCCGATCCGTGCACGACAACCACCAGGGGGGAGTCCGGAGACTGGCCCGCATAGTGGCGCGTGGCAAGCATCGTGCCATCCCGCGCCTCATACGGCAAAAGCGGCGCAGAGGCGGCGTCGTCAGTGCCGGTGCTCTCGAAAGACAGCGTTTCGGCCGTCGGCAATGCCTTCACCGACTGTGACAGCACCAGCCCGCCCGCAAGCACGAAAAAGATCACGATCGTCGACAAGAGGGCTATCAACACGCGCTTCAGGCTCCGGTTCAGTGTCATGTCACGTTCCTTGGTAAACAAGATCGGTTCAGGAGGCGATGTGCCCTGCGCTGCAAGGCGCGGATCGCCCGGATGTGTTCGCCGCCATCATACCCATCCGAAATAGAGGCCGCACCGCCCGCCAGCGCCCCCTCAATTGTGTGATTTTCCCCGCTCGGACCGCAGTGGATAGTTTGAGCCAACCGGAAAATGGCAAGGACGTGGAGCGCGCATGGAATACTATAGCTTTTTGTTGGAAAACCTTGCGTTCTACAGCGTGGACCTTGGCATACGCTATTTCGCCTGTGCGTTGGTCGGCTTCGGCGTGTTGTGGATGGGGCGGCGTTGGATCGCGGGCAAGCGTCCGCTGCCCAAGCTGCCCAAATCGCGGCAGATTCGACGAGAGATCGCCTACTCGCTGGCGACCATCGTGATCTGCGGTTGTATTGCCCCCGCGATCATCGTTCTCGGACTAGGGGCAAACCTGAACTTTTACGGCGAGATCGGCGATTACGGGTGGGTCTACTTCATTTTCAGCATCCTGCTGATGATGTTCTTGCGCGACACGATGTTCTATTGGGAACATCGCATGATGCATACGCCAAAGCTCTATCCCCACCTGCATCACGTTCATCATCTGTCGTTCAAGGTGACGCCGCTCAGCGGCCTGTCCATTCACCCGCTGGAGGCCTTGGTTGCCTCGGTCATTCCATACACGCTGATCCTGTTTTTGGTGCCGAAACATCCGACCGCCTATCTGATCTTCGTCTGGACCGATGCGGCGGTCGCGGTGGTCACCCACCTTGGCTATGAGACCTTTCCGCGCGGCTTTGCGCGTCACCGGGTAGGCCGCTGGATCGGCACCGCCACCGCGCACGAGGCCCATCACACCAAACCCGGCTGCAACTTCGGTCTCTACTTCCTGTTCTGGGATCGTTTGATGGGCACGCTCGATCCCGAATACGAAGCCAATTTCGACAAGGCGACGGCCACCGAACCGCGTGCGAAAGACGAAAAAGACGAAACCGTTCTGACAGCCTGACCCATTTGAGAGACGGAGCAATCCCATGAAGATCCCATTCAAACGTGCTGTTGCCGGTGCCATGTTGCTTGTCAGCATCTCGATACCGGCCCGCGCCGAAAGCATCCCGACCGTGATCCACGCCCAGGATGTGCCCACACTTTTCGCAAGCCTGTCGGAAAAAGCCGCCCCGAACGCAGTGGAATTGCGCGAATTGGCGGTGCTGACGTTCATCGAGGCGGCAAACGCCCCTCAATTGTCGAAGAAAGACGTCAAACGCTATGCCAACAAGCTACAGGCGCTGGCCGACGCGTCGGGAGGTGATCCGGAGATAGAAGCGATCCGCGCCACATTCTACGGTATTCAGGCGCGCGAGGCCCGCAGCAACATGGATGCGCTCTTGCTGGCGAAAAAGGGCATTTCCGCGTTGGACGAGCTGGTCGAGGATCATCCCGACAACGGCGGCGTGCTGATGCAACGCGGGTTGAGTGCACTCTATGCGCCGTCCTTCCTGGGCCGCGACGGCGTGTTCGTCGAGGATTTCAGCGCCTTGTTGTCCGATCGCTTTGCCTTGCCCCCGGTGGAGCGTGGCTATGTGCTGTTCAATCTTTTGAAAGGCTATCAAAAGATCGGAGATGCCGAGGCGGGGACTACGGTGAAGGCTGAGTTGCAGGCGTTGCACGTGACGCCATGGTCTGGATTGGGCGCGGACCTGTCCTTTTGACAGCTGCTGCGACAGCAAGCTGGCTGACCGGCGAGACGTGTCTTGTCCGGACAACGGACGAGGTTTTGCTGACGGCACAATATGATGTGGCCCGTTACGACCCTTTCGATTTTGACCGCCATGGTGTCGTCCTTCCACCAGAGTTTGGGCAGGCGGTTGCGAAGCGTCAGGCAGAGTTTCTGGCCGGTCGCGTTCTGGCGAAGCGCGCCATGACGCTGCTTGGGTCCTCTGGCGCGCCGCCCACCCGCGGCGCGTTGGGAGAGCCGCTATTTGCCAAGGGGGTTCGAGGGTCGATTAGCCATTCGCAAGGCCGCGTCGGTGTTTGGGTGACGCGCAGGCCCTGCGATCTGGGTCTGGATATTGAACATCTGGCCGCGGGGGCGCGCGGCGATGCAATCAGGCAGGTCGCCCTGACCGAAGCAGAGCGGGCAATGCAATTGAGCGACGCCGCGGTGACAACCGCCTTTTCCGCCAAAGAGGCGCTTTACAAGGCCCTGTTCCCGACGGTCGGTCGGCGGTTCGGCTTCGACGCTGCCGAGCTGCTACACGCTCCAGATGCATCCCGCGCGCGTCTTCGTCTTACCCGGAATCTGGCGCCGGGCCTGCCCGCTGGCCAGATCTTGACCATCAAGGTTTCATGGACGGGCAAGCAGGTCATGACGCAGTGCACGGCGGGCCCCTTTGGTCAGGGTCGGTGCGGCGCGGCTTACAGCGATCGTTCGCGAAACCTGAGGATGGAGCCCGCGATCTAAGAGAGCCCCGGGACAAGACAACCCGACCGCGCCGGAACACAGCCCGGCGGCCGCTGTCGCAACGGCTCACCCGGTTCTCCCAGCGGCAGGTCCGGCATGGGGCCGCCCCGAAACGGGCAATCGGGGTGCCTGATCATGCCCCGATTCTGCACGGTCTCTTTCGGGCAATGTTTGCGATGAATGAGGCAAAAACGTGCAACGAGATCTACTGACAGGTTTCGGCGGGATGCACTGCGCATCGCTGCGACGCGGTCTCAGGTTTCATCTGCTTAAAGGGTTGGGATTTAGCCTCTGAACAAATGCGCCCGGAAACGCCTGCATGATAAACCAATGCACCGCTGCAGACG
The DNA here is from genome assembly GCF_040148795.1 of Sagittula sp. NFXS13. Lineage (NCBI taxonomy): Bacteria > Pseudomonadati > Pseudomonadota > Alphaproteobacteria > Rhodobacterales > Roseobacteraceae > Sagittula > Sagittula sp. NFXS13. The sequence continues at coordinate 256,842 of NZ_JAGEMH010000003.1, forward strand.
GGCTTCTTGCCATACAACCGGTGTGGTCTCCGGCTTTCATGCCCAAACGGGTACTGCCGAGCTACAAAACTCGAATTACGCTGCCTACAGTTGCCCATAGCTGCGCCATTGGTCCAAGCGCCGCAATGGTTCAGCGCTCCTCCAAGGAGGTCCGGCAGAATGCGCGGGCGTGATAGGCACAAAAATTGCGCGAAATCACACTTGCGAACAGAGCAGAACAGAAATAGAGAGTGCGCACTGCCGTGTGACACCACCTCACGGCAGCAAACTAAGTGCTTTGAAAGGCGAGTTGGCGGAGTGGTGACGCAGCGGATTGCAAATCCGTGTACACCGGTTCGATTCCGGTACTCGCCTCCATATTTTTCAATGAGTTAGCTCCCTTACCTTTGCCAAGGGTATCAATGGGGGTATCAGTTTCCCGTTCTGTGCTTGTTCTGTTCATTTGCGCTTTGCCGCAGCTTGACGTGCTCGCATGATCTGTCTCGCCTCCCCCGCATACTTGATAATCATCGCTTTCGATGTGTGACCGCTATAACTGGCAATCTCGTCATCGGTGCATCCGGCCCATGCCAATTCCATCACACCGCGATAGCGCAGGGCGTGTTGATCGAAAGCCATCAATCCCAGCCGCTTGCGTTCCCGCACCATGACGCGCGCCATCGCATGATAGTCCATCGCCGAGCCATCGGCCCGCGTCAGGATGTGCCGCGACGGGTGCGGTGCGAATGCAAGTTCAGCCTTGGCGCGGTCGAGCGCGGCCTTGAGCGCCTCGGTGCATGGAAGGTGCAGCGGCGTATCGGTCTTGTTCTGTCGCAGCTTGAGGGTTTCCCCGTCATAGTCGCCCCATTGGAAGTCAACCCAATCGCCGGGGCGTTGGACGCTGCCAACGCCGATCTCAAAGATCAACAGCGGCAGAGCCTCACCTTCGGAGCGCATCTTGTCCACCGCCCAATTCGCCCAGGGCAGGTGCGGTTTCTGCCGAGCCTTTGGCACCTTGAGCGGCTCAATATCAATCGCCGGGTTATCCTTGCGCCAACGCTTGCGGATCGCCAGTTTGGACAACATGCTGATCGCGGTCGGGATGTAGTTAGCAAACCGGACACGGTGCCGGTTCTTTTCCATCGCATCGTAAATGTCGGCTTGAGTAAGCCGCGCTACGTCCGCATGGCCGACTTTGTCCTTGAGGTATTCAAAGACAGGTTCAAGGTCTTTGCGGTAGCGGGGTGAGAAATTGGCCCACTTGTCGGTTTCCCGCATGGCTTCGATCAACGCGCCCCATGAAGTTTTTGCGGCAGCTTTCTTGCCGCTCACGATCTCCCAATATTGGCGATCAAACTCGGCGGTGCCTTCGGTTGCCTCGATCCGGCCCAGATAGATCATCTTGCCGTTCATGTACTTGCGGACATACCAGCGGCCAGCCGGATGCTGCCACAGCAGTTTCTTCCGATGCGTCACCATTCGATCACCCCGGCACCGTTAGCCAAATCGCCAGACGCTATCGCGCGCAGTTGCTCCACGTCCCAACGCTCGAAGCCGCCGAATTCGGCAGGCTTCGGCAAAACCCCATTATCGACCAACGCACGAAAGTCGGAGGGCTTCATGTCCAGAAGCTTTGCGGCGCTGCGTTCACTGGCGAGGATCGGGGTGAGGGCTGCCATTATGCGCTCTCCCCAATTTCACGGTCGAACCAAAGGCCCTTGCTGGGCGTGAAGTTGCCAAAGCGAACCCGCTGCTCTTTCTCTTCCTTGGTCTCTTTCTCGATGGTTTCCCACGACACCTTGTCGCGCCATTCGAAATAGAACGGCAGGGCGCACTGAGTGAGGGCAATCGGTGCGACACCACGGGAAATGAAGATGCCGCCATGTGCCCGGCGATCCTCAACGGCCATGTCCTCAGGCCGGTTGCGGGTCGCGAAGTAGAGGCCCGCCCGCTTCTGCTCGCCGTGGACCAGCTTGCCGTCTACCAGTGGCGAATGCTCAATCGTAGCGATGCGCTGGTTCTCTTGCAGCTCAAGGTACGGGGCGCACTCAAATGGCCCGCCGCCTTCAACGCCCTCGGGGAACATGTCGGTGGTGAACATGTGAAGCAGGACCGACTCTAGCGTTGCGCCCTCGTGGACGCCGAGGCTGGCCGGGTGCGGGCCGTTCGAGCGGTCAGGCTGGATCGTCATCCCGGCGAACCGCTGATAGAGCGGGACCGCGTGTGCAGCCGTGCCGGTTGCCAGCAGCGCAATCGTCAGGCGTACCGCATCGCGCGGGTGCATGTGCGGGGCGTTCACCCCCCTTGCGCCGGAAGTGATCAGCCCCGCTTCTTTCATGAAACGGGCATAAAGCGTCACGGTCTTTTCCTCGACCCTGTAGGCTTCCGCCACGATCTTTATGAAGGCACTCGATTTCATTCTTATTGAATAACCTACGATAAGGATGTGCGTCAAGCGTTAATGTGGAAAGTTCAGTTAGGTGACGGGGTAGCCGTCTTTTCCGGTGCAGGCTTTCCAGAGCGCCATGACGGCCCGGCAGTCATAAGACTTCGCCCGCTCTGCAAATTCGTGGGGGTTCGTGGTGGCGGGACTGACATAGAGCCACGCCAAGGCCGCCAGTGCGCCGATTCCTTCCAGCGACGTGGGCTTGAGGGTCAGCATAGCTTCTTCGGCGGCATTCTCACGCGCCTCGGCGGCAAGTGATCTCGGATCGTCCCAATCGCCGTTGCCGGGGAGGTCGGCCAGCTCTAGCCATGTGCGGCGGGCATCGCGCCATTCACGATAAAGCGGCACCAGCGGGTCCGGCCGATCAGCCATCGTGACGGCGGGCAGCGCCAACGCCACACCCGAGGCGGGCAGCGCGGTCAAGAGGGCGCGGCGGGACATGGTTGGGCCGTTCGCGCAAACGCGTTCTTTGGTCATTGTCAGACACTCCTGATTGGGCTATCAATATTTTATGTTGATATGGGATAGACGCACAGCGCGTCAACAGAAAATGTTGAAATGACACCAGCACAATGCCGGGCGGCGCGCGCCCTGATCGGAATGACGCAATCTGAGTTAGCGGAGGCAGCGGGTTTTGGACTGTCAACAATCGTGGACTTCGAGAAAGAGAGGCGCATCGTTTCAAGCACGGCGCGGATCAGGATGGAGGAAGCCCTTGTGGATGCTGGGTTAGAGTTTATTTCTGAGAACGGCGGTGGGGCGGGTGTCAGATTAGCCAAAGGGAAGATAAATGACTGATTTCGAAAAACGGCTGGAAGAAAAACGCAAAGCCTTTGAAGCTGATCAAGCTGAGAGAGCAAGGGCAGCGGAAGAGAGTAGACGAAACGCCGAGAGTGTCACCGAAGAGGGTGTAGAGTTGCTGCGTCAGCACGCGATCCCGGCACTACAGGCTGCACAGAGAGACCTTCAAAAGAATGGTATGGACCTTCTAATTGAAGAGGAATTCGACGTGACACATTTCGCGTATCCTGTGCCTAAGGTTTCTGCGACTTGCGGCTCTCCTGCTAGAAAACGTGACGGATACCGAATGGAGAGTCGCCCTCTGATTGTTGAGGTTAAAGAAGGCAGCTTTTCCATCGGGATTGGGAAGGAAAGCAATCGACGTTTCATTGAGAAGAATATCGCTCAAGTAGCACCCGAAGATGCCCGCGACGTAATTGAAGACCTAATTTTGCAACTTGCAGACGAGGTGCTCAAAAAAGTAGAGGGTTTTGAAGGCTCTTGGAGCTGAGAACTTGATTGTGGTTAAGATTTTCTTCACTCCTTCCAGTCCACCATTCGCATCGCGCCAGACACGTCGCCGGGCGGTATGCCCGCTTCTTTGGCCTCGGCCATCGTCTTGATGATCGCCGAAAGGGCGCGGGCGCGTCCGCCAGCGTCGAAGGCTTGCAAGGGCCGGATGGTGTCAATCGTCACCTCGGCCCCGAGCTTGGCCGTCGCCTCATCCGCCAGCATCGCGGCGATGGGCTGCAAAGTCCAGATTGCGAGCTGGCGTTGCGCCTCGCGGATCACGGGGCCGGTGGCCGCGCGGTTGAAGAATGACGGCAGGACGCCATAGGCCATGCCGATTCCCTCGCGCGCCGCTGCCAACGTCTCGTCCGTCATACTCTTGGAAAGGTCCGGCGAAAGCTGATCGGGCTTCTGGCCGATGGTCGGGTTCATGCCCGCCGCCGTCGCCTGGGCGACACCTTCGATCACCAGCGTTGAACCGCGCCGCCCTTTGAAGGCGTTGCGCATGGTGGCCATGTCATCGGCGCCAGTGTCCGGCAAGGGCACGATCTGCGAGCCGAGCGGGGCGTTCTCGAACGTCTCTGCAAGCGCAGCCTCTACCGCATGGAGCATCCCGCCCGTGAGGCTGGACCGGCGCAGCGGTGCGGTGCCGATCCATGGCGTCAGGTTGTCCGAGCCGATTCGCAGGTGCAGAACCTCGGCGGCAAGGGCCGTGACAGTGCGCCCGCCGCCTGCCTCGGGGATGGACAGGCGATAGGCGCGGGGTTTGCCGTCGCGGGTGGTCACGTCCCAATCCGTTGCAGGGACAAGGCCAAGCTCTGTGATCAGATAGACCGCCTCGCCGTTCAGCGCGATGCCTCGGGCGATCATCGCCATGGTCTGCCGGGTCAGCAGGCTGGTGCCGGTCACGTCCGCCATGGCAAAGCCGCCCTCCCAAAGGCTGACACAGCTCTGTACCGTCGCCGTCAGCTCGGCCACGCCGCGCCGCCCGCTAATAAAACTGTCACGCGCCGCCATCACTTGCGCGGTGTATCCGCCGCCGCTGGACCGTGCCTCGATCGGTCGCAGCTTGTCTTTGAGCCATCCGAGCATTGTCACCTCCACCGGATTGCGGCGGGGCGGTGCGTCATGCGCTTTGCCACCTCGCCGATGGGTTGCCAGTTCCGTGCCTCAATCTGGGCTTGCGGATAGGCGGGTTTCGTGACGGCGCTGATCTCGATCAGGTCAGCCGCCTTGATGGTCCGCAGGATCGCGGTGCCGCGTTCCTCGACGGTCTCGCCGCCCGGTCGGACGCGGAAGCCGGGGGAAAGGCCCCGCACCAGCCCGGCCGCATGGGATGACAGGAAGTCCCTGACATAGCTGACCTGCCCCATGTCGAGGCTGATCGTCGCATCAATGGTCAGCGCATCATTGGTTTCGGTCAGGGTCAGGGTGCCGGCGGAACGTGAGGCCAGCGGTTTGTTGAAGTCATGGCCGGACAGAAAGTGCACGTCCTCGCCGCGTTCTAGCCGATCCGCGAAGGCGCGGGCCGCGATCATCTCACGACGCTCACGTCCTGCCCCCATGCGTTCGGCCAGCACGGTTTCCCGGCCATATGGGAAGGTTGCCCGAAGGCGGGTTTCCCCGCCCTCGGTGCGCAGCTCAAGGCTGCCGGTGTGAGCGCCCCAGAGCATTACGCGGCTTCCAGTTCGAGGCCGGTCAGCAGTTCGAGCTGGGCCGGGCGCGCCACGGTCACGTCCATGGTGGCAAGGGCGGTGATCCGCAGCCCGCCGGACTGTGCATCGCTGTAGGGGTCGCGGATCATGTCCACCGCGCCCCATGCGCCGATGAAGATCGGAGCGACACCGCCCGCTGCGGTGGTCAGCAGGGCCGAGGTGGCTTCGGGGGTGCCGGACGGCGCGGCAAGCGCGTTGTTCGTCATGGCGATGTTACCCGAGGGCAGGTTTTTCACCAGCCGGTCCCATTCGGAAACCGCCGTGCCGCTGATCAAAACGCTGTCCAGATAGTCCCAAAGTTCGGGCCGGATCAGTGCTCGCACCGCGTCCGGCGAACCGGCGGCATTGGCGGTCATGAACCGGGTGACAGCCGAGCGGAACGCGCCCCAGCTCGCAAGCGCCCCTACCGCCGTGGACGTGATGCCGTAGGTTGCCGCGCCGGTGATGACGCCGAGCGGCTGGCCGTTGGCCCCGGTGCCGAGGAACGCCGCCTGATCCATCGCCGCGCCCATGGCCCCGCTCATATCGCGCCGCACCGCCTGTTCCAGCGCAGCGCCGGACTGTTTCAGGGTCTTGCGGGTGATGCGCATCTGAATGCCGAGGTTGTGGTCCGGTGACATGGCCCGGTCGGTCGTGGCGTAGGTGGTCGGGCCTGCCACGTTGGCCGTCTCACCGTCCGCCCAGCCTGCCGTGACAGCCGAGGTGGTCACGGGCCATTCCACCGCGCCCGCGTCAATGCTGATCATCTGCGCCCCCATGCGTGCCGCCACGCTGTTCGGGAACAGGCGGTCGATGATGGGGCGGGTCTGGATCGGGTCCGGGGTACCGCTGGCGACCGTTTCACCGGCCCGGACTTCCAGCGCCTGCCACGGAACCGGGATGCCCCGGAAACCGCCCGCGCTGCGCAGCTCGGACACGATCTCCGCTGTCTGGCCATCCAGTTGCCGCCCTTCATCGAGGGCCAGCGCGACCTGGCGCATCTCGAAACCGGCCATGAGGTTGGCCCAATCCTGTGCCGTGCGGGTTTCCAGCTCGCCGCCCGCGTCCCGGCGTTCGGTGTCCTCGGCGATCAAGGCCGCGCGATAGCGGGTTTCGTTGGAGCGATATTCCCGGTCCAGCGTGTCCATCTCGCGGACTTCATCCTCGGACGGGGTTTCCTTGCCCGCCAGCTCGGCGAGGTTCTGGCGGATTTCGCTTTGCCGCCGGGCGATCTTCACTGATTCAAGCATCTTTGATTTCCTTCTGATTGATGCCTCTTTCATCGGGGCGCGACAGCGCCTCGACAGCTTGCCGCCAGTCTTGGCGGTCCACTCGGGGCGGGGGGTGCCCGCACTCGATCCTTGTCTTTCTGGTGTGGCAACCGGGGCAAAGCGCCTGAAGGTTGCGCGGCTCATAGGACAGTTCGGGGTGCGTCCTGACCGGCTTGATGTGATCCACCTCAAGACGCCCGCCGCAGCCGCAGGATTTGCAACGGTAGCGGTCGCGTTCGAGGATCTCGGCCCGCAGCGCCTTCCAGCGTTTCGTGCGGGTGACATGCCGGGAATGCCGTTGATGTTCCTTGCGGATGCTCATTGCCTCAAACCTCGAATGGTGAATTGACTTCCAAGCCCTCGGACGTGATCGCCGTGATTTCGAGAAAGCCCCGGTTGTCTGGAACCTCCTTGATGCCGTCGATCCCGTAGGGCACGCCCTCGTGCGCGATCATGTCTGTGCGCCTGAGGCCCCGCGAAAAACTGTTGGATCGGATGACGAAACGGACCACCAGCTTGTTGTCCCACGCGGCGGCGCTCAGGCGCTCAGCGTCGGACACATCGCGCCGTCTGGCGAAGATCGGCGGGCCGTGGTCGTGCCATTCGTAGATGGTTCCGCCGGCGCCATTCTGTGTCGTCGTCGCGCGCTTGAGCTGAATGCGGCGATTGAGGCTTCCGGCGTTCAAAACCATTGCATCCTCGCTTTCGCTTTGGGTTGAGCTGCGATCCGCGCGCCTTGAGCAACGGCCAGAACCGATGCCGCCGCCGCGTCGATCCGGCCCGTGGATCGGGCCTTCGCAATCTTGATGTTGTTGGCCGGGTCGCGCAGGCACACCGTGTCCGCGAAGGCCGAGCGCAGCAGCAGGGACGGCTTGGCCTTCACCAGACCGTCGAAGGCGGCGCGGCGGAACCGTTCCGCGTCTTCACCCCCGTCTCTAAATCCTTGGCCCCTCCACACCAGCGGCGCACGAATGCCAGCCCGGCTGATCGCTTCCCCCAGCTCGGCCTGCTTATAGCGGTCCATCGTTATCGCGATGACGGGCTGGTCCTCGACATGGCGCATCACCTCAACCAGCCACGGCGCGACGGGCACGGTCTTGTCGCCGAGAACGGACAGCTCGCCCCGGTCGTGCATCTCCACATAGCGCCCGGCCACGCCGTCCGTCTGGCCGCGATCCAAGAGGCTGGGCATAGACGGGAAGGTGCCGAGGCATTCAAGCCGCCCCGTCTGGGGCCAATAGAACGCCGCCGCCGTCATCGAGGCCGAACCGCCAAGGTCGATCCCGATCACGACGCCGCCTTCTCGGGGTGGCAAGGCCGAGGTTTCGCAACCAAGCCATTCGTCCAGGGTGATCAGCAGGTCACGCGATTCCCCGGACACGCGCTCATTGCGGTTGTAGAGCCGGAAGCTCGTGAGGCTAGAACCGCCCCGCGCAATGGCGCGCTTGGCTTGAGCTTCCAGCCATTCCAGAGAACCGCCGATGCCATGAGGCGCGCCGGGGTTGGCGATCAGCAGGCTTTCGGGTTCATCGGCGGGCAGTCCGGGCGCGGGCCGATGCTCTTGAACGTAGGAGCCGGGCGACGGATCGTCGATCCACCGGGAAAACGGGTGCGTGTCGTCGCTGGCGCTGGTGCTGATCAGGAACGCCCGGCCCTCCCGCTTGCCCAGACCGGACAGCAGCGCGTGTTCCAGCTCGTCGCCGCGATCAAGGGCCCAGTGACCGCGCTCGTCAAGGATCGCCATCGTCGGAGCGCCGCCGAGGGCTGATTTGCCGTCCGCCGCGATCACGCGCAGGATATGCCCGCCGCCGTCTCCCTCATATTCGATCTCAAGGCGGGGCGCGCGACGGAAAATGAAGTGCCGCCGGATTTCCATGGGGAGACTGGCGATGAAGCCCGCCACAAAGTCCCAGATGATGCGCCCCTGATCGCGGGTCCGCGCGGCTGCGATGATCTCGCGGCGGGGCTGGCGATCCCAAACGCCGATCAGGCCGCCGAGGGCGAGGCCCGCCGTGATCGCGGATTTCCCGTTGCCGCGCCCGATGCTGAGAATGGCGTTGGCGGTCGTGTCGGCCATCGCGCCTTCGATGAATTGGCGCTGAAAGGGTGCGAGGGTGACGGGCTTTCCGGCGTTCGGCCCCTCGGGGATATGAAGGCTATGCATAAATTGCATAGCTCGCTCTGCCGGGGCCGCGTTTTCCAGCTCTGCGCCGGGCGCGAAAATTGAAGAGTCAGATACACGGTTACATTCGTTCGCAGAAATTGCGGCATTGGGACCATCGGTGAAGAGGTCAGCTTGGCCGAGGTCAGCAAGCGACGGGCGCGCGGGTGCAACCGGCAGCGGTGATCCGTCTGCTTTCTTCCACTCTCTTTTTTTCTTCGCCTCAGCCATCGCGTATCCTCTCGCGCGTAGTTCTTCGTTCAACCGTTGCTCACCTGCTCAATGGTGAGGTTTGGAGCGAAGGGCATAGGACGACTGCCCACAGCACGAAGCCGTGGCAGTCCCTATGCCCTCAGCGTGTAGTTCCTGCTCAACGGAGCCGGTCCATCGCTTCTGGGCCCGTCCGGTCATGCGCTTCTGCCGGTCGGTTGGTTGCTGCTTGCGGCACCTAAGCGCGGTGCCGGGGATCGGGCCTCAACCTTGCGGACTGCCCTTTGCCTATGATCCCGCCCGTGGTAGGCTTTCCTTTGTGGTGCCACCGTTGTTACCCCGGCCACCACATCGGCCCTGCGTCTATGCGAGTGGCACGCAGGGCCGCCGTTTCCTCATCTTTCGATCACATCCACATCATGTGTCGGAGCTGTGCCCAGTTCGGACACCAGCCGTCGCATGATCTGCTCTTGTCGTTGGGTTGGTCGCCAAGATGCGCGCTTTCCATGGCGCGCGATGGATCGGACAAAGCCTTTCAGCCAATCATCCGTACCGGCCATTACCGCGCGCATGACCAAGGGCCAGCGATGCATCAGGATCTCGTCCAGCTCTGCCGAGGTCATGCAGACACCCCGCGATAGCGAGCGCCTACGCGGGCCATGTGCGGCGATGTCGTCAGGGACTTAGCGTCCATCGGCGACCTGCCGTCATAGTGCAGCGCGGCCTGATCCATGAGGGCTTGAGCGAGGTCGGACGGAACGTCCGATGCGTCCGCGCCGAACCCGGCCTGATAATCAATGATGACGCGGCTTGGGGTCAGGTCGAAGTAACTCGCCAGCCACCGGATGTAGGGACGGTTGCCGCCCACAAAGTCAAAAGCGGTGAACGCCTCGCCATCGATGCTCACGGTCGGCACGTCATCATCCGCGACTGGGCCGATGGGTAGGCTCAAGCCATACTCTTTTGCGGGGTTGAAGATCGTAACGCGGATCGTCTGGATCATCAGGGCGATCTGGGCGAATTGTTCGATCTCTGCCGCCGCCGTTAGGCCGATGTTCTGCACAGCCGTATCTTCGGCGTCATCGGAAACCCGAAGGTGGAGCTTCAAGTCATCGAGGATGAAGGGCAGGGCCGCGCTGCTCGCAGTCCGTTGAACAAGCATCTTCATGCGGCGATCTCCACTTCCGAGATATGGTTGCGGAACGCCATCTGCTCGCGCATTGGAAGGGCCTCATAGGCTGCCAGCGCATACGCCTTGCGCTCTTTCAGAGAGGCAAAGGAGGCCCACCAGCGCGCATCGTCCATCGGATTAAGGAAGGTCGGCAGGGGGTAATCGGCGAAGGACAGGACCGCTTTGGCGACTTGCTCGGCCTGTTCCGGGGTATCGAGCGCCCGGAGTGCAGCCCATGCCAGCGCGGCGCGCTCTTCGACGGTCAGGCGCGCCATTGCCACGGTCGTGAAACCGGCCCATGCGTCAGCATCGCCGAGTGTCAGGGTGTAGCCGATCATGCGCGACATGCGCTTGTGGTTCGGCTTCATGAGCTTGGACAAATGAGAGGCTTTGCGCCGAGTATCAGGTTCCCTCTTTGTTTTCGGTCTGTCCTGATACTTTTTCGGGCCTAAGTAATTGTTATTTAATGGGAAGCGGCTGGATTGCAAATCCGTGTACACCGGTTCGATTCCGGTACTCGCCTCCATCTATCTACAAGCACTTGCGTCACCCTTGTCAGTATAGCAGCTCTGCGTCTTACAGAAGCGTAACATTCATCGCAAAGTCTCTCGTTGTTTGGCGGCGGCACCCAGGCCATGAACGGATGCAACCAGCCGCTCGGGACATTTCGTGCCGAAATGCCCTGAAGGTCTGGGGATCGTCAGGAGGCCACGCTGCTCAGGCGGCAGTGGGCATATGATGCACGTCCTGCGGCGCGGCCCGGCGTGTTCTGCATGTGGATTTCACGGTTTGCACCGCAAATGTGCAGCGGCCTTTTCGCAACAGGCCACGCCACATTTCCGTGACTTCGTCACCTTCGTCGCAAGTTTGATGGGCTGGGACATTGCCGCATCCGTTTGATTGTGGCAGAACGCATCCAACGTCTCTGAACGAAAGAGTTTAGTGCATGAGCGACTTTGCCACACGACGCCGCATGATGGTCGACACGCAAGTGCGTCCGTCTGATGTCACCGAATTCCCGATCATCGATGCGATGCTGACGGTCCCGCGCGAGGCATTTGTGCCCCGCGACAAGATTGAGGCGGCCTATGTCAGCGAACACGTAGACCTGGGCCACGGCCGCGTCCTGCTGGACCCGCGCCTCTTCGCCAAGATGCTGGACGCGTTGAATCTTTCCAACTCCGATCTGGTGCTCGATCTGGGCACGGGGTTTGGCTACTCGTCGGCTGTGATCGCGCGCATTGCAGAGGCGGTGGTCGCCGTCGACGATGACGAGACACGTATAGACGAGGCGCAATCGCTGCTGTCTGAGCATCATGCCGACAATGTCGCCTTGCACCACGGCGCGTTGACAGACGGCGCCGCGGAACATGGCCCCTACGATGCAATCATCATCGAAGGCGCTGTGGAGCAATTGCCGACCGCATTGATTTCCCAGCTCAAAGAGGGCGGTCGCATGGTCGTCATCTTTATGGATGGGATGCTCGGCACCGTGCGCGTGGGTCACAAGATAGATGGCGACATGAATTGGCGCTTCGCATTCAACGGAACGGCGCCGCTACTGGCAGGCTTTGAAAAAGCCGAAGAATTCGCGTTCTGATAGCAAGGCCGGCACAGACCGGACCAAGGGGGCAGTGATGCTGGGTAGACTTCGCACGGGAGGCGTAAGGCGGGTTGCAGCCGCCGTTCTCGCAATGAGCATGGCGACCACCGCCTTGGGTGAGACGCTGGCCGAAACCTTGAGCGACGCATATGTGAACAGCGGCGCGATCGAGCAGAACCGCGCCTTGTTGCGTGCGGCAGATGAAGGTGTGGCACAAGCCCTGGCCGCGATGCGCCCGGCGCTGAAATGGTCCGGTGGCATCAATCGCAATTACGGTGTGAGCGGCGTTCCGGATACGGCCATCGAGCGCACGAGCACTCTGACATCTTCCATCGAATTGTCTGTTCAGCTTGTGCTCTACGCCGGCGGTCAGTTGCGGCTTGGCGTGGATCTGGCGAAAGAATCCGTTCTGGCCACACGTGCCACGCTTTTGTCTGCCGAACAGACATTGCTGTTGAACGCGACGTTTTCCTTCCTCGCGATCCGCGAAGCGACTGAGTCGCTCAGCCTGCGCCAGAACAACGTGCGCGTCATCCGTCAGGAGGTGCGCGCCGCCCGGGACCGTTTCGAGGTCGGCGAAGTGACCCGCACCGACGTGGCCCTGGCAGAGGCTCGCCTGGCCGCCGCCGTCGCCGCGCTCGCTGCTGCAGAGGGGGCACTGATCACCGCGGGCGAACAATTCCACCGTTTCGTGGGACGCGATCCGGGCCAACTGGTCCAGCCGACACGCCTGCCGAAGATCCCCGGTTCCGTCGCGGAGGCAAAGTCCCAGGCCGTGCGCCGTCACCCGGAAATTATTTCCGCACAGCACCAAGTTGCCGCCTCCGAGCTGCGCATCCTGATTGCAAAGGGCGCAATGAAGCCGACGGTCTCCGTGACCGGCAGCTACGGGCTGACCGAATCCTTCAACAACCGCAGCTTCAATCAGGGAGGGTCCGTGTCCTTGGGCGCCTCCGGTCCGATCTACCAAGGCGGTGAGCTGAGCTCTCTGGTGCGTCAGGCGATGGCCAATCGCGATGCGTCACGCGCGCAGCTGCATGTCGTCTACCTGACGATTGAACAGAACGTCGGTCAGGCCTATTCCGATCTGCGTGTGGCGCAAGCCAACAAGACCTCATTTCAGGAACAGGTGCGCGCCGCGCGTGTCGCGTTCCAGGGGGTTCGCGAAGAGGCCGCGCTTGGCGCTCGGACGACGCTGGACGTGCTGGATGCCGAGCAGGAATTGCTCGATGCCCGTGCCAGCTTGATCTCTGCGGAGATCTCTGAATTTCAGGCCGCATACTCTGTCTTGTCGGCGATTGGTCTGATGACGCCGGAGGCGCTGCAACTGGCGGTCCCGCAGTTCGATCCGTCGCAATATTACAACATGGTGCGCAATGCACCTGTTTCGCAAAGCAAGCAGGGCAAGGAATTGGACCGCGTCCTCCGGGCTCTCGGAAAAGACTAACTTTTTTCGTGTCTGTTGTGCGACTCTCATCGAGGGGGTAAACTTCGAGGCGAGGCCAGAGTGGAAAAACAATGTCAAACTCCGTCACGAATGTGGAAATAGAGGATATTCTGTCTTCGATCCGGAGGCTTGTGTCCGAAGATTCTCCTCCCCTCCCGAATGCGCCTGTGGCAAGGCGAGAGGCCAAGCGGGTTGACCGCTTGGTTCTGACGCCCGCGTTGCGAGTGAAGGACCCGGACCCGGAGGCACGACCCGCCGCCAAAACCGGTCCGGTGCTGCTGACGAATCCCGCCCCTCAAAAGCCGTCTGTGGCGTCCGAGACGTCTCCGAAACCCTCCCTGCTGACGCAGCTTGTGGAGGAGGAAGTGACGCGTGCACTGGCCACGGATGATGAGGCGGAAGACCGGTCTGACGGCGCGGACGATGCGCCAGCAGGCGACGAGATCCTGCAACTCTCCAGCCCTGTCCCGTCAAAGCGGCACGACGCAAACCCTCCCGAGCATGGCGCCGAGGTCACCGATTTGCAGTCTGTGCTCTCGCAGCTCAAGGCGGAGACTGATGAGCATCCCGCCGAACTGGCAGATGAGAGCGCGCCTGATGACGTCTTCGACGATGAATCCTCTGCCGATGACGAACTTGACCTGACCGCCGCGCTCGCGGCCTTCGATGATGATGCAGCCGGGCCAGAGACCGCGGAACTCGATAGTGAGCTTGAGCGTAAGATTTCCGCGCTCGAGGCGCTGGTCCGGGGCAGGGACAAACAGCTCGCCCAAATCATGGACGACACCAGTCGGGGCGATGCAGAGGAGCCTGTCGCACAGGGCAGCGATAGCCTGGCCTCTGAGACGCCTGAGGTCATCGCCGACACCGCAGAGGGTCATGAAACGGACCTGATGGACGACAACGCGCACGATTCTGCGTCTGAGATGCCCGAAGAGGACGACGCGTTGACCGCCTCCGCGCCAAGTCTGACCAACGAAATTGCCACTCCTCCCGAACCGGATAACGATCTGGCAAAGCGGCTGACCGCCTCTCAAGAGCCTGCCGCGGAGACGTCCGAACCTGAGGACAGTGACACCGTACGCCCTGTCTTTCGACGTCGTGCGACCGCTGAGCCGCGTGTCATCGAATGGGAAGATCACACCGCCGGTCCCACAGGCGCATTGCCGCAGTCGGAACCTGAGGCGGATATCTCCACCCAGCAGGCCTACAGCCGGGATCTGTCGGATGAACAGGACCGGAACGCCCCCATTCTGGACGAGGCCATGTTGCGAGAGATGGTGTCAGACATTGTGCGCCAAGAGCTTCAGGGCGTTTTGGGGGAGCGTATCACACGCAATGTGCGCAAGCTGGTGCGCCGTGAAATCCACCGCGTGATGATGACGCAGGATTTCGACTGACCTGTGCACCGCAGACAGATCGCAAAAGCCCGCCTTGAAGCGGGCTTTTTGCTGGACAGCGCTTGCCTTGCCAATCGCCGGACAAAGAAAAACCCGCTCTTGACGAGCGGGTCTTCTCAAGTTGGGTCCGTATGCCGGTAGGATCAGGCGGCTTCCGCCTGTTGTGCCGCAGCGTTGCGACGTTCGCTTTCTTCGCGCGACAGCGCGACGGAGGTGCGGACACCCTTGGAGACGAACTCCATCAGGCCCGAAACGACACGTTCGTTCGGGTCAATGCCTGCACAGGACAGAACTTCACGGCCATCACGAGAGCGCGCCCAGCGGGCGATCTGCTCAGGGCCGTTTCCATACTTCTTGTCATCGGCGATCGCATCATCGAGAGCAGCCAAAACCACGGCGGCAAAAAGCTTGCGCGCGCGGTTGCCTTGCTCAGCGTTGAATGCGGTACCGTCAACGAAATCTTTCATGTTGCGACCTTTAATTATTGCTCTTGTCTTTTCCGGCGTAGAGCGCGTTATGGCACCTCTCATTCGATTCGGATACCCCACTAAAGCATAGCACCTTTGCGTTTGGCGCATGCCTCCATACATGGGCACACGAGATATCGTTGTCTTGCCAGTAGGACATGCGCGAGATATAGGACCGGTCTAAGTTCCATCAACCTTTTGCCACGGAAACGTCATAATGCCCAAGATCAACGGAAACGAGATCCGTCCCGGAAACGTTCTGGAGCACGACGGCCATCTTTGGGCCGCGGTCAAGGTCGATCACGTGAAGCCCGGCAAGGGCGGCGCCTTTGCTCAGGTCGAGATGAAAAACCTTCGTAACGGCTCAAAGCTTAACGAACGGTTCCGCTCAGCGGACAAAGTCGAGCGTGTGCGCCTTGAACAAAAGGACATGCAGTTCCTTTTCGAAGCCGACGGTCGCCTGACCTTCATGGACACCGAAACCTACAACCAGGTCGAGCTGGACGCCGAGATCCTCGGGGATCGGCGTCCGTTCCTTCAGGACGGCATGACCATCGTCGTGGAATTCCACGACGAAGAGGCGCTGAATGCCACGCTGCCGCAAAAAGTGATCTGCGAGATCGCCGAGACCGAGCCGGTCGTCAAAGGTCAGACAGCTGCGAACAGCTTCAAGCCTGCGACACTTGATAACGGTGTGCGCGTCACTGTGCCGCCTTTCGTCGGGCAGGGCGAGAAGATCGTCGTGAACACCGAAACCATGGAGTATTCCGAGCGCGCATAACGCGTACGGCCAACTTCGTTCCCCGTGCAACCGCCGGGGGCGATACATGAAACGAAAAGGCCTCCGGCATCTCAGCCAGGAGGCCTTTTTCATGATCACCACTGCCGAGACTTCGGACCTGCCGGATCTTGTGTCGCTGATGCGCGCGCTGAACGCGTATCACGCGGACCATGCACCCGATCGCTTTCACGACAGGGCGTGCGACGCGGACCTGTTGGGGCTTTTGCAAAGCGCGCAGGCGGACGGTGCGCGCTTCCTGATCTACCGGACCGAAGGCGTGGCCCGTGGCTACCTCAAATGGCTGCCTGTCCCGGCGGCGGCCCCCGTGATGGAGCATCCCCGGCGGCAGGCGCTGCTTGACCACATCTATGTGGAGCCGATCTGGCGACGTCGTGGGCTGGCATCGCGATTGATCGCCCGATTCGAGGCGGAAATCGCAGGCCACTTCGATGGCTGGACGGTCAGGGTCCATGCCTTCAACACGGCCTCCCGCGCGCTGATGCAGCGCCACGGGGCAGAAGCCACGGTGCTGGCCTATGCGAAGGCCTCGTCCAGCAGTTGGTCCACCAACCCAAGGTAGCCCGCGCCAAACAGCCTGTGATGCACGAGGGCGGGGTAAAGCTGATAGATGGAGCGCCTTGCGTGCCATCCCTCACGCGGGGTCCCATAGCCCTGCCAGAAGGCGTCAGGCGGGGTGCCAAAGACATGCAGCATGGCAAGGTCGACCTCGGGGTCGCCGTGATAGATGGCTGGGTCGATCAGGTAGGCGCTGTCTGCGGTGAACAGCGCGTTGCCGGTCCAGAGGTCGCCATGCAGCAGCGCCAGTGGGGCGTTGTTCAGGCGGTTGGGCAGGGTGGGCAACAGCGCGCTCAGGCGGTTGGCTGTGTGCTTTGGCAGGCTGGGGAGGAACGGTCTCAGCCGCGCCTGATCCCAGAAGGTCGGCCAATCGCGGCGCGGCTGGTTGTCGATGGTGAGCGCGCCAAAGGCATAGTCCTCCGTCCAGCCGGGGGTCTGCGCAGGCGCGCTGTGCAACTGTCGCAGGGTGGTGCCCAAGGCCTGCCATCCTGCGGGGGAGGGCCGCGCCTCTAGCAGGTGTTCGAGAAGCAAAAGATCGTCGGTGTGGTGCAGGACCTTCGGCGTGTTGGCCCCGGTCCGGGCGATGGCCCGTAGCATCCGCGCCTCGACCGCAACATGTGCGCCGAGCTTGGCAACCAGGTGGCGTCCATCCGACAGCGTGGCCTGCACGACCTCGGACAGGTCACCACCGTGCAGCGGGCGGAGGTCGGTGACCTCCGCGCCCAAGGCGCTGGCGATGCGGGTCTTCATGCGGGATAGCTGACGCGGGCCTCCCCGGCCTGCATGTCGTCCGAGGCGCGGTCAAAGCGCAGATAGGCGATGCCCTCGCCACCGGCTTGGGTGAACAGGGTGCCAACGACCTTGCCGCCTGCGACGATCTCGGTCCCGACCGGGGCTGCGCCATCGACCGTCACGCGGGCGAGGCCTTTGCGCAGCTCGGTCTTGTGCTTCATGCGGGCGCAGATCTCCTGGCCGACATAGCAGCCCTTCTTGAAGTCGACGCCGTTGAGACGCTCGAACCCTGCTTCGAGGATGAAGGTGTCCGGTGTGAGTTCCACGCCCTGCTCCGGGACCAGCGCGGCGACACGCAGCGCGTCCCAATCGACGTCGTCGCCCGGTTGGCCGTGGTAGCCGCGCCAGCCCATCGACGGGTCGCGCGGATCGGCAAAGGCGCCCTCCGGTGGCTCACCAAGGCCACGGGTGACGGTCAGGTCCGTCTCTGCGACTGTCACGTCGGAGCGGAGCTTGTACATGGTCAGGATCTGGAGCAGGGCGGGCGCGGCCTCTGCCGCCACGTCGATCAGAACGTCGTCGCCATCGGGGAGCAGGAAGAAGTCGCAGCGCAGTTTGCCCTGTGGCGTCAGCATCGCCGCATAGACCGCACCGGTGTCCAGCCGGTCCACATCGTTGGTCACCAAGCCTTGCAGGAACGGACGGGCCTCCGGTCCGCTGACCCTCAATACCTTGCGCGCGCTATCTGCCATGTCTTTCCCCTTTGTCCTTCGGGTGACATATAGGCCTTACCTCCCTTGGATGACAGGGAGCGTGATGCCCGCTGTGGCACAGGAAGGGCAGAATGCGCGCACCTATCTCTGTCGTGATCCCGACGCTGAATGCTCAGGCGTGTTTGCCGCGCTGCCTGATGGCCCTGGGGGAGGGGCTGAACGCCGGGCTGATCCGGGAGCTGGTGGTCTCTGACGGGGGATCGACGGACGCCACGGTGCGGGTGGCCGAGGCGGCCGGTGCCGAAGTGGTCAGCGGGCCGGCCTCCCGTGGGGGGCAGTTGAGGCGGGGCTGCGATGCGGCGCAGGGCGACTGGCTGCTGGTGCTCCATGCGGACACGGTGCTGTTGCCCGGCTGGAGCGAGGCGGTGATGCGGAAATTGTCAGCTGACAACGCGAATCTGCAAGCGGACTCAGCGGCTTACTTTTTGTTAAGCTTTGAGGGTGGCGGGGCGCCCGCGCGGCTGGTGGCGGCTTGGGCCAACTTGCGGTCACGGGTCTTTGGCTTGCCCTATGGCGATCAGGGGCTGCTGATCTCTCGCGCGCTTTATGAGGCTGTCGGCGGCTATCCGGACATTCCGCTGATGGAGGACGTGGCCCTGGCGCGTGCTTTGAAAGGGCGGCTCCACCCGGTCGAGGGCGTGGCAGAAACCTCCGCCGAGAAGTACCGCCGGCAAGGCTGGCTGCGGCGTGGCGGGCGGAACCTGATGACATTGGTGCGCTACCTGAGCGGGGCCGACCCCGAGGCGCTGGCGCGCAGCTACCGGCGTTAGTCGGCTTCGGCGCCGAACTGCATGTTGTAAAGCGCCGCATAGGTGCCGCCCTTGGCCAGCAGCGTATCATGTGTGCCTTGTTCGACCACCTGGCCCGCGTCCATCACGACGATCTTGTCGGCGTTGCGCACGGTGGACAGGCGGTGGGCGATGACCAGCGTGGTGCGCCCTTCTGCCAACTGCTCCAACGCCTTTTGCACGACCGCTTCGGATTGGGTGTCGAGCGCGCTTGTCGCCTCGTCCAGCAACAGGACCGGCGTGTCGCGCAGCACGGCGCGGGCGATGGCCACGCGCTGACGCTGGCCCCCGGACAGGTTCGACCCTCGCGGGCCGACGCGTGTGTCGAGGCCACGTTCCAGCCGTGGCACGAAGTCCTGCACATGGGCGGCTTCAAGCGCGCGGGTCAAGGCGGGCTCATCGACGGTGCGGTCCAGAACGATGTTGTCGCGCAGCGGCTCGTCGAACAGCAGGGCCTCCTGGCTGACGATGGAGATCATGCCGCGCAAGTCCTTCAGGCCCATGGCGGAGACCTCGGTCCCGCCGATGGTGACGGAGCCGGTCTGCGGGTCCACAAGGCGTGACAGCAGGTGAAACACCGTTGACTTGCCCGCGCCGGAGGCCCCGACCAGCGCCGTCGTCTTGCCCGCTTCTGCCGTGAAGCTCAGGCCGCGCAGCACGGGGGTGTCGCCGTAGGTCAGGCACACGTTGTCCAACACCACGCTTGGCACGCCGTCCGGGCGCGGCTGTGGGTTGGACGGGCTGACCAGCACCGGTTCGGTGTGCATGATTTCGATGATGCGCTCGATGCTGGCGGCGGCCACCTGCCACGCGCCACTGACCGCGCCGAGCCGCCGGAGCGGTTCGAACATCATGCCGATGGCGGTGAAGAAGGTCATGAATTCGCCGAGCGTCTTGCTGCCGTCCTGAATCTCCGTTCCGGCGAAATAGAGGATGCCGAAAAACCCGAGGCCGGACATGATGTCCACCAGCGAGGGCAGGAGCGCGGAGCCTGCGGCGGAGCGGGTTTCGCCGCGCACGCGGTCGCGTGCAAGGACGCGATATCTGCGGGACTGGTGGCGTTCCAGCTGGTTGAGCTTGATCGCGGTGATGCCGTGAAAGACCTCGTTCAGCCGCGTGGACTGGTCGGCGGCGATGTCGCGGACCTTGCGCGCATTTTGTCGCACGTAGCGTTGCAGCATCGCGGTCGGTGCGATCATCAGCGGCAGGCCGATCAGGGCCACAAGCGTCCACTTCCAGTCGGTCCAGAAGGCCACGCCCAGAAGCGCCACGAAGGTGAGCGCATCCCGACCGGCGCCGGTGACAAGCGTGCTCCAGACCTTGGCGATGGCGCCGACGTCACCCTCGACCCGCTGGATCAGCTGGCCGGGGCCCTTGTCCGCGTGATAGCCGATTTCCAGCGTCATCAGGTGGTTGAGCATGTCCTGCCGGATATCGGCCATGGACAGCTGGGCGGCGCGCGTCAGGATCACCTTGTGCACCGCGCTGGCCAGTCCACGGGCCACAAAGAGCACCAGAACCACCACGCCCACGGTGACCAGAATGCTGCGATTCGAAGAGGTGAAGGCCTTGTCGAACAGCGGCTCCATCATCACCGAGAAGCCGGCGGTCATCCCGCTTTCCAGCGCCATGAAAGCCAGCGCAATCAGCAACAGGCCGGTGTAGCGCCGCAGGTAACGCCGCCACAGCCACATGAACAAGTATTTTGCGTTTGTGTCGGAGGATGTCACTGCTCGCGCGCCTCATGAAGACGTCTGGCCATCTCGGTCTCTGGCGTGCGCGCGTCCCAGCCCTCCTGGATCGGACCGGCAACATATTCCGTCTTCAACCAGTCCTCGAAGCCGATTTCGCCAATGTCCTGGCGCGCTTCGAACAGGCGCAGGATGTAATCCTGAACGCCGGTCTTGGTGAAATCGAGGTGGATGTATTTCAGGCCGAGCTGTTTCTTTGCCTCTGACACGGGCACGTTTTCGAACACCATCAGGTAGATGGCCGCGACGATGCCCGCGCGATCGGCACCGGATTTGCAGTGGAACATCATCGGGCGCTCTGCCTCGCGCAGCGCGTCGATCACCGCCAGCAGGCGGCGGCGGGGGGCGGCGGTGCGGGCCCAGAGCTTGGCATCCACAAGCGTCATGCCGAGCGCCTCGACGCTTTCCTTTTCAAAGAGATAATGCGCGCGCTTGTCCTCGCCGCGCAGGTTGACCACCGTTTTGATCCCCATGGCGGCATAGCGGGCAAAGCGCGCGTGCGTCGGCTGGTTCGAGCGGTAGACCCCCGGTGCGATCTGGAAGAAATTCGTCCAGAGCACGCGCAGAAACGCATGGTCGAAGACATGATAATGCAGCCGCGACAACATCCGCTGTTTCGGATCGGTGATGTCCTTGCCGAAAGAGTGACGCACCCTGCGTTCGGCGTGGTCGAGTCTGTCGAGGAGTTTGGCCAGCATGCATGGTATCCTGTGCTATGGGGCCGCGTCTACCGGGGTCGGGGGGCGCTGTCCAGCAACGCGACATCGCTGGGGGGATTGACGCGGCGGTGCTGCGGGTGTTCCGTCCGACCAAAACGACAAAAGAAAGGTCGCATGATGACGCTTGCCAGCGGTCGGTCCCATATCGCCATTCCCGGACCTTCGGTCATTCCTGATGCGGTGTTGCAGGCCATGCATCGCCCGGCGCCGGACATCTATGACGCCGAGTTGCTGGCCATGGTGCAGGGCATCGTGCCGGATCTGAAGTACGTGGCGCAGACCGATCAGGACGTGGCGATCTATATCAGCAATGGACATGGCGCGTGGGAAGCCTCGTTGGCGAACACGGTCGCGCCGGGGGAAACCGTGCTGGTGCCTGCCTGCGGACGCTTTGGTCACGGCTGGGCAGAGGTGGCTCGGGGTCTGGGGATCAACGTGGAGCTGCTGGAACACGGCCGCCAGACGCCCATCGACGCCGAACGGGTGCGCGCCGCGCTGCTGGCGGACAAGGGGCAAAAGATCAAGGCGATCCTTGCGGTGCATGTGGACACCTCGTCCTCGGTTCGGTCGGATATCATGACGGTCCGGACCGTTCTGGAGGAGACCGGGCATCCGGCGTTGCTGATGGCGGATTGCGTGGCGTCCCTGGGCTGTGATGTCTACCGGATGGATGCCTGGGGCGCGGATGTGACAGTCAGCGCCTGCCAGAAGGGCTTGATGACGCCACCTGGACTGGGGCTTGTGTTCTTTAACGAGCGCGCCGCCGAGGTGCAGCGCGCCATGCCGGCCGTGTCGAATTACTGGAACTGGCGGCCGCGCGCCAATCCCGAGATGTTCTACCAATACTTCGGAGGCACGGCGCCGACGCATCATATCTATGGCCTGCGGGCGGCGCTGGACATGATCCGGGCCGAGGGGCTGGATGCCATCTGGGCGCGTCACGCGACGCTCGCCGGGGCTATCTGGGCCGCGGTGGAACATTGGGGGCAGGACGGTCCCATGCGGTTGAATATCGCCGAACCGGCGCTGCGGTCCCACGCCGTGACGGCGCTGAGCCTTGGCAAGGGGCAGGGCGATCGGCTGCGGGCATGGTGCAGGGATGTGGCGGGCGTGACCCTGGGAATCGGTCTGGGGGTCGAAGATCCCGATGATCCGACCGCCTCCGGCTATTTCCGCATCGGTCATATGGGCCATGTGAACGCGCACATGATCCTTGGCCTTCTGGGTGTGATCGAGGCCGGGCTGACCGCGCTGGACATTCCGCACAAAGCGGGCGGTGCCACGGCGGCGGCACAGGCACTGGCGCGGCGCTAGGCTGCGCGCGCAACTGGTCTTACATCGTGTCGGCGGGCGTGCCCAAGGTTTCGTCCCGCTGGCGGCGGTGGTGATCGAGACGTGAGATCATATGGTTCAGCAAAGCTGAAATAATCAGGATCGGGGCAAGACCCCACACCGACCAGACGGCGATAAAGACCCAAGTGAGGTTGATGGCGAGCAGGAACATATTTGCGGTCATGTAATCCTCGACCGGTTGGGGGTGATGTGGCATGGCCGTGCTCCCGCGTGTTGATGCCTGGGTCTGATGTGTCTCCAAGACAATATAGCGAAAGCGGCCGTTGTCAGATCACGATAGCCAAAAAATAATAAACAGTGGGTTAACCGAGGCGCTGCGCTGCCGGAACAGACGGTCCGCAAGCGTTGGCCGGACCGCATGCGCCCGGCCTTACAGGGGTGTCACACCTTTGCGCGGGCGCGGGCAAGTGCCTTGGGGAGCGCCTCTGCCAGCACTGCCATATCGTCTGCCGCGCCAGCGCTGATGCGGATGCAGCGATCCTGCGGCGCCACGAATGGCATACGGACAAAAACGCCGTCCTCCGCCAATTCCGCCAGGACCTTGCGCGCGAAGTCACCATCCGCGCCGCAGTCCACCGCGACAAAATTGGTGGCGGAGGGAACGCAGGTCAGCCCGTTGTCGGCGGCGATGCGGGTGATCTCGGCCTTCGAGTGTTTGACGAGGGCAATCACCTCGTGCAGCCATTCCTGATCCTGCTGCGCGGCCAGCGCCCCGGCCACCGCCGCGCGATTCATGCCGAAATGGTTGCGGATCTTGTCGAAGGATTTAATCACGTCAGGGTGGCCCATGGCATAGCCGACACGCGCGCCTGCCATCCCGTAGCCTTTTGAAAACGTGCGGAAACGGATGACGCGGTCATCGTCTGCGGCGATCTGCGGCACAGCGTCGGAGGGCGCGAATTCAACATAGGCCTCGTCGAGCATCAGCGTGCAGCCCTCGGGCAGATTGTCCAGCGCCTGCGCGATCTCTGACCCTTTGACGAAAGTGCCCATCGGGTTGTCGGGATTGGCGAGGTAAACGATCTTTGCGTCCGTCTCATGCGCCTTGGCCACCAGGGCGCGCAGGTCCTCGCGATCATCGGCGTAGGGTACCTTGTGCAACGTGCCGCCAAAGCCCGCCACGTGGTAGTTGAAGGTGGGGTAGGCCCCGTCGGAGGTCACGACCGCATCGCCGGGTTCGACCAGCAGGCGCACGGCGTAGCCCAGCAGCCCGTCGATGCCTTCACCGATCAGGATGTTCGCGGCCGTCATGCCAAGCTGTTGGGCCAGCGCGGCCTTCAGCTCTTCGTGGCTGGCGTCAGCGTATTTCCAGATCTCGCCCGCCTCGTCCTGCATGGCCGCCACTGCAAAGGGCGAGGGGCCAAAGACGCTTTCATTCGCGCCAAGGCGGGCACGAAAGGGCGCGCCACGTTTGCGTTGCAATTCTTCCGGTCCGACGAAGGGAACGGTGGCGGGCAGGGCTGCGGCGAGCTTTGTGTAACGAGGTCCGGTCATGGCCCGATTTATGCGGGCCACACCGGGCAGCGCAAGCGGTTTGCCACGTGGCAGTGCGGCATTTCGTGCATACGGCTCAGCGGGCGAGGACGGGCGCCTTGCCGATTGTGCTGTCATCCTCGAGCGCGTTCAGGATGTAATCCGCCACATCCGCGCGGCTGATCATGCCCATCCGCCAGGTGCACGGCTCCTCCATCACGCGATAGTGTTGCGAGGCCTTGTTGTGGGTCAGGATGGTCGGACGCACGATGGTCCAGCGCAGGGTCGAGGCCTTGATGATCTCTTCTTGCCGGGATTTGTCCTTGTACGGCTCTGACAGAAAAAACTGATGCCCCAGCTTTTCGGGCGCGGAGAGCGCGGAGGCACTGTCGCCCGCGCCAATGCCGGTCACGGCGATCAGCCGGTCTGGCCCAAGCCGCTGCATGAGAGGCACAAGTGCCTGAGTTGCCGTGGAAAACAGCGTGACGCGCTGCCACAACATGCTGAGGCTTTCCTTGATCCCCAGCGCCAGCACCACCGCGTCCACACCGTCGAGCGCGGGTTTCAGCGCCTCCGGGTCGGTGGCGTCGCCGGATATGGGCTCCAGCCCCTCGGCGGGGTCGATTTTGTCGGCGCTGCGGGCAAACGCGCGGACCTGATGGCCGCGCGCGAGGGCGTCTGTGACCACGGCGGCGCCGATGCCGCGGGTGGCGCCAATGACCAAGAGCTTCATGGTATCTCCTTGCAGGTTATCGCCATATGCTTTTGATCAACTTGACCCTCCGGGGGCAAAAGGCCAGTTTCCGGCCAGAGAACTCGGCCGAGCAGCCATAAAGAAAGTCACGCCCCCATGCGCAATCCGCCGCCCTTCGCGCCGTTTGAATGGATGATCGCCTGGCGCTACCTGCGCGCCAAACGCGCCGAGGGTGGGGTTTCGGTCATGACCTGGATCAGCCTGATCGGCATCACGCTGGCGGTCTTTGCCTTGATTGCGACGCTGGCTGTGCGGTCCGGGTTTCGGGCGGAATTCGTCGATACCATCGTGGGCGCAAATGCGCATGTGACGGTGTACCATGTGACCCGCGCCGATGAGGCGGGGCAGGACACGCGCACCTTGCCCGATTACGAAGGCATGGCCGAGGCCGTGCGGCAGGTCGAGGGCGTCACCCGCGTGGCGCCGCTGGTGAAGGGGCAGGTCATGGCCTCCGCCGAGGGCAACAACGCCGGGGTCGAGGTGTTCGGCATCGGTCTGGACGACCTGAAGGCCATCCCGCGCATCGCCGACCCGGAAACCGGGCGCGGCGATATCGAGAGTTTCGGCGAGGGGCTGGCCATCGGGTCCGGCGTGGCGATGGAGCTGGGGGTGGGGCTTGGCGATATGGTCAAGCTGATCTCGCCCAACGGGGTCAAGACGGCGTTTGGCGTGTCGCCTCGGGTCAAGAGCTACGAGGTGCGCTATATCTTTACCGCCGGGCGCTACGACATTGATCGCACACGGGTTTACATGCCCTTCGACGAGGCGCAGCTGTATTTCGACCGCGAGGGCGTGGCCGATGAGCTGGAGGTCATCGTCGAAAATCCCGAACAGGTGGAAACCTATGTCTCTGCCATCGCGCAGGCGGCGGGCACGGGCGCGTTGCTGTGGACGTGGCAGGATGCCTCGGGCGGGTTCCTCAAGGCGCTGGACATGGAGGACAACGTGATGTTCGTCATCCTGTCGGTGCTGGTGCTGATTGCCACGATGAACATCGTGTCCGGGCTTATCATGCTGGTAAAGAACAAGGGGCGCGACATCGGTATTCTGCGGACCATGGGGCTGACCGAAGGGGCGGTGATGCGCGTCTTCTTTATCTGCGGATCGTTCACCGGGATCATCGGCACGCTGATGGGCGTGATCTTGGGTTGCTTGTTCGCGCTCTATATTGACCCGATTTTTGGACTGGTGAACTGGATGTCGGGGGGAGGGGCGTGGGATGCGTCGATCCGCGGGATCTACTTCCTGCCTGCCAAGCTGCAACTGGCCGATGTCATGTCGGCGGTGATCCTGTCGCTGGGCCTGTCCTTTGTGGTGACGATTTTTCCGGCCCGCCGTGCGGCGCGGCTGAACCCGGTGGAGGCCCTGCGCTATGAGTGACACCGTTCTGCGCCTGACCGGCATCGAAAAAGCCTACAACCACGGAAAACCAAATGAGGTCAACGTGCTGCGCGGCTGTGACCTGACCGTACAGCGGGGCGAGGTGGTGGCCCTGGTCGCGCCGTCCGGGGCGGGCAAGTCGACGTTGCTGCACATCGCCGGGCTGTTGGACACGCCCGATCGCGGCACGGTCGAAATCGCGGGCGAGCAGTTGGAGGACAAATCCGACCGTCGGCGTACACAGGTGCGGCGGGCGGAGGTGGGCTTTGTCTACCAGTTCCATCACTTGCTGCCGGAGTTCTCGGCGCTGGAAAACATCGCCCTGCCGCAGCTGGCGAACGGCGTGTCAAAGCAGGCGGCGGAGGCGCGTGGGCTGGCGCTGTTGGACAGCGTAGGCATCGCGCACCGCGCTTCGCACCGCCCGGCGGCCATGTCCGGCGGCGAGCAACAGCGCGTCGCTTTTTGTCGGGCCATGGCGAATGAGCCAAAGCTGCTGCTGGCGGATGAGCCGACCGGGAACCTCGACCCCGAGACCTCTGACCGGGTGTTCGGCGCGCTCATGACCCTGGTGCACGAGACGGGCCTGTCGGCGCTGATCGCGACGCACAACCTTGAACTGGCGGCGCGCATGGACCGGCAGGTGCGGATGGGCAACGGCTATCTGACGCAGGGCTGAGGCCTTGTCGAGACTGGGGCCTCAGGCCCTTTGCGTGATCCAGACACCCACGGCCATGACGGTGATGCCCGTGGCGCGGGTGAAGGTCAGCGGCGACAGCCGCGCGCCGAACAGGCCAAAGTGGTCGATGGCGGCGGCGGAAATCAACTGCCCGATCAGCACGAAAAACACCGCGTTGCCGACGCCGAAGCGCGGCGCGATGAAGGTCACGGTCAGCACGTAGAACGCGACAAAGGCGCCGCCGCCCAGCAGGTGGCGCGGGGCGCTGAGCACGGCGCCCATGCTGCCCGCGCCGGTCACGGCCCAGACGATCAGCGACAGCACCAGCGCGACGCAAAACAGCACCACGGCGGCGGCAATCGGGTTGCCGAGGTGCTGCCCGAGGGCGGCATTCAGCGCCGCCAGCGTGGGGATGCCGATCCCGGCAAGCAGCATGGTCAGGGCGTAGGGGGCCATTTCAGAGGTCATGGATGCTCCTGCTGGTCAGGATGTGTGAAAGGTGGTGGAGGGCTGCGCCACCGCTGTGTCGTCGGGGGAGGTGGTAAGGCTGGCCCGGACAAACAGCAAGGCGTGCGTATGCCTACGGTGACTTGCGGGGCACCGGACGTGCCCGGCGCACGTCATCGGTTGATTGCGTGTGTCGCGGGAGATGGGCGTGGGGTCCGGTGGATGCAGGCAAGGGGCCTGTGCAGGGTCTCGGACGAGGCGGTTGCCGTGAACGGGCTTGGATGGCGTGATTTCTGTCACTCTGGGTTGCAAAGCGAACAGCCAGAGGGCGAAATTCCTTTCTAACACGGCTGGAGTTTTGGCAGGATCAGGCAAGAGTGTCTTCGGCGTCCGTGTCTGACAGGGTGGCGGGACAGGCGGCCTGCGTCACGCGCCTTGTGGCAGACGGCCCAACAGAGGCCGGGCAGGGAGGGGCGACAGATGACGATTTGGATGAAGCGCGGGGCGCTGTTGGCGGGCGTTGCGATGCTGGCGGGGTGTGGGCTGTTTCGCGCCCAGCCCGAGGCGCCGGTGACGCTGAGCGGGACGGGGCCAGCCCCGGCCGCGCTGACGATGGTCGCACCGCAAAGGACGGTCGTGCCCGATCTGATCGCGCCCACAGGGCTGAATTTTGCCGGGGGGCGCAATTATGCGCATTGGTGCTCTGACTGTCACGGCGCACAGGGGCGCGGCGACGGTCCCCTGGCGGTGATGACGGCGGAGCGGCCCGCAGATCTGACGAGGTTGGCGCGCGGCAACGGCGGGGTGTTTCCGGCCCGGTATGTGAGCACACGGATGAACATGACGCCCGGCCCCTACCATCGCGGCATTGCGCCGAGCTTTGCCATGGCGATGGATGGGCCATTGGTGGAGTGGGCCGAACCGGGGGCGGCGGGGCATCTCACGACATCGCGCATGGCGGACTTGCTGAGCTACCTTCAGGCGTTGCAGGGCTAAGGCCTTGCTTCGCGTGCCGCGTGAAGGCATCACAGGTGTCAAAAGAAGGAGACGAGGCATGCGGGCATTTATTCTGGCAGCATTGGGCGCAGTGGCGCTGAGCGGATGTATGGAAGACGGCGCGGGCGAGATGCCCGGACCGCAGGACGGACAGGCGCTGTTCATGGAAAACTGCGCAGTCTGTCACGGCGAGGATGCCAAGGGCAACGGCCCGCTGGCCCGCCGTCTGGAGAAGGCGCCAAAGGATCTGACCCTGATCGAGCTGCGCCACAAGGACACCTTTCCCCGGGCAAAGATCATGTCGATCGTGGACGGTTACGCGCGCTCTGACATGACGGGGCCGGGAATGCCGGAGTTCGGTGCGTTGCTTGAGGGCGATCTGGTGCCGTTCGACAGCGGCGATGGCATTCAGACACCGACGCCGCGCAAGCTGGTGGCACTGGTCGAATACCTTGAAACGGTTCAGCAAAAGCGCTGAGCGGGATGAGGGTGGCGCCGCCTAGGCGCGCCGCCACCAAGGGGCACGCCCTGCACCGTTTACCGGCAGGCGACAGGGCCGGAAGGGCCTGTGGGTCAGGCTGTGACGGCGCGGCGGACCATGTTCCAATAGTGGTCCTGAACTTCGGTGGGCGTCAGGCGCCCGCCGTCACGATACCACGTGGTGACGCCGGTCAGCATGGCGATGATGCCGAAGGTCGTGAGCTTGGCATCGTCGATATGGAAGTCCCCGGTGGCGCGGCCCCGGTCGAGGATGGTGGTCAGCGCGTCCTCGTAACGGCGGCGAAGGCTTTCGATCCGGGTGAAATTGTCCGGCGTCAGATTGCGCAGCTCCATATAGGCGATGAAGACGGCTTGCGGGCGCGCCATATGAAACGCGATGTGAAAGCGGACGAAGGATTCCAGGTTCTGCATGGGCTCAACGGTCTGCGGCAGCGCGGCCCATGTGTCGAGCAGGTCGTGCATGTGGCCCTCCAGCAGGGAGACCAGCAGCGCCTGTTTGTCGGGCGTGTAGTTGTAGAGCGCCCCCACCTGTAGCCCGACTTCCCCGGCGATCTGGCGCATGGACACGGCGGCATAGCCGTGATCGGCAAACAGCCGTTGCGCCGCAGCCTGAATGCGAGGGCCGGTGATTTCTGCGTGGGAACCTTGGGTGCGCGCCATGCAGGCAGATTATATGAACGAGTGTTCAGATCAAGCGGAAGGCGCGTCAGGCGTCGCAGGTGGCGTCATCATAGGATTGTGCGAGCGCACGGGATGCGGCATGACGGGGGGATGATGCGTATACGTGATCTCCTTTGGTCCTTGCCCGTGGTGGCTTTGACCGCCTGCACACAGTTTCCGGAACTGGAGACGGTGCAGTCGGAAGGCGTGGCACAGGCCCCCTATCCGGATTTGATTCCGCTGGAGGGGGTGGTGGGACAGCCGACTGCGCCCAATGCCACGGTGGAGGTCATTGAGCAGGTCGAGGGCCGGGTCGGCGGGTTGAAGTCCCGCGCAGACCGGTTGTCGCGCCGGGATGTGGCGCAGGAAGATGCGGTCGCGCGCAGGCTGCGCTTGCTGCGCGAACGTGCCGAGGAGTTGCGCCAGCAGCAGCTTTGAGCGTGGCTGCGACGTCGTGGGCGCGGGGCTTGGCGCTTCCCCCTGTTGCAGGGCGCAGCACTTGGCGGTAACGGGGGCGCATCAGGCCAATTGTCCCGGAGGAACGCCCCATGTCAGACCCCTTGCGCCTTGGAATTGCCGGTCTGGGGACCGTCGGTGCCGGTGTTGTGAAAATCGTTCGCCAGAAAGCGGCCATGCTGGAGACGCGCTCTGGCCGCCGGATCGAAGTGGTCGCTGTCTCTGCCCGCAACCGGGACAAGGATCGCGGTGTGTCGCTGACGCAATACGCATGGGAAGACGATCCCGTGACGCTGGCAACCCGCGATGATGTGGACATCTATATCGAACTGATGGGCGGCAGCGACGGCCCGGCGAAGGCATCGGTCGAGGCCGCTTTGAAGGCGGGCAAGGACGTGGTGACCGCAAACAAGGCGCTTTTGGCGCATCACGGGCAGGCGCTGGCGGAACTGGCAGAGGCCAACGGCGCGGTGCTGCGGTTCGAGGCCGCCGTCGCAGGCGGCATCCCGTGCATCAAGGCGCTGACCGAAGGTCTGGCCGGCAACGACATCACCCGTGTGATGGGCGTGATGAACGGCACCTGCAACTATATCCTGACGCGGAT
This sequence comes from Sagittula sp. NFXS13, assembly GCF_040148795.1. Lineage (NCBI taxonomy): Bacteria > Pseudomonadati > Pseudomonadota > Alphaproteobacteria > Rhodobacterales > Roseobacteraceae > Sagittula > Sagittula sp. NFXS13. The sequence goes on from NZ_JAGEMH010000003.1 coordinate 287,401, forward strand.
GGAGGCCACGGGGCAGGGCTACAACGCGCTGTTTGACGAGGCGGACAAGCTGGGGTTCCTCGAAGCGGACCCTAATCTGGACGTGGGCGGGATCGACGCGGGGCACAAGCTGGCGCTGCTGTCCTCCATCGCCTTTGGCACGCAGGTGGATTTCGACGCGGTGGAGCTTGAAGGCATCCAGCGGGTCAGCACCGACGATATTCGTCAGGCTGCCGATATGGGCTACCGGATCAAGTTGCTCGGCGTGGCGCGCATGACCGGCCGGGGGCTGGAGCAGTCCATGGCGCCCTGTCTGGTGCCTGCGAATTCAGCGTTGGGGCAGCTTGAGGGCGGCACCAATATGGTGGTGATCGAGGGCGATCAGGTGGGCCAGATCGTGCTGCGCGGCGCCGGTGCGGGCGAAGGCCCCACTGCCAGCGCGGTGATGGGCGACGTGATGGACATTGCGCGCGGTCTGCGGATGACCACCTTTGGCCAGCCTGCCGCGACCTTGGAAAAATCGGTGCCGGCGCAGGCGGCGGTGGCCGCGCCCTATTACCTGCGCATGGGTCTGGTGGACAAACCCGGCGCGTTGGCCAAAGTCGCTACCGCGCTGGGCGAGGCCGGGATTTCGATCAACCGGATGCGCCAGTACGACCACGTCAACGAGAGCGCCCCGGTGCTTATCGTCACGCACAAGACGACGCGGGCGGCGCTGGACGACGCATTGGCGCGGATGTCGACCACCGGTGTCATATCCGATACGCCTGTGGCGTTGCGGATCGAACAGGTCTGAGGGCTTGCAGGGCGGGGATTTCCCCGCCCTTTTTCATTTTACGGTCGCGCAGTGTGTTGTGCGCTTGAGGAGGTCCGATGGATTGGTCCGCACCCATTGATCTGTATTGCGAGCGGGCCGGCACCGGCCTGTGGAGCGAGCCGTTAAACGCGTGGAGCAACCTCGCCTTCCCGCTGGCTGCGCTATACGGGGCGTATGTCGCGCGGGCGCGCGGCCAGTTGCGCCCGGTGGTGGTCGTGCTGCTGGGGCTGGCCGCTTTGATCGGGCTTGGGTCGTGGTTGTTCCATGTCTTCGCCAATGGCTGGTCGGAATATGCCGATGTGATCCCGATCTGGTCTTTCGTGGCCTTGTACGTCCTCGCGGCGGTCCATTTGCTGGGCGGCGTGGCACCGGGGAAGCTTTTGCGCATAGTGGCCGCCGTGGCGGCGGCGATCGTTGTGCTGTCCTTGGCGACGTCGACGGACGCGGGCGCAGAGGCGGCAGCGGACCCGCTGAACGGGTCGGGCCAGTACCTGCCCGCGCTGGTGGCCTTGTGTGTCTTTGCGGTGCTCAGCTGGCAAAGACGCCACCCGATCCGTGGATGGGCCCTGGCCGCGACAGCCGTGTTCGCCATGTCGCTGGTGCTGCGCACCGTGGATCTGCGGTTCTGCGCCTTGCTGCCTATGGGCACGCATTTCATGTGGCATATTCTCAACGGCGCAATGGTGGGTCTGCTGTTGCAAGGGTTGATACGCACGATGCCCGCACGCGAATAACGCCTGGGCGACGCTCCGTTTCGCGCGGACAGACGCATCTTTCGATCTGGCTTGCAACTGTTAGCGCTGGCAGTCTTCCCCCTGTCACGGGGCTGGGGTAAGCCTTCGTCAAAGTTATTACAAAGGACGACCAAATGCCCGAGCCCAAGGATTTCAATGATCGCATGCTGTCTCTGGGCCTTGCCCGCGTGGCAGAGCAAGCGGCCATCGCCAGCGCCGACCTGATCGGGCGTGGGGATGAAAAGGCCGCTGACCAGGCTGCGGTCAACGCCATGCGCGAAGAGCTCAACAAGCTCGACATTTCCGGCGTGGTGGTGATCGGCGAGGGGGAGCGCGATGAAGCGCCGATGCTGTACATCGGTGAGGAAGTGGGTCGCGGGGGCCCCGGCGTGGACATCGCGCTGGACCCGCTCGAAGGCACCACGCTGACCGCGCTGGACATGCCCAACGCGCTGACCGTGATCGCCATGGGTCCGCGCGGGTCTATGCTGCACGCGCCGGACGTCTACATGGACAAGCTGGCCATCGGGCCGGGCTATGCGGTGGATGTGGTGTCGCTCGACATGTCGCCTGCCGAACGGGTCGAGGCGCTGGCCGCGGCCAAGGGCTGCACCACGCGGGACATCACCTGCTGCATTCTGGACCGTCCGCGCCACGAGTCGATGATCGCCGAAGTGCGCAAGACCGGCGCTGGCATCCGGCTGATCACCGACGGCGACGTGGCCGGTGTCATGCATTGCGCCGAGACCGAGAAGACCGGCATCGACATGTACATGGGCTCTGGCGGCGCGCCTGAGGGTGTTCTGGCGGCGGCGGCGCTCAAGTGCATGGGCGGCCAGATGTGGGGCCGTCTGCTGTTCCGCAACGATGACGAACGGGGCCGCGCGGCGAAGGCCGGGATCACCGATCTGAACAAGATCTACGCGCGCGACGACCTGGTGACCGACCACGTGATCTTTGCCGCGACCGGCGTGACCAACGGGTCTGTCGTCGAAGGCATCAAGCGCAGCCCCGGCTGGATCGAGACGGAAACCATCCTGATGCGCTCCAAGACCGGATCCGTGCGGCGGATGCAGTATCGCAACCCGTTCGAGCACAAGATCTGACGGCCGCTTTGGCCCCGTGTGCTGACCGGCAGACGGGACCGTCCACCGATACGAAGGCCTCCGCGCAGCGCGGGGGCCTTTTGCTTTGGATGGGGTTTGGATATGCCCTGCGGAGAGATCAGAAGGGGAATGCGCGTGGCCTATCTGGACGTGGAAGAGAGCCTTTTGGGGCGTCGCTGGGTTGGCCCCGGCGCGGACGTGGAGCGGCAGGCGGAACTGATCGCGCAGCAAAGCGGGTTGGCGCGGCCTTTGTGTGCGTTGCTGGCGCGGCTGGGTGTGCCCTTGGCGGAATGCGATTCCTATCTTTCGCCGAAGCTGCGGGATTTGCTGCCCGACCCCCGATCCTTGAAAGATATGGAACGTGCGGCAGAGCGGTTTCTGACGGCGGTGAAACGCGGTGAGCGGATTGCTGTCTTTGCCGATTACGATGTGGATGGCGGATCCTCTGCGGCGCTGCTGATCGACTGGCTGCGGCAGATGGGGCGGCCTGCGACGCTTTATGTGCCGGATCGCATCGACGAGGGCTATGGGCCGAACGATGCGGCGATGGCCGCTTTGGCCAAGGACCATGATCTGATCGTCTGCGTCGATTGCGGGACCTTGTCGCATGATCCGATCGCAGCGGCCGTGGGCGCGGATGTGGTTGTGCTGGACCACCACCTCGGGGGGGAGACCTTGCCCGATTGCGTCGCGGTGGTGAACCCGAACCGGCAGGACGAGGATGGCGCGCTGGGGCATCTGTGTGCCGCTGCGGTGGTCTTTTTGATGCTGGTGGAGGCCGGGCGGCAATTGCGGCTGGCCGGTGAGCGTGGTCCGGATCTGATGGCGATGCTGGATCTGGTGGCGCTTGCGACGGTGGCGGATGTGGCGCCCCTGAAGGGGGTGAACCGGGCCTTGGTCCAGCAGGGGCTGAAGGTCATGGCCGGGCGGGCGCGGCCCGGTCTGGTGGCGCTGTCGGATGCCGCGCGGCTGGAACGCGCGCCGGAGGCCTATCACCTCGGCTTTGTTCTGGGGCCGCGCGTGAACGCTGGTGGCCGGATCGGTGCGGCTGATCTGGGCGCGCGTCTGCTGTCCACCGATGACCCGGTGGAGGCGCAGGCCCTGGCGGCGCGGCTCGAGGAGCTGAACGCAGAGCGCCGGGAGGTCGAGGCTGCGGTGCGTGCGGCCGCTTTGGCGCAGGCCGAAGAGCGCGGGCTGGACGGACCGCTGGTCTGGGCGGCGGGCGAAGGCTGGCATCCCGGTGTTGTGGGCATCGTCGCGTCCCGCCTGAAGGAGCAGACCAACCGCCCCGCGATCGTGATCGGTCTGGACGGCGGCGAGGGCAAGGGATCGGGTCGGTCGGTCGCGGGTGTCGACCTTGGCGCCTGCGTGCAGCGACTGGCCAGCGAAGGGCTGCTGATCAAGGGCGGGGGCCACCGCATGGCCGCCGGGCTGACCGTGGCCGAAGGCAAGCTTGAGGCCGCGATGGAGCGGCTCGGAGCGCTTTTGGCCAAGCAGGGGGCCGGAGAAGGCGGCGCGGCGGACCTGCGTGTGGACGGCCTGCTGATGCCCGGTGCGGCGCAGGTGGAGCTGGTGCAGGATCTGGAGCGCGCAGGGCCGTTCGGCCAAGGGGCGCCGGGACCGCGCTACGTGGTGCCGGATGTGCGCATCGGCTTTGTCAAAGTGGTGGGCAGCGGCCATCTGAAGTTCCGTGCCGACGATGGACTGGGCGGGCGTCTGGAGGGAATCGCCTTTGGCGCAATGGACGGGCCGTTGGGTCCGGCGCTGATGAATCACGGCGGCAAGCGGTTTCACCTGGCGGGCAAGCTGGACATCAACACATGGCAGGGACGTCATTCAGTGCAATTGCGTCTGGATGATGCCAGCCCGTGCCACGACTGACCTTATTTGGCTGAAACCGTCAGGGATTGCGCGACTTGGCGTCGCCTCGGTCCCGTTGCGCAAAATACACAGCAAAGCTGCGTGAAAAAATGTCGGGGACTTTGGCGTTTTTGCCCTTGCACGGAGGGGAGGCTTTTCATATTAGACGCGACACCGACAGAGTGGCCCGTTCGTCTATCGGTTAGGACGCCAGGTTTTCAACCTGGAAAGAGGGGTTCGATTCCCCTACGGGCTGCCACTTTTCTTCGGAAAAGAGTGCGGAAAGCGGTTGTTGTGCCGCGCCAAATAGGCGAAGACAGCGACATCAGTGGCCCGTTCGTCTATCGGTTAGGACGCCAGGTTTTCAACCTGGAAAGAGGGGTTCGATTCCCCTACGGGCTGCCACTTTCCCCTTGTATATCAAAGTGAAGTGCGCCACCGCAGCACGCTGTGCCAACCGGCGCGAACTCAGGTTTGAGCCCCTCTGTCGTGTGGTGCTTGGGATGCGGCCGTTACACGGTCATCGAACGCCATGTGGCCGCGCCGGAGGGCCGCTGGCCTTGTGATCCTTGCCAGGCCTTTCATGGGTGGGGCGTAACTCTCAGCCATGATCTGACCGCAGGTTGCGGCGCTCCGGTGGCACTGCGACGGGTCAAGGCCGTTGGTGGCAGGCGGTCCGAGCGAAGAGGGGCGAGAACGTGGTGCAAAGGATATGGTACGCTCGGAGAGCCCGGACAGGCTTCAAAGCAATCTGGTTCATGATGGAGAAGCACGGTGGTGGCGTGGGGGGGACTCGAACCCCCGACCTAACGATTATGAGTCGTTCGCTCTAACCAACTGAGCTACCGCGCCGGACCGTGGGCGGGGTCTAAGGTGGGGCGCGCTTGGCGTCAAGCGGGAAATCCAAGAAAAAACGCGACAGATGAAAAACCGCTTCTCCGGGGGCATTTCGGTCTCCCCCCACGTTTCCAGAGAGGCGCTTGCCACGCGTTGTGAGGGCGCTGGCAGAGGCGAGAGGCGTGACACCCGCTGCCGCCCTGGTGTGCTGAAGTTGCGGTGTGTGCGGCATGGTCTGGATGGCTCAGCCAGAGGTACGGCCCCGCCGCTACGGTTTGGTCTGAGGTTTTCGGCAAACCAGCCTATTTGACGATTTTCTCGTCTTTTACGAACATGTTGCTCCACGCCCTGTCGATCAGCTCCGGGGTCATTTTGTAGGGAATACCCTCGAAATCGCAGACCGCGATCATCTGGTCGATCAGGAAAACCGGCTGGTAGTTCGCGAATATGTTTTGGATTGTCGGGTACTTGTGCTTCAGGAGGTGCACGAGGCTGGCCTCGTCCAATTGCATCTTCTTCTTGCGCGCCACGAGGGCGAAGATTTTCAGAAAGTTCTCCTGAGTGGGTCCGTCGATCTTGATCTTGAAGAAGATCCGGCGAAGCGCGGCCTGGTCAAAGATCTCGTTGGGGTGGAAGTTGGTCGAGAAAATCACCAGCGTGTCGAAAGGCACCTCGAATTTTTCACCCGATTGCAGGGCGAGAATGTCCTTGGATTCCTCCAGCGGTACAATCCAGCGGTTCACCAGCTTTTGCGGCGGCTCTGCCTGACGGCCAAGGTCATCGACGATGAAAATCCCGCCGGTGGACTTCAGCTGAAGCGGGGCCTGATAGGTGCGGGCCGTGGGATTGTAGACGAGGTCGAGCATGCTCAGCGACAGTTCGCCCCCGGTGATGACAGTGGGGCGCTGACACAGCACGTAGCGGCGGTCGAAGCGGGACCGCTGTCGCAGGGTGGAGGTGTCTTGGGAATCGCCGTCGGCAATGGTGTGCACGATGGGATCGAACATGGAGATGATCTGGCCGGAATATTCCAGCGCGCGGGGGATGTAGATATGATCGCCCATGGCATCGCGGATGCCGTTGGAGATCGAGGATTTGCCGTTGCCCGGCGGGCCGTACATCAGGATTGATCGGCCGGAACTGACCGCAGGGCCGAGGTTGGAAATCAGATCTTGCGGCAGGACCAGGTGGCCCATGGCCCCGGTCAACTGTTCGCGCGTGATCTGGATGTTGCGGATGGATTGGCGTTCAACCTGTGCGCGGTAATCCTTGAGCGGCACGGGCATGGGGCCAAAGTATTCGGACTGGGCCAGCGCGTCGAGGGCACGGGCCTTGCCACTGTCGGTCAGCTGATAGGGCATTTCATTGGCCACCTGGCCCGCAGCCCCCAGCGTGCCCATCGCCTCGATGAGGTTCTGGCTGCGGGCCATGTCGATGAGTTCCTGACAGATCGGAACAGGCAGGCTGACAGTGCGGGCGAGGTCCGTGACCTTGTTGGTGTTCTTGCGGAACAGTGTCTTCAGGATGATGTCGCGCATCATGACGTTCGACAGCCCGATGTCTTCGATCTGGCGCGGTGTCGGGGGCGCCATTACGGTGCCGGTCTGCATGTTCATTTTGGATGTCCTGCCCGGAAGTATTGTTGCCAAAATCATCCAGGATTGTGGCGTGGTCGCGGCAGGATCTGGGAGGTTGAAGGGCTTTGTCCACACTCGCCCGTGTGGTGGATCAGGGGGCGGGCTGGCCGTAAAATACGCCAAGCGCCAGATAGATCGCCAGCGTGGGGCCAAGCGCCAGACCCATGGGGAATTTCTTGCCCGCCTGCCAGCTGACCCATTCGGGCGCCAGATTGTGGATCGGTGTCAGTTTGGCAAAGCGATGACCGATGAAGGCCGCCAGCAACGTGACGCCGAAAAGGATCATCAGAAAGCTCAGGTCCCCCAGATGGATGAACGGCGCCATGGCGGCAATCCACTTGGCATCGCCCGCGCCCATGGCACGCGCTGCGGTCAGGGCCATGCCCGCCACCAGCGCCACAAGAAAATAGACGTAGCGCCAGAGATATTCAGAGAAGGGCAGGGCGATCAGACCGATCACCACGAAGACCACGAACAGCGTGCCGACGGCATGGTTTGGAATGCGCATCTGCTTCATGTCGGTGAACATGATATAGAGGCAGATGGGCAGCGTGAAAGGCAGGAACCACGTGGCGGAGGCGGCAGTGATCGACATCACGGCGTCAGGAACCTTCTTCCAGCGCGGTCAGGGCGCGTGCTGCGGCGTCAAAGTGCTGCGGATGGGTTTCCACGGCATCGCGCAACAGGCCCTTGCCGATTTGCACATCGCCGCGCTTTACCGCCGCCAGTCCCAGCGTGTACAGCAGTTCGGCACGCTCCGTCTGGCTCATGGGCATGACGGGCAAGGTGTAATTTCCCTGGGCGCCACGCGCCATGACCATATTGTTCTTGGCGGTGAACATGGTTTCGTCGGCGCGGATGGCCTCTGTGAACAGCCGCTCTGCCTCTGCGAACTGGCCCCGGCTGAGCTTGGAATACCCCCAGTTGTTCATGACCGACGCAGGCTCCGTGGTGAGACCCATGGCCACCTCGTAGAAGCTGTCGGCCTTCGCCCAGTTCTTGTTGCCGTCAGCGATCATCGCCTCCAGCCGATAGCGTTTGTAGGTCTCGAAGGTGGGCGGCACGCTGTTCAGCACGATTTCGGCCTGCGCCCAGTCGTTGGCGCGGATCAGAGCGTCGGCAAGCTGCACGGAATCCTCGTGCGTGGCGTCTTTGTGCGCGACCACCTGGGCCCAGGCCGCACGGCCTTCGGGGATGCGTTTGGCGCGGATCAAAGAGGAGGCAAGGCCACGCATCAGGTCGATCCGGTCGGGAGCCGCCGCGGAGCTGCGCTGGAAATAATCGACCGCTTCGTTCGGGTCGCGCACGGATAGCATCACCTCGTTGAGGTTGCTTTCGTCGATGACATTCACGCCCTGGAACTTGCGATCCATCTCGGCCTTGTCGATGTTCCTTTCACAGGCCGACAAGGCGGTCACGGCGACCGCGCCCAATAGTACAACGATGGAATGGCGCATGTTGCCTGCGTCCTCTTACTGCTCTGCCTCGGTCCCGCCTTTGTGACGGTTGTTTTGGTCCGGCCCGCATCTGGCGGCGAGTCTCGGGATCTGTCTGGGCCCGCCTGGGGCCTCGTTCACTCTGTATTGCGTCGGATCAGATAGCTTCCGCTGCCCCGGCGCACGAGTTTGAAATCTTCTTGTTGACCGTTATCGTAAACTCTATTGTCAAGTTTTGCGAGCGCCAAGCGAAGATTGTCGCGAATTGAGTCACTTTCGCCATTGTCGAGCGCATAGGCGCGGCGAAAAATCTGCACGGCCTCGGACGGTTTATTCCGCTCCATCACGACAACCCCAAGGTTGTTCCATGCTTCGGGCCAATCCGGTTCCAGCTCGATCGCGCGGCGCAACAGCTTTTCCGATTGGTTCAGGCGCCCGAGCGAAAGATTGGCCGACCCCAAGGCGACGAGCACTTCTGCGGTCAAGCCGTGGCTCGCGGCGGCGCGGATGAAGGATTCCAACGCCATATTGTATTCGCCGGCTTCCATCAGGCGGTGCCCGACGATCAGCCCGTCGACGGCCTCCCCATCGGGGTCGAGCGTCGGCGCGAAAGGGCTATCAGGCGGGCGCGTGTCCTTTTCCGCACAGGCCGTCAGGGCCAGAACGCAAGACACCGCGCAGGCCGCGCGGATCAAAGGACCTCTGAAAGGCATAGGAAGAAACCGCCTTTTTGTTCTGATCTGTCGTTCTGCGCCGACCTGTGTCAAAGGCTGCCGCAAATTTGCGAGAAATGCAATGTGGCCTGGGATTGCGCGACGCTGGTCGGCGGTCCGAATGGAACGGCCCGCACAGTCTGACTGCACGGGCCATCCGGTGTGACGCAGGTCATCTGTGGCTACGGCGACATGTTCCCCATGTTTGCGATCCCGACGATCGAGGGCGAGACAAGGATGATCAGCAATGGCGGCACGGTCAGCATCATTGTGGTCAATGTCATCTTCGTGGGCAGCTTGTTGGCGGCCTCTTCGGCGCGCATCACGCGTTTGTCGCGCATTTCGGCGGCATAGACCCGCAGCGCGTCCGAAATCGAGGTGCCGAAGGTCTGGGCCTGGTTCAACACGGTCACAAAGCTCGTCACATCCTGCAGGCCGCAGCGTTCCGACATGTCGTTCAAGACCTGCCCGCGATCCTTGCCCGCTTTCATTTCGTGGCTGATGATCTCGTATTCATCCGCGAGGGCGGGGTAGGATGCGCGCAGTTCCTTCGCGACACGCAAAATGGACTGCTCCATGGATTGACCGGCTTCGACACAGACCAGCATCATGTCGAGCGCGTCCGGAAAGCCGGACTGGATCTCATCCTTGCGCTTCTCCACCCGTTTGTTGACCCAGTATTTCGGTGCCATGTAGCCGACGATCCCGGGGCCGAGGATGTAATAGAGCTTGGTCTGCATGGTCGCCGTTTCCGGGTCGATAAAGAGCACATAGTATAACGTGCCGGCGGCGAGCAGACCGATGCCCAGCACAAACTGCATGAAGTAGTAGATCTGCACGGCGTCCTTGGACCGATAGCCCGCCTGAAGCAGCTTCATCTTGATCTCGGACAGCTCCTTGGCGTCCTGTGGTTCGAGGAACTGTGCGTATTTGTTCAGCTTCTCGTTGCGCTTCTTGTCGCGCAGGACGGCGCGCTGCTGCGCATCCATCTTTTTCTGCGCGCCCTCGTTCAGCTTGTCCAGCGGATCAGGCTTTTGGCTGAGCATCATGGGGATGGTCGAGAGGATCAGCAGAACCGCAAGACCGGCGACCAGGATCAATGGACCGGCAGGGCCCAGTGTCTCGTGGATCATGGTGTTGATTTTATCGAACATGGTGTGCGTTCCTTAGACCTTGATGTCCACGAGCCAGCGCATGACAAGCATGTTCAGCGCCAGCATGACGGCCACCACAAGACAGCCCGGGATGAAGTATTCGTGGTCCTTGACCCCGTCGTAGTAGTCCGGCTTCGTCACCTGAATGAACAGCAGCGCCAGAAGCGGGAAGCTCGACAGGAATTTGCCGGACCACTGCGCTTCGGCGGTGATCGCCTTCACGCGGCGGAACAGGCGAAACCGTGCCCGGATCACCTTGGCCAGACCTTCGAGGATCTCCGCCAGGTTGCCGCCCGCCTGCTGCTGGATCGCCACGGCGACCGCGAGGAAGCGCATGTCCTGCATGTCCAGGCGTTCCGCCATGTGTTTCAGGGCCTCACCGATATCGCGTCCGTAAGCGGATTCATCCGCGATGATGCCAAATTCCGTGGCCAGCGGGTCCTTGATCTCCTTGGAAACGATGGTGATCGCAGAGCTGAAGGGATGCCCGACCCGCAAGGAGCGCACCATCAGCTCCACCGCGTCAGGAAGCTGTTCCTCGATCATCGCTAGGCGCTTCTTGGCCTTGTGGCTGACCCACATGAACACGCCGCCCACACCCATGACCACGGCCACAACGGCGCGTACGGCCGGCCCGGTCTCTGTGCCAATGGTCAGACCGACGAAGGCAAAAACCGAGGCGCCTGCCATGATCATCAGCAGCTGCTGTGGCGTGAAGGCGATGGCGGCCTTGTTGGCCTTGTCCGCCAGCATCGAGTAGATCGGCAGCGAGCGGCTTTCCATATGCTGGTCCATCTCCTTGCGGAGTTTTGCCAGCACGTCTTCGCGCCGTTCGCCTTTTTCAAGCATTTCCAGGCGGCGGTTGACCTTGTTCGAGAAGGAGATCGATTTGCCGAAGGCGACCAGATAGACGCCGTTCACCAAAGCGACGACTCCCAGGAAGATCATGCCGTAAATGATGGGTGCTGCAGTGAGCATAATCGATTACTCGCTTTGAAGACTGAGGGTAACGGGAAAACTGGTCAATCGGGTCGGAACGGTTCGTAGATCGAGGCCGGGACATCGTAGCCCCACATGCGGAACCGTTCGGAAAAGGCAGATCGAACGCCGGTCGCGGTGAAGTGGCCGATGATCTTGTTGTCCGGCGTCAGGCCGACCCGCTGGTAGCGGAACAGCTCCTGCATGGAGATAACATCCCCTTCCATGCCGGTGATCTCCGTGATGGAGGTCATGCGGCGCGACCCGTCCTGCAGACGCGACGCCTGCACGATCAGGTTGACAGCCGATGAAATCTGGCTGCGCATGGCCTTGAGCGGCATGTCGATGCCCGCCATGGCGATCATGTTTTCCAGACGCGCCACGCCGTCACGGGCGGAGTTCGCGTGGATCGTGGTCATCGAGCCGTCGTGACCCGTGTTCATGGCCTGCAACATGTCGATGACCTCCTCGCCGCGCGTTTCGCCCACGATGATCCTGTCAGGGCGCATCCGAAGGGCGTTCTTGAGGCAATCTCGGGGCGTGACGGCGCCTTTGCCCTCCACATTCGGGGGGCGGGATTCCATGCGGCCCACGTGGGACTGTTGCAGCTGAAGTTCTGCCGTATCCTCGATGGTCAGGATGCGTTCACTGTCGTCGATAAAGGACGACAGGGCGTTGAGCGTGGTGGTTTTACCGGAGCCGGTACCGCCGGAGACGATGATGTTCAGACGCGTGGCCACGGCGGCCTGAAGGTAGACGGCCATCTCCTCGGTGAAAGCGCCAAAGTTCACAAGGTCGTCGATGCCCAGCTTGTCTTTCTTGAACTTACGAATCGAGACCAGCGATCCGTCGATGGCAATCGGCGGCACCATGGCGTTGAAACGCGAGCCGTCCTGCAAACGCGCGTCGACGTAAGGGTTCGATTCATCGACGCGACGTCCCACGGCAGAGACGATCTTGTCGATGATCCGCATCAGGTGCTTCTCATCCTTGAAGGTGATGTCACTGACCTGCAGCTTGCCCTCACGTTCCACAAAGATCTGGTGCGGACCGTTCACCAGAATATCCGAGACGGTCTCATCCTTGAGCAGCGCTTCCAGCGGGCCAAGGCCCTTCACCTCGTCGTAGAGGTCGGTCATCATGGTGCGCCGCTCTTCGCGGTTCAGCACCAGGCCCTTTTCCTGCAGGGATTCGGTTGCGATTTCAGATATTTCTTCACGCAGCTCCGCCTCGGTGGCCTGATCCAGCGCCGCGAGGTTGAGGTTTTCCAACAGCGCGCGGTGCAGCTCCAGCTTGACCTCGCCAAGACGTTCCTTGCGCTTCTTTTCCTTGTCCGCAGGGGCGGAGATCGCTGATTTTGGCACCACCTTGCGCGCCGCTGATGGCGCCCGCGACGAGGTGATCGAAGGCTTCTCCGCCACGGGAGCGGCGCCCGCGGGATCCAGCTTCAAGCCAACTGCCGGGACAGGCTTTCCTGCAGGCTTTGACGTGCCGGTTTTCTTGTAGCGCTGGAACATTCAGCAGACCCCTCGTATCATGCCGCCTCGGCGCTGTCGGCGCCGATGGCATTGAGCATTTCAGCCAGTTTCACGATCTCCTTGCGCAACGGGTTCTTCGTCGCGTGCGTCGCAAGCGGCTGGCCATGGTCGCAGGCCTGCATCACGGCGCGACCGCCGTCAGGCAGTTGCAATTCCAGCGAAATCCCAAGGCTGTCTGCCATGCGCTTCACCCGGCTTTTGCCCTGAAGATCGGTGAATTTCGGCGCGCGGTTCAGCGCAAAGCGGATCTTGTCGAACGGCAGTTCTTCGGATTGCAGCATGCGCTTCAGCCGCAGGGTGTTTTGGGCGGAACGCATGTCCAGCTCCATGACGGCAAAAAAGATCTGCGCCTCTGTCAGGACGGTCTCCGTCCATTGGACAAGGCTGCCGGGCATGTCGACCACCACATAGTCGAAGTGCTCCCGCGCCACATCCAGCAGCTTGCCGACCTCGGCGGGACCGACCAGATCCAGTGGCAGGATATCGGCAGGGGAGGTAAAGACCTGCAGCTTGTCCTCGAAAGACACAAGCGCCTGACCAAAGCTGTCACCGTCCATCGATTCGATGTCAGAGAGCGTCTCGAACACCGCCTCGCGCCGGGGCAGGTCGAGGTACGTGGCGACGGAGCCGAACTGCAGGCCCAGGTCGATCAGGCAGACTTTTGGCGGCTTGTTCCCTGCCGACACAGTGGCCAGCTCATAGGCGAGATTGACCGCCAGCGTGGTCGCGCCGCAGCCGCCGGACAGCCCCTGGACGCCGATAAGGACGCCGTCGCCGTCACCCGCCAGTTTGACCTTGGACCCCTCGGGGGCCTGAGCCACGGGCACCGGGTCTGGTGTGCGCAGCCTTTCGACGGCTGCCGACAATTCCCCTTCGGGCAGGGGGTAGGGCACGAACTCATCTGCGCCACCGCGCAGCAATTGGTGCAGCGAAGCCGGTGTGACATCCTCGGCAATCAGGATCACCTTGATCCCCAGCGCCTTCGCGCCGGCGATGATTTCGGTGATATACGACAGCTCGCCCTCGTCGATGGCGTCGATCGCAATCGCGACGAATTCCATCTCTGCGGCCTCTGGCTGGTGCAGGAAGGGCAACGCCTCGTCAAAGCCAAGATCTCCCCAGGCTTCACCTAGGAGGGTTTCCATGTCCTCAATCAGCAGGTCGAAGTTCTGTACGTCCCGGCTGATGGTGCAGGCCACGATGGGGGCGGGATCTGCGGGTGTACCTGTCATGCCTCTCGTCCTTCATTCCTCGCGCTTTGGGCTACGGTCGCGGCATTCTGCCGGCCCCCCTCAGACACGGGCGCCGATTCGGTTCGGCGCAAATCTGGTTCCTGCACAACTTCTCCTGCAAACGAGGCGACATTTTGGCCAAATCCTCGTAATTGTGCGGTGTTTCTGTACGCTGCCCGGAAACAAGGGCGCGCTTTGCCGATATCGGCACCAGTTCAAACACATGTGTTCGACAGCAAAACGGGCCGCCAAGTCATTGGCAGCCCGCTAAAATTTCTGACACGCTTCCGATCAGGCCGGGTTACTGACCAATGGACAGTTCGTTGCCGGTTTGTGCGTTCAGCGAGGAGGACGGTTCCGCACTGTTGATGTATTCGCGATAGATAATCTCGGCATACTTGCCTTCGAGCACGGTGGGATGCCGCCCGACAAAGCCAGACACTTCGGTCACGGTACGCCTGTTGCGCCGTTCGCGTCCCTCGGTCACAATCAGGGGCTGTGTTTCGCCAAAGGACACGACCGCCTCCAGACGGGAGCGGGAGATGCCCTGGCTGACGAGGAAGTTCACGACTGTATTTGCACGGGCAAGACCAAGCGCCTTGTTGTACCCGTTGCCGCCAACCTTGTCGGTATGGCCATAAACGCGGAACGTCGCCTCGGGGAACTGGCGTATCCACCGCGCCTGTTCCCGCAGGGTGTCTACGCCGCCCTGGTCCAGCACCGAAGAGTTGAACGCAAAGTTCACCGTTGTCATCACCTCGGAGGCAAAACGCTGCGACAGTTCATAGACGTAGGTCTTTTCGCCGGTCATGTACTGGTGGTTGTTCATCGTCGCATTGCCAAAGGCACCGGTGTCGACGGAGGCGCCCACATCGCTGCGAAAGCCTTCGACCATGGAGCTTTGGGTCGAAGAGGAACAGCCCGAAACGAGCAGCCCCATCGCCATCCCGGACAGGGCAAGCCTGAAGGTCGGCCGGGGAAGGGAGGTGTCTGCCATGGTCATCAATCCATCACGTAGCCGTAAGAGCCGTTGAAATCCTGCTTGGCGATTTCGCCTGCGGCACCTGTTGTGGGCGTGCGGCCGCCGGTGACCTTGCCGCCCAGAAACAACTCGCGCTCGGTGGGCAGGGTCACGCGGTCGGTTGGCAGCGCAAGCGCCTCGCCCCGCACCGGCGTCACCAGGTGCGGTGTCACAATGATCACAAGCTCCGACTGTTCCCGTTCGTATTCAGCGGACCGAAACAGCGCCCCAAGGATCGGCACGTCCCCGAGCCAGGGCACCTGGCTGTTCAGGTTGTAGAAATCTTCCTGCAGCAGGCCTGCCACGGCGAAGCTTTCACCGTCACGGAGCTCGACGGTGGTCGACGTTTCGCGGCGCGCAAAGCCAGCGACGGTGACATCTGAAAAGGTGATGCCGTTGCCGGCGTCGATAGAGGAAACCGCAGCCTCGATTTCGAGGTTGATGAGGTCGCCATCAATGACACGCGGAACGAAGGCCAGCTCCACACCGAAGGGTTTGAATTCGATGGTGACGGAATCGTCACCCTGCGCCACCGGAACGGGATATTCGCCACCAGCGAGAAAGGTGGCCTCTTGCCCCGACAATGCGGTCAGGTTTGGCTCCGCCAAGGTGCGGACCATCCCCTTGTTTTCAAGCGCTTCAAGCAGGATGCCCACTTCGAGGCCGCCTGCGTTGAACCCGAAAATCACCGCGCCATCTGTGCCAAGGCGACGGGGGCCAAGCTTGTTGGCAACAGCGTCCACATCCGCGGCAACGGCGGCGTTCCCGGTGCCAAGCTCGACGCCCAGATCGCCATTCAACACCGAACCGCCGGTTGCGATCGAGGCGCGCAGCGCCTTGGATACCGACCTGCGCATTTCTGCGAAGCGGACCTTGAGCATCACCTGCTGAATGCCGCCGACCACCATCAGGTTGGAGACGCGTTCCGGCGCATAGCGTTGGGCCAGATCAAGCGCGCGTTCCATCCGCGCAATTGAGGTGACGGTGCCAGACAACACGATGCCATCGTTTGCGGTGCGAACCTCAATTGTTTCCTCTGGCAGGATCTGGCGCAGACGTTCCTTGAACTCGGTCACGTCCGCGGCCACGCGCACATCCACGTTCGTCACAAGCTGACCCGCCGCGTCGAGGATGGTCAACGTCGTCGTGCCGGGCGATTTTCCCAGCACGTAGATGGTACGATCCGAAAGGGAGGAAATGTCAGCGATGGCGGGGTTGGCGATGGAGAGTTCGGCGAAGGGGATATCACTTTCGACGACCACAGCGCGGTTCATGGGCACGTTCAGAACCGACTCCGTGCCTGTGCGCACCACGCGGATGGATTCCGCATGGGCCGGCACGGACAGTGTCGCAGCGCCCAAGGTCAGCCCAAGCAGGGCCGCCTTTATAAATCCGTCAATTTGCATGTGACCTGCCTTTCGATCACGCCTCGTTCGCGGGTCTTGCTGCCCACATTTGCCGGTACTGTGCGGCACAACTGCTTTTAATGCAAGAATCAAGGCATTCGGCTGCACGCTTTATGTGGATAACCGGTCACAGATCCGGTTTTTCGTATAGCGGAGGCCAGGCCCTTAAATGGAAACAGAGCGCGGAGGCGCGCGCTCTGAGTGTTGCGTAACTTGATGACCGCCGGCTCAATTGGTGCAGGGAATTGGGATCTCCATCACCTCTGACCCGCGCCGTACACGGGTAGAGCAGGTCTTCGCCTTCGGGGCAGCCTGCGGCGTCGGCGCCGCGCGCTCGATGCCGAGCATCGACAATTGGTCCACTTCGATCGGACCCGTGACGGGGGTGGTGTCGGTCACGCCGATCAGCGACAAGGTCAGCTTGCCGGTTGACTGCGCGTGTGTCAGCACACTGACCACATCGCGGGTGCCCGCAACGGTGACGGTTTGCGCGATGCTTGTCGCGGATGTGTCCGCCTCGGCGTTCTGGTCGATGGCAATCAGGCGCACGCCGCTTTGGATCAGCCGGGTGACTTCGTTGGTCTGACCACGCCCGTCGCCGTTGAGCGATGGCGTTTCCACGCGACCCGTCCAGTAAATGTCCACCCTGTCGCCGGGGCGCAAGAAGCCGGACACGCCGGAGGCCACGTCCACCTTCAGGGCAAACGCACTTTCTCCCGCCCGAAGATGGGACGTCAGCCCGGCGGAGCCGCCAGGTTCGGAAACCTTGCTGGGCAGAAGGGCTTCAAACGGGTCGATGGCACGCAGGGCGACGCGGCGCTCGATGCCGGGGCCCAGAAACGGGGTGTCCTCGGTGAAGACACCCTCGGGCATGATTTCCACGGGCCAGGGCGCCAGCTTCACGTCGTCCTCGGTGACTTCGTGGCCATAGGGAATGGCGTTGACCGAGACATACACCATCTTTGTCGGGACGGAGGCCACCTGGTTTTGCTGAGCTTGGTCCAGCGCGGTCTCATACGCTCCGATATAGTTCTGAGCCATGTAAACGGCGAAACCGGCGAGGCCGATTCCGACGAGAAGAACCAGTCCGAATACAAGTCGCATAAATCACCTCATGGTACGCGTCAGTCGCAGGGCACGGATGGCGCCCTACGGCGGTTTTCTAAAGTCTCACTGCATTGTTGCGAGAGCGTGGAGCCTTTGCGGCCTTTCCAAGGCGCTTGGGCCTCAGAGCAATGAAGCGTGCCACACGTGGCACGCCTGAGCAGACCTTTCGAAGAAGACTGGCGTCTCGGCGGGCAGGGCCGCCGGTGTCCTTACTCTTCGGTCGGAAGGGGTTCTGCCCCGATGCGCGCGCCGGCAGCATTCGCCAGAGTGTGGGTGCTTGTTTCAATCTGCAAATATGCAGCAACGGCGAGCCCGACCACGGCGGCGGTCAAAACGACCCAATCCACGGTGACAGCACCGGACTCATTGCGGGTAAAACGCTTGATAATCTGGAACATGCGCCTGTTTCCTACTGATATAAAAACGGGCGGACCCAATGACTGGCCAGCCAGATGGAAAAGGGAGGCGCGCGCGTTTTGCGGACGCCTCCCTCAAGAGGTGGTCACGCCGCGTTCAAGAGCGGCGCGGCGGCTATTAGTCAGCTGCCAGGGTGTTTTCAGCGTCCACACGCAGAGCGGCTGCGTCGATCAGGGTCGTGGTCGATGTTTCGATCTGGGTGTAGGCGGCCACGGCCAGACCCACGACGGCTGCGGTCAGGACGACCCAGTCAACTGTCACGGCGCCGGCTTCGTCTTTGCGGAAGTTCTTGATGAATGCGAACATGGTTTTGTCTCTCGATCTGAAGCTCTGACCCATCGCGGGCCTTCTGAGCTATGAAATGTGGGGGCGCGCGAGGGGCGAAACCCGCGCAAGTCTCAGCCGATCAGGCGATGGTCACGCGGTCCACGTGGACTGCGGAGCGCCGATCAGTCAGCTGCCAGAGTGTTTTCAGCGTCCACACGCAGAGCGGCTGCGTCGATCAGGGTCGTGGTCGATGTTTCGATCTGGGTGTAGGCGGCCACGGCCAGGCCCACGACGGCTGCGGTCAGGACGACCCAGTCAACTGTCACGGCACCGGCTTCGTCTTTGTGGAAGTTTTTGATAAAGTTCATCATGGTCTCTCTCCGTAGGTATGTTGTGCTCACGTGGACCAGCTTTGGGATCGTAGCGGGCTCTCTCATTCCCTGTCCCTCGTTGGTATGACCTAGTTTTGAACCTGCTTTGGGGCGTTTTTTTGACCTGATTGTAGTGATTTTTAAGCCAAGGCTAATTTCGTAATTAAAATATGCAACGCCATGGTTTCATTGTGTAAAACAGGCTGATCGCCGTCGCCTCGGTGGGGATTTGTATGCTTTCGGGCAGGGTGGTGAGGCAAGGCGGTTCCTCGAATGGCAACACTATTGGTGTTTTGGGGCGAATTGTGCGAAGTTAGGTCAAAGAAAACCCGACAAGGGATCGAGCAGCCCATGGGACTCACTATCGCAAAAGCTGCGGCTTTGACCGTTCTGCTGTCTGTGCCGCTAGCGCTTGAGGCGCAGCAGATCACCAGTGACTTCTCTGCCCGTCGGGTGAAACCGCCCAAGCCGGGAGAAAAGCGTATCACTGTGCAGATTGCGCCACGCGCCAATCCTGCGGTGCCGCCGTTGCCAACCATAACCGATCCCGCCCCTGTTCAGCGTGCCAGTGCCGCGGCCAGCGCGCCGCGTGCCGCGACCGGCCACTACAGTTGGTTCTGGGACGTGGTGTCCCCGACGATCGAGGCAACTGCGCCGGGTCGTCTTGCGCCGGCCCTGGCCTCCTTGAGCAAAGGGCCGGGTGGGGCACGGGTTGCCGCGCCGAGATTGCAGGACATCCAGGATATCGCGGCGGTGCACGGCAGGGATTTGTTGATGGAAACCGTCGGGACCCGCGTGTCACCTGCGCTGGCGCTGGCCGTGATCTATGTGGAATCCGGCGGGCGACCGGCGGCCGTCAGCAGCGCAGGCGCGCAGGGGTTGATGCAGCTCATGCCCGCCACCGCGAGCCGATTTGGCGTCGAGGACTCCTTGGACGCCGTGCAGAACATTCGTGGCGGGGTGCGGTTTCTCGACTTTCTTATCGAGAAATTCGATGGCGACCCGATCCTGGTGCTTGCGGGGTATAATGCGGGCGAAAATTCCATCGGCACTCACGGCGGTGTGCCGGATTTTGCTGAAACACGGGACTATGTGCCGAAAGTCCTCGCCGCTTTCGAGGTCGCCCGTGGTCTGTGCCTCACGCCACCGGAGCTGTTGTCCGATGGCTGTGTGTTCCGTGTGTCGCAGTAGCGAATAGGACGCGGGGGCCAGCCTCCGTACCGCCGGAGCATTTCGAAAGCAAAGAAACGGGCCGGGCCTCGCTAGTCGGGCAGCACCGCGCCGGGGTTCATGATGCCCGCCGGGTCGAGCGCTGATTTGATCGCTCGCATGGCGGCCAGCTTGGTCGGGTCGCCGTAGCGCAGCATGTCATCGGTTTTCAGGCGCCCGATGCCGTGCTCTGCGCTGACGGAGCCGCCCATGGCGTGGGTCAGGTCATGCACGCAGGTCTTGATCGCGTCGCGTTGGTGGGCGTGGTCAGCGCGGGTCCGGCCCGGCATGGGAAAGACGTTGAAGTGCAGGTTGCCATCCCCCAGGTGGCCGAAGCAGTTGATCCGGTAGCTGTCAATCTCGGCAAGGCGCGCGTGCGCTTCGGGGATGAATTCCGGTATGACAGAGAGCGGCAGCGCAATGTCGTGGCTGGAGATGGAGCCGATGCGGCGGTTGGCCTCGGGGATCTGTTCCCGGATCGTCCAGAAGTCCTGCGATTGCTGTTTGGATTGCGCAATGAGGCCGTCCTCGGACAGCCCGTCCTCCAGCGCGCTGGCAAAGAGGGTCTCCAGGGCTTCGGTCGGATCGGTTGCAGGGCCGGTGCCGATTTCGATCAGCACGCACCATTCCGGTGGCTCGGGCCAGGGGCGGCGGATGTCGGGCAGTGTCTCTGCCAGAAAGTCGATGCCCTGACGGTGGATCAACTCGAAGGCGGAGATGGTGTCCCCCAGAATGTCACGGGCGCGGGCGAGCAAAGACAGCGCCGTGGCCGGGGAAGGTGTTGCCAGCAAGGCCGTGCCCGTGGCGCTGGGGCGGGGGAACAGTTTCAGGCTGGCGGCGGTGATGACGCCCAGCGTCCCTTCGGCCCCGATCAGGAGATGGCGCAAATCGTAGCCGGTGTTGTCCTTGCGCAGACGTTTCAGACCGTTCCAGATCTCGCCGTCTGGCAGCACGGCCTCCAGCCCCAGAACCAGATCGCGGGCGTTGCCGTAGCGCAGGGTGTTGATGCCACCGGCGTTGGTGGACAGCAGGCCACCGATGCGCGCAGACCCCTGAGAGGCGAGCGACAGCGGGAAGAGGCGGTTCACGGCCTCGGCGGCATCATGCACGTCGGCGAGAATGGCGCCTGCCTCGACTGTCAGGGCATTTTCCTCCGGAAAGACGGCGCGAACGGCGGTCATGCGCTCCAGCGACAGAAGCAGCGGCGCACCGTCAGGGGCGATCTGCCCACCCACCAGCCCGGTGCCGCCACCGTAAGGCACCAGTCCGGTGCCGGTCTGTGCGCAATGGCGGACGATGGTGGCGACGTCTTGGGTGCTGCGCGGCAGGGCGACCCAGCCTGACGATCCTTGCCAGCGGCCCCGCGGTTCTTCGAGAAACCGCGGTTCGACGCGGCGCAGGGTGTCGGCGGGCAACTGCTGTGACAGCGTGTCGGCAAAGGCATCGGTAGCGGGGGTCAGCGTCATGGTCGGTCCTTTATACTCCCCCAAGGGATAGGCCAGTGGGACCGGGATGCAAGGGGTCAGCGCAGGTAGTCCGGGCGCAGGACCACGACGGTGGGACGGGAGGGCAAGCTGCGCAGGCTGACCTCCATCGACGAGGCATCGCGGCGGTCGATGGCAAAGCTTTCGCTGATCTCGGTCAGGAACTGCTCCAGCGCGTAGCCGGAAAACCAGTGCATGGGGATCACGACGGAGGAGCGTAGCCGTTCCAGCATGGGCACGACCTTGTTGAGCGGCAGGGTCATGCCGCCATCCACCGCAACCATGACAACATCCAGCCGCCCGAGGGCCGCGAATTGTTCATCCGTGGGAATGTGATGAAGGTGGCCAAGGTGCCCGATGCACAGCCCTTCGACCTCGAACACGAAGATGGAATTGCCCTTTTCCTCGGTGCCGCCGAACCGCGAGCGAATGTTGGTGGACACATTGCGGATCAGCACTTCGCCAAGATCGAGATGATGGTCGATGCCGCTGCCGAAGGGTTCGCCCCAGCCGGGCAGGACATGCGGTATGGCGGGATCCGGGAAGGCGGTCCAATGGGTATCATGAGCGTGGTTCATGGTCACGACGTCAGGGATCATGTCGACATTGCCGATAAACCCGGTGAAGTCGGTGACTGCGTTCAACCCTCCCGGCGTTTGCAGCAGAAAGCTGGCATGGCCGATGTAGCTCAGACGCACGGTGTACTCAGGGATCGGGTCCTGCCAGGACGCCTTTTGCAGATACTCCAGACCCGGCGCAGCATCGGCGATGGCGATGCAATGCGACGGTCGGCGCGTCTCTGTCTGCGCCTGCGCAGGAGACATTTGCGTGGCGAGAAGGGCGAAGACGAGAGCGAGGCGGGACATGGGCAGGCTCCTTATGGTTGAGGAAGCCTAGCAAGGGAGTGTCGATTGCCAAAGCAAAGCCAACGCAAGCGCAGTTCACGTTGGGGTGAGCGATGAGATGCGCGGCAGGGCCAAAGATGCCTGCCGACCGGCGCTTAGCCCGCGTCGGTGCGACCGCGTCGGTCCAGTCGAAGGCAGGAATACAGAACATGCGTCCGCCACCGGCCATTGATCTGGAGGTAGCTTTGCGCCACGCCCTCGTATTTGAAGCCGGAGCGTTCCAGCAACCCCCGCGAGGCGGTGTTCTCCGGCAGGCAGGCCGCCTCCATCCGTGAAAGGCCCAGCCTTTCAAAGGCGTGATGGGTGACGGCGGTGATGGCTTCGGCCATGTAACCCTGCCGTGCGTAGCGTTGGCCGGTCCAGTAGCCCAAGGTGCCCGCCTGCGCCGGACCGCGCCGTATGTTGTCCAGCGTGATCGCACCGATCAGCGCATTGTCTGCCCGCCGGATCAGGAACAACGGGATCGCCGTTTCGCCAGTGACAGAGCGCTGCGCCCAGTAGACGCGATTGGTGAACGCCTTGCGCGACAGGTGATCCTCGGACCAGCTGGGCTCCCAGGGGGTCAGGTAGTTGCGGCTTTCCTGACGCACGGCGCACCATGCGTTGAAATCGGAGTGCAAGGGCGGCCGCAGGGTCAGCCGCTCCGTTTCGATCCGGAACTTGCGCCGGAAGGACAGCATCACGCTGCCCGCCGCGCCTGCAATGCCTCCAGCGTGGGCGCGCCGGAGACCGGCCCGTACAGAGCCAGCGACAGCGCCGCCTGCGCCGCCTGTTGTTCGGCAAACGCCAGAACAGCTTCGCGCGTGACGGCGTCGATGCGGGCCACGGTTTCCTCGATCGGGGGGACCTTGCCCCAGATCTGGATCATCCGGGCCATGCGTTCGGCGCGGCTTGACGGGCTTTCGAGCCCCATCAGCAGACCGGCCTTCATCTGGGCGCGGGCACGCTCGATCTCGGCATCGGACATGTCCTCGGCCGCGCGCTTCATCTCATCGACGGTCAGAGTCATCAGGTCGGACAGCTCGTCGCCCGAGGTGCCGGCGTAGATCGTCGTCATGCCGGTGTCGGCATAAGCGCCGCTTTGCGCGAAGATGGTGTAGCACAGGCCGCGCTTTTCGCGGATCTCCTGGAACAGGCGGGAGGACATGCCGCCGCCAAGCGCCGTGGCGTAGATCTGCGCGTTGTAGAACATCGGATCGCGGTAGCCGGGGGCCTCGAAGGCCAGCGCCATATGCGCCTGCTCCAGGGTCTTGTCCTTGCGCGTTTCGCCCCCGTGGAAGGTGGCCGTGTCGGCGATCAGCCCGTCGCGGGGCGCGCGGTCGCCAAAGAGGCGCTCTGCCTGTTTGACCAATGCGTCGTGGTCCACGGCACCGGCGGCCGACAGGATCATCTGGCTGGGACCGTAATGTTCGTCGACAAAGGTTTCCAGGTCGGCGCGGCCAAAGCTGTTCACCCTTTCGGCTTCGCCCAGAATGGTGCGGCCGATGGGCTGGTTCGGGTAGGCCTTTTCCTGCAACCAGTCAAAGATCACGTCGTCCGGCGTGTCGGCGGCCTGACCGATTTCCTGAAGGATCACATGACGCTCGGTCTCGATCTCCTTCTGGTCAAAGACCGGGTTGAGGAGGATGTCCGCCAACACGTCCACCGCCAATTCGGTGTCTGCCTTCAGCACGCGGGCGTAATAGGCAGTCACTTCGCGGGAGGTATAGGCGTTGATGTAGCCACCCACATCCTCGATCTGCTCGGCGATTTGCAGGGCGGAGCGTTTGGCCGTGCCCTTGAACGCCATGTGTTCGAGAAAATGCGCGATGCCGTTCTGCTCTTCACGCTCGTGGCGCCCCCCAGCAGTGATCCACAGCCCGAGAGCGGCGGATTCCATGGATGGCATATGTTCGGTGACGACCCGAAGGCCGTTGGAAAGCGTGGTGAGTTGGACGGTCACTTGTTGATGCGCTCCTGAATAAGAGACTCGAGGGCGGCGAGGTCATTGGCGACCCGCGTCACACGTTCGGGACGCTCATACAGGTCCGCCATCCGGTTTGGAAGGGGCGGGCGCATGCCGGAGGCTTTCTCCACCGCGTCGGGGAATTTGGCCGGATGCGCCGTGGCCAGCGTGATCATGGGGGTGTCGGAAGCGCGCAGGGTTTCCGCGACGCGCACGCCGATGGCGCTGTGCGGGCAGAGCAATTCGCCCATGGTTGTCTGGGCCGACTGGATGGTGGCGAGGGTTTCCTCCTCGGACACGCGGCCCGAGTCGAAATGTTCGCGCAGGGCTTGCAGCGCGCCTTGCGACACGTTGAAGCCGCCGTCCTTCAGCTCGTCCATCAGCTGTGCCACCGCCGCGCCGTCGCGGTCATAGGCGTCGAACAAGGCACGCTCGAAGTTGCTGGAGACCTGAATGTCCATCGACGGCGAGATCGACGGATGCACCTGCGAGGTCTGGTAGGCGCCGCCGGTCAGGCAGCGGTGCAGGATGTCGTTCTGGTTGGTGGCGACCACCAGCCGGTCGATGGGCAGGCCCATGCGCTTGGCGATATAGCCGGCAAAGATGTCGCCGAAGTTGCCGGTGGGCACGGTGAAGCTGACCTTGCGGTCCGGCGCGCCGAGCGACACGGCGGAGGAGAAGTAGTAAACCACCTGCGCCAGAACGCGCGCCCAGTTGATGGAGTTCACCCCGGCGAGGCGGACGTTGTCGCGGAACTCGAAGTGGTTGAACATGTCCTTCAGGCGGGCCTGACAGTCGTCGAAGTGACCATCCATCGCCAGCGCATGCACATTGGCCTCCGGCGGGGTGGTCATCTGACGGCGCTGCACCTCGGAGACGCGGCCGTGGGGAAAGAGGATAAAGACGTCGACATTGTCGAGGCCCTTGAACGCTTCGATGGCCGCAGACCCTGTGTCGCCGGAGGTCGCACCCACAATGGTCACACGCTCGCCGCGCCGTTCCAGCGCCTCTTGAAAGAGCTGACCGATGATCTGCATGGCGAAGTCCTTGAACGCCAGCGTCGGACCGTGGAACAGCTCCAGCAGGAAATGGTTCGGGGCCAGTTGCACCAGCGGCGCGCGGGCGTTGTGACCGAAACCGGCGTAAGCCTTGGCGATCAGGTCGGCAAAGACCTCGTCGGTGAAGCCGTCACCCACGAAGGGGCGCATGATGCGAAAGGCGGTTTCTTCGTAGGTCAGCCCTTGGAGCGCACGGATATTGTCAGCTGACAATTGTGGGATGGTCTCCGGGACGTAGAGGCCACCGTCGCGGGCAAGGCCGGAGAGCATCGCCTCTTCGAAGGTCAGGGCAGGGGCCTGTCCCCGTGTGGAAATATAGCGCATCAGTCAGTGCCTTTCGCGATACGGCGTATCCAGACGCCGGTCATGATCAGCCATACCGCGGCCAGGGAGAACCAGGTGATGGCGTATTGCAGGTGATCGTTCGGGATGGCGGAGGTGTCAACCGGCATGGGCTGCACGCTGGTCGGAGCCGGATCAATCTGGCGCGCCACGACCAGAAGGGGTTCGGTTTGCAGCGCCTCGGACATGGGGCCGAGGTCTCGCGCATACCATATGTTCTTGGCTTCGTCGTTGTCCGGCGTCGAGGAGTTGCGGTCGTCAGGCCAGTGCAAGTTGGCCGAGATGTGTGCCGGCCCGGCGTAGAGCGGCGCGTCCTTCTGGTCGACGGGGAGGAACCCGCGGTCGACCAACACGCGGCGGCCCTCCTCCGTCTGGAACGGAGAGATCACCCGCCAGCCAGCGCCGCGCATCTTGGCGGAGACAAGAACATAGAGCGCGCCGTCTTCCAGCGTGCCGTCGAGCGCGGTTGGCAGATAGCGCTGAGTCTCCGGGTCCATCAGCCTGGGAAGGGGCTGCGGTTCGCCGTAGATGGTGGCTTCGATGAGGGCCAGTTCCGCTTCCTTCTGGCCCAGCCGGTCCACCTGCCAAAAACCGAGGCGCAGAAGAATGGCCACGCCGATCAAGCCGATCAGGATGGGGGCGAGGTAGCGTTTCATGACGTCTCCCGGAACGGAAAAGGCGCGGCCGTGACAGCCGCGCCTTGGTTTACCTTGTGAGCCACGGGACGCAAGGCCCTGTGATCTGGTCCAGCGTCAGGGACAGCCCCGACCTGCGATCAACCGCCCCAGATGTAGATGGACGCGAAGAGGAACAGCCACACCACATCGACGAAGTGCCAGTACCAGGCAGCCGCCTCGAACCCGAGGTGGTTTTCGGGAGTGAAGTGACCCTTCATCGTGCGCAGCAGGCAGATGAACAGGAAGATGGTGCCGATGATGACGTGGAAGCCGTGGAAGCCGGTCGCCATGAAGAAGTTCGCGCCGTAGATATTGCCCGAAAAGCCGAAGGCCGCGTGGGAATACTCGTACGCTTGGAACACGGTGAAGATCAGGCCGAGGATCACCGCGATGGCGAGGCCTTGCTTGATCTCGTCACGTTTGTTGCCGTGCACCAGAGCGTGGTGTGCCCAGGTGGCCGCCGCGCCGGAGCACAGCAGGATCAGCGTGTTGATCAAGGGCAGGTGCCACGGGTCAAATGTCTCGATGCCCGCTGGCGGCCACTGGCCATCCACTGCGGGGGAGTTCGGACCCATCGGGTACAGGGCGTGTTTGAAGAACGACCAGAACCACGCGAAGAAGAACATCACTTCGGACATGATGAACAGGATGAAGCCGTACCGCAGGCCGATCAGCACAACAGGTGTGTGGTCGCCGACCTTGTTCTCTGCAACGGTTTCTGCCCACCAGCCGAACATCACGTAAAGTGTGCCGACGAAGCCGATCAGAAACAGCCACGGTCCGGAAATCTGAATCGCGCCGAACAGGACGGTCATGCCGCCGGACATCCAGCCGACTGCCCCGAACAGCATGATGAACGCAAACACGGAGGCCAGGAGGGGCCAGATGCTGGGGTTCAGGATGTGGTAGTCGTGATTTTTTGCATGCGCCATGGCGTTCCCTCGTTAGGCGTTAGTTCACGGATGCCGGAGCACCGTTTTCGTTTTCGGCACCGCCCGGAAGATCGGAGGTACCGCTGTCTATATCGAGCGCGGCCTGCACGTCTTCGGGCAGGTCGATCTCGTAGAAAGTGTAGGAAAGCGTGATGTGCTTATAAAACTTTGCGTCGCCGTCTTCGAGGATCTCGGGATCGACAAAGAAGCTGACAGGCATCTGAACACGCTCACCGGGCTGCAGAACCTGTTCGGTAAAGCAGAAGCACTCGATCTTGTTGAAGTACCCACCCGCCTGATAGGGCGCGACGTTGTAGGCGGCCTGACCGGCGACGGGGTGGTCGGTGGGATTGTATGCCTCGAAGAAGGCGAGGCCTTCTTCGCCGAGGCGTACTTCCATCTCTGTCTGCATGGGTTTGAATTCCCATGGCATGTTGCGTTCCTTGGAGGCGTCGAATTTGACCTTGATGGTGCGGTCGAGGATCTCGCGCCCCTGATCGGCCAGTGCGACCTGCGTGGTGCCGCCGAAGCCGGTCACACGGCAGAACCAGTTGTAGAACGGAACGGATGCCCAGGCGAGCGCGCCCATCGTGACGACCACGCCGAGGGTCTGGACCAAGGTTTTGGTTTTGGGATCAATCGCCATCTGCGGAGCCTCCGGAGTCGATCACGGTGGAATTCTCGGTCGGTCGCATGGCAAAATCACCGCTGCTGACCTTGACCATGGTCATGCCGAAAACGATCGCGATGAAAGCGCCAAGTGTCAGGCCCAGCCCCACATTGCGGGAGCGTCGGCGCTTGTGCAGTTCGTGTTCTTTGGTGATAGCCATATCAGAGCACCCCGAAGCGCGTGAGACCAGCGTCCACCAGGATCGCGCCGAAATGCGCGAAGAGGTAGAGCAGGGACAGTTTGAAGAAGCTCTTCTCGACCTTGAAGTTGTCTGCCTCCGATGCGGCCTCGTCACGGCGCCAGATGTCGACAGCGCCTTTGAGGAAGAGCGCGTTCAGCACCACGGCCGTTGCAAGGTAGACGGGGCCGCCCACCTGGGTGAACCCGAGGCCAATGGCAAAGATCGCCAGAAGCACGGTGTAGGCCAGGATGTGGTTGCGGGTCGCGCGGCGTCCGTGTGTCACGGTCAGCATCGGCACGGTGGCGTTGTCGTAGTCCATGCGGACGAACAGGGCGAGCGCCCAGAAGTGCGGCGGCGTCCACAGGAAGGTCAGGCAGAACATAAGCACGGAAGCGGTGGAGATTTCACCGGTGGCTGCCGCCCAGCCGATCATCGGAGGGAAAGCCCCTGCGGCACCGCCGATGACGATGTTCTGTGGCGTCAGACGTTTCAGCCACATGGTGTAGACAACGACGTAAAAGAAGATCGTGAAGGCCAGCAGGCCAGCGGCCAGCCAATTGGTGGCAAGGCCGAGGAACACCACGGCAAATACGGACAGTGTCAGGCCGAAGGCCAGAGCTTCCTCGCGGGTGACTTTGCCTGCGGGGATGGGCCGCTTTGCGGTGCGCTTCATGACGGCGTCGATATCGCTGTCGTACCACATGTTCAGGGCGCCGGATGCGCCGCCGCCAAGGGCGATGAAGAGCACGGCACAGAAGCCGAGGAAGGGATGCACCGACACAGGCGCCGCAAGCAGGCCGACGAAGGCCGTGAACACCACAAGCGTCATCACGCGCGGCTTGAGCAGGGCGAAGTAGTCGCCGAACTGGGCTTCTTGCGTGTCGGTCAAAGTGGGATCGAAGCTGGCGTCGCTCATGAAGGGGGCTTTCGCTGACGGTTCGGTAAGGCGGGTAGGCCGGGGTGTCCCCGACCTACGAGATCTTGCGAGATCAGTTGGTCAGAACTTCGCGGACGTCGGTGTACCAGCCTGCCTCGGTGGAGGCGGCAAGCCATGCGTCATAGGCTTCCTGGCTGACCACTTTGACGGTGATCGGCATGTAGGCGTGGTAGATGCCGCAGAGTTCGGAACACTGGCCGAAGTAGACACCTTCGCGGTCAGCCTCGAACCACAGTTCCGCAAGGCGACCCGGAACGGCGTCCTGTTTTACGCCGAAGGCAGGGATGGTCCAGGAGTGGATCACGTCCGCGCCGGTCACCTGCATCACAACGGTTTTGCCAACGGGCACGACCACGGCGGTGTCGGAGGCAAGCAGGAATTCGTCTTCGGACAGGCCGACGGCTTCGAGCTGCGCGATCACGCTGTCGTTCTTGCGGTACTCGGCATCAGCTTCCGGCGCATCGCCGCTGAGGTAGCTGAGGTCGGCGCCGGGCGAGCCGATCATGTAGCTGTCGTAGGCCAGGTCGGTGCCGACATATTCGTAGCCCCAGTACCACTGGTAGCCGGTGACCTTGATGGTCAGGTCCGCCTCGGGGATTTCCTGCTGCTTGAACAGAACCGGCAGCGAGAAGGCACCGATGAAAATCAGGATCACGATGGGGCCGAGGGTCCATGCGATTTCCAGCGGCGAGTTGTGGGTGAAGCCCGCCGGTGTCTTGTTCGCCCGCCGATTGAAACGGATCGCGACGAAGGCCAGCAGCGCGGTCACAAGCAGACAGATCGCGGTGATGATGATCAGGATCATGCCATCAAGCCAATGCAGATCTGTCGCCAGTTCGGTGGCCGCGGGCTGAAAGCCAATCCCGCCTTGATGTGGCTTGCCAATGATTGGCAGGTCCTGCGCCAAAGCCGGCGCGGCGACAAGGGCACCCATCAGGCCCGTCATCATCGTCTTGAAGGTCATGTATCTACCCTGATCGATTCTAGTTGCACGCGGGCCCGCCGACCCGAAAATTCTGAGTGGTAACGCGAAGATGGAGCATGGTCTTCTGGTCCTGCTCCCTCCCTACGGCATACCGTTGCGTTCTGCCGGACTAGAAACCATATTCTGTCCACCCGTGGAAGCATGGTGTCCGCGGCAAAGCGCCGCTTTTTTGATCCAGATCAACTCCGAGGTCCAGATGTCAGACGCAGAATTTCGCCCTTTTGAAACACATTTGGACCTTGACCGCACACTTGCGCAGGTCCGTGATACCCTTGCCGGCGCGGAGGACGGGGAGCTTTTCCTGGAGCGACGACGCTCTGAATCACTGGTTCTCGACGATGGGAGGGTCAAGACGGCCAGTTACGACGCCTCCGAGGGATTCGGTTTGCGCGCCGTTCGGGGCGAGGTGGCAGGCTACGCCCACGCCACGGAAATTTCCGAACAATCTTTGAAAAGAATGTCGGAAACGGCCCGTTTGGCGATTGGAGAGGGCGGTGGCGTCATGGCGCCTCCCCCTTTGGGCACGAATCGGCACCTGTATACCGACGCCGATCCCATCGCTGGCGCGAGCTTTCCGGTGAAGGTCGACACGCTCAAGGAGATCGACGCCTTTGCACGGGCGCTGGATCCAAGGGTGGTTCAGGTCACGGCGACCATCGCCGCATCCTTGCAGGAAGTGGCGATCCTGCGGCCCGAAGGTGGCCTGGTGACGGATGTGCGCCCAATGACCCGTGTGAACGTGTCCGTGATCGTCGAGGACCAGGGACGGCGCGAGGCGGGCACCGCCGGCGGCGGTGGGCGTGTGTCGCTGGACGGTCTGCTCGATCCCGTCGACTGGCAGTCCAAGGCGCGCGAGGCGCTTCGGATTGCGCTGGTGAACCTGGAGGCGGAGCCAGCCCCGGCGGGTGTGATGGACATCGTGCTTGGCCCCGGCTGGCCCGGTATCCTGTTGCACGAAGCCATCGGTCACGGGCTGGAGGGCGATGCGAACCGCAAGGGGTCGTCGGTGTTTGCGGGTCTCATGGGGCAGCAGATCGCAGCGAAAGGTGTCACCGTGTTGGACGACGGCACGATCCCCGACCGGCGTGGGTCAATCACCATCGACGACGAAGGCACGCCCTCGGGCAAGAACGTTCTGATCGACGACGGCAAGCTGGTGGGCTTCATGCAGGACCGCCAGAACGCGCGATTGATGGGGGTCAATCCCACCGGCAACGGGCGGCGTGAGAGCTATGCGCATATTCCGATGCCGCGCATGACCAACACCTACATGCTGGGCGGAGAGACCGATCCGGGCGATATCGTTGCGGATCTGAAGGATGGCATCTGGGCCGTGGGCTTTGGCGGCGGGCAGGTGGACACAACGAATGGCAAGTTCGTGTTCTCCTGCACCGAGGCCTATCGCGTCAAGGATGGCAAGGTCGGCGCGCCGGTCAAGGGCGCGACGCTGATCGGCGACGGGGCGACCGCGTTGAATGGCATCCGTGCCATCGGCAACGATATGGCGCTTGATCCGGGCATGGGCAACTGCGGCAAGCAGGGGCAGTGGGTGCCCGTGGGGGTGGGCCAGCCGACGGTGATGATCGGCGGCCTGACCGTGGGTGGCGCTGGCAACTGATGTCAAAGAGCGCGTGAATGAGGGCTGCGTGATCCGTCGCGCGGCCCTTGGTGTATCTTGATGATGGATGTTTGGCATCCTGCGCTTTGGGTGCAGACCGTCGCCAGCGGTTTTACAACAGGGTCTGGCCCGCAGGTGAAGGATGGCAGTGACAATAGCTTGGTCGGCGGTGCCTGCTTTTACCATGGCTTGATGCTGCTGCGAGGTTGGGAGCGGCGCTGCGGCCGTGACGAGGTTCAGGTGGGCGGTGCTTTGGGGCGATGGCCACACATGGGGTTGATGATCACAAGGGGGCCAAACCTCGGGGCGGTAGAGCGCGTCGGGCCGCTTATGGTGTTTTTTCAATGCGCTATTCTGCGCGGGCTTGTGTCCAGGTCGGAAAATCTGGCGCGTTGCGGAAGCGCATTGACAAGATGAGCGGCATTCTTGAACCAAATTTTCCACGAATTCAGAAGGTTAAAGAGATAGGCGCAGCTTTTCGCTTTCGGGTTTACTTCTGATTAACCGGCCACTCGCTATAGATGTTCTTGCAAGACGGCGGGGCCAGGATGCGCAACGACAGTTACTCTTCCACTCACCCCCCACTCCCACCCACCACGGAAGATTCTCGTGTGGACTGGCTCCGTCTCTTGCGCTCTCGTCGGGTGGGGCCGACGACCTTCTGGAAATTGATGGCGGAACACGGCACGGCGCGCAACGCGCTGGAGGCTTTGCCAGAGGTTGCCCGAGCTGCCGGTGTAGCGCGGTACGAGGTCTGTCCTGAACATTTGGTGCTCAAGGAGATGAAAGCAGCGCGCACCTGTGGCGCTCGCCTGATTTGTCGCGGTGCGCCTGAATATCCCGGCGCTCTGGCGCAGATTGCAGATGCGCCGCCGGTCTTGTGGCTGGTGGGCGACAGCAATGTCCTGCGCCGTCCGATGGTGGCGCTGGTGGGCGCGCGCAATGCGTCCTCCTTGGGGCTGCGGATGGCGCGACATCTGGCGGGGGGGCTGTCAGACGCGGGCTATTGCGTGGTGTCTGGCCTAGCGCGCGGGATCGACGCTGCGGCGCATGAGGCGACGCTGGATAGGGGCACCGTTGCTGTTTTGGCGGGCGGTGTCGATGTGCTGTATCCTGCGGAGAATGCAGAGCTGGCCATGCAGATCGCGGAAAAGGGCGGGGCGCGCCTCAGCGAACAGCCGATGGGAATGCAGCCCATGGCGCGACATTTTCCCACACGCAACCGCATCATTTCTGGCCTGGCGCTGGCCGTGGTGGTGGTCGAGGCGGCGACCAAGTCAGGCTCTTTGATCACCGCACGGGGCGCTTTGGACCAGGGGCGCGACGTGCTGGCCGTACCGGGCCACCCGCTGGACGCGCGGGCGTCCGGTTGCAATATCTTGATCCGCGACGGCGCGCGTCTGGTGCGCAGTACGGAGGATGTCCTTGAGGTGTTGCCGCCCTTGGAGGCGTCTGCGCAGCAGGAAATGGATTTGCCCGCGCCCGCGCCGGAGCCGCGTGGCATGCGGGAAGCGAGCGCAGCTGCACCGAGCGTCAGCTTGCAACAGGTTGCTACGCTGCACCGTCAGATCCTTGACCGGCTTGGGCCGTCGCCCACGGCCGAGGATCAGCTTGTGCGCGATATCGGCGCCGGGGCGGATCAGTTGTCTCCTGCGCTGACGGAATTGGAACTGGAAGGTCATATCCGACGGCAGCCGGGTGGATTTTTGTCACTGGTGCCGCGATCCTGATCCTAGTCGCAGACCTCCGGAAGGACACTCGACCACGTCGCGCAGTATTCCGTCCAGTACCACCACGCGTCTGTGGCTCCGACGGTCCAGTGGACCGCGACCCATGTGTCACCGGACCGCTGGTAGAGCGCCTGCATCGCCGCACCGTCGTAATCGAAAATATCGTCGGCGTCGGTGCCACGGATCACCAGATCGGAGGGGGCCATGGGCCGACCGTCCGGGCGGATCGGCTCCAGCATGGCGAATGCCACGTCGCCTTGTTGGCGCAGGTCGTTGACGCGAAATACCAACGGCGCGTTGAACAGCCATTCCGCGTGCGGTCGCATGGCGTCCATCAGGGCGCTGCGCGTCTCGGTGCCGCGTGCGGGTGTCTCCCATGCGGCCAGAGGTGCAGCGAAACAGGTCAAAACGAAGGCCAGGCTGGTGATGCGGCGCATGAAACGTCCTGTGGTGTGTCGGGTCAACCTTGTGCAGGCCGGGTGTCTGGGTCAACCGTAAAAAAGGCTCAACATTGACAAACACCCCCAATAGCCCACATCAAGCGCCGCGGTGGTTTCGCAAGTCGAACCGCCAAGAGGTACAAGAGAGGTAGCATAACCAGATGCCAGTCGTTGTCGTCGAATCTCCGGCCAAGGCCAAGACAATCAACAAGTATCTGGGGTCCGACTACACCGTTCTCGCCTCATACGGGCATGTTCGCGATCTGCCGCGCAAGGATGGTTCCGTCGACCCAGAACATGACTTTGAGATGCTGTGGGAGGTTCCCAACGATTCGCGGAAACACGTTGCGGCCATCGCCGAGGCGCTGAAAAGTGACGACGAACTGATCCTCGCGACTGACCCCGATCGCGAAGGGGAGGCGATTTCGTGGCACCTCAAGGAGGCGCTGACCAAACGCCGGTCGATCAAGAAGACCACCCACGTCAGCCGTGTGACCTTCAACGCGATCACCAAGGCCGCCGTGACCGAGGCGATGAAGAACCCGCGCGAAATCGACGCGCCGCTGGTGGAGGCTTATCTGGCCCGCCGCGCGCTGGATTACCTCGTCGGGTTCAACCTGTCGCCGGTGCTGTGGCGCAAGTTGCCCGGCGCGCGGTCGGCGGGGCGGGTGCAATCGGTGTGCCTGCGTCTGGTGGTCGAACGTGAGATGGAGATCGAGGCGTTCGATGCCCGTGAGTACTGGCAGGTGCGGGCGCAGCTGGTGACGCCGCGCGGCCAGGAATACGAGGCCCGGCTGACGGTTCTGGGCGGCAAGAAGCTGGATCGCTACGACATCCCGACGCAGGAAGCTGCAGAGCTTGCGGTGCAGGCCGTGACGTCGCGCCCGCTGACGGTGACCAGTGTCGAGGCAAAGCCCGCCACCCGCAATCCATCCGCGCCGTTCATGACGTCGACCATGCAGCAGGAAGCCAGCCGCAAGTTCGGGATGGGCGCCAAGCAATGCATGAGCACGGCGCAGCGGCTTTATGAGGCCGGGCACATCACCTACATGCGGACCGACGGCATCGACATGGCGCCAGAGGCGGTGACCGCCGCCCGTGCCGCCATCGAGGCGCGGTATGGCAAGGCCTACGTCCCTGAAAAGGCGCGCATTTACAAGAACAAGGCGAAGAACGCCCAGGAAGCGCACGAGTGCATCCGCCCGACCGAAATGACGGCGGACGTGGAGAAGCTGCAACTGCGCGATGCGGATCAGCGCAAGCTGTATGATCTGATCTGGAAGCGGACTTTGGCCTGCCAGATGGAATCCGCGCGGATGGAGCGCACCACGGTGGAGATCGGATCTGAGGATGCGCAGGTTGGTCTGCGCGCCACAGGGCAGGTCATCACCTTTGACGGGTTCCTGAAAGTCTACGAAGAAGGCCGGGACGACGTCGAGGCGGGGTCGGAAGATGATCGCCGCCTGCCGCAGGTCATGCAGGGCGAACCGGCCAAGCTGAGCGGGGCCGCAAGCCTGCCCAAGGGCGATGCCAAGGTGGTCAAGGGCGCCGACGGTTCGGTTGTGGGGCAGCAGAGCTTTACCCAGCCGCCGCCGCGCTACACCGAAGCGACGCTGGTCAAGCGCATGGAAGAATTGGGCATCGGTCGCCCGTCGACTTACGCCAGCGTCATCAGCACGATTCAGGACCGCGACTATGTCCGCAAGGACCAGAACCGTCTGATCCCTGAGGACAAGGGCCGGATCGTCACGATCTTCCTGCAGAATTTTTTCAAGCGTTATGTGGAATACGATTTCACCGCGGCGTTGGAGAACCAGCTCGACGATGTGAGCGCGGGCGATATGGACTACAAGGAAGTCCTGAACCAGTTCTGGCGGGATTTCTCGGCGGCGATCAGCGAGACGTCGGATTTGCGGATCACCGAGGTGCTGGATGTGCTGGACGAGGCGCTGGCCCCACAGCTGTATCCGGCGCGTGATGACGGCACGGACCCTCGGGTCTGTCCGCGCTGCGGGGCAGGGCAGTTGCACCTGAAGACCTCGCGCAGCGGCGGTTTCGTGGGCTGCGGCAATTACCCTGAATGTACGTACACACGTCCCATCACCGGCGATGGTGCCGATGACCTGCTGCTGGGCGAGGACGATGGCGATCAGATCTGGCTGAAATTTGGCCAGTATGGTCCTTATCTTCAGCGTGGGGAGCAGGTTCCCGGATCGAAAGAAAAGCCGCGGCGTTCAAACCTGCCGATGGATCGGTCGAAAAAGCCGCTTCCCGGTTGGTCGCCCGATGAGATGACGCTGGAGAAGGCGGTGACGCTGCTGACGTTGCCGCGCGAGATCGGGATGCACCCGGAGGGCGGGGTCATCAAGGCGGCGCTTGGCCCATGGGGGCCATACATCATGCACCAGCTGCCTGACGAGGAGAAGCCGGTCTACGTCAACCTCAAGGAATTGCAGGAGGTTTTCGAAACCGGCATGAACTTGTCGGTGGAAATGCTGGCCGAGAAACGCGCCAATCCCGGACGGGGCCGACGTGGTGCGGCCAAGGTTCTCAAGGAAGTGGGCGACCACCCCGATGGTGGCAAGATCGCGGTCTATGACGGCAAATACGGCCCGTACGTGAAATGGGAGAAGGTCAACGCGACCCTGCCCAAGGATGTGGAGGCCGACGCGTTGACCATGGAACAGGCGCTGAAGCTGATCGAGGAAAAGACGGGTCAGAAGGGCGGCAAGAAAGCCGCTGCCAAGAAGCCCGCCGCGAAAAAGACAGCTGCCAAGAAGACGACGGCCAAAAAAGCGCCCGCGAAGAAAAAGGCCCCGGCCAAGAAGGCAGAAGGGTCTGAAGACTGACAGGATCGGGGCATCGGGAGATCATCCCGGTGCCCTTTTCACGCGTTTTTCGTGTTGCGTATATACCATCATATGCACGCTCAAGAATGTGTGATTTTCCTTTGAGGCATGTCGACCGCATTTTAAGGCGCAAGACA
Organism: Sagittula sp. NFXS13; assembly: GCF_040148795.1. Lineage (NCBI taxonomy): Bacteria > Pseudomonadati > Pseudomonadota > Alphaproteobacteria > Rhodobacterales > Roseobacteraceae > Sagittula > Sagittula sp. NFXS13. The sequence continues at coordinate 324,110 of NZ_JAGEMH010000003.1, forward strand.
CATCAAGGGAAGGACCCCACATGGCATCGCACCACATGTCCCGTCGCGCTCTTATGGCCGCTGGCGCAGCGTCGTTGATCATGCCCGCAATGGCGCGTGCAGCAGACCCGCGGCGCAATACATCGAGCTTCCTGGCGCAGGATTGGCGCGACCATTTCAGCCAGTTGGGCAAAGGTTGCATCGTGTGTGACACCGAAAGCCGCGCAATGCACTTCTGGTCGGGTGACGGTTCTGACTACCGGATTTATCCGACATCCGTGCCGAAGACCGATGAGCTGACGCGGCGTGGCTATTCCGAGATCGTGCGCAAGAAGGTTGGGCCGTCCTGGACGCCGACCTCCAGCCAGATGGAGCGGTTCCCCGACTGGAAACCGGTCAAGGGCGGTGCGCCGGACAATCCGCTGGGCAGCCATGCCATGTACCTCGATTGGCCCGCCTACCTGATCCACGGCACCCATGACACGCGCAAGATCGGGCGGCGGTCGTCGGACGGCTGCATCGGCACCTACAACGAAAAGATTGCCGAGTTGTTCGAAATCACGCCGATCGGCACGCAGGTTCGTCTGATCTGACGGGATCGTGAGGTCAGCCCTGCAACGTGTGCGGGTTGGCTGCGTTAACCTGATATGCGAGGCGCGCCCGAGTGCAGGCGTCCTCAAGACATATCAGGGAGATTTTCATGAACCGTTTCATTTTGTCCGCCGCAGCGGCGCTTTGCGCAACATCAGCCTTGGCGGAAAGCCATTCGATGGAGCCGCCTGAACCGACTGCCACGTCAGAAATCATCGGTCTCGAAGGCGAGGCCATCGGGGAGGCGACACTGACCCAAGGGCCGGATGGCGTTCTGATCCACGTCCGCGTCGAGGGGCTGGAGCCGGGCAAGCACGGGTTGCACCTGCACCAGATGGCGACCTGCGAGCCGGGCGAAGGTTTCACCACCTCCGGTGGCCACGTGGGCAAGGTCGAAGGCGGCCACGGTTTGCTGAACATGGACGGCCCGGAAGACGGCGACTTGCCTAACTTGTTCGTGGCTTCCGATGGCGTGGGCGAGATGGAGGCCTATACCACCATGGTCACGGTGGAGGGGCTGATGGATGAAGACGGCTCCGCCTTTATCATCCACGAGGCTGGCGACGATCATGTGAGCCAGCCCATCGGTGGCGCAGGCGGTCGCGTCGCCTGTGGCATGATTGGCGGCTGATGAACCGGGCCACCCTGTTTCAGGGTGGCCCTTTTTACTTGGTCCATGACGGGTATGGTCTGTTACCGGTCGCTTCTGCTGGCGTCGCGTTGACTTCGTCCGGCGAAGGGGCGAGAACTCTCGGGACCAAAGTCCAAGGGAGTGTCCCATGAAGAAAGTCTACGGCTCCGCGCAGGAGGCGCTCGACGGCCTGCTGAACGACGGCATGCTGATCGCGGCGGGTGGCTTCGGCCTCTGCGGTATTCCGGAACTGCTGATTGACGCGATTGTCGAAAGCGGTGTGAAGGATCTCACCGTTGCATCCAACAATGCAGGCGTCGATGATTTCGGCCTCGGCAAGCTGTTGGCGACGCGTCAGGTGAAAAAGATGATGTCGTCCTATGTCGGTGAAAACGCGGAATTCATGCGCCAGTACCTGTCCGGTGAGCTTGAGCTGGAATTCAATCCTCAGGGCACTCTGGCAGAGCGTATGCGCGCCGCCGGGGCCGGTATTCCGGGCTTTTACACCAAGACCGGCGTCGGCACTGTCATTGCCGAAGGCAAGGAAGTGAAGCAGTTCGGCGGTCAGGATTACATCCTCGAAGAGGGTATCTTTGCCGATCTGGCCATCGTCAAAGCCTGGAAGGCCGACACGTCCGGCAACTGCATTTTCCGCAAGACCGCGCGCAACTTCAATCCGCCGGCCGCTATGTGCGGCAAGATCTGCGTGATGGAGGTCGAGGAGATCGTCGAACCCGGCGAGCTTGACCCGGACAACATCCACCTGCCGGGCATCTACGTGCATCGCATCATCAAGGGCGAGCACGAGAAGCGCATCGAGAAAGTCACCACGCGCAGCCGGGAGAACGCATAATGCCTTGGGATCGCAATCAGATGGCGGCGCGGGCCGCGCAGGAACTCGAAGACGGCATGTACGTCAACCTCGGCATCGGCATCCCGACGCTGGTGGCCAACTATGTCGGCGACAAGGACATTACCCTGCAGTCCGAGAACGGCATGCTGGGCATGGGCCCGTTCCCCTACGAGGGTGAAGAGGACCCGGACCTGATCAACGCGGGCAAGCAGACCATCACCGAGCTGCCCAAGACCGCGTATTTCGACAGCGCCATGTCCTTTGGCATGATCCGCGGCGGCAAGATTGCGGCGGCGATCCTTGGCGCGATGGAAGTGGCCGAAAACGGCGACCTGGCGAACTGGATGATTCCGGGCAAGCTGGTCAAGGGCATGGGCGGCGCGATGGACCTCGTTGCCGGTGTTGAAAAGGTCGTGGTGGTCATGGATCACCAGAACAAGGCCGGTGAATCGAAGCTGTTGAAAAGCTGCACGCTGCCGCTGACCGGCACGGGTGTGGTGGATCGCATCATCACGAACCTCGGCGTTCTGGACGTGGTCGAAGGTGGGCTGAAAATCGTCGAATGCGCCGAAGGCGTGACCGAGGAAGAGCTGCGGGCGGCGACCGAGGCGACGATCGTCTGAGGCTGGACAGATCTGAAGTATTTGAACGGCGGCCCTTCCGTGGGTCGCCGTTTGTCATATGCGGCTATACATCCGGATGCTTGAACTTGCGTCAGATGCGCTAGCTGCTGCATTTGAAGTTACAGACCACGGACTGGCATTCTCATGACCCTTTCTTTTCGACAGGCCGCAACGGCCTGTTTTTTCGCACTGACGCTGTTTTTGACCGGATTGACCGGTGCAATGGCGCAAAGCTCGGCGGACGCGACTGCCTCCGACACCAGCGGCGCGGCCAATCTCAGTGCGGCTCAGGCGGGCGCCCTGGCAGATCTGCTGAGCGACGACGCCACGCGAGAGGCGCTTTTGGAAGCGCTGAACCGCGTCAGTGAAGGCACGGCCAAGGACCTCCCCGAGGAAGCGGCAGAAGTGGCCGCAACGGAGGAGGTCTCTCTCAGTCGGCGCGTTGCACGGACGACGCAGGACACCGCAGAGCGTGTGGGCACGACGGCCAGAGTGTTCTGGGGCCATTTGTCAAACGCGCCCGAGGTGCTGAGCAGTGCCGTGGCCATCGATCCGGCGGTGATCTGGGATACGTTGCGCGAACTGGCGCTGGTGATCGTTGCGACGGTCCTGATTTACAATGTGCTTCGGCTGGTCGCGAAACGGCTGTTCCGAAAGCTTGGGTCTGCGGCGCATGTGCGCGGTCCGGTGCAAAGTGGGTTCATCATCCTTGCGTCCGTGTTGATCGACGCTGTGGTCGTCGTTCTGGCGTGGGGGGCTGGCTATTTGCTGGCTTTGATGGCCTTTGGGTCGGTCGGGCAAATGGGGATCCAGCAGACGCTGTATCTGAACGCATTCCTGATGATCGAGATGGCAAAGATGGTCGTGCGGGCGTTGCTGTCGCCGACGACGCCGGATCTGCGACTGATGCCGATCCCGGATCGTGGCGCGAAATACGTCAACAGGTGGACCGCGATCATCGTCAGTATCCTAGGCTATGGTCAGCTTCTGGTGGTGCCTATCATCAATCAGAACGTGAACTTCCTGACCGGTCGTGGCGTGTCGACGCTAATCTCCTTCATTGCGATCGTCATTGTCATGGTGCAGGTGGTGCGCTTTCGTCGGGCTGTGTCCGATTGGCTGCTGGGCGCGCGTCTGGCGGATGCGGGCAACGCGCTGCGCTTTCTCGCGCGCAACTGGTACGTTGTGGCGCTGGTCTACCTGGTGGCGCTGCTGGCAGTGGTTCTGGCGCGTCCCGGTGGCGTGCTGTTCCCGCTGTTGGGCGCCTCGGCCAAGGTGCTGGCGGCTATCATCGTGGCCTTCATCCTGTCGAACCTAGTGGGGAGCGTCGTCAAAAAGGGCATCAAGGTGCCCGCCACGATTTCCCAGCGGTTGCCGCTGCTGGAGCGTCGCCTGAACGCCTTTATCCCCAAGGTGCTGAAGTTCCTGCGGCTCGCGATCCTTGCCGCCGTGATTTTCTTTACCCTGAGCGTGATTGGCCTTTTGGACGTGCAGGGGTGGCTTGAAAGCCAGGTCGGCATGGCGATGACAGGGACGATCATTGCGATCTTCTTCATTCTGGTTGGCGCGTTCCTTGTCTGGCTGGCGGTGAACTCGTGGGTCGATTTCCGTCTGAACCCGGACTTTGGGTCCGCCCCGACATCGCGGGAAAGCACTCTGCTGTCGCTGCTGCGGAATGCGGTGACCATCGTTCTGGTGGTGATCACGCTGATGTTCGTGCTGTCCGAAGTGGGCATCGACATTGCGCCGCTGATTGCATCTGCCGGGGTTCTGGGTCTGGCCATCGGTTTCGGTGCGCAGAAAATGGTTCAGGACATCATCACGGGTGTCTTCATCCAGCTTGAGAACGCAATGAACGTTGGGGATGTGGTAACGGTTGGCGGGACGACGGGCACGGTGGAGCGTCTGACCATTCGGTCCGTGTCGCTGCGCGACTTGCACGGGGCTTTCCACATCATTCCGTTCTCGTCGGTGGACATGGTGTCCAACTACATGCGCGAATTCGCTTTCTTTGTCGCGGATATGGGCATTGCCTACCGCGAGAATGTACAGGATGCGAAACAGGCCATGATGGACGGCTTCGACGAACTGCGGGCCAATGAAGACTACGGCAAGCTGATCCTCGACGATCTGCAATGGTTTGGTCTGAACAGCTTTGGCTCCAGCGATGTGGTTGTGAGGGCGCGGATCAAGACCGTGCCGGGACAGCAATGGGGCGTAGGGCGTGCGTACAACGAGATCCTCAAGCGGATCTTTGACGAGCGCGGCATCGAAATCCCGTTCCCGCACCAGACGATCTATTTTGGTGAGGACAAGGAGGGCAATGCGCCCGCCGCGCCGATCAGGATCGAGAAGGCTCCGCAGAACATGGTCGAAGCCACAGCCAAACCCGCGGAGCAGGCGGACGATCAGCTCAGCGTCGACGCCTCGCCTGATGACGAACCTCCGGGCGATACTGGCCGCTGACACGAAACAAGCCACCGCGCCTCGGGTGCGGTGGCATGGATTGCGTGGCAGGTTCTTGCCCTCGAAGTGAGAGAACGCGTGGATTTTGCTGACCGCTTAACAGGCCACCACGCAGGTTTCTCATTTCGATATATCGTGGAGCGAGACGGCAGCCTGTCGCGTATGCCTTTGGCTGCGAGCAGGCCCGTTATGTCGGGAGTTGACGCAACTGTTGTTCGTCGCACGGCTGCAAAACGCATCCCCCCAAAAAGGAAGGGGCGAGTACCGAAGTACCCGCCCCAGGATTTTGCGCCAAATGGGAGGAGAGGGCGCAAACCCTTACCCAGACGCCACGTGGGCGTCGGGAAACCTGTCAAAGTGACTTACTTCGCGGCGTCGGACGCTTTTTTGACCGAAGATGTCATTTCTTCCGACGCTTTCTTGGCGGCGGCGGTCATGTCCTCGGAGATGTCCTTGCCTGCGGACATCATCAGCTCGACGGTGTCCATCTGAACCTTTTTCGCGATTTCGGCGAAGGCAGCCATGTTTTCGGCCGCTGTTTCAGCTTGCGAAGATGCGAAATCGGTCATCGCTTTGGCGTAGTCAGCGGGCTCGGACTTCATGGAGGTCATCGCTGAGAGCTTGCTCAGTGTGTCCTTGGTCCAGGCTGCGGACAGTTCGGTCGACTTCTCGGCTGCTTCCAGAGCGACGGACGAGAGCTTCTCGTTCATGCTTGCGGTGGTTTTGAAAGCATCTTCCATCGCTTTGTTGTCGACCGGGAAGGAACCCATCATGTCTTTCATCATCGCGGTGAAGTCTTGAGTCTGTGCCATTTCCAAATTCCTCTTAATCTATTTTTCCGCTGCTAAGCGGGCCCACCCCGTTTCACTGCAGCTGCAAACAATATGCATGCTGCGATGCAGCATTTCAAGGGAAATTTCTGCATCGCAGCGAGAGGCTCATAAGTCATTGGAATTGTTTGGCGGCCTTCAGCTTAACGTAAGACCCTGGGGCAGGGGCAAGCGGTTTGATCCCCGAATCGCCCGGAGCGCGAGCCGGGATCATCTTCCCCGAGCGCTTTTTCAGCCAGGCTTCCCATTCCGGCCACCATGACCCCTTGTGATGCTCGGCATGGGCTTTCCAGTCGTCGAACGCTTCCCCAAGGTTGTCATTCAGGTAGTGCCCGTACTTGTCCTTGCCCGGAGGGTTCACGATGCCCGCGATGTGACCGGACTGGCCCAGAACGAACGTCTTGGACCGGGAGCCCATCAGCTGCACACCCCGATAGACGTCACGGGCGGCGGCGATGTGATCGGTTTCCGTCGCGATGGACATGAGCGGGACATCGACGTCCTTCACCGACAAGGTTTCCCCCAGTATCTGGTAACGGCCCTCGGCGAATTCGTTGCGCTGGCAGAGACCGCGCAGGTATTCGCGGAACATCTTGCCCGGCAGGTTCGCGCCATCGCCGTTCCAATAAAGCAGATCGAAGGCCGGCGGAGTTTCCCCCATCATGTAGGATTTGATCGCCGGCCCGTAGATCAGGTCGTTCGAGCGAAGGAAGGAAAACGTCCGCGCCATTATAAAGTGAGGCAGGATGCCTTCCTGGTCGATCTCCTGTTCGATGCCGGCGGCGAAGTCCTCTTGCAGGAAGGGTGTGAATTCGCCCTGATCGCTGAAATCGGTGAGGGCGGTAAAGAAAGTGGCGGATTTGATAGACTTGTCGCCGCGCTTCTTCATCAGGGCCTGGGTGATGGCGAGCGTGGTGCCCGCGATGCAGTAGCCCACGGCGTTGACCTTTGGGACATCGCAGACATCCTTGACCACGTCGATGGCCTTCAGGAAACCGTCTTCGATATAGTCTTCCATCCCGGTGTCGGCGTAGCCGTGATCCGGGTTCACCCAACTGACGACGAACAGCGTATAGCCCTGCTCGACAATCCAGCGGATCAGCGAGTTCTGCGGCTTCAGATCCAGAATGTAGAATTTGTTGATCCACGGCGGGAACAGCACGATGGGGGTCTCATGCACCTTTTCCGTGGTGGGGCTGTACTGGATGATCTCCATCATGCGGTTGCGAAAAATGACCTCGCCCTCGGCGGTGGCGATGTTGCCCCCGACTTCGAAGGCGCCTTCGTCCACCAGACGCACGATCATCTCGCCATTGTTGGCCTCCAGATCGGCGACGAGGTTTTCAAGGCCCCGCACGAGGCTTTCGCCTTCGGTTTCCACCGCGCGCATCAGTGCGTCGGGGTTTGTGGCAAGGAAGTTGGTGGGGGCGAACATGTCGATGATCTGCTGGCTGAAATACCTCAGCCGCCGCTTTTCAATCGGGTCCAGCTCGTCGATCGCCTCAACTGCGGCGCGCATGGCATCCGCATTGATGAGATACTGTTCCTTAACGTAGTTGAAATATGGATGGGTGTCCCAAAGGGGATTCTTGAACCGCTTGTCCTGCCGCGGCGCAGCATTTTCCTGCTCTGGCGCAGCCAGTTTTCCGGAGGCGAGCGCTTGCTGTGCCTCAACGAAATGCGTGACGGTTTTGCCCCAAAAGCCAACCTGCTGTTCAATGAGCTTTGCGGGATTGGTCACCCATTCCTGCATGTAGGCGTGGGCCGCCTTGGCATAAAGCGAGGTATCAGGGCCATTTAGGGCCGTTGGCGTCGAATGACGCTTTGTCAGTGCGCCGATAAGCCGTTGGGACAGTTCCTCGACCTTCTTCAGGTTTGCTTCGAGCTTTTCGCGGTTTTCACCTGCGACAACCGTATTTGTTGTCATTTAACTATTCCCCCCTTATGCTTTGCAGTTGCAGAATTACCGTCGCCGGGTTCGGGAGGCAAAGCGACGAATTGGCTTTGGTCCGAGGTGCCGATCACGGTGCAACGACCCCATGATAATAGGAGTGGCTGTTATGCGCTACATGGCGACGTACGATCTTATGGAAACGATGCGGAATACCAACCAATGGCTCGGGGCGACCGCACGCACCATGGCATCCTACCCGGCCCTGGCGCTGGTGCCGAACCCGGCGCTGCAGTGGGCTGCGGCATGGGGTACAGTCACGGAGCGCACGTTCGAACGCATGGTGGTCAAGCCTGATTGGGGCATCCGCACGTTCACCTGCGCCGACGGCCAGGATCATCTCATCGACATAAATACAGTTGTCGAAAAGGATTTCGGCAACCTGATCCACTTCGACGTAACGGGCCGTGAGGAAATGCCGCGCAAGATCCTGCTGGTCGCGCCGATGTCCGGGCACTACGCGACGCTGTTGCGGTCCACGGTTCTGTCGCTGATCCCCGACGCAGAGGTCTACATCACCGATTGGCACAACGCGCGGGACATTCCCGTCTCCGCCGGGTCGTTCGACGTCGAGGATTATACCCTCTACCTGATGGACTTCATGAAACATCTCGGCCCGGACAGCCACGTCATCGCAGTCTGTCAGCCCGCGCCGCTGACGCTGGCGGCAACGGCCTATCTGGCCGAGCTGGAGCCGGACGCGCAGCCGCGCACGTTGACCTTGATCGGTGGCCCGATCAATCCCGATGCCGTGCCGACGGACGTCACAGACTTTGGCGCACGCGTCACGATGGGCCAGCTCGAAGAGACGATGATCCAACGCGTGGGCTTTAGCTGCAAAGGCGTCGGCCGCATGGTCTATCCGGGCCTGCTGCAGCTTGCGTCGTTCATGTCGATGAACGCGGAGCGTCACGGCAAAGCGTTCCAGGATCAGATTCTGCGCGTGTCGCGGGGCGAAGCATCGGACCATGACGCGCATAACCGCTTTTACGACGAGTATCTCGCCGTCATGGACATGCCGGCCGAGTTCTACCTGTCGACCGTTGAGCGGATCTTCAAAAACTGCGAAATCGCCAAGAACGAATTCGTCGTGAAGGGCCACAAAGTCGATATGGGCGCCATCACCAAGGTCGCGGTCAAGACAGTCGAAGGCGCAAAAGACGACATCACGGCCCCAGGCCAGTGTATCGCGGCTCTGGACCTGTGCACCGGCCTGCCGGCGTCGAAGAAGGCCAGCCACGTCGAACCCGGCGCGGGTCACTACGGGATCTTCGCGGGCAAAAGCTGGCGGAACAACATCCGTCCATTGGTTCTGGAGTTCATTGACGCCAACGCGAGCGACGCACAGACGGATGACGGCAACGTGGTTCCGATGAACGCATGAACACACGGCGGGCGCTGTCCCGCCGCATCGATTGAGACAGGCGTCGAGGGAAACCTCGGCGCTTTTTTCGTGAGCAGCTCTGCAGAGGTTTACGAAAAGCTTTGGTTTCCGCCTCTTGATTGTGCAGACTTCGTTGTATTCGCGTTTTTCGGGCGGCCCTGCTGATGTTGCCAATGGCGGTACATTACCGGTGCAACGCAACATAGGGGTCTGACAGAAGGAGACACCGTCATGGGCGCCACTCAGACACAGAGCGACGGCAAGATGTCGTTAACGACAAAAATCATGATCGCCATGGGCGCGGGCCTCGTGGTGGGTGTTTTGTTCAACACCATCGGAAATGAGTTCATCAACACGCACATCGTCGGCGGTCTGTTCTACATGATCGGGCGCATGTTCGTGAACGCATTGCAGATGCTGGTGGTGCCGCTGGTGTTTTTCTCGCTGATTTGTGGGGTCGCAGGCATCGGCGATATTCGTATTCTCGGGCGCGTCGGGGGCAAAAGCTTTGCGTTGTACCTCGCTACCACGGCGACGGCCATCGCTGTCGCGATCCTGATCGCGCTGGTGGTCGGGCCGGGAGAAGGCTTTCAGATCGAAGGCGCGGATCTGGCGGGCGTCGCGGCAAAGGAGGCGCCCTCCGTCTGGGACACCTTCGCAAGCATTGTCCCACGCAACCCTGTCGCGGCATACGCCTCCGGCGAGATGCTTCAGATCATATTTTACACCATTATTCTGGGCGTCGCGGTGTTGATGCTGGGGGCGCGATCCACCCCGTTTGTCGAAGCCTGCGAATACATGAACGAAGTCATGATGAAGATCGTGCAGATCGTGATGGCGTTCGCGCCCTATGGCGTCTTCTGCTTGATCGCAAAGACCTTTACCGAGCAGGGGCTTGGGCTGTTCCTGCCGGTTCTGACCTATGTTCTTGTGCTGGTGGGGGCGTTGCTGCTGCACATGTTCGGGACGCTTATGCTTTTCCTGAAAGTGTTGTCGGGTCTCAACCCCTTCACTTTCATGAAAAAACTTCGCCCGGCACAGATCTTCGCCTTCTCCACCGCATCGTCGAACGCAACGATCCCGGTTACATTGCGCTGCGTGACAGAACGGATCGGGGTAAAGAACTCGGTGGCGTCCTTCACCGTGCCGTTTGGTGCGACGATCAACATGGATGGCACGGCGATCATGCAAGGCGTGGCGACTGTTTTTCTGGCGAACGTGTATGGCATTGATCTGGGCATAACCGGATACCTGACGGTTATCGCGATGGCGGTCCTGGCCTCCATCGGAACCGCCGGTGTGCCGGGCGTCGGACTGGTCATGCTGACCATGGTGCTGGGACAGGTTGGTCTGCCGATTGAAGGCATCGCGCTGATCCTAGGCGTGGATCGTCTGATGGACATGATCCGCACAGTGGTGAACATCACTGGCGATGCGGTTGTTTCAACCATTGTGGCGAAGTCGGAAGGGCAGGTGGATATGAACGTCTTCAATGATCCCAATGCCGGGGTGGTGGCGAACGACGATCTGCATATCGACCCGGCGGAAGAGGCCATGCTGGCGCAGGCTGCACATCGCCCCGCAGAATAAGTCCGATACGTGAAACGATGGCGGCGTGCTCTGTAGGGGCGCGCCGTTTGCGTTTTCGGGGTCATGAGGGGGTGCATATCCATTGGCCACCTTCGCGCTGGCTTTTGATATCATTCTTGATAGCGGATGGACGCAACGGAAGCGCCGGATAAGGGTATGGACACCTCAGCGTCGCGGGAGGTGTGGCGGTTCAACCGTCATTTCCTGAAGGAGAATAAAGCCCAGGTGCCTATGTCGCGCGGCGCAGACTGGCGGTCAAAACACCCATGCCTATAAGCGTGGCACCACCAGCCCGAGTGATCCATGTCAGCGCCGAAGGACGGGAGATCCAGCGACGCAGACGGTCAGCCGCGAGCGCATAGGCGAGGGCGTTCAGTGCGGCGAGGCTGACGAAGGTGCCCACGAGGATCGCAAACTGAGGCAGAAGCGCCGCCTGATGGTCAACAAACTGAGGCACGAAGGCGATAAAGAAGGCGATGCTTTTGGGGTTGAGCGCGGTCACGGCGGCGTTGTGCCAATAGACGCCGTTTGCGGACACGCGGACGCTGTCCGGGAGGTTTAGCCCAGCCGCTGGCGCGGTGCGGATGAGCTTTATTCCCAGCCAGATCAGATAGATCGCGCCGACCCATTTCAGCAGGGTGAACAATGCGGCGGATGTTGCCACCAGTGCACCCAGTCCGGCGAGAGACAGGCTCATGGCCAACAGATCGCCCGTCGCCACGCCGAGGGCAGAGGCCAACGCAACAGACCGCCCTTGAGACAACGCATAGGACAGCACCAGCAAAATGGTGGGGCCGGGGATCAGCAGCAGCGCGCCAGAGGCGGCGGCGAAGGTCAGCCAAGTGGTCAGGTCCATGAGGTCACTCCGAGGGGTAATGGCGGCGCAGGGCCATGCGGTCCTGATCCGAGAATTGTTTTGTGTCGTTGCTGTCCTGACTGAAGATGGACACCCCTTCGTACACCGGATTACGGATGTCGGTCAGCAGTCCCAGCGCCTGTGTCAGTTCTTCGAGCATGGCGGATTCGTAATGGCGGATGTGCAGGCGCGTGCCGAAAAGGATCGTGGCACGCTGGATCTTGTGGGTGTCTGTTCGCGACCAGACGATGACACGCGCACCTGTGACGGTCAGCCCATCTGCCCCGTCTATGCCGCTGTTTTTCAGGGGAGAATTGCCATCAGTGTCGATGAAATGGATGTTTACATCCGCTTGCGCACTGGTGGTTTGCGCGACACGAATCCCAGCTTTGGCGTTGTTGATATACTGAATGGCCCTCACGAGGGCAGCCTGCGCACGTTTGCGTTTTCCGCCCAGGAAGGCGCGGTCCATGGAGAGGATGCGCACCGTCACGGGCTGTACGGTTGGCCAATGCAGCAAAGGGCGAGCGCAAGGCGCACCGGGCGGGGCAGCGCAGGCAACCAGCCGATAAAAGTCATCATCAGACAGTACGCCGCTGCTTTCTACAAAGTCCTGCGCGCCGCTCGCCGTGCTCAGCGGAAGGCTGGCAAGTGTGGCAACCAGAAACGCTGCGCTGCGGTTTGGCATGGTGTCTCCGTCAGAGGACGCGACCGGCCACGGCATCGAGCTTGGCCAGCAGGGCGGGGTCGCGTTTGTCGGGCGCGGTCATCAGCGCGTATTCCAGCGCCCGGTCGCAGTGATGCGGGCAGGGCGCGCGGTCAGACCCGAGCAGCGCCGGCAGGCGGCGGACCATCTCGCGGCCCTTGTCGGCATTGCCGGTGAGCACCTTGATGATGTCGTTGATGTCGACTGCGCCGTGATCCGGATGCCAGCTGTCATAGTCCGTGACCATAGCAATGGACGCATAACAGAGCTCCGCCTCGCGGGCGAGCTTGGCCTCCGGCATGTTGGTCATGCCGATCACATCACAGCCCCAGCTGCGGTACATCCTGGATTCCGCAGTGGAGGAGAACTGCGGCCCCTCCATCGCGAGGTAGGTGCCGCCTGTGTGGACCGTGATTCCGGCGTCTTTGGCGGCTGTGAAACAGGCGTCGCCCAAACGCGGGCAGGTCGGGTGCGCAACGGAGACATGCGCCACCAACCCCTCGCCGAAGAACGACTTTTCGCGGGCAAAGGTGCGGTCGATGAAGTCATCCACCACCACGAAGTGACCGGGAGCCATTTCTTCGCGGAACGACCCGCAGGCGGAAACCGAAATCACATCGGTCACGCCCAGCCGTTTCAGGGCGTCGATGTTGGCACGGTAGGGGACGGTCGTCGGTGAATGGTAATGACCGCGCCCATGACGCGGGAGGAAGGCCATCTTGACCCCGTCGAGGCGGCCGGTCAGGACCTCGTCCGAGGGGGTTCCCCAAGGGGTTTCAACCGCTTGCCAGGTCGCGCCCTCCAGCCCGTCGATGTCATAAATGCCGGAGCCGCCAATGACGGCGATCATGGTGTCGGTCATACCTGTTTCCCTCGCAGAGTGTTGAGACCACTAAGCCATGGGCCTTTCAGGGGTGCAAGGCGGGCGCTGTCACATCCATGGGCCTCAAAAGGTCTTGGAACGGGCGGTTTCGCGCTAACGGGTGGCATTTTGCGCTGCAGTGCAGTAAGGGCAGGCCAAACTTCCGCGATATGATGAACAGGATACCACATGGCCAAGGCCCTATTGGCGCGATACGCCGACAGCATTACGATGCCCGATCTGAGGGTCTCTCCCACCGCTGCGCTGACACCGGGGCAAGTCAAAACTGACGTGCTCTCCGGACTGACCGTTGCGTTGGCGCTTGTCCCCGAAGCGGTCGCTTTTGCCTTTGTGGCGGGTGTGCACCCTCTGGTCGGGCTCTACGCCGCGTTTATGGTCGGGCTCGTGACAGCGATCTTTGGCGGGCGCCCGGGCATGATTTCTGGCGCAACGGGCGCGTTGGCGGTGGTCATGGTGGCGCTGGTGGCGGAACATGGGGTCGAGTATCTGTTTGCCACTGTTGTGCTGATGGGCGTTTTGCAATTGATCGCCGGCGCGTTGCACTGGGGGAAATTCATCCGACTGGTGCCGCATCCGGTCATGCTGGGCTTTGTCAACGGCCTGGCCATCGTGATCTTTCTTGCGCAAATGTCGCAGTTCAAGGTGCCCGGCACGGCGGAGGTTTCTGGCCACGGCGCGGCCGGGGGCGAATGGCTGTCCGGGCTGCCGATGGCGGTCATGCTGGGGCTTGTTGCCTTGACGATGGCCGTCGTCTGGCTGCTGCCGCGCCTGACGAAAATCGTGCCTGCGCCGTTGGCCGGTATCGCGATCACGGCCGGTGTGGTGATCCTCTTTGGCCTTGATACGCCGCGCGTGGGTGATCTGTCGTCCATCGAGGGCGGGTTTCCGCCGTTCCACATTCCTTCGGTGCCGCTCACCCTGGAGACGTTGCAGATCATCCTGCCATATGCGGTCATCCTGGCGGCGATTGGCCTGATTGAATCGTTGCTGACGCTGAACCTTGTGGGCGAGATGACCGGCCAGCGTGGAGGTGCCTCGCAGGAGTGCATGGCGCAGGGCGCGGCGAACGTTCTTACCGGGTTCTTTGGCGGCATGGGCGGCTGCGCCATGATCGGTCAGTCGATGATCAACGTGAAATCCGGCGGCCGTACGCGGATCGCAGGCATTGCCGCGGCGCTGTTTTTGCTGAGCTTCATCCTGATCGCATCGCCCTTGATTGAGCTGATCCCGCTGGCCGCGCTGGTCGGTGTCATGTTCATGGTGGTGATCGGGACATTCGCGTGGAACTCCTTGCGGATCCTGTTCAAGGTGCCGTTGACGGACGCGTTTGTCATCATCCTCGTGACCGTGGTGACAGTCTACGAAGACCTCGCGGTGGCGGTTGTGGTCGGTGTGATCGTGTCCGCACTGGCCTATGCGTGGAACAACGCCCGGCGCATTCACTCCAAGACCTATATCACGCCCGAAGGTGCCAAGGTGTATCAGGTGCAGGGGCCGCTGTTCTTTGGCTCCTCCGAAGGGTTTGCGGAAATGTTTGACGTGCCCGGTGATCCGTCGCTGGTGGTCGTGGACTTCGCTGACAGCCGCGTGGTGGACCAGTCCGCTCTGCAGGCAATCGAGGCGGTCGCAGCCAAGTATGAGGCCGTCGGCAAGCAAATCCAGCTGCGCCACCTGTCGCGTGATTGCCATAAGTTGCTGTCCAAGGCGGGCCACCTGATGGTGGATTCAGAGGATGACCCGAACTATGCATTGGCGGTGGATTACAATGTGCGCACAGGGATCCTTGGCGATCATTGAGGCGCGTTGGTCTTGTATTCAAAAAGGGCGGTCCAATGGGCCGCCCTTCTCATATCTCCGCTTCGACGGGCGTCAGCTCGGGGAGCTCGACACAGTCGCGGAGTGTTTCTGTGCATGACGGCTGAGGGCTGACACATCCCCGGCCTCTAGCAGGGGGCGGGCCGCGGCGATGACCTGCGGCGGCCAATCCCACCATGCAAGCGCGTTGAGGCTTGCGATATCCTCGTCCGAAAAGCGCATGCGGTGCACCTGCGCGGGGTTGCCTGTCACGATGGCGTAGTCGGGCACTGTGCCGCGCACCACGGCACCGGCGCCTACAATGACGCCATTGCCGATGCGCGCCCCGGGCAGGACGGTGGCACCATATCCCAGCCAGACGTCGTTGCCGATGACCGTGTCCCGGGTGTCGGGCTGATAACCGATCATTGTTTCGGGATCAAACACGGTAAACGGAAACGTGGTCAGCGCATCTGTGGCGTGATTGGCCGATGAGCCGATGAAGCGCACACCATGTGCGATTTGGCAGAACTTCCCGATGGTCAGTTGTTCCTGGCTGAAGGGGAAGAGATAGGGTGCGAGACGTGCGGCCCAGTCCTCAGGCGGATCAAAGTCCGAGGCATAGGTGAAATCGCCGATGTCCATTCGAGGATGATCGATGACAGTCTTCAGATAGACGGTGCCCGCGTGGGGCGTGCCGTCAGGCAAGGTGATGGGATGCGCCACATGCGCAGGGGGGATTTGGGCCGGCATAGGACCTCCTTTGCGTTCTGATGTTTGGTCAGGGTGTCAAAGGTGCTGGTCCATTGGTGCCTCCATTATGCCTGGACAGCCTAGCAAATCGTCAAAGGAGGCGCCATGCAATCTTCCATATAGTGCTGCATGGCGCCCATGCGGATCACTCGCCGGGGCGGTTCAAAGCGAATTTCTCGCGCACCACAGTGTAGTCGCGGTAGCCCATGCGTGAGAGCGGATTGAACGTCAGCACGTCAAAGATCCCGTCCACAAGACAATTGTCGCGAATGTGCACGCCGGTGACTTCGCCAAAAACCGCAAAGTTCGCGGCGCCGGGCAGTTCAACGATTTTCGTCAGCTTGCATTCCAGGTTTGCGGGAGCGGACGCGACGCGGGCGCAGTCGATTGTCTCGCATTGCATCTTTTCGATGCCCGCTTCGATGAATTCATCGGTGCCGGCGGGGAAAGGGGCGGAGGTGGCATTCATGGCATCGCGGGCGGCGTATTCGACGATGTTGACGCAGAATACGCCGGTGTCGCGAATCTGGGCGAGGCTGTCCTTGGTGTCGCCACGGTCGGGCTTGGCCGATGTGGAGGAAAACATAACCTGCGGCGGGACATAGGCCACGGCGTTGAAGAAGGAATAGGGGGCGAGGTTGTCCGCCCCGTCGCTGCCTCGCGTGGAAATCCAACCGATCGGTCGGGGCGAAACAATGGCGTTGAACGGGTTGTGGGGCAGATCATGGCCGTCTTCGGGGCGGTAAAACAAGGAAGCCTCCTGTTTGCAGGTGATTTTCCCGAGTGATAGGCGGTTTGCAGGGCAAGTGCACGCGTCCTGTCTTTGCAAGGACGCAAAGACATGCGCCGAACCTGCACAGCACTGGGACAGCACGAGGGGCAGGGACCTTGTACACAACTGCGGTGGAACGACCCGAGGATTGGTGGGAGGTCGAGGCGCTCTATGACAGCGCCTTTGCGCCAGGACGGTCGGCGTTGTCGTCGTACCGACTGCGCGAGGATGTAGATCCGGTTGCGCCGCTATGTAGGGTCGCACGGGACAGCTCTGGCGCGGTGGTGGCGGCGATCCGGTATTGGCCGGTGCGCGTGAATGGCCAGCGCGTTCTGCTGCTGGGGCCGATCGCGGTGCACCCTGTGACCCAAGGTGCGGGACTTGGCGGGCTGCTGATGCGGGAAACGTTGCACGCCGCGGCAGAGATGGGGTTCGAGCGGGTGTTGCTGGTTGGCGACCCTCCCTACTACCAGCGCTTCGGTTTTACGCGACTGGAGGCCGTCGAAATGCCGCCGCCGACAAACCCTGAACGGGTTCTGGGTCTGGCGCTGGTGCCGGGCGCATGGGACAACGTCGCAGGCGAGGTAACGCGCGCGGCTTGAACCGTCCGAGATCAAGGCCATCTTTAACCGCAGGAGGATCTCTGATGACCGAAATCGTGCAAGTTGTTCCCGTCGAAACCGAGATTCGTACTCTGGCGAAACGTTATAAGTCCGCAAATTCCGTAGGGATGCAGCTGCTCAATATTGTCGGTGGCCAGGCAGAGAACCTGCTGGAAAAGCTGCCAGACAGCGTAAAGGACCGGCTGGAGGTCGTGGCTGAGCGTGCGCTGGCCTCGGCACTGACGACGGCCAATCGGTCGCGTACCATCGTGCCGGATCAAAAGGGGTGGCTCAGCACGGCAATGGCGACGGCCATGGGCGCGGCGGGGGGCATCGGTGGCCTGCCCTCGGCCATGGCAGAGATGCCCGTCACGGTGACAGTGTTGATGCGTGCGATGCTGGCCATCGCGGCCGAGCACGGGTTCGATCCGGATAGCCCGGACGTGATGAAGGAATGCCTTGCGGTCTTCGCTGCGGCAGGGCCTTTGTCAGAGGAAGACGGGGCCGACATCGGCTTTCTTGCGGCGCGGGTGTCCATCAGCGGCGCGAGCGTGAATGCGCTGATTGCCAAAGTCGCGCCGAAGGTTGCAACTGTTCTTGGTCAGAAGCTGGCCGCGCAGACGGTGCCGGTCTTGGGCGCCGCAGCCGGAGCGGCCGTGAACTACGCCTATACGTCCTATTATCAGGAAATGGCGCATGTGCATTTCGGTCTGCTGCGGCTTGCAGAAGACAGTGGAAAGACGCGGCTGGAACTGTTGGATGGGCTGCGCGCCGAACTTGGTCAACCGCAGATCAACAGAAGCTGATCGAGGAAACAATCGAGGTCGCTTTAATTGAAAATCGTATTTTCGGTAACTTGTTCTTAGCAGTCCAAGTGTAGAACATCAGGCATACGGGGCGCAGAACGCTTCGCATAATCGCCCGGCCCCAGAGCCAATATGACAGGCCGCTGAGAATGAACGCGGGACCTGCGGGGAGACGGGCTTCTGTCGCGCAGAAGCGTGCACGGAGCTCTCGGCCAGAAGGTAGAGGGCAATTGAAAGACGTCGGAACCTTTTGCGCTCCGATCTGGTGCAAAACGCCCGGATCGGGGCGCTTTTTCGTTGCGCGGGGCCAATACCTCAGGAGTAATCGCGGAGATATTCCATCACGGCCTGGCGCACCGACTGCTCGCCGCGCAGCTTTGCTTCTTCGATCACATCACGGATCTCTGTCAGCGAATATCGCATAAGCAGCGATTTGACCGGTCCGATGGAGGCTGGACGCATGGACAGTGTCCGAATACCGATAGCGGCGAGGCAAAGCGCCTCGATCGGGCGGCCGGCGTCCTCGCCACAAAAGGATAGCGGGGTTTGCGTCGCCTCGCACCGCTTCACGATGCTTTCAAGAAAGGTCAGGAAAGAGACGTTCAGAGAGTCATACCGGCGGCGCACACGTTCGTTTTCGCGGTCGGCGGCAAAGAAGAACTGCTTCAGATCGTTGCCGCCGATTGACAGGAATTCCACCTCGCGGAAAAACCGTTCAGAGGCGAAGGCGAGGCTGGGGGTTTCCAGCATACAGCCGATTTCCAGCTTTTCGGGAACCGAATGGCCAAGCCGCTTTTCGCGCACGAGCACGGTATCCACCTCGGCGCGCGCACGCGCGTATTCTTCGTACTGCGCAATGAAGGGAAACATGATCGTCAGTGGGCGACCGTCGGCGGCGCGCAGAAGTGCCTGAAGTTGCATCCGCATCACTCCGGGCCTGTCCAATGCCACTCGGATCGCGCGCCAGCCCAGAGCGGGGTTCGGCTCTTCCTGCGGCTTCATGTAGGGCAGAACCTTGTCCGATCCGATGTCCAGCGTGCGAAAGATGACGCGTTTGTCCTTTGATGCGTCCAGCACGCGGGCATAAAGCGCGGCAAGCTCCATGCGGCGGGGCATCTTGTTTCGCACGAGAAATTGCAACTCGGTACGGAACAGGCCGACGCCCTCCGCGCCCGAACTTTCCAGCGAGGGCAAATCCGCCATCAAGCCAGCGTTCATCAACAGCTGCACATGCCTGCCATCGGCAGTCACGCATTTCTTGTCGCGCAGGACGGAATAGCGTTCCTGGGCTTTGGCTTGCATCGCCATCTTGTCTCGGAAAGCGCTGACCACCGTGTCATCGGGACGGAGGTGGACCACGCCCTGATCGCCGTCCACCAACACGAGGTCGCCGTTCAAAGCCTCGTTGGTGATGCGTTCTGCGTTAATGACCAGCGGGATCGCCAATGCGCGGGCGACAATGGCCGCGTGAGAGCCGACGGACCCCTCTTCGAGGACGACACCCTTGAGACTCCGCCCGTATTCGAGCAGCTCGCCCGGACCGATGTTGCGCGCGATCAGGATAGGGTTGTCGGGCAGTTTTGCCCCGGTCTCGTTGCCCTGTCCGGTCAGAATGCGAAGCAACCGGTTCGACAGGTCATCAAGGTCGTGCAGCCGTTCACGCAGATACCCGTCGGTCACCTGCGCCATGCGCGCACGTGCCTGGGACTGCTCCTTTTCCACGGCCGCCTCGGCAGAGAGGCCGCGATCGATGTCCTCCTCCATCCGCTTTAGCCAGCCTTTGGAATTTGCGAACATTCGGTAGGCTTCCAGCACCTCGACCTGATCCTGATCTCCCACAGCGCGCGAGACCATTTCGTCAACGGAGATACGCAGCTTGCCGACGGAGTCCTGCAGACGTGTGCGTTCGGTGTCGGGATCGTCGCCAACGAGGTTGGTCACGACGACGCGCGGCTCGTGCAGCCAAGCCTGACCCATGGCGGTGCCTTCCTGACCGGTGCCGCACCGGAACAGCACCGCTTGCGTGTGGCGCTGTTTCAGCGCAGCCCCTTCGCCGACAAACGCGCCAAGCTCTGCCATTTCGGCAAGGACCATGGCGACCACTTCGAGTGCGTAGACCTCATCCTCGGAAAACAATCGGCGGGTCTTGGATTGCACCACCAGAACGCCGAGTTTCTCGCCCAGACGCTGGATCGGTACACCGAGGAAGCTGGAGTAAATTTCTTCGCCTGTTTCGGGCATGTAGCGGAAGCCACGCTCTGACGGCGCGTCGGCTGTGTTGATCATTTTGCCGCTGCGCGCCACACGTCCAACAAGACCTTCGCCCATCTTCATGCGCGTGTGGTGAACGGCTTCTTCCTTCAGACCTTGGGTTGCGCACAATTCCAATGTCTCGGGATCGCGGAACAAATAGATCGAGCAGACCTCTGTTTTCATGCTGTCTGCTGTCAGGTAAGTGATTTTGTCGAGGCGCGCCTGACCGGCGGCATCCTCTGCCATCGTATCCCTGAGCCGGCCTAGAAGCTTGCGGCTTTCCGATTCTGAATTGGGCGCCATGTTTTGCCGAACTCCCCTGAGCTGCGGTGTGAAGAGATAGAACATCACGAGCGGTTTGGGAAATGGCTTTTCCGAATGCATGTAGAAATTTTCCCGCTATGCGGGAAAATCGGGGCGATTTGCGTGCGCATTGAACACTTTTGACGCAGGAATTACAGGGGTCGCGTAAGTTTTTGAAATTGCGACGCTTTGCGAGTTATCCACAGTTGAGATGGGCGCTTTTTTGAGACTTTCGAGAAGAGTTGTGGGTAAATATGGGGGTAGATCTGGAAAGTATAAGAAATTTGCATTTATGGCCTGAAATTTGATATTTTTATCGTATTTGTGGCATCCTGAGAGCCCGGCGCCAGGAGGGGAATAGCGACCTGTGATCGAGGGCGGCCGCAAGCTGCCTGAAATATTGGAGCCTTTCCGTTAATCCACACTCTGTTCGTGAAGAAGGTCTCAATCGCCGCCTTCGCTGAATTTACTATCAGTGCGCAGGTCCAGCCTGCGTCTTGCGCGTCGCCGTGGAGCCGCCTACTCGTCACCTATCAATTCCATGAGAGGGATCATGCTGCGGTATCGCTGC
The DNA here is from genome assembly GCF_040148795.1 of Sagittula sp. NFXS13. Taxonomy (NCBI): domain Bacteria; kingdom Pseudomonadati; phylum Pseudomonadota; class Alphaproteobacteria; order Rhodobacterales; family Roseobacteraceae; genus Sagittula; species Sagittula sp. NFXS13. Next base: position 345,307 of record NZ_JAGEMH010000003.1, read on the forward strand.
CTCATCAGCCTGTTTGCCATTGTCGTTTTGCTTCGCCATGGGATGTCGCGCTTGCGCGTGCCCAAGGGGCGTCCGGGCGCGCATATCTGGTTGCACGGCGCGTCGAATGGAGAACTGAATTCGGTGCGCCCGGTGTTGGAGCGCTTGGTTGAGGAACGTCCCGAAACTCAATGGCTCGTTACGGCGAACACAGAAACCGGGCGGAAGATGGTTGCTGGCTGGGGTTTACCCCGCGTGCATGCGCGGTTGGCGCCTCTCGACCTGGGGTGGCTGACACGACGGGTTCTGCGCGACTGGACTGTCACGGCTCATTTGACACTTGAATCAGAGGTGTGGCCGCACCGGGTCTTGTTCTGTGGCGGTCCGGTTTTAATCCTTGGCGCTCGGATGACCCCCGGCACGGCTCGCGGTTGGGCGCGTTTGGGCAATTTGGCGAAACGGGTTTTCGGTCGCGTGACCTTCGCGTCGGCGCAGGATGCCGGGTCTGCCAAGCGTCTGAAGGGGTTGGGCGTGCCCGCAGAGGCTGAGGGCCCGGTTGTGGATTTGAAAGCGTTTTACTCCGCACCCGAGGTGGCGCCTGTGGAGGGCGTTGAACGTGGGCGAACGTGGCTGGCGGCCTCGACGCACCCGGGAGAAGAAGCGGTCGTTCTGGCTGCGCACAAGATGGCTCGGATTCTTGAGCCGGAATTGAGGCTGATCCTTGCGCCACGCCACCCTCGTCGCGCCAGTGAAATCAGAGCCATGATCGCAGCAGAAGGTTTCACTGTCGGGCAACGGAGCGCGGGGGATACGCCTGCCACCGGCGAGGTCTATCTCGCGGATACCATGGGCGAGATGGCGCTTTGGTATGCGGCCTGCGGTAGGGTCTTTGTCGCCGGAACGCTGACGGATCGCGGCGGCCATACGCCTTATGAGCCGGCCGCTTACGGGGCGTCATTGATCCATGGGCCGGACGTCCGCAACTTTGCAACTGCCTATGCGAGATTAGATGAAGCGGGAGCTGCGCAGAAGGTAACGGATGCGGCCAGCCTTGCGCAGGCTCTGGAAAAGCTGGGGGATCCCACCACTCAGGCGCGTGCGGGGCGTCGCGCAAAAGCTCTGTTGCGTCCACAGGTTGGGCCGGAGGCGCTTTGCGCCATGGTGCTGGACGCGCTTCCGCATCCTTGAAGTCTTTGTTAATACAGTTACCTTACAGTGATGTTCTGAGGGTTCGGAATGATCCAATACGCCTTAAAATGCACCGAAGGTCACAGCTTTGACAGTTGGTTCCAGTCTGCGACCGCCTACGAAAAACTGCGTTCCGCAGGGCATGTGACCTGTGCAGTGTGCGGCTGTGCCGACGTGGAGAAAGCTCTGATGGCTCCGCGCGTCAGTCATGGCGACACCGCAGCACCAAAGAAGCCTTTGACCGAAACGCCGGTCTCTCCGGCGGAGCAGGCGTTGGCCGCTCTCAAAGCCCATGTTGAGAAGACGTCTGATTATGTTGGTCCGTCTTTTGCCAAAGAGGCACGTAAAATTCACGAAGGTGAGGCGCCCGAGCGCGCAATCTGGGGCGAGGCCAAGCCTGAGGAAGCGCGCGCGCTGGTGGAAGAGGGCATCAAGATAGCGCCGCTTCCCTTCACCCCGACCCGCAAGAGTAACTGACCCTTTTCCAAGACGCCGGATCGCTTATGCTCACTCGCACTAAGTGAGGAGACACAGATGCGAATCCTGATCACCGGGGCAAATCGTGGAATCGGCGCCGCCATGGATCGCGCCTTTCGCAATGAGGGGCATGAAGTGCTCGGCACGGCGCGTAGCGATCCAGGCTATTTGCCTTTGGACGTGACCGACATTGCGTCGCAGCGTGATTTGGCCAAGCTTTTGGAGGGGCAGGCCATCGACGCTGTGGTCTGTAATGCAGGGGTTTTCCTGGACAGGGAGGAAAGGTTGGCCGATGGCTATCCGCCCGAAATGTGGGCCGACTCCTTTGCGGTGAACGTGACGGGCGTTTTTCTGACCGTGCAAAGCCTGCTTCCCAACTTGCAACTGTCGGAGTCCCCGAAAATTGCCATTATCAGCTCGCAAATGGCTTCGCATGAGCGCGCGCCCGGTGGCAGCTACATCTACCGCGCCTCGAAAGCGGCGGCGCTGAATCTTGGTCGGAACCTCGCGGCGGACCTGAAGGGGATCGGTGTGGCCGTGGGCATCTACCATCCCGGTTGGGTGCAGACAGATATGGGGGGCAGTACGGCGGAAATCACGCCGGTGCAGGCGGGCGAGGGGTTGCTTGCGCGAATCATGGCTTTGTCGGTGGAGACCACCGGCTGTTTTGAGACTTGGGACGGGCGGCCACATCCTTATTGAACGCAGGTTCGCAGCGGCGTTTATTCCGTCGTGGACAAACGGTTGACACTTGCGCAAGGGCATACAGCGGCGTAAAGCCGCTCCCGACCCAAGGAAAGGGAAACCATGCCCGTTCTCGTGATGAAATTTGGCGGGACGTCCGTCGCCACGCTGGACCGCATCCGGCGCGCCGCAAAGCGCGTCGGCGTAGAGGTGGCCAAGGGATATGACGTCATCGTCATCGTCTCGGCCATGTCCGGCGAAACCAACAAGCTGGTGAAATACGTCGAGGAAACCTCGCCGTTGTTCGATGCGCGGGAATATGACGCTGTCGTGTCCTCTGGCGAGAACGTGACCGCCGGTTTGATGGCGCTGACGTTGCAGGAAATGGACGTGCCCGCGCGCAGCTGGCAGGGCTGGCAAGTGCCTTTGCAAACCACTGGAACCCACGCCAATGCGCGGATCGAGTCGATCCCGACGGATAATATTGCGGCCAAGTTCGGGGAAGGCATGCGCGTGGCTGTTGTTGCTGGTTTTCAGGGGATCTCTCCTGAGGGGCGCATTACGACTTTGGGTCGTGGCGGGTCCGACACGACAGCCGTGGCCTTTGCCGCCGCGTTCGAAGCGGAGCGTTGCGACATCTACACCGACGTGGACGGGGTTTATACGACCGACCCGCGCATCTGTGAAAAGGCGCGCAAACTGGACAAGATTGCCTTTGAAGAAATGCTGGAGCTGGCGTCGCTGGGTGCCAAAGTGCTTCAGACACGCTCGGTCGAGCTGGCGATGCGCTATAAGGTTAAGCTGCGTGTATTGAGCAGCTTTGAGGAAATGAACGACGCGGCGGGCACGCTGGTCTGCGACGAGGAGGACATCATGGAAGACAAGGTTGTGGCCGGTGTGGCCCATTCGCGTGACGAGGCGAAGATGACCCTCGTGTCCGTCGCTGACCGCCCTGGCATCGCTGCGGCGATCTTTTCACCACTGGCCGACGCTGGCGTGACCGTTGACATGATCGTGCAGAACATCTCCGAGGATGGGCGCACGGATATGACGTTCTCCTGTCCGACGAACCAGGTGTCGCGCGCCGAGAAGGCGATGGAAGAGGCGAAGGCCGCTGGTGCCATCAACTTCGCCGCAGTAAAGGCGGACACCGGCGTCTGTAAGATTTCAGTCGTTGGGATCGGGATGCGGTCAGCGACCGGTGTGGCGGCCAAGATGTTCAAGGTGCTCGCCAATGAGGGTATCAATATAAAGGTCATCACCACGTCGGAGATCAAGATCTCTGTGCTGGTGGAGCGCAAGTATATGGAACTCGCCGTGCAGGCGCTTCACGATGCTTTCGAGCTCGACAAGGCCTGACATCAGTTCACTGCCGAAAAGTGGCATTCATAGCTGGGCTGCTACGCGCAGTCCGGCTTTTTGTATCGCCCTCAGCCCAAGCCTACATCCGGTTCCATGTAGCTGAAGATGTATTCGTCTCCGTCATCCATGGTGAGCACGCGTTCGACGGCGTGACCCGTTGCCGTATTGAAGTTGGTTGTATAGCTTGACCACCCGTAAAGATCGCCCCCATCGGTCACTGTCACCGCGGTGCGCAGGTTCTCTGTAAACGTGGTGTCAATTTGCAACCCGTCGTCACGGGTCAGCACATGCCTCTCGCGATCTCCGTTGTCGCCGAAATGATGGGTGTAACTCGCCCACACGAAAGCATCGTCTGTATCGGTTACTGTGGTCGCCGTTTCGAGGCCATTCGAAAATGTTCGGGTAATTTCACGCCCGTCGTCCATTCTCATGTGCTGAGCCTGGAGAGTTCCGGACGCATCATAGGACTTCGTCAAAGTTTCCCATCTGTAGATGTCACTGACGTCCGTCGAGATGACCTGAATGCGCTGACCGTTTTCATATAGACTTTTGATTTCCAGCCCGTTGTCGTTGACAAGAACCCGGCTGACACGTTGCCCATTTTCATCAAAGGCATCGACGTAGCTGTCCCAGCGGTAGAGATCTTCGTTGTCAGTGACGGAGGTGGTCACAACCGTGCCGTTGGCGTATGCCTTTTCGATTCCCAAACCGTTATCCAGCACCATGTTTTGCGACACGCGCTGGCCATCCGCGTCGAACCTGTCAGTGTAGCTGGTCCACCGCATGACGTCGTCCCCGTCAGTGGTGGTGACAGAGGTCTTTCGCCCGTTTTCAAAGGCAGTTTCACGGCAGATTCCGTTGTCTAAATCCAGCCTGCTTTCAAACAAGGCGCCGGATGAATCGTAGGTTTGAGTTTTTGTCCCCCACGCCAGGACTTCTGCGACATCCGTGGACGTCACCCGTGTCCGAACGCCATCAGTGTACGTCGTGACCCGTTCAACGCCGCTGTTCAACGTCATTGTGTTGCTGGCGAGTGCTCCTGTCGAATCGTACGCGACCACGTAGCTGGACCAGCCATGTGCATTGAGGGTGTCTACTGCTGTCAGGGTGGAGGCAACACCATCGGTGTATACTGTGGTGCGAACAACGCCATCGTCCATGACGATTTCGCTGCTTTGCAAGATGCCGTTCTCGTCACGGGTTTGGGTCCAGGTTTCCCATTTCTGTGTTCCGGTGGTGTCCACCAGAGTTTCTGTTGTGGGACCGCTTGGGTCGCCTGAGCCTGTAAAATCCTCTTTATCGATGCGCCCATCGTCAAAGACCGTGACGCGTGTCAGATGCTTTCCGTCAGCGTCGAAGGCATCGGTGCGAGAGGTCCAGTCCTGCGTGTTAGAAGTATCAGAAGTGACCACTTGAGAGACAAAGGTCTCACCATCGGCGATATAGCTCAGAGTGGTTTCATTTGCCGACTCGGCGATTGTCGCGGCACCGTCAGCAAAGATGACGGCTTCGATTCCTAGCAGGATCGTGGTGTCGTCCCCATCCTCAATTGAGAGGCCCTCTTCTGCGCCAAATCTGTAGTCGCTGAAGTTTCCATTCATGATCACTTCGTCGGTGCCTGCGCCGCCGCTCAATGTGTCATCGCCGGTTGAGGCGACAATCGTATCGTCCCCACTGCCGGTTTCCAGAAAGTTATTGCCTTCGTTGCCAGTGATATGGTCGTTGCCGCTTCCGGTGCGGGCGTTTTCAATGACGGTGCCGCGCATGATCGCGAGGTTGCCGACTTCGCCGTCCACATCGGAAAAGTGCTCGCTGCGAAGGTCGATGCGCTGCGAAGAGGACCGGCTGTTCAAGTCAATGGTGTCGATCCCCCCATTGTCATTGATTGTCACGGCCCAGGACCGAGAGAGGTCCATGCCTTCCTGCGAAAGCGTCGTGCCATCGCCGTAAACGGTGTTTCCCGTATTTACGGTCGTCGACGCCCCATAAAGCCAAGCCATCGCGGTCATGTCTGCGAGTTGCGCCGTGGCAACGTAGTTCGCGGAGGCATTGGTGTAGGGATTCTCCCACTGGCCGAAATAGGACATGATGGAATACTGCCAGCTGTCCTGCTGATAGTGCGCCTGAGTTCCAAAATTCGCGGAGCCGTTGTAATTGCCGGCGTGGCCAAGGCCCATTGCATGGCCAATTTCGTGAATGAAGGTCTGTAGATAATAGCCGCCATACGTCTGCCAGCCCGTATTTACGTTGACGTAGGACTGGGTGATCTCGTGACCTGCCACATAGGAGTAGGAGTAAGCACCTGAATAATCGTCCGTAAAGACGATATCCGCCGATCCGCTGGTGCTTACGCTGAAGGAAATGCCCGTGGCCAGTTCCCATGCCTCGAATGCCTGGAGCGCAGTTGCTTGCCCTTTGGTATCCAGTTGAGAGACATCGTAACTGAGCGTGCCGCCGCTTTCGACATCGAATGCGCGCCAATCTCGCCCGGTTTGATTCCAGTAGCCGTGGGTCAATTGACGTGCGACCTGGTCCAGGGTGTAGCTTGGCAATGTTGCCGAAACGGAGGTCTCGGTTCCATTTGAGGCTGCCATCTCATCGGAGATGTGGCTTTCATAGGTCGTGATGCTGGGATCTCGTGCTTGGCAAATGGTGCACATCGGACGGGCTCGTTTCGCTTGGCAGCGCTCCCGGAGGGTGGCGCGGCAGGTTGTCTAAGCGACCGTTCTGATCTGCGAGAGGCGACGTTGTTCAGGCGCCAGCTTGATGCGCCTTTCGCGCATTGCATGGCACTGGTAGCGACCGAATCCGGGCTCTGTTTGGCTGAAAAGCGGTGTCCTCAAGGCATTGGCTCTGAGGCGCGGACACTTGCGTGCCGACGAGGTCTGCTGTTTCCAGAACCGTGCAGTGACAACAGGAAAATTCGAACAAAAACGGCAGAACCTTCATGGAAACCGTTGATCGACGCCGTTGGCAGTTCAAGTGGGAGCTAACGGTCCAAACTTGAGATTCTTGTTTGACCAAGCGCCGCTGCGTAGGTCGGATTTCCGTCATGGTTCCGATTGTCTCGGCCGCAGGTGTCCCTCGGCCTCTGTGACGGAAATACCGCGTGCGGTGCAGCCGTGCATTTGGGCAACACACACTTGGAAGTCAGCGACCTGACAGTCTCCATTGCCCGAAGGGGCGTTTCGCAGGGATGTCCCTTTAGGGGATAAGCAGGTGTAGCGGCCGCTTCGCCCCATAGTCGGGATGTCTACCGACAAGGGCTTCGGCTGAGGGCTGAGTTTCTTCGATATCTATCGCGCGCCTCATTCCTCTCGGGGCGTTTTGACGTTTTGAGGAAAGGCGCAAGTCATTGCTGCGCGACAATATGGAACGAGCAATCGCTGACATCTTGCGAAGTTGGCGCAATTCTTCCAACAGCTTTTGCGGGCCACCAATTTCCGCCAGTGGGTCCCGGTCCTTCAGGCGCGTAACTTTCATTTCCCGCCGCGCGAAGATTGCCTTTCGCTCGCGGACCTTTCTTACGGAACCGAACGCGTCCGCAGTGCCCATCGCGTGACGTAGCATTCTGTTTTTGGCGGTAGGCGCAGGTGTGGTGTCTTTTCCTGGACGATCAGAATGAAAGAAAAGCGATCTTTGCGCTGCTTCGTGCCATCAACCTTGCCAAGAGTACGTTCATGACCATTGTGCCAAGCCCGGTTGGCATATGGACTGGCACATATCAGCGGCGTACAGTGCCGTTGTCTTACTGCCTCGAAAGTACCGGGAAATAAATGGTGCTGTGAGAGAGGATTGAACTCTCGACCTCACCCTTACCAAGGGTGTGCTCTACCACTGAGCTACCACAGCACTTTATCTCTAGATCATGTTGCCGATTTTAGTTCGACACATCTGAGCTCTAGTAGGGCTCGTAAACCAGATCTGCCTCGCAAATAGAGCTTCCCATCTAATCGGGAAGGCTCTGCATGTTGGCTGAAGCAGCGCCGTGGCGGGCTTCTAGCCTTGGAGGCCCAAGGGCACAAGAGGCTTTTTCGAAAAATTTTCACCAACTCGCGCGCACTGGACCGGATACCCTTAACAGGCTAAATCCGATCCATGAACAAAGGCACTCGTAAGACCGGACAGGATGGCGCGGCTGCGCGCGAGGACCGCCTCAAGGCGGCGCTGAAGGCCAATCTTGCCCGGCGCAAAGCGCAGGCCAGGGCGCGCGCCGCCGAACAGGCGGGCAAAGACGTCGGCCCCGGTGATCAGAGTGACGACAAGGCTTAGGAGCAGGACTGCAATGGATTCGATTCTGGTGAAGGGTGGCGGCCCGCTGAACGGGGATATCCCAATCGCAGGCGCAAAAAATGCCTGCCTTACGCTTATGCCGGCGACGTTGTTGTCCGAGGAGCCACTGACGCTGACCAATGCGCCGCGCTTGTCGGATATACGGACAATGACGCTGTTGCTGCAATCGCTGGGGGCCGAGGTCACGGCATTGCAGGACGGCAAGGTGCTGGCGATGTCGAGCCATGCGCTGACGTCGCAACGGGCCGAGTATGACATCGTGCGCAAGATGCGTGCCTCGATTCTCGTGCTTGGACCGTTGTTGGCGCGCTATGGCTATGCAGAAGTTTCGCTGCCCGGCGGCTGTGCCATTGGGGCGCGCCCGGTGGATCTTCACCTCAAGGCGATGGAAGCGCTGGGCGCTGAAATGGATCTGCGCGACGGTTACGTGCATGCCAAGGCGCCCGCGGGCGGCCTGCGCGGCGGCGAGTTCGAGTTTCCGTTTGTGTCCGTGGGGGCAACCGAAAACGCCTTGCTCGCCGCGACGCTGGCCAATGGAACTACGGTTCTGAAGAATGCCGCACGTGAGCCTGAAATCGTTGACCTTGCGCATTGTCTGCAAAAGATGGGCGCGCAGATCGAGGGGGAGGGCACATCCACCATCACGATCCAGGGCGTCGACCGTTTGGGCGGTGCCACCCACAGCGTTGTCACCGACAGGATCGAGCTGGGCACCTATATGCTGGCCCCGGCAATCTGCGGCGGCGAAGTGACGTGTCTGGGCGGACGCATTGAGCTGGTCGAATCCTTTTGTGAAAAGCTCGACGCTGCCGGTATTTCCGTTGAGCAAACCGAAAAGGGCCTAAAGGTCGCACGCCGCAATGGCCGGGTGCAGGCGGTGGATGTCACCACAGAGCCTTTCCCCGGCTTCCCAACGGACCTGCAGGCACAGATGATGGCGCTGATGTGCACCGCCGAAGGGACCTCCGTTCTTGAGGAAAAGATCTTTGAGAACCGCTTTATGCATGCGCCGGAGTTGATCCGCATGGGCGCGCGCATCGACGTGCATGGTGGTCACGCCACAGTGAACGGGGTCGACCGGCTCAAAGGCGCGCCTGTGATGGCGACGGACCTGCGAGCGTCTGTTTCTTTGATCCTTGCAGGTCTTGCGGCCGAAGGGGAGACCCTGGTCAGCCGGGTTTATCATCTTGATCGTGGATACGAAAATGTGGAGGAAAAGCTCTCTGCACTTGGGGCCAATATCGAGCGGGTGCAGGGACAATGACCGAAGATGCGCGTTTTGAAGATGGCGGCGAACGTCCGCTGAACCTTGGCGCGCTGGACGTCGATGACCTCGGCGTTCTGTCGGCCCTTGTGCAGGATGCGGTCCTGCCTGTGACTGAAATTCGCTGGCAGAAAGGGGTGCGTCGCCTTGGCCTGCTGATCAATCGTGTCCGGTGGGAGGACGTGGAGATCGCAAAGCGCTTTGATCGCCCCGTTGAGCGGGTGCAATCTGTTCTGGTGGTGGACAATGTGCTGAGCGTGTCGAGTCAAGGTGTCGATCGAGCGGACAAGGACCTCATCCTGCAGGTGCTCGCTGTCTCTTGGGAGCCAGGTGACGACGCGGAGGGCTTTGTCGTTCTGACATTGGCAGGGGACGGCGCTTTGCGGGCCAAGGTCGAAGCGCTCGAAGTCGGTTTGCGCGATGTCACGCGCCCCTATGCCGCGCCATCTGGTACATTGCCCGATCACGAAGATTAATACACAGCCCGTCATTTCGGGCTGTGGACATTATGAAAGTTCGCGTCAGGGCAAAGGTCTGCCGGGCGTTCATCATGCAAAGCGGCAAGATTCATGAATCTTAACCTGTCAATTCCGCTCTAGCGATTATCGCCTTGTTTCTGAGGGTCAGTGTTTGCGGAAGAACGAGTGCGGTTGAGTGCGCCCGTCGCGCGCGCTATCAGGTCCCACCCGTCACGGAGGAATGCCCATGCCTGTCTTTCTGAACACCGCCGAACTGGATTTCGAAAGCCATTTCACCGCGCTTTTGACTGCCAAGCGTGAGGACAGCCCGGACGTCGACGACACGGTGGCGGGTATCATCGCTGATGTTCGGGCGCGCGGCGACGCAGCGGTTCTGGAGCTGACAAGTAAATTTGATCGGCTGGATCTGAGCTCTGACCAGTTGCGCTTTACTGAGGCAGAGATCGAATCCGAATGCGCCAAGGTGCCTGAGGACGAGGTCCGTGCCTTGGAGCAGGCGGCTCAGCGCATTCGCGCGTATCACATTCGCCAAATGCCAGAAGATGCGTCGTGGACCGATCCGGAAGGTGCGACATTGGGCTGGCGCTGGACAGCGGTCTCGGCGGCGGGGCTCTATGTGCCGGGGGGATTGGCGTCATATCCATCCTCTGTGCTGATGAACGCGGTTCCGGCCAAGGTCGCCGGTGTCGAGCGGCTTGCCATATGCGTCCCTACGCCAGATGGCATTGCGAATCCCGCCGTTTTGTTGGCTGCGCGCATTGCTGGTGTCGACGAGATTTACCGCATCGGCGGCGCTCAGGCGATTGCCGCGCTTGCCTATGGCACGGAAACGATTGCGCCCGTCGATAAAATCACCGGGCCGGGAAATGCATTCGTGGCCGCCGCGAAGCGCCGTGTTTTTGGCAAGGTGGGCATCGACATGATTGCGGGCCCTTCCGAAATCCTTGTGATTGCGGATGGTGACAATGACCCTGACTGGATTGCGCTGGATCTGATGAGCCAAGCTGAACATGATGAAAGCGCGCAGTCCTTGCTGATCACCACCGACGCCGATTTCGGCCAGGCCGTGATGCAGGCTGTGGACGCGCGGCTTCAGACCCTTGAGAGGCGCGCTATCGCTGCGGCTTCCTGGCGAGACTTCGGCGCTGTAATCATTGTGAAAGACTTGGAAGAAGCCGCTGCCTTGTCCAATAGAATCGCGCCGGAGCACCTCGAGCTTTGTGTTGCGGAGCCGGATAAGCTGGCGGAAAAATGTATCCATGCGGGCGCGATATTCCTTGGTGCATGGACGCCGGAGGCGATCGGCGACTACGTTGGGGGACCGAACCACGTTCTACCTACGGCGCGCTCGGCACGGTTTTCCTCGGGTCTGTCTGTGATGGATTTTGTCAAACGCACGACCATGGCGCGCATGACGCCCGAGGCTTTGCGGGCCGTTGGGCCAGCGGCGGAGACACTGGCGCGGTCCGAAAGCCTCGAAGCGCACGGATTGTCTGTCTCGGCACGGCTGGAAAAGTTGAACCGTTGATGAGCACGGGTTTCCGGAGGGTTCATCCAATGGCCTTTTTCCCGCGTTTGGGGTGTCAGCAGCGCATTGAGCTTTGTGAACCTATCAGAAAGTACTAAGCGTCACGCTTGCCAAATATCGTGCCCTTGGGTTAACTTTTTCTGCACCTGCGAAAGAGCCTCAAATGTCACATATTGCGCATATTGATCTGGATGACGGCAATTTGCCGCCTTCGACTCCCGAAATTGATCAGGAGCGGCGCGTTGCCATGTTTGACCTCATGGAGGAGAACAGCTTTTCCCTTCCGTCGCGGGATGATCGAGTTGTGCCGCCCGGTCCCTATAACGTGGGCCTGTCCATAAAAGACAAGCGACTGGTCTTTGATGTGACGACCGAAGGTCATGAGAAAGCGGCAGAATTTCACCTTTCTCTCTCTCCGTTCCGCCAGGTTGTGAAGGACTACTTCCAGATCTGCAAAAGTTACTTTGACGCCGTGAAAACCGCGGCGCCTAGCCAGATTGAAACCATTGATATGGCCAGGCGTGGCATTCACAATGAGGGCGCCCGCATTCTGCAGGAGCGGCTGGACGGCAAGGTAGAGGTGGACGACGCCACGGCGCGCAGGCTATTTACGCTTGTCTGCGTTTTGCACTTCGGGGGGTGACTTGGGTCAACTGCCGCAATCTGTCCTTTTTAGCTGCGATCACAATGCCGTGCGGTCTCCCATGGCCGAAGGAATCATGAAGAAATTTTTCGGCACCGACGTCTATGTTCAGTCAGTAGGTGTCGTGAATGACCTTGAGATCGACGGTTTCGCCATCGCGGCCTGCAAGGAGATTGGGGTCGAGTTGGAACGGCACCGATCGCGCTCCTTTGAAGAGATGGAGGAAATGGGCGAAACCCTGTCGGGTTTCGACTGTGTTGTGACCATGTCACCTGCCTCGCAACGGCGCGCTTTGGATCTAACGCGCTTTCACCACCTTACCGTTGAGTATTGGCCAGTGATGGACCCGACGGGTATAGGCGAAACCCGTGAGCAAAAACTTAATGCCTATCGGCAAACCCGCGATCAGATTGTTAAAAAGCTACGCGAAACCTGGCATTTTTAACGGTCCCTTCTGTCGTGGATGAAGTCACGAATGCCGACTTCCGACGGTGTGGATGAGCCAGTCACGTTAGGGTATGCGACCAGAAAACATGTTAACGGAGGGTGCAATGACCCAGGATGTGATCGCGCGGTATTTCGAAGCTTTCAACGCAGGTGATAACGAGGGCATGTTGGCCTGCCTCACGCCCGATGTGGAACACCACGTCAATGAGGGGCAGATTCGTGTAGGCAAGGTCAAGTTTGGCGAGTTTCTTGCCCATATGGATCATTGTTACTCGGAAAATCTTACTGACATGGTTTTTTTCGCCAATACAGACGGCACGCGCGGTGCCGCAGAATTCATCGTGAACGGCACCTATAAGGCGACAGACGAAGGATTGCCTGAGGCGCGTGGCCAAACCTATCGTTTGCCCGCAGGGTCTTTCTTCTCCTTGAAGGGTGGGCAGATCAGCCGTGTGGTCACCTATTACAACCTTGCCGACTGGGTGCGTCAGGTTTCCTGATCACGAAGAGAGGCTTCGCATGCTTGAGGTGACACGGTTGACCGGGGAAGCGCTGGATGCCGCGCTGCCTGAATTGGCGCGGTTAAGGATCGACGTTTTCCGGGCTTTTCCGTATCTCTACGAGGGTGATCTGGCGTATGAGGCGAAGTATCTGCGCTCTTACCGGCAGAACCAGAACGCAATTTTGGTCGCTGTACGCGACGGTGACCGAATCGTGGGTGCAGCGACCGGTATGCCCTTGGCAGACCACGCAGATGCCTCGGAGTTGACGGGGCCAATGCCGCCCGTGGAAAAGATATTCTATTGCGCCGAAAGCGTGCTTTTGCCCGAGTATCGCGGTCACGGTCTGGGTCACGCGTTTTTTGACGCACGCGAAGCCGAGGCGCGGCGGCAAGGTTTTGACTATACGTTGTTTTGTGGGGTGGTACGATCAGAGGATCACCCCGATCGGCCAGAGGGCTATCGTCCCTTGGACACGTTCTGGCGTAATCGGGGATACGCCAAAGCGGAAGGTGTCACCGCGACTTTTTGCTGGACAGACCTTGGCAATCGGGAAGAGACGCCGCACCTGTTGCAGGCTTGGATCCGGCAACTTGACTGATGTGATGAGGCTTTGATGAAAATCGCGACCGCTGCTTACAACATGGATTTTTTGCCTGACTGGTCCGCCTACGCGACCAAGCTCGATACTTGGGTCAGCGAGGCTGCGGGGCAGGGGGCCGATCTTCTGGTTTTTCCTGAATACGGTGCGATGGAATTGGCAACCTTGGCGGGCCGTGAGGTCGCAATGGATTTGCAGGCGTCGATTCGTGCTGTGTCAGAGCGTATCCCAGAGGTCGACGCGCTCCATTCGCAATTGGCGAGGCGCTATGGCGTACACATCCTTTCGGCCTCCGCTCCGGTAGAGATCGCGGGCGGACCGGTGGTGAACCGTACAAGGTTTTTCGGCCCGGAAGGGGGAGTCGTCACGCTCGACAAGCAGATAATGACCCGGTTCGAACGCGAGGATTGGGGCATCAAGGGTGGAGATGGCCTGAAAGTGTTCGACACCGTGCTTGGACGAATCGGTGTGCTGATCTGTTATGATTCGGAATACCCGTTGCTTGGGCGGGCGCTCGCGGAGGCTCAGCTTTTGCTTGTCCCGTCTTGTACCGAAGCGTTGGCCGGGTATTGGCGTGTACGGATCGGCGCGATGGCTCGGGCGTTGGAAAATCAATGTGTTGTGGCCATGTCCTCGACCGTGGGTGACTGCGACTGGTCCGAGGCTGTGGACACGAATTGTGGCGCCGGGGGGGTCTTTGGCCCGCCAGACAAGGGCTTTCCGTCCACAGGTGTTATCGCCGAAGGCATTCTGGATCAGCCTGGCTGGACCTATGCAGATGTGGATTTGGCGAAGGTCGATGCGGTGCGGGCCGATGGTGTGGTGCTGAACCGATTGCATTGGGATGACCAGTCGGGTCGGGACGCGCCTGCGCCGTTGACGGAATTGAAATGATCGTCTGCCAAGATGTGACTTGAAAATCCCGAAAGATAAGACCATATCGTAGCTCGCCTTGCCCCTGTCTTTGCAGGGGCGGTTATTTTAGGAGAGACCATGGCCAAGGAAGATACGCTCGAATTTCCCGGTGTCGTGAAGGAACTCCTGCCGAATGCGACGTTCCGGGTCGAGCTTGACAACGGCCATGAGATCATCGCGCACACGGCAGGCAAGATGCGCAAGAACCGCATCCGAGTTCTGGCCGGCGACCGGGTCCAAGTAGAAATGACGCCCTACGATCTCACAAAGGGCCGCATCAACTACCGCTTCAAATAAGCGGTTTCGCGTTTCGGCGCGGAGGCAGCGCTGCCAAGTCACGCTTTGAAGCGAGATCAGCTGCCGGATACCAAAACACCGGGTGTTAGCGACCTGAGCACTTTGCAGGCTTGTTGCTGGCGTCCACCGATGCGATCAAATGCCGGGCCTTGCCCGGCGTTTTCGTGTCTGGCTTTGACAGCCGCTTTCGGCAAACTCTTTCCCATCCGTTTAAACTGGCGTAGGGCGTGGCTCGCCCCGACTTTCTTGTGCAGTTGCGACAAAGGCCTCTCATGACCAAACCTCGCCTCATTCTTGGATCTGGCAGCCCGCGCCGCCGTGATTTGCTTGCCCAACTTGGCGTGACCGCTGACGATATACGCCCGCCTGACATTGATGAGGACCCGAAGCCACGCGAGCTTCCGCGGCCCTATTGCGTGCGTCTTGCACGGGAAAAGGCGCAAGCGATCCTCTCTGACCCGGAAGACATCGTGCTATCAGCTGACACCACCGTCGCGCTGGGCCGTCGCATTCTGGGCAAGCCGGCGGATGAAAAAGAGGCGGCCGGTTTTCTGACGGCGCTGTCCGGGCGTCGTCATCGGGTCATTACCGCCGTTGCCGTGCGCAGGGGGGACCAAATTTGGGAACGGGACGTTGTCACACAGGTCAAGATGAAGATGCTATCGAACGAAGAGCTGAACGCTTACCTTGCCTCTGGCGATTGGCGCGGCAAGGCGGGCGGTTACGGCATTCAAGGGATGGCGGGTGCGTTTATCCCGTGGATTTCAGGCTCATTCACCTCTGTGGTCGGGCTGCCATTGGCGGAAACCGCAAATCTGCTAAACACGGCAGGATACCCTCTGTACAAGGACGCGTCATGAAGGGCAGCACCATCGCATTGGACACGTGGAACGGTCGGGAGGCCGCAGCACATGTCGTTGACGGCCAGCTTGAAGATCTGCTGATCGAGGATGACCGGCCCAGCCCCGGCAACATCTACCGCGCCATCGCGCAGCGGCCAATGAAGGGGCAGGGTGGCATGTTCCTCGACACCCCCGACGGCAGCGCCTTTCTGCGTCAGGTAAAGGGACTTCGCCCCGGTGCGCCGATCCTCGTGCAGGTCACGGGGTTTGCGGAGCCTGGCAAGGCGATCCCGGTCACGCAGCGGCTGTTGTTCAAGTCGCGCTACGCCATCGTCACGCCGGATGCGCCGGGGCTGAATGTCTCGCGGCAGATCCGTGATGACGACATGCGCGATTCGCTGTTGGAGCTGGTGCATGAGGCATTGGCCGAGGTCAGCCTGCCAGAAGGCGCGGGGCTTATCCTGCGGTCGTCCTGCGTGCATGGCGCAGAAGATGAGATCACCGA
Organism: Sagittula sp. NFXS13; assembly: GCF_040148795.1. Classification (NCBI taxonomy): domain Bacteria; kingdom Pseudomonadati; phylum Pseudomonadota; class Alphaproteobacteria; order Rhodobacterales; family Roseobacteraceae; genus Sagittula; species Sagittula sp. NFXS13. The sequence continues at coordinate 361,311 of NZ_JAGEMH010000003.1, forward strand.
GGACATCATTGCCATGGCAGAGCTGGCGCGCAACGTGCTTGCGGACACCACCGGTGGAGCAGAATTGCTCGTCGCGGGGGAGGGGCCGCATGCTCTTGCCTGGCGCGAGTGGACCGACCCGGCAGAGGTGGACGCGGACAGTGGCAGCTTTGCCCGTCATGGCGTTGACGAAATGCTGGAGGATTTGAAAAGTCCGACGGTGCAACTGGGCGGTGGGGCCTCCATGGTGATCGAGCCGACCACGGCCCTGGTCGCAGTGGACGTGAACACCGGCAATGACACGTCGCCGGCCGCAGGGCTGAAGGCCAATCTGGCGGCCTTTCGCGATCTGCCACGGCAGTTGCGTTTGCGCGGCTTGGGCGGTGTTGTGATCATCGACCCCGCGCCCATGCCCAAGAAGGACCGCCGCGTGGTCGAGGGGGCGCTGAAGGCCGCGCTCAAGAAGGACAAGGTGGAAACCATTGTGTCTGGATGGACCAACCTTGGGATGCTGGAACTTCAACGCAAAAGGGATCGGGTGGCGATCAGGGGGCTGCTGTGAGCTGTCCGATTTGCAATCGAAAGACTGACGCGACGTACCGGCCCTTCTGTTCCAAACGCTGTGCGGATGTGGATCTGGCGAAGTGGTTTGGCGGCGACTACGCTGTCCCCTCGCAGGATCCGGACGACATCGAGGAGGCCGCGCAGGCCGCCATCGACGCTTTGGACGCTGCGGATACCGACGGCAAACCCCACTGATGTCTTGAGGTTGCCGGGCGTTCTGCGCGGCGGCCTCTTTTCTTTCTGCGGGGCGCGGGCTACGCCTAGGCTTATGTTCGATGACACGCTTCTTTCCGCCATTCGCGCGCGCTTTGTCCATGTGGAGGAATGCCCCTTCACCGGGCCGCGCATTTTCTTTGAAAACGCAGGCGGTGCTCTGACGCTGAAGTCAGTGGTCGAGACTTCCGCCCGCTTTGCTGCGATCCCGGACAATCAGGGGCGCGACAATCCTGCGAGCCAGGCGCTGGTCAAGGTGATTGATCGGTCACGCAGCGATGTGCGCAGGTTTTTCAATGCGGATGGCGGCACGGTCGTCTTTGGCGAAAGCGGTACGGAGCTTTTGTTTCGTCTGATCAAAGACGCCTGCCTGGGTGCGCCCGAGGGTGTGGTGCTGGGATCGACCGTGGAGCATCCTGCCTCGCGCAGTGCAGCGGCCCGCTGGGCAGCGCAATCGGGTCGGCGGCATGTTCTGGTCGCGCATGATGACGCCAAAGGCTCCGTTACGGCGGAGGCATACGCCGCTGAAGTTGCGCCTGATACGGCTGTTGTCACGATCCTGCACACCTCTCCGGTCACCGGCATGTCCATGGATCTGCCTGCCATTGTTGCGGCGGTGCGGGCTGTGGCGCCCGACGCCTACATCATCGCGGACGGTATCCAGCACGCGTGCCACGGCGGAATTGACCTCACCGCTGCGGGTGTCGATGGCTATGTGATCTCGCCCTACAAGGTTTTCTCGCGCCACGGCTACGGCGTGGCATGGTTGTCGGACCGATTGGCCGCGCTGGCGCATGACACGCTGATCGGCGGGCCGGAAGGCAACTGGGAACTGGGCACACGCGATACCGGGGCCTATGCGACCTTTTCCGACGTGATCGATTACTTCGACTGGCTGGGCGCCCAGGTCAGCGATGCGTCTGATCCACGCGCGCGGATTGTAGCTGCCGGAGAAGCGATCCACGAACATGAGACCGCCCTGACGCAGGCGATGGTTCACGGCACTGGCAATCTTGCGGGGCTGGCGACACTGCCCGGGGTGCAGATCGTTGGCGGCGCGGACAATCCAGCGCGCGAAGGGCTTGTCAGCTTCTGGGCGGAGGGCCTGCCATCGGCGAAAATCGTCGAACAGCTCAATGCCGCGGGGGTGCGCACGCATCTGCGCAAGGCGGATCATTATTCCGGCAACATCCTCGCCCCTCTGGGGCAGGATGCCTGCGTTCGGGTGTCGCTCGCCCATTACAACAGTATGGGAGAGGTGCGCCGTTTCCTGACCGCGATGCAGGAGATGTTGCCATGATGCAGGCCGCCTGGTCCTCTGGATCTCCGGTCGAGCGGCTGAACAGGGGCGCGCACACATGATCGGTCCCGGCGCATGACCAGCTTTCCCCGAATAGACCCGGTTGGGCTGGACGGGCTGCTCGTGAGGTTTGGCGATGCCCTGTCCGAGCCTGCGAACCGCGCGGCCTTGGCTTTTCGAGCGGGTCTGGAGCGGGACGCACCGGCCGGGATCGAGGAATGCGCCACCTCTCTTGTGTCAACCTTCGTGCGGTTTGACCCGCTTGGCATTTCCCTGGACGACCTTCATGCAACTTTGACCGAGCGGCTGACGGCGCAGGATTGGTACAGCGCGGACCTTCCCGAGGGGCGGCGACGGTTGCACATCCCCACCGTCTACGGCGGTGATCACGCGCCGCAATTGGCCGAGGCAGCAGAGGCCGCCGGCCTGACCGAGGTGGAGGCCATCGCGTCCCTTTCTCAGTCCGAGGTGCGCGTGACCACCATCGGGTTTGCCCCCGGTCAGCCCTATCTTGGCACATTGCCGGAGGCCTGGGACATTCCCCGGCAAACTGCGCTGACCCCGCAGGTGCCAGTGGGCGCCCTGGTGGTGGCGATCCGACAGCTGGTGCTGTTTTCCGTCACCACACCGACCGGTTGGCGGCATGTGGGGCAGACCAAGGCCAGGTTGTTTCAACCCGAAAGCGAGACGCCTTTCCTGCTGCGTGCGGGCGACGTGGTGCAGTTTCCTGCGATCTCTGCGGAGGAGTTTGCCAATCTGGAGGGTGACGGCATCCGAGTGGAGCGTTTGACATGAGCGCGCTGGAGATCCTGGAGGTTGGGCCGGGCGTCACTGTTCAGGACAGTGGGCGGCCCGGCTACCTTGGGGAGGGTGTGTCGCGCGGCGGTGCGGCGGATCGGCTTGCGCTGGCCGAAGGGGCGGCGCTGCTGAAGCAACCCGTTGGCGCGGCGTTGGAGATGGCCGGATTGGGCGGGCGGTTCCGCTTTGGGCGGGCGGCGCGAATTGCCCTGACCGGGGCCCCGATGCGCGCAACGCTTGACGGTGTCGTACTGCGCTGGAATGCGTCCCACACGGTGCCAGATGGCGCTGTGCTGGAGATCGGCGGCGTGACCCAAGGTGTTTACGGGTATCTGACCGTGGGCGGGGGGATCGACCTGCCGCTGATCCTTGGCGCGATGAGTGCGCATTTGGCGGCGGGCATCAGCGGACCGCTACAGGCGGGCGACCGGATCGCATTGAAAGATGATGCAGGCGGCGTTTCTGGCCTTGGGCTGGCGGTGTCGGACCGTTTCGAGGGGGGCACTTTGCGCGTTCTTCCGTCGTTGCAAACCGATGTCTTTCCCAAGCACATGCGCGACAGGTTCGAGACGGACCATTTCACCCGTGACACGCGGGGCAACCGCATGGGTGTGCGGCTGAAACCTTCGTCCGAAGGTTACGGTCTGGAGGCGGGCGGACGCATATTGTCGGAGGTCATCACCCCCGGCGACATCCAGATCCCGGGCGATGGGGCTCCCTATATCTTGCTTGGCGAATGCCAGACCACCGGCGGCTATCCTCGGATCGGGACGGTGATCCCGGCCGATTTGCCGCGTGTGGCACAGGCCGCGCCGGGGGCGAATCTGCGCTTTCGCTTCGTCAGCCGTGAGGAGGCTCTGGCTGCCGAGGGTGCCTATCGCACGGGACTTGATCGGCTGCGCGCACAGGTTGCCCCGCTGGTCCGGGACCCACATGACATAAACCTGCTGGCCTACGATCTGGTCAGTGGCGTGACGGACGGAGAGGTGATGCGATGAAAGTCGATCTGAATGCAGATATGGGCGAGAGCTTTGGCCCCTGGGTCATGGGCCAGGACGCGGATGTGCTGGAGGTCATCACCTCTGCCAATGTGGCCTGCGGCTTTCACGCGGGCGATCCGGAGGTGATGGCGCGGACCATGGGCTTGGCCAAGGCGCGCGGCGTGGGTATTGGTGCGCATCCGGGCTTTGCCGATCTACAAGGCTTTGGCCGGCGTCGCATGCACCTGCCGGAGAAGGCTCTGCGCAGCTTGGTGCAGTATCAACTTGGCGCGGCGCTGGGCATGGCAAGGGCCGTCGGGGCCGAAGTTCGACATCTGAAGCTGCACGGCGCTTTGGCCAATATGTGTGCCGAGGACGCCGCCATGGCCGAGGCTTGCTATGGCGCGGCGCTGGAGGTTGCACCGGAGATCATCGTCATGGTCTTGGCCGCGACACAGCAGCAACGGGTCATGGAGCGGCTGGGCGGCTTATGGGCCGGGGAGATTTTTGCCGACCGTGCTTATAATGCGGATGCGACGCTGGTGGACCGCAGTTTGCCGGGGGCGGTGATCCACGACCCTGACCACGCCGCCAGCCGGATCGTCAAAATGGTGCAGGCGGGGGCTATCTTGCCTGAAACAGGCGACGCGATCCCTTCGCCTGTGGACACCATCTGCCTGCACGGGGACGGGGCCACCGCGCTTCAGATCGCGCGACAGGTGCGCGCGGCGTTGGAGGCAGCAGGCATCACCGTAGAAAAGTTTGAAGGGCGGCGCGGCGTATTCACCTGACCGCCCCTCGGTCTTATTGCGTGGCGCAGTCGGCTATACGGGTGGCGAGGTCTTCGATGAGCGCAGGATAGAGGTCCGCGCCGCGTGGCAGGTCGCTGCCGAGAGGGTCCAAAACAACGCGGGGCGTGCCTTCGGGGGCCACCGCGTCCAGCAAACGCGCGTCCGTGCCCGGCTCCGTCAAGATGCAGACAGGCGGCTCCTCTGCCAAGTGATCACGCAGCTCGGCAAGACGCGCGGGTCCAGGCGCCGCATCATCCCCATCCGACAAAGCGCCGATCAAGGTCAGCTCGAAAGCCTTCTCGAAATATTGAAATGCATCATGAGATGTCGCAAGCGGCCGGTTCTGAACGGCGCTGAGAGTCGACTTGGCGGCGTCTCTCGCGGCTTTGATGCGCGCGGCCCCTTCGGAAGCGTTGGCCTGATAGCTGTCGGCATTTTCAGGATCAATCTCCGCCATGGCATCGGCGATGGCGTCCAGCCAGATCAAAGCGTTTTCGGGCGAGAGCCACATATGCGGATCGTAGGCCGCATCGGAATGGTTGTGGTCATCGTGATGCTCAGCGGTATGACCGTCGTGATCGTCGTGATCGTCGTGATCGTCGTGATCGTCGTGCGCGGCCGGGGCGCCGTGATCATGATCGTCCATCAAGCTGCCCTCGCGAAATGCCAGATGGAGCGTGCCTGCCACATCCGACAGCACGATCTGACGCGCGTTCGGGGCAAGGGCTGTGAATTGGTCCTCAAGCCCCGGTGAAAGCTCCGGCCCGATCCAGACCACCAGACTGGCATTGCCAATTGCACGCGCCTGGCTGGGCTTCAGTGCAATGGAATGAGCAGAACTTGCAGGGGTCCAGAGCAGGGCAACCTCCGCGTCATCGCCGCTGACCATTGACACCAGGCTGTGCACCGGGGGAATGTCCGTGACGCTGAGCAGCTCGTCTGCCAGAGCCATCGGTGCGCCCAGTGTCAGAACGGCGGCGCTGGCTGTAAGCGTGCGGAGCAGGGAGGGCATGAGGGGCATGATGGCGTTCCTTCTATCCATTCGCGCCGCTTGTAGTGAGTTACAGGATAACATATCAAGCCCAAAATGACGGAGGCTTCAACCATGGATATCAAGAGCTTCGAGGCGCATGACCACAAGCACTGCATCAAATCGGGGCTGAAAGCTGCCGAAGACATATGCGCCGAACGCAAGGCGCAGCTGACTCCTGTGCGCCGTCGCGTGTTGGAAATCTTGCTTGAGGGGCACCGCGCGATGGGGGCCTACGAGGTGCTTGACCATCTGCGGGCCGAGGGCCTGGGATCGCAACCGCCGGTGGCTTACCGCGCGTTGGATTTCCTCGCGGCGAATGGGTTGGTGCACCGCATCGAGCGGCTGAATGCGTTCATTGCCTGCAGCACGCCGGATGTAGACCACGCGCCGACCTTTCTGATTTGTCGCGAATGTTCGACAATCGCGGAAACCCCGGCGCCACGGGCCGGTCGTGTTGTGCGAAATGCCGCGCAGGAAGTGGGCTTTCATGTTGAAAAGGTTGTGATTGAGGCCGAGGGCCTGTGCCCCGCCTGCCACGAGAGCGAGGCGGCGGAGTGACGCGTGAAGGTGCGCTGATCCGTTCCGAAGGGCTGAGTATCCGCCACGGCGGACGAGAAGTGCTTCGCGATGTTAGCTTTGCAATCGAAGCCGGGGAAATTGTCACGGTTGTGGGCCCGAACGGGTCTGGCAAATCAACGTTGTTGAAGGCCCTGATCGGGGCGCTGCCCCCTGCAGCGGGTCGTGTGACACGCCGTGCCGGGCTGCGGCTTGGGTATGTGCCCCAGGGGTTGCGGCTTGATCCGTCAATGCCGATGACAGTCGGGCGGTTTCTGAACCTTCCGAAACGCGTGGCCGAGGAGGGTCGTACGCGGGCACTGGCAGAGGCCGGGGCGCAAGGGTTGGAAGATCGCCCTCTGACCGCGCTGTCCGGGGGCCAATTTCAACGTGTGTTGTTGGCGCGTGCGCTGCTTGATCGGCCGGAACTGCTGATCCTTGATGAGCCGACCACCGGGTTGGACCAGCCGGGACAGGCTGCTTTTTACCAGCGGCTCGAAGATGTGCGGAACAGTTTGGGCTGCGCTGTCTTGATGGTCAGTCACGAACTGCATGTGGTGATGAGCGCCAGTGACCGTGTGCTGTGCGTCAACGGCCATATCTGCTGCGAGGGGCGGCCTGAAGTCGTGGCGCAGGCCGAGGAATATCGCGCGCTGTTTGGCACAGGGACCGGCGGCGCGCTGGCCCTGTATCGCCACGAACATTCGCACCGGCATGACGAGACCTGTGAACTCGATCACACCCACGGAGAAGACGCCTGATGTTGGACGACTTTTTGGTCCGTGCGGTGCTGGCCGCGGTCGGAGCGGCCTTGGCAGCGGCGCCGCTTGGCGTCTTTGTGGTCTGGCGTCGCATGGCCTACTTCGGTGACGCTACGGCCCATGCGGCGGTGCTGGGCGTGGCGCTGGCCTTGGCGCTTTCCGTGCCGATTTTTGCGGCGACCCTGGCCACAGCGTTGCTGATGGCCTTGACCGTGGCGTGGCTGTCAGGGCGAGGGCATAGCGCGGATCTGGTGCTTGGCGTCGCGGCGCATGGCGCGCTTGCCCTTGGTCTTGTGGCCGTCAGCCTTGTGGAGGGGCCGCGACTTGACCTCGAATCCTATCTGTTTGGCGATATCCTTGCCGTCACAAAGCGAGACCTTGCGGTGATCTGGGGCGGTGGCGCCGTCGTGGCCGTTTTGATCGGCTGGCGTTGGGCGCGACTGGTGACCTCAACCGTGTCCGAAGACCTTGCTTGGGCGGCAGGAATCAACCCCAAGCGAGAGCAGTTGACCCTCATGCTTGCGCTGGCCTTGGTTGTAGCTGTGGCGCTGAAAGTGGTCGGTGCGCTTTTGATTGGTGCATTGCTGATCATCCCGGCAGCGGCGGCGCGGCCATGGTCGCGCACCCCGGAAGGCATGCTGGCGGGCACGGCGGCGCTTGGCGTTCTGTCGGCGCTAGGGGGCCTGTGGGGGGCTTGGGTCTTTGACACGCCCGCCGGCCCGAGTGTGGTTTGTGCCGCAGCGTTGTTCTTTGCGGTCAGCTTTTTGGCCGGGCGGCGCGCCGAATAGCCCTGCGCGGAGCGACATGAAATTCCCCGATCATCTGATGTCGGGAGTGGTTGTGTGGTGATTTTGTGTGGTTCCGCACGCTCGTTCAAATCACTTGGCTTTTAAGGGCTATGGTGGCCACGCTGTCTAATGTCGACGTCGCGGGTTATTGAGGCCGTTGATGTACGGGAAGATGACTGTCGCCCAGACATGGAAGATATCGACCGTCAATTTCCGGTAGAGCCATGATAGAGGTTTCGGCAAATGGTTCGCCAACAGCCTCGAGAGGCTTGCAAATGCAGGCGACATCGTCCGTGACGACCAGTGAGCCTTATGCGATTGGTGCCGATCCACAGCCGGAGCACAAAGTGTACTCCTATGTTGGATAAAAGAGGTGAATTCCTCATCCAGCCTCTTTGCAACAGCGTCGTCCCGCGCAACGCGCACGATTTTGCGGTCCATCTTGGTGGAGACGCATTCGACTCGATCTTGCAGTTCAGAAGATAAAGACAGGACATCTGGACCGAGATACATAGCGAATACCGTCGTCATAGGTCGCGGTATTTGTTTCAATCCATGTGGTGAGCGTATGACACGCGGCCGTCCGGATTCGGGCGTTTATGCTCAAGAGCGGAAATCCAACGCCTATTTAACGTGCTGCGGGACCTGGAGCTGGCAAAGATGGCGCTCGCGTTCAGGCAGTAATGATTGTGGTTCCGTCAGCATATCCATGCCTGCAAAGCCTCCAGAAGTACCGAAAATCGGACTGTGAACGCTTATTGCTGCAAGAAGCTCATTTAGATTTTGCTCTCTTGCAAAAATGGTGGGCGACCCTGGAATCGAACCAGGCGTGCGTCTCCGCGAGGGAGTTACAGTCCCCTGCCACACCTTGCGGCCTGTCGCCCACCGTGCGTTCCGAAGCATGTCGCCTCGGAGCGTGGGGGGCTGATTACAGCCGACCCTCGGGGGCGTCAACAAGAAAAATTCTTGGAATCCGACAAATGCACAGGCAAGAGGGGCGCAACGCAAAAAGGGCAGGTTCATGGCGAAGAAACCGAAGTGGGTGGTAGAGAAGGAACAGGCGCGAAAGGCCTCTGCGGCGGAGACCGTCTGGCTTTTCGGCCACCATGCGGTGCGGGACGCGCTGATGAACCCGCGACGAGAAAAGCTGCGGTTGATCCTGACGCCCAACGCCGCGGATAAATTGGCAGACGCGGTGGCAGAGGCCGGCATCGAGCCGGAGATTTCGGACCCCCGCCGCTTTAGCGCCCCGCTCGACCCGCAGTCCGTACACCAAGGCGCCGCGCTTGAGGTCAAACCGCTGGATTGGGGGCGGCTGGAAGATGTGGCGATCAGTGGTGAAGGGGTCTTGCGCCTTGTGCTTCTGGACCGTGTGACGGACCCGCATAACGTCGGAGCGATCCTGCGCTCGGCGGAGGTGTTCGGCGCGCAAGCGGTGATTGGAACACGACACCACGCGGCGCCGGAAACGGGCGCCTTGGCAAAAACCGCCTCTGGTGCGTTGGAGCGTCAACCTTATCTGCGGGAACGCAACCTGGCGGACACGATCACGTCGCTTCAGGAGATTGGGTATCTGGTGCTGGGTCTTGATGGTGAAGCGGAGTTGACCATCGAAGAAGCGGTGACCGGCAAGCTTGAGAAACCCATCGCTTTGGTGCTGGGGGCTGAGGGGCCGGGGTTGCGTCCCAAAACACGCGAGACCGTGGATATGCTGGTCAAGATTCCGTTCGCGCGCGAGTTTGGGTCGCTGAACGTGTCGAACGCCGCCGCTGTCGCGCTCTATGCGGTCAAAGGCTGATCGTTTCGCCGAATGGGCGCGCCCGCTTGATAAAAAGAACGACCGCCCGGCTTGCTACCGAGCGGTCGTTTTTTAGTAGGTGCCTGTTGTCAGAGGAACGTCAGCCCCACGGAGATGACAACCCCGGACAGGATCAGGTGCACAACGCAAAAGCCCATGATGTCCTTGGCTCGCAAACCGGCGATACCAAGAATCGGCAGGGCCCAGAAGGGCTGCACCATGTTTGTCCAGGCGTCGCCCCAAGCGACTCCCATCGCGGTGCGCGCGATGTCGGCACCCAGCGCCTCAGCCGCTGGCAGGATGACCGGCGCCTGCACTGCCCATTGGCCGCCACCTGAGGGCACGAAGAAGTTCACGATCCCTGCTGAAATGAAGGACCAGAAGGGCAGGGTGGCGGCAGAGGCCAGGCCTACAAGATGCTCTGAAATGCTGGCCGCGAGCCCGGACTGCACCATGATTGCCATGATCCCGGCGTAAAACGGAAACTGGATCACGATGCCCGCGCCGCCCTTTACCGCGTCAGTCAGGGCGTTGAGCAGGTTCTTTGGTGTGCCGTGCAGCAAAATGGCGAGCGTCAGGAACAAGAAGTTGATGACGTTCAGTGACAGCCCGCCGCCGGTGGCGAAATACTGGATCAGCCAGGCTGCTCCGCCCGCTCCGACCAGCACCGACAAGACCACGCTGTTTTCCAAACGTTCCGCCGGAGTTGGGTTTTCCGGGCGTGAGTAGCTGTTTTCCTCCAGCAGAGCAGGGTCGATGTAAACGGCCTCTTCTTCCTTTGGCATCATTGCGCGGTTGACCAATGGCACGACAATGAACAAGGCCGCGACGATGCATATGTTGAAGAGCGCAAAAATGGTGTCAGAGGTTGGTACGATCCCGATGATATCGGCAAACGGGTGGCCTTCGGTCGCGACGGACAGCGGAATGGATCCGGCAAGGCCACCGTGCCAGACGATGAAACCGGAATAAGCTGACGCCACCAATAGCCGGTAATCCACCTTGATCTTGCGCGCCAATTCCTTGGCGAACAATGCGCCGACCACAAGCCCGAAGCCCCAGTTGATCCAGGAAGCCGCCAGCGACACCAGGCTGACCAGAAGGATCGCGCCGCCTGCGCTCTGCGCCAGTCCCGCAAGCGCGGCCAACCCTCGGCGGACGAGCGGTGTCGATGCCATCATGTAGCCTGTGACCAGGACCAGGAGCATCTGCATGGAAAAGGTCAGCAGAGACCAGAAACCGTCTCCCCAATAGGTGATGACCTCAAGGGGGCCGGTGCCTTGTGTCAGGACAGCGGCAAGACCTGCGGCCAGGGTCAGGACCAGAACAAAAACAAATGGATCAGGCAGATAGCGGTCCACGATCCGAACCATGGGTCGAGATATGAAAGCGAGCATGCAGCTCTCCTTTAAGCAAAATTCCAGAGATCCCGTCTGAAGTACCAATGACAGGGTCTCGTGGGAAGCATCTACCTTGCCGGGTGTTGGTGGCTTCGAAAAGATCTGAGCGTGTGGCCGGCGTCCTTGCCCTGGTGTATGCGTCGCGGACGATAGGTGGTCCGACGTTGGGCGTATTGGGCGCTGCGACTTGAAATCAGCTCCACTGCTTGCCTATCTGCTGAGTATGCCAAACACCAAGATCGCCACTTGCTGCTATTGCGGCACCCGCGCGGCCCTCGTCCTGAAGGGGGAGGCGAGCCATGAACTGGCCTGTTCCTCTTGCGGGGCGCCGCTGCATGACCTGAAGAAACTTCGCAGCGATGCCGTGGACAAGGCCGCGCATAAAGTGCCGCGAAAAGGGCGAAAGGGTCATCGCACGGCCGCGCAGTCGCCGTTGGATCTTGTGGAAATGGCGTTGCGCAAGACGAAAAAGAAGAAGGCCAAGCGCAAGCGCAAAGGTCTGCTGCACGAGGCTTTCGACCTGATCGAGGATATCTTCGACTAAGGCTGCGCGGTCATTGAGCGTGGCAGATAAACTGCGCTGATGCAGGCGCGGGCCCTCTGGCCTTTCGTGGCGCTCTGGCGTATTTCGCCATTGATCAGGAGGCGAGGTGCCATGAGCGATTACGAGACCCCGGGTGAAGTGGAACAGAACTGGCGTGATGCGATCTCGTCTGTCGAGGAAATCATCGACGATGCGCGCAACGGGCGCATGTTCATCCTTGTCGACCACGAAGACCGCGAGAACGAAGGCGATCTTGTGATCCCCGCGCAATGGGCCACGCCGGATGCCATCAACTTCATGGCGCTGTACGGGCGCGGGTTGATCTGTCTGACGCTGAGCGCAGATCGTATTGAAGAGCTTGGGCTTTCTCTCATGTCGACGAACAATTCGTCACGTCATGAAACGGCTTTCACCACCTCCATCGAAGCGCGCGAAGGTGTGACGACAGGCATCTCGGCCGCGGACCGCGCGCGCACGGTGCAGGTGGCCATCGACGCTAGCAAAGGACCGCAAGACATTGCTACGCCGGGCCATGTCTTTCCGCTGCGCGCCAAGCGCGGTGGGGTGCTGGTCCGTGCGGGGCACACAGAGGCTGCCGTCGACGTGTCACGTCTGGCCGGGTTGAACCCGTCGGGGGTGATTTGCGAGATCATCAATGACGACGGCACCATGGCGCGGTTGCCGGAACTGGTGACATTTGCGCAACGTCATGGGCTGAAGATCGGCACGATTTCGGACCTGATCTCCTATCGCCGCCGTCACGACAACCTCGTGAAAATAGCCAAGGAAGAAGACATCACCTCCGAGTTTGGCGGCGACTGGCGATTGCGCATCTATACCGACGAGACGCATGGCGACGAGCATATCGTTTTGATAAAAGGCGATATTTCTGGTGATGCGCCCGTTCTCGTCCGGATGCACGCACAAGACCCGCTGCTGGACGTTGTAGGCACCGGCCCTGTTGGGCGCGCCGACGAGTATCGCAATGCGATGCGGGCTGTTGCCGAAGAAGGCCGCGGCGTTGTGGTGTTGCTGCGGGACACCGCGATGAAGCTGGATGTGGGCGAGGAAGTGTCGCCCAAGACACTGCGTCAATACGGCCTTGGTGCACAGATTCTGTCGTCGCTGGGACTGTCAAAGCTGATCTTGCTGACCAATTCGCCAAAGCCGAAGATTGTCGGACTTGAGGCCTATGGCCTCGACATTGTGGAAACCCGCAAGATCTCGGAGCTGGGCTGATGGCATCGAACGAAACGCATTATACTTTACCAAGCCCGGAAATCGACAAGTCGGTTAAGATCGCGATTGTGGTGGCGCCATACTACAAGGACATCGCCGACCAACTTGTTAAAGGTGCGGTCTCTGAGGTCGAAGCCGTGGGCGGCTGGTACGAGATCATCGAAGTGCCCGGCGCGCTGGAGGTGCCTTCGGCCATCGGCATCGCAGAGCGGCTGTCGAACTTCGACGGCTACGTTGCGCTGGGCTGCGTTATCCGGGGCGAAACAACGCATTACGATACTGTTTGCAACGATAGCTCACGAGCTCTGACGCTTTTGGGCTTGCAGGGGCTGTGCATCGGTAACGGTATCCTCACGGTGGAAAGTTATGATCAGGCTGCGGTGCGGGCTGATTCAGAAGGCCAGAACAAGGGCGGCGGCGCGGCAGCGGCAGCGCTGCATCTCATTGCTTTGTCACAGAAATTTGGCAGCCAGCGCAAGGGTGTTGGCTTCAAGCCTGTCAGTGGCGAATACCAGGTGGCGGGCGACGGAAAGGGACCGGTTGCATGACCGAAGAAGAGACGAACAACGAGACTGCGCCCGAGGCCGCCACGCCCAAGCCGCTGTCGGGCAACCAAAAGCGTAAGATGCGCTCTGCCTCGCGGCTTTATGCGGTGCAGGCGTTGTACCAGATGGAAGTGGGCGAAGCCGGGCTGGATCGGGTCAAGACGGAGTTTTTGAACCACCGGTTTGGCATGGTTACCGACGAGGGTGACGAGTTCATCGACGGCGATATTGATTTGTTTTCCAATGTCTTGAAAGAGGCAGTGAACTGGCAGGCGAAGGTCGACCAGATGACAGATCGTGCCTTGGTGGCTAAGTGGCCTATCGGGCGCATCGACTCTGTTTTGCGCGCTCTGTTCCGCGCGGCGGGCGCCGAATTCGTCGCCACGGATACGCCGCCCAAGATCGTTATCGTAGAATATGTGGACGTGGCCGCGGCCTTCTTTCCAGATGGAAAAGAGCCAAAATTTGTGAACGCTGTGCTGGACCACATGGCGCGCGAGGCCAAGCCAGAGGCATTCTGAAACGGTTAACGACCGTCAACACTGATACGAATTAATGCACCGCGCGGTGGGGTTAACCTGCCGCGCGTTTACGTTTTGGCGTGGGGTGTTGCGCGCTGCGCGGTCTGTTGGAAACCTTTTGAAGCGTCATGTTGGCGATTTTTTAATCGAAATGGAGGAGCGTTTACCTGCGAACCGACCGGTTTTCAGGGGCAAACCGGTCGGTTGTTAACCTTTTGGTGTGACGTTGCGTCAAAAATGGTAAATCCCGTGGCGCGGCGCGTGATGTCTTGCGGATTTGGTCTGGCGGGGTGCGGCAAGAGGTGCGCTTGCTTTTGTGCTGGCCGGATTTACCTTGTGTATTGATCGTAACGGAGGCGACCATGCCGAAACTCATCAAGATGTACATCACCCACTGCGTTGCCGGGTTCGGTCTGTCGGCGCTGTTTGTTGGTGCCCTGCTGTTTTACAACATCGCGAACCTTGGGCATCTGGTTAGCACGTCGCCTGTTGGCTGGATTGCTGTTGGTATGCTGTTCTTTGGGAATGGGATCGTCTTTGCGGGTGTGCAGTTTGCCATCTCCATCATGCGAATGGGCGAAGGCGACGGTCCGTCCGGTGGCCGTCGCGCACCGCGTATCACTGGTGAACGTGCGCGGGTGACGGCTGAGGCCGCGCCACGCCGGGATGTTCTGCGTCGTAGCTAAATCCAGACATGAGAGCTTACGAGCGGCATTCAGGCGACTGGATGCCGTTTTTGTGTGAACAGTGCATCGTGCAGATATGTTCAGGCGTGTCAGGTTTCGAAAGGCGCTGTGCCGATGTCCGCCGCCGCAAAACTCCCGAAGAAATTTTGCGGCGGGAACCACCTCGACCGTCTGGGTGACGCATTCCCGAGGACCTGTATATACAGGTGGGCGCCAGGTAGTATGACCACGGCCATAGCAGAGCCAGCTCCCTCGGAGTTGCTTAAGGCCACCGGAATGTACCCGTGTGACGAGAAGGGCAGAACCCGCCTGTCACGCAGGTAAGTCGCGCAAGGCGCGCTGGCAAGGGGTTAGCTGTCGGAAGGGTTCACGAAATTGTAACGCTCAAGCTCTTCGGGCAGCAGAATATAGATTTCATCGGCAGGCGTGGCGAGCGCGTGACGCATCACGCGGACATCGATCCCCATGTCGTCGAGGTAGGACATAACCTCTGCCTGACCGCGTTGAATGTCGTCGATGGCCGTAAACGCGGGCAGGAAGGTGTTTTCCCCAAAGCTATGTTGATGCACGCCGATGGAGGCGTTGGCCTCTGCCGTGCGGGTTTCTCCGCCGGCATACAGATAGGGGCAGGCGGAGTAGCAGATTTCCCCCGACAGGACCGTGGTGGCAATGCCGCGGTCGCGCAGATGCCGACCGATGTCGAGCGCGTCGCGGACCGAGCCGCCCGGGGATTGCAGCACGAGATCCGTGACGGGAGGGTCTGCGGCGTCGATTTGTGGGATCAGGCGCGCTGCGTCTTCGGCGGCGATTTGACCTTCGAGTCGCCATTGTGCGTCTTCAAACGTCAGAGTGAGCCGATCGGGAAGCTCGCCGGGATTGCGCGCGGGCTGGGTCGAGGGTCGGTCGCGTGACGGGTTGAACGTGCGCCGCTGATCGCCGGGGCGAACCGGATCCGACAGGCGTGGCGCGTTCGGCTTCAGGAAGGGCAGGGACAAGGGGGCGTCGCGGATGTCGCCAAGGATCAGCAGCGCGCCGATCAGAAGCTGAAACACCAGTACGGCCCCGAGGGTGCGCGCGATAGGATGGGGGGAGGTGTCAGCCATTGGGGCGCTCTGTGGATCTGGCCGGCGGGCCGCTCGCCTTGAGGTCTTGGTGAACCGTTGCCTCCGCAGCCCGATTGGACCGCAGAGTTTCTGAGTGTGCGGGGGTTGCTGAGATCATTCGGCGGCAGCCTTTGTCTCGGGTGCGGCGGCTCTGGTCGGGGGCGAGTCCGGGGTGGGTTGTGCGGCGGCGAGGGCTTCGACATCCCGCAGGGCGCCCACGGCTGCGCGCAGTTCGGCAAGCGTCATGGTGTCCTCGATCCCGGTGCCATCGCGGCTGTTGCGGATGGCCCCGTGCGTGATGGCGAGGATGAAGACCAGAACGGCGGGCAGAAGGTCGATGGCGATGGCTCCGGCCCAGCTTGGCACAAAGTTGCGGGCGTAGAGGATGACTGCATCTGCGGCAGAAATTGGGGTGTAGGTGACGTCCGTGGCCTGTTCCAGCGATTGTACGGTTTGAGCTGCGCGTTCAAGCGTGGCTGCACGCTGGCCCAGCACTTCGAGCACGGAGGTGATGGTGGCGGACTGATCGGCACGGCCTGCAGCGGTAGTGCTGTCCAGCTCGGGCAACACGACCGAGGCCGCGAGGTCTTGGGCTGCTCGCTCCACCAGTGGCGCGACGGAGAGCTGGCGGAGTTGCGTGATCAGGCCCTGAAGGCGAACGGCGGCTTCGGAAAACTCGACGGAGCGGGCTTCCACATTGCCGGGTTCGACGGTGAGGGCGCGCATCCGGGACAGGATTGTGTTGCCCTCGGTAAAGCTGCTTTCAACGAGCGGGGTTTGCGCGGCGATCTGGGTTTCCAGCGCCTGCAACTCGGCAGATTTCTGGCGCAGCACGCGAAAGACTGCGCCGCGACCGGCGAGGCCCGAGAGGGAGCCAGCGGCCTCCTGTTCGGAGAGGTCTTCGAAAGACTGGCGGGTGCGGGACACATCGCGTTCGAGGGCCTGACCGGTGAGGGCAATTTCGTGCGCGCGCTCCAGCGCCACTTGGTAATCCTGTACGGTCTTGGCGAGATGTTGTTCGACGGCGGCAGACCCGGCCAGCGCGGCGGCGTTCAGCCAAGACGACATGGCAACGATGGCGAGGCTGCCGATGCCCATCGCGCCCAGCAGGCCGGCGCGGGCACGATTGGTGCGCACAGCCGGAAACAGCCGCATCAGATAGGACCAAAACACGAAGATGCCCACAGAGACGGCCGTGGAATAGGCGATGGCGGCAAAAACAGACATGGCGCCGTTGTCGTCCAGCAGCGAGGACACGCCGAGATAGGTGTAAATGCCGGAGGCGACGGAGAGCACGCCAAGCGCCGTGCCAGAGAACGTGTCGAGCCAGTTGATATGGGCTTCGAGTTCGCGCGCATAGCGCACGCCCTGGGCGGCGTTGCGGGTCAGGGGGGCGTCGTCAGGCTGCATCGTGTCTCCGGGAATGGCTGTTTGGAAAGATGTCGTTTTGTCAGGGATTTGCAAGCAGTGGCCCGGCTGGGTTGCGTTTGTTCATGAAATGTCCATATTCTGAGCATGGAATTGCATGTAGATCCGATGGAGCCTGTTCTGACCCCTGGCCAGCTTTTGGCGCGCGGGGTGTCGCGGCATATGAGCAGCCTTGGCTTTGCCACGGTGGAGGAATTTGTGCCGGACAGGGGGCTGCGGGTCGATGTGATGGCGCTTGGGCCGAAAGGCGAGTTGTGGATCATCGAATGTAAATCGTCACGCGCGGATTTCATGAGCGACGGCAAGTGGCAGGGCTATCTGCCGTGGTGCGACCGCTATTTCTGGGCGGTGGATCAGGCGTTCGACACGGATCTGCTGCCAGAGGACACCGGGTTGTTGATCGCCGATGGCTATGACGCGGAAATTCTGCGCATGGGCCCGGAAGCCAAGATCGCTCCGGCGCGGCGCAAGAAACTGGTGCAAAAGTTCGCCTTTTGCGCGGCGCGGCGGTTGCAGGGCTTGCGCGATCCCGGCGCGGGATTGCAGTGGGGTTAGGTGTGCGGCTCGGTCAGGGCGGGTCCGAAACGGTGAAGCCATGTGCCCCGATTGCCAGGTTTACTGCAGGTGGCGAGAGCGGATGCGGCACCCGATCCGTCGCGCGATGGATGTCTATCGCGTCGGACCCGAGACAGTAGCCCGCCACGGACCACAGGAAGACCGAGCTGTGGTGTTGGGAGGTCATGGACGTGGGCGGCAGGATCAGCCCCAGCGCGGGGGTCAGCGCAAAGAGCGCGCGCCCTCCCCGAAGGTGAAACAGGCCGCGCGCCTCAAGCGGTGCAGATTTTCCTGCATTCACAGCGCGTTGGCATAGGAACTGGTATGCTTGCGTTCGATGGAGTGGGCACCTTACGCGCGCAGTGCGTTTATCGCCACAAAGTTGAAGACGCAAAACACAATCGACCAAGTGGCCATGCGGTCAAGTAACATGGAGGTGGTTACTTGCGCTTGCCCTTGCCAGGCTTGCCTGCCGCGGACATCTGGCGTGCGGTTTCGGCAGCGGCGCGCAGTTCCTCCGCGATGTCGTCGGCCTCGTCCGGTTCGAAATCCATCGGAATCTCCAGATCGCCAGCAAACATGAACAGCCGTACCATACCCTTATCGGTCGGCCCGATCTGGAGGTTTGCTTCGATGTCGGATTCGTCGTTGATGCCCATTGTCCTGCCCCTTGACGGTCGTTGTGCCAGTTAGCGCGCAGAGGGATTTATTGCAAGGAGAGAGGCCGTTCCACCGAAGCTGCATTTGGCAGGCAGGGAAGGGGATGCGCTCGCTGGAGACCTTCGGCGGCGACCCGATTTGGCGAAGGTCTATTTCGGTGCGACGGGCTTCAAACGGCGGATGGAGCCAAAGCTGTGGCCAAGATTGAAAATTTTGCCGGATTCGCGCTTGCAATCATGGTAGGGTCTCTGTAAATCGCCTGCCAGTGCCGCCTTAGCTCAGTAGGTTAGAGCGCCTGATTGTGGATCAGGAGGTCCCCCGTTCGAGCCGGGGAGGTGGTACCATTACTCTCCCAAAGTCATGACACTTCGTTTGCCAGTTACTCGAGGGCGTGGCTTTGTCGTGCCGGGACGCTCAGGATGGTCCGTCACGGGAGACGAGCACTGATTGGACGGCTGGACCCGGATGGATTTCCGCCTTTCTGACAAGATCGCCGATGATGTTTCCCGAAGTATGTTGGTTCCCGTGCTGGAGCAGGCTATCGCGGTGCATGAGTGGCGGCGGCTTCCGTGAGATCTTGGGGAACTTGAAGCATGTCAAGGGTTTGGCCGTTTGGGGCCAGTATTTGAAGCGGCTGTGCGACCATCGCGAAGCTGCTGTGAGGGAAGCCGTCTTGGGACTAGCTGACAGCGCGTTTTGGACGTCAGTTAAATTTTAACCAAGGTCTTATTCTTTCAACCCGGCGCGGTTGCCGTGGCGAAGGTCTGGTGGCAAGATGGCACAGTCTCAAAATCGTTTTAGAACAGAGGCTTGGTCGTGCCTGCGACGTTATGCGTGGGGTGGAATGCTGCAATGCAGCGAAAAAAAGGAACGTTTCCTTTCCGAATGTGGTTGTATGAGATGACCACAGGAGGTTCACGAATGTTCCAAGATATGATGAAGGCCACGACGGATTGGCAAAAAGTGGCGCTGTCCACTTCTCAGATGATGCTGTCGGCGGGGGTGGTGGTTCAGACGCGGATGGCCCAGATGGCAATGGGTGTGATGAAACCTCAGGAATTCACCCGCATGGTGCTTGAGAAGCCCTCAGCCTTTGCGCGCGGAGGTGAGATGGCAATGCGCGCCATGTCCGGCAACAAAGGGTACGCCATCGTGATGGCGGAGGCTTTGAAGCCAATTGAGGCAAGTGCAAGCGCCAATGCGCGACGTTTGTCCGGAGGCAGTGCAGCCAATGCACTTGCCTCGCCCCGTAAGAAGACCCGTAAACCCAAGAGCGGCTGAACCATATGGGGGTTCACGCGTTGGGGAGCTCCGACACATGGAGCACCTTAAATGCGCACCCTCACTCTGATTTTTCCGTTCTTGCTTGCCAGCCCCGCCTTGGCACTGACCCCAGAGGAGGTTCAGGTTGCGACCTACACCGGTGGTACGCTGCCCGAAGGGCAGTCCGGTCTTACGATGAAGTTGCAGATCTTGCTGGACCGTGCGGGGATCTCTCCCGGTGTGATTGATGGCTACAAGGGCGGTATGAGCGAAAGCGCCTTGCGGGCCTTTGAACAGCGCGAAGGCCTGCCGGTGGATGGGATCCTGGACCCTGAAGTTTGGATTCTGCTGGGGGGCAACACGGCTGAACCCGTTTTAGGGCAATATAGCGTAACGGCGGAGGATGTGTCCGGTCTGACCGCCTCTATCCCGGACAACGTTCGGGAAAAGGCGCAAATGAACGAGCTTGGTTACCTGCGTGTGTCCGAGAGGCTGGCCGAACGGTATCACATGGATGAAGACGCCCTGATCGCCATGAACCCTCAGGCGGTTTTTGCGGCGGGAGAGACCATCGTGGTGGCCAATCCCGGTGCATATGTCGAAGGTACGGTGGATCGTATCGAGATCCACAAGGGGTCGCAGCGCGCCGTGGCGCTGGACGCGGGCGGCGCAGTGCTGGCGAACTATCCGGTGGCAATCGGATCGAACAGCACGCCGTCGCCCTCTGGCACGATGCAGGTGAAGGCCGTCGCCATGAACCCAACTTACAGCTACAACCCGGACGTAAACTTCGAGGCCGATGGCGTCGAAGAAGCGCTGACGCTTCCGCCGGGTACGAATGGCCCGGTGGGGTCCGTCTGGATCGATTTATCGAAGCCCACCTACGGTTTGCACGGCACGGATTCCCCGGCGGAGTTGTTCGAAAACCATAGCCATGGCTGCGTGCGCTTCACCAACTGGGACGTGACCGAGCTGGCGCACATGGTGTCCGACGGCGTGTCCGTGGAGTTCCTGGAGTGAGACGCTGGGGTTTGATCCTGTGTTTGAGCGCTGTGCCGGTCTGGGCGCAAGAGGGGCCGGAGGAGTCGCTTCGTCCAAAGGCGCGCATCGTCGAAGCAGAGACGCCAGATGTCGAGGTGCCCGCGGAGGAGGCCCTGCCTGGCGGAGCCAATGAAGAGGCCTTGCCAAAAGGCATGCGGGACGAGTTGCGGGTCGATGATACCGAATATGCGGTATGCCTCGCAGCACTTGACCGCATGGGAGTGACGTACACCGAAGTTGATCCGATTATTCCCGACGATGACGCGGATTGCGGCATTCTTCGTCCGCTGGAGGTGACGGAGATCGCGCCGGGCGTGGCCGTGACCCCGCCGGCGGTGATCCGGTGCGAAACAGCGGAAGCGATGGCTCTTTGGGTGCACGATTTCGTCCTCCCCGCAGCTCAGCGGCTAGAGGAGCGGGGCGCACTGACCGAGGTCAGGAACGGCTCCGGCTATATCTGTCGTCGGCGCAACAATGCGGCCGATGGCAAGCTGTCGGAACATGCGTTTGGCAACGCTGTGGATGTTATGGGTTTCACGTTCGAGAATGGTCCGCCCATCCCCGTTGAGCCGCGCGAGGCGCAGGGATCAATGGCGGAAGCCTTTCAGGATGCGGTCCGCGCCTCGGCATGCATGGAGTTCACCACGGTGCTGGGGCCGGGCTCGAACGCGTCGCATGACGATCACCTGCATCTGGATGTCATCCGGCGCACGCGCGGGTGGCGGCTGTGTGAGCAGGGCGGCGCGACCTCGGATTGACGCGACCCCCGCGGCCATAAAAAAGCCCCGCCGGTAATTGGCGGGGCTTTCTCGTGCCCTTGAGCCGCGAGGGAGCGGCTTTCGGATAAGTTACTCGGCGGCGACGGCCTGCGTCAGGTGTGCCAGCAGAGTTTCGGGTGAGGATTCGCCATAAGGGTCGTCGGGGCAGTTGTCCATCAGGCCCGGCTCTTCGAACCATGCCTCGACCACACCGTCATTGATGATGGCCGCATAGCGCCAGGAGCGCGGACCGAACCCAAGGTTATCCTTGTGCACCAGCATGCCCATCTTGCGGGTGAATTCGCCGGAGCCATCTGGGATGACCTTCACGTTTTCGATGCCCTGCGCTTTGGCCCACTGGTTCATCACGAAGCTGTCGTTGACGGACAGGCAGTAGATTTCGTCGATGCCCTGTGCCTGGAAATCGCCGAAGTTGTTTTCGAATCCGGGGAGCTGGTAGGTCGAGCATGTGGGCGTGAACGCGCCGGGCAGGGAGAAGAGGATCACGCGCTTTCCAGCGAAGTAGTCTGCGGTGGATTTGTCTTCCCAGCGGAAGGGGTTGGGCCCTTCGATGCTGTCATCACGGACGCGGGTGCGAAAGGTGACGTCGGGGAGTTTGGTGCCGGTTTTCATCGGTCTCTCCTGTTCGCTACATTGCAGTTGTCTGACCCGTGAGTGCGCGGGATGCTGCACTGCGTCAATGCGTTGCGAATGCATAGCGGCTATGCGCTGGGCGGTTTCGTCCATAGTGGTCAGTCCGCATGCAGCGCTGCGGCATTTTCAAGCGGGTGGCGTACTTGTGGTTAACATGTTAAGTGTTTGCATGAGGGGTATGTGAGCTCGACGCAGAGGGGAAGCTGACTTTGGCGTCGGGAGCAGCTCAAAGCAGGACGGTTCGCCGTAGGAGGTCATGATGGATTGGGAGGAGTTCGCCCGTTGGGGGGAGCGCGCGGCGCAGTTTGGTGCCGATTATCACGAGGGCTTGAGAGACCGGCCTGTGCGTCCGGATGTGGCGCCGGGCGAGGCGGCTGCGCTCTTGGCGGATGTCCCCCCTGAGGCGGGCGAAGCGATGGAGGCAATCTGGGCCGATTTCCTCGACATCGTTCCCGAGCGGCTGACCCATTGGCAGCATCCGAGGTTCTTTGCCTACTTTCCCGCCAACGCCGCGCCGGTGTCCATGCTGGCGGAGATGCTGGTGAGCGTCATGGCACCGCAATGCATGTTGTGGCAGACTTCTCCGGTGGCGACCGAGATGGAAGGCGTCATGGTGGACTGGCTGCGTCAGGCGGTGGGCCTGCCTGAGGGGTGGTCTGGTGTGATCCAGGATTCGGCATCCTCCGCCACTCTATCCGCAGTATTGACCATGCGTGAGCGGGCCTGCGACTGGTCGGGCAATCGAGAGGGGCTGTCCGCCAAGGGCGCTTTGCGCGTTTATGTGTCTGAGCAGGCGCATTCGTCGGTGGACCGCGCTTGTTGGGTGGCGGGGATCGGTCAGGACAATCTGGTCAAGCTGCCCAGTGTAGGCGCGCCGACCTTTGGCGTCAATGCAGTGGCTCTGCGGCGGGCCATCGCCGAGGATCGCGCGGCAGGACACGTTCCCGCCGGGATCGTGGCGGTCACGGGCGGCACCGGCATCGGCGCATGGGATGATCTGGCGGCGGTCGGTGCCGTGGCCGCCGAGGAGGGGCTTTATCTGCATTGCGATGCGGCCTGGGCCGGGTCAGCCATGATCTGCCCAGAGATCCGCGACGAGATGTGGCGTGGAATAGAGACGTGCGATTCCGTTGTCTTCAACCCGCATAAATGGCTTGGGGCGCAGTTCGATTGCTCTGTCCAGTTCCTGAAAGACCCGCAGCAGCAGGTGGATACGCTGGAGATCGCGCCGGAGTACCTCAAGACCTCCGGTGCGGAGGTGGTGAACTACTCTGAATGGACGATTCCGCTCGGGCGTCGGTTCCGGGCGCTCAAGTTATGGTTCTTGCTGCGTTATTACGGGCTGGAGGGGCTTCGTGCACGTATGCGCAATCATGTGGCATGGGCGGGTAAGGTTTGCTGCGCCTTGCGCGATCATGGCTTTGAGATCGTGACGGAGCCGATCCTGTCGCTGTTCACCTTCCGGGGGCCGGGGGATGATGCAGCGCAGCAACGTCTGGTGGATGCGATCAATGCGGACGGTCGGATCTATGTGACGCAAGGCATGCACGCGGGCCGGAGGGTTGTGCGCTTTCAGGTTGGGCAGTTCGACTGCACGCGGGACGATGTGATGATGGCGGTCGACGTGATCGCCGAGATTTCAGGGAGACAATAGGATGGTGAAATTCGTCAGTTTTACCCATGACGGCGCAGCTAAATTCGGGCTTTGGACCGAAGATGGTCTGGTCGATCTGACTGGATTTGAAAGTCATTCAGGGCTGCGGCAGGTGATCAAGGCTGGGTCGCTCAAGGCGCTTGCACAAGCGGCCACGGGGCGCCCGGCGGAAATCGCGCATTCGGATGCGATTTTGGAAATCCCGGTGCGCGATCCGGAGAAGATCATTTGTGTCGGGGTCAACTTTCCCGACAGGAATGCGGAGTACAAGGATGGACAGGAAGCACCGGGGCGGCCGTCGCTTTTTATCCGCTTTGCGCGGTCATTTGTCGGTCATGGCAGCGCCTTGGTGCGGCCCCCGGAGTCCGAACAGCTCGATTACGAAGGCGAGGTCACCATCGTCATCGGCAAAGGCGGGCGTCGCATCGCGCGGGAAGACGCCTATGACCACATCGCGGCGATCACCCTGTGCAACGAGGGAACGGTTCGCGATTGGGTGCGCCACGCAAAATTCAACGTGACGCAGGGCAAGAACTGGGATCAGAGCGGATCCATCGGTCCGTGGCTGGTGCCGTTTACCCATCCTTCGCAACTTGATGATATCGCCTTGGAAACCCGCGTGAACGGCGAGGTGCGGCAGAAGGATCGAACGGGGCGGATGCTGTACGATTTTCGCTATATCGTGAACTACGTCAGCACGTTCACCACGTTGGTGCCCGGCGATGTGATCGTCTGCGGAACGCCCACCGGCGCAGGCGCGCGGTTCGATCCGCCGGTCTGGCTCAAGCCCGGTGACGTGATCGAGGTGGAAGCCGAGGGAATTGGTGTGCTGCGCAATACGGTGGTGGATGAATGACGGACGAGGAAATTCACGCTGCGGCACAGGCGCTTTTGGCGGCTGAAGACACGGGGCGCCAGATCGGGCTTTTGTCGGTGCAGTATCCGGGCATGACGATGGATGACGCCTATGCGGTTCAGGCGGCGCTTATGACGGCAAAAAGCGTAGCGGGCCGCAAGGTCATCGGCTGGAAGATCGGTTTGACATCAAAGGCGATGCAGGACGCGCTGAAGATCGACACCCCGGATTCGGGCGTGTTGTTCGATGACATGGTGTTCGAGTCCGGCGGCGTGGTGCCGGAAGGGCGTTTCATTCAGCCTCGTGTAGAGGCGGAAATCGCTTTCGTCATGAAGGCGCCCTTGGAGGGAAATGTGACACGGGAGCAGGTCGTGGCGGCGACGGATTTCGTCTGCCCGTCGCTGGAGATCCTCGACACACGGATCTTTCGCGCCGACCCTTCGAGCGGCAAGACGCGCGTCATCGTGGACACGATTGCCGACAATGCGGCCAACGCCGGGATTGTGCTTGGCAATCAGCGACATGACCCGCGTCTCGTGGACCTGCGCTGGGCGGGAGCGATTGTGGCGCGCGATGGCGAGGTGGAGGAGACGGGTCTTGGAGCCGGCGTGCTCAACGATCCCGTGATGGGCATCGTCTGGTTGGCGAAACGCATGGGGGTCTATGGTCAGTCAATCAAGCCGGGGCAGGTCATCCTGTCGGGGTCTTTCATCAGGCCCGTGGAATGCCCGCCGGGCTCACATGTGGAGGCGGATTTTGGCGCCTTTGGCCATGTGGAGGTCAGCTTTGCCTGACGCACATGCATTTGGTGGAAATGCTATTATTCTATATTTATCGTTTGGCGCAGACGTCCGGTGGCGCGGTCAAAAATGAGGATTTGATCGTCGTTCGTCACTACGGCGTACCAGTCCGAACCTTGGGTGTAGGCGGTGGCCTGCGTTCCGTCGGGCAGTGTGATGAGCTCTGGCAGAGGGGCCTGTGCCTTGCTATAGCGCAGCCAAAGCAGGCTGGCGATTGCGATGATCCCGGCCATCATCACCACCATGAGCAGCGTCACCATGGCTTGCAGGATGCGCAGGCTGCGGGGGGGCTGATACTCAGCAGTCTCGGGAGCGTCCATGGAGCGCCTTTGTGTCACGATCACGGCCAACCCGCCGCCGCGTCTTGATAAGGCGCTGGCGCGCGATGTGCCAGAGGCTGCGTCCCTGTCGCGCACCCGCCTGTCCAAATTGATCGCCGAAGGCGCGGTGACACGCGGCGGCGAGGTGTTGACCGATGCGAAAGCGCGCGTCGCCGAGGGTGACGTGATCGAAATCGCGGTGCCGGAGGCGGTGGATTATGATGTGCTGCCGCAGGATATTCCGCTGTCCATCGTTCATGAGGACGCCGATCTGATCGTGGTGGACAAGCCTGCAGGGATGGTGGTGCATCCGGCGCCTGGGTCGCCGTCAGGAACGCTGGTAAACGCATTGCTGCACCACTTTGGCGGAGAGCTGTCGGGTATCGGCGGCGAGAAGCGTCCCGGCATCGTGCACCGCATCGACAAGGACACCAGTGGGCTTTTGGTCGTGGCTAAGTCCGACCGGGCGCACCATGGCCTTGCGAAACAGTTCGAGAAACACACTGCCCGTCGCGCCTATCTGGCGCTGGTGCACGGGGTGCCGGATCTGGCGGACCCACGCCTGATCGGCACGCGGGGCGTGTCCACCGCGCCGGGGGGCGAGATCAGCATCACCTCCGGCCTCGGGCGGCACAGGACAGATCGACAGCGCCAAGCGGTGTTCTTTGACGGGCAGGGACGGCACGCGATCACCCATGCCAAACCGTTGGAGACCTTTGGAGACCCTGCTTGCCTGACGCTTGTGGAATGCCGGTTGGAGACGGGGCGCACGCATCAGATCCGTGTGCATATGGCACATGCGGGCCATGCGCTGGTCGGCGATCCGGTTTACGGTGGTCGGCGCAAGCTGAAGGAAAGCGCGTTGTCGGCGCAGGGCTTTGCCTCGGCCAACGCATTTGATCGTCAGGCGCTGCACGCGGCGGAGCTGGGCTTTGTTCATCCCGCGACGGAGGAGGAAATGCTGTTCTCCTCGCCGCTGCCGCAGGACATGGCCGAGATGCTGGCGGCGCTGCGCGGCTGACAGCGCTCTCGTTCCGCCGTCATTCCTTTGCAGAAAAGCCGACGAGAACCTCCCTTTGGGGCGGTTCTTTCTTATGTCTCCCCGAAAGCTGATAAAAAATGTCAGAAAAGAAGGCGGGCTGTGCGCACATGCACGTTAGATCGTGTTACAACGCCTTTCTTTCGGATTGGGAACGGTTAGGATTGTTTAACGTTTAGGCAATATGAAACTTGAAACGGCGCTCTCGCATACCCATTTGAATGTTAAAGGTCGTTACATGATCGCCAGAAAAGGGACAGACATGAGCAACTATGCAAATCTCCCGGCGCCGTCGCCGGAAGCCGGTCTGAGCCGCTACCTTTCGGAAATCCGGAAGTTTCCGCTGCTGGAACCGGAAGAGGAATACATGCTGGCCAAGCGCTGGGTCGAGGAAGAAGACACTGAGGCCGCGCACCGGATGGTTACGTCTCACCTGCGACTCGCGGCCAAGATCGCCATGGGATACCGCGGCTACGGCCTGCCGCAGGCA
This sequence comes from Sagittula sp. NFXS13, assembly GCF_040148795.1. NCBI lineage: Bacteria > Pseudomonadati > Pseudomonadota > Alphaproteobacteria > Rhodobacterales > Roseobacteraceae > Sagittula > Sagittula sp. NFXS13. Next base: position 388,427 of record NZ_JAGEMH010000003.1, read on the forward strand.
GAGGTGATTTCAGAGGCGAACGTCGGCCTGATGCAGGCTGTGAAACGGTTTGATCCTGAGAAGGGCTTCCGCTTGGCGACCTACGCCATGTGGTGGATTCGTGCTTCGATTCAGGAATATATCCTGCGGTCTTGGTCGCTGGTAAAGCTGGGCACGACCTCTGCACAGAAGAAGCTGTTCTTTAATTTGCGGAAAGCGAAGTCGCGGATCGGTGCATTGGAAGACGGTGATCTGCGTCCGGAGCATGTTCAGAAGATCGCCACCGACTTGGGCGTGACGGAGACCGAGGTGATCTCCATGAACCGGCGTTTGTCCGGTGGCGACGCCTCCTTGAACGCGACTGTCGGGTCCGAAGGCGAAGGGACGATGCAGTGGCAGGATTGGTTGGAGGATGAAGATGCCGACCAAGCTGAGGATTACGCCGAGCGCAACGAACTTGAAGCGCGCCGGGAACTGTTGACCGCCGCGATGGACGTTCTGAACGATCGGGAAAAGGACATTTTGACCCAGCGTCGGTTGGCGGAAAAGCCTGTGACACTGGAAGATCTGTCCGGTCAGTACGACGTAAGCCGTGAGCGTATCCGCCAAATCGAAGTCCGGGCGTTCGAAAAACTGCAAAAGCGTATGCAAGAGCTTGCCAAAGAGCACGGTATGCTCGCTAGTGCATGAGATAGGGATCGGTTGAGCGGCCGGTTCCTGACGACCCTGCCCAAGACTTCCCTCACAGATTCAAAGGTTCGGGTTGGCCCCCGTCGGAGAAATCCGGCGGGGGTTTTTGCTTACCGACGGCCGTAGCTTGCGGTCGCAGGTCTGTGCGCTAACGTGGGCGGACAGACGTGAGGGAGAGGAACAATGGCGCACCATGTGAGATGGGGCATTCTAGGCGCGGCGAAATTCGCGCGCGAGCATATGGGACGTGCGATACATGCCAGCGAACGCGGGGCACTTGTGGCGCTGGCCACTTCTTCGATCGAGAAGGCGGCACCTTTTGCAGCGTATGTGCCGGGGCTGAAGGTGCACCTGTCGTATGACGATTTATTGGCCGACCCGGAGATCGACGCAGTCTACATTCCGCTGCCAAACCATTTGCATGTGGAATGGTCAAAGAAGGCCTTGCATGCAGGCAAGCACGTATTGGTGGAAAAGCCTCTTGCGATGGAAGCGTCACAGTTCGACGATGTCATCGCGGCACGTGACAGCTCAGGCAAGCTGGCGGCAGAGGCTTATATGGTTGTGCACCACCCGCAGTGGGCCAAGGCCAAGACGTTGTACGAAGAGGGGGCAATCGGCACAATCAAACGTGTGTCGGTGGCGTTCTCTTACGACAACCGCGCAGACACCAGCAACATACGCAACAATCCTGAAACCGGCGGCGGCGCCATCCCGGACATTGGTGTCTATGCCTATGGCACGGTGCGCTTTGTGACCGGGGAGGAGCCTTCAGACATCCTGTCCACATGTATTGAACGCGAAAACGGCGTGGATGTCTGGAGCCATTTCACGGCGCGCTTTCCGTCGTTCCATTACAGCAGTGTCGTGTCGATGCGCATGGCGCCGTTCCAGGAAGTTGTGTTTCATGGAGACGGTGGTGTGATGCGACTGACCGCGCCGTTCAACGCGGGCGTTTACGGCGAAGCGTCTGTCGAGGTGCAAGATACGTCGCTGGAGGTCACGCGCTGGCGCTTTCCTGCGGTCAATCACTATGTAAAGCAAGTGGAGGCATTCAATGCGTCTGTGCTGGATGGGGTGGCGTACCCCTGTCCGTTGGAGTTTTCCAAGGGCACGCAAAAGATGATCGACATGATCTGGGCGGCCGACAGAGCCTAAGGTTTGAAATGTACTCGCCCTCGCGTTGCAGGGCTGCCGGGGGCGAGTGTTGTTTTACAGATCCTGGATCGTGATCACGACTTTACCGGTTGATTTGCGGGTGCGCAGCATTTCGAGACCTTCATCGGCCTGATCCAATGGAAAGGTGTTGGAGACATGCGGGTGCAGCCGGCCGTCTGCGTGCCATTGCATCAAAGTCGCGAGGCTGTCCGTCAGCACCTCCGGTTTGAAGGCCAGATAGCCGCCCCAATAGACCCCGAGAACCGAGAGGTTCTTGACCAGAAGGTGGTTGGACTTGATCTGGGGCACCTCGCCTGAGGCAAAGCCAATGGGCAGAAGGCGAGCGTCCGGCTTGCACGCGCGAAAGGCGGCGTCCCATTGGTCGCCGCCGACAGGATCATAGACCACATCCGCCCCGCCCAGTGCCTTTACCTCGGCACGGATGTCTTGCGTCCTTGCGTCAATCAGGTGATCCGCACCGGCGGCCTTGGCGGCTTGCAATTTGTCCGCGCCCCGTGCGCAGGCGATGACATTTGCCCCCATGAGTTTGCCAATCTCGACGGCGGTGAGGCCGACTCCCCCGGCAGCGCCCAGAACCAACAATGTTTCCCCCGGCTGCAGGCGCGCACGATAATCCAGCGCGACGTGGCTGGTGCCATAAGCGATCTGAAAAGCTGCGGCGTCAGTGAAGGGCATGGCGTCGGGCAGTTTGACCGCGCGGATGGCGTCGAAACAGCCAAGCTCCGCCAGCCCGCCCTGGCCCCCAAAGACCGCCACGCGGTCGCCAACAGCGAAGCCCTTGACGCCGTCGCCCAGCGAATCAATAACCCCTGCAACCTCCATTCCGAGCGTGAAAGGGTGGGAAGGTGTGTCCTGATAGGTGCCTTTGATCATGAGAAGGTCAGCAAAATTCAACCCACAGGTGGCGATTCGGACGCGAATCTCTCCTTTTGCGGGTACGGGTTCCGGAATTGTGATTACACTTGGACGTGTGTCTGGGGCTGGTACTACGTACGCACGCATAGGGTGCTCCTATTCTTTCGAGTATTACTCCTGCGCGAATGCGCCGATGCTTTGAACTGAAGAATGAACGTCGTACAGCCCCACATCAACAATACTTAAGTTTTTTCAACTTTATGTTGAAAAGCAAACTTGTTTACCATCTTTAGGCGCTTGTTTGGGTTGATTTTGGATACATATTTGATGTAGCACCATAGGCCATACACGTGCAGGATGAGGCTGGTACGGGTCACGATCCAATTACCGGGCCGCTCATCGGCCAAACCCAAAGAACAGGAAAAAAAAGATGGCGCACCCCGTTGATGTTCACGTTGGCAAGCGAATTCGGCACCGTCGCTGGCTCGTGGGCATGACCCAACAGCAACTCGCTGAAAAGGTCGGTATCAAGTTCCAACAGATTCAAAAGTACGAGACAGGGGCAAACCGTGTCAGCGCATCCCGGCTTTGGGATATCGCCGACTCTTTGGAAGTTCCGGTCAGCTTCTTCTTCGAGGGCATCGAGTCCGAGAGCGGAGCGGCCCTGACATCGGAAAATGTTCCGTCTGACATCCTGGGTGACAAGGAAGCACTCGACCTCGTTCGGTCCTACTACGCCATCCCGGAAAACCAGCGCCGTCGCCTGTTTGAGTTGGCGCGCGTCCTGTCCGACGTGGCTTGAGCCAAGACATTATCTGCGATAGCCGGAGGAGGGTCTGGCTAACGCAGAGGTAATGCTGGTGGATATTTCAAAAGAGCTGGCAGAGGAGTTGACCTCCACTGCTGAGGCACTCGCCGATGCAGCGCGTGACGTTATCCTGCCATACTTCCGCCAATCCGGTGGGCTTGAGGTGCAAAACAAGCTGAGCACGGGGTTTGATCCTGTCACAGCAGCAGACAAGGCTGCGGAACAGGGCATGCGCGCCGTTCTGGCAACGCGTCGGCCCGACGATGCAATCCTTGGCGAAGAATTCGGACATAAAAGCGGCAGCACGGGGCTGACTTGGGTTTTGGACCCGATTGACGGCACCCGCGCGTTTATGTCCGGCACGGCCACGTGGGGCGTGCTGATTGCCGTCTCTGACGAGACCGGGCCGCGCTTTGGCATGATAGACCAACCCTATACGGGAGAACGGTTCCGCGGGGGTTTGGGCATGGCCAATTGGCAAGGTCCGCGCGGCGGTGGAGCGCTGTGCACGCGGACCACCGGTGCGCTGAGCGATGCGATTTTGTTCACAACCTTTCCCGAAGTAGGCACCCCTGCGGACCGTGCAGGCTTTGAGGCCGTTCGCGACGAAGTCCAGCTGGTGCGCTATGGCATGGATTGCTACGCTTACGCGCTGTTGGCGATGGGCCAGGTCGACCTTGTGATCGAGGCGGGGCTGCAAGCCTATGACATCCAGGGGCCGCTGGCCGTCATCCAAGGGGCAGGTGGCATCGTCACCAACTGGCAGGGCGGGCCCGCGCACGACGGTGGAAGGGTCCTCGCAGCGGCCAACCCGAGCATACACGCGCAGGCGCTGGAGATCCTCAAACGCTTCTGAAGGGGCACCATATGACCGATTGGCTGATCCGCAACGCGCAAACGGTACTGACGATGGATGACGCAGGGGCGGAGCTTTCGGGCGTCGATATCCGCGTGTCGGACGGGGTCATTGCAGAAATCGGCACGGGGCTGACCAGCACCGGCGAGGTGATCGATGCTGCGTCCTGTGTTGTCACGCCGGGCTTGGTCAACACCCATCATCACCTGTATCAGACCTTGACGCGCGCCGTTCCTGGTGGGCAGGACGCGCTGCTGTTTGGCTGGCTACAGACGCTCTACCCCATTTGGGCGAAGTTCGGCCCCGAGGAGATGTTCATTTCTGCACAGATTGGCCTGGCGGAGCTGGCGCAGTCTGGCTGCACGCTGACCTCCGACCATCTGTACCTGTACCCGAACGGCGCCCGCCTGGATGATACGATCGCGGCTGCGCGTGAAGTGGGTTTGCGCTTTCACCCCACACGCGGGTCCATGTCGATCGGTGAAAGCGACGGTGGATTGCCACCTGATGCGCTGGTGGAGCGGGAGAGCGCGATCCTGGAGGACTGCATCCGTGTGATTGATGCGTTTCATGATGCGACAGAGGGAGCGATGGTGCGGGTCGGTGTCGCGCCTTGCTCACCGTTCTCGGTCAGCCGCGATTTGATGCGCGAAGCCGCGCTTCTGGCGCGTGACAAGGGGGTCATGCTGCACACCCATCTGGCGGAAAATGACGAAGACGTCGCCTATAGCCAGGCCCATTTCGGGTGCCGCCCAGGCCAATATGCCGAAGACCTGGGTTGGACTGGAGACGACGTCTGGCATGCGCATTGTGTAAAACTGGACGGAGCAGAAATCGACCTTTTTGCGCGTTCGCGAACCGGGGTGGCGCATTGCCCATGTTCCAACTGTCGGCTGGGGTCTGGCATTGCGCCAGTCCGGGCCATGCGTGATGCGGGTGTGAAGGTGGGGCTTGGCGTGGACGGCTCGGCGTCAAACGACGCGGGCAATCTGATCGGCGAAGCCCGGCAGGCCTTGCTGTTGCAGCGCGTGACGCGGGGGGCCGATGCCATGAGCGCACGTGAGGCGATGCGGATTGCCACGCGTGGCGGTGCAGAGGTGCTGGGGCGGCAGGACTGCGGTCAAATTGCTGTGGGGAAACGCGCGGATATCGCGATGTGGGATGTCTCGGGGATCGAAAGCGCTGGAAGCTGGGATCCGGCGGCGCTGTTGCTGGCAGGTCCGACGCGGGTGAAGCATCTGCTGGTTGAAGGCCGTCAGATCGTGCGCGATGGGCATGTGGTGACTTTCGACGTATCTAAAGCTATCCGGCGACAAAATGCGTTGGCCGCGCGCTTGGCGTGATCCAGTGGTCTCGAGATTGCATATTTGCAAAGCCAAGGTGAGTGCCTGTGTTCAACGCAATACGTTAGAGGGGTTCGAAACGGCAGCTCCGTGCAAAGCCTGCAAGCACGACGACGCAGCCGCTTTCACACAAATCGACGGCATCAACTGGCAGAGTGATCCTATCGCCCGCACTGCTTCGTTGCGGATGTGACCAAAGCAACGCTTGTGGTAATCATGATGCAAACATGGCCCGCTTGACCGCAAAGCCCTGGCGCTTCAGCTGATACCGTGGAGAAGCCTTGGAAGCATCAGAAGGGCAGGCACGTTGGGTATGAATTGTGGCCCCACATGAAGCCACCCCCGCAGTGGGCGGTGCAATCGGCAGGACCCTGCAGATTGATGCGCGGAGTTGACCAATGCGGGGGTCTTTTACGAGTGCGATCATCGCCTTGGCGGGCCGTCGACCTCCGCCTGCGCAGTGCCCTGCCGGACAGGGAGACAGTCTGCGCCAAAGTGTTTGTCCAAGGCCCGCTGCTCAGAGATTCTGCGAGTAATGATCTGCGCGCGGCATGGTTCATGACTTCGAGCGGCAGGTCGCGAAGCTTCGAGGCCGGGCCGTGGCGCTCATCCGTAATCGCTATTGGCAGGCGCGTCACAGAGCACTTAAACTCACTCTGTTTGAAGAAAGGGGACTTAAGCTTACGCAGCGATCGGTGAGACGATGCCAGCGACCCAAGAACTGGCGGAACTATCTGCGGTGGCTTTGTGGCAAAATTAAAATTCTGGCGTGAACGCTTTAAAGAAGCCGCCGGTTAGTGCCGCACGGACGAAGGGGAACAGCGGTTCAATGCGCGTATGAGAGTTATGGAAAAGCAGAAGGCACTCGACATTAACCAAGCCGATCACGCGGAGATATAATCGCCTGCGGGGCTTGGATTTGCGACATATATTATCGCCTACGGTATTGTCGCGTCGGGCATATGTTAGGGACATTTGAGAATGAGAAACGGCATTTTTCATCAGATCGCGCCGATTGCGATAGGTATTTTGATTGCTGGCAGTTTGCCGCAGAGCAGTGACGCGCAGCCCGTGCGCCAGATGCTGAATGGGTTTCGGGCAGAGCAGGGTCTTGGGCCCTTGGCGCCCTCCGGGCAACTGGAGGAAGCCGCTAAAGCGCATGCGCTGGATATGGCGAGCCGCGGGTTCTTCGATCATCAAGGCTCCAGCGGCAGCAATGTGCTGCAGCGTGCTCGGGCGGCTGGGTACGCAGCTTGTACCATTGCCGAAAACATCGCCAAGGGACAGCAGTCAGTGCATGAAGTGCTGGGCGATTGGGTGCAATCGCCGGGGCATCGAAATAATATTCTAAATCCGGACGTGGTGGATTACGGGCTTGTCCGTGCACCTGGAGATATTTGGGTGTTGGTGCTGGGGAAGGATGGCTGCTGAGCGCTCAGCAGCCTCAGTTTGATCGCCAATTCCTAGAGGGCGGGACTGCCCGCAACCCATGTCTGCACGATGGCGCGGTCGTCGCCCATCATAATGGTCGGAAAGAGCGCCTCCCATATGTCGTCGGCGCGTGTGGCGCGTTGGGCGATGGCTGGGGTGGAGGCCAGGTCGACAGCGATGAAATCCGCCGCGGCGCCGGGCACAAGCCGCCCGATACTGTCGTCTCGCAGTGCAGCGGCGGAGCCTTCTGTGGCGAGCCAAAGCAGTTCTGACGGGTGCAGCGCGCGACCGCGGAGTTGGCCGATCTCGTAGGCCGCTGCCATGCTGCGCAGCATCGAAAAAGAAGAGCCGCCGCCAGTGTCCGTTGCAAGTCCCACCGTATGGCCCGCTTGCGTCAAACCATCCATGTCGAACAATCCGGATCCGATGAAGGTATTCGACGTTGGACAGTGAATCAGTCCTGCTCCGACCTCTTTGAGGCGGGATCTTTCCCGATCAGTGAGGTGGATGGCGTGCCCGTAAAGGCCATTCCGACCGAGCAGTCCATGCGCTTCGTAAGTGTCCAGATAGTCTCTTGCTTTCGGAAAAAGCGACAGCACCCAGTCGATTTCGTCCACCTGCTCTGACAGATGGGTTTGCATCAGGCAGTCTGGATGTTCCGCCCAAAGTTGACCCAGCGCAGACAGCTGTTCTGGCGTGGAGGTGGGCGAAAAGCGTGGTGTGATGACATAGGAAGCGCGGCCTTTTCTATGCCAACGGTCCAGCAACGCCTTGCTGTCGTCATATGCAGTTTGTGCCGTGTCTTTAAGTGCGTCGGGCGCGTTGCGGTCCATGCAGGTTTTCCCTGCAAAAACACGCATGTTGCGCTTGGCTGCCGCCTCAAACAACGCATCGACGGATGTCGGGTGAATAGTGCAAAAACTGCAGACCGTCGTGGTGCCATGTGCGAGCAAGAGGTCGAGGTAGCGTTCTGCCATTTCCTTGGCGTAGGCCGGGTCCTGGAACCGGATTTCCTCCGGAAAGGTATAGCTGTTGAGCCAATCGATCAGACGTTTGCCCCAACTCGCGATCATACCTGTCTGGGGATAATGCGCATGTGCGTCGATAAAGCCTGGCAGTAGCAAATGGGTGCCGTGATCCTGCACCGCAGCATCAGGATGTTCAGCCCGAAGGGTCTGTGCTTCTCCGACCTGTTCGACTATTCCATTATCGACCAATATTGCGCCTTCGATGACATGTTTTGCAGCATTTGCGCCCTCGAAAAACGGGTTTGCGTTGAACTGGATCAACTGTCCAAGGTGCAGCGTTGCGGTCATCTGGATCTCCTTTGGGCACAGGGTAATGCTGCGCGCGCAAAAGGACAATCGGGCCTGTTGCTCTGATGGGTGATGACGTAGTGTTCGGACCGATACAGGCGGAGGCACCCAAATGGCAGAGACCAGCGAAGCACCCGAAACCGAAGAGGTGCGTGACGAGGGCTATGATCTGAACCGCAAGGCGGTTGCCCAGATTCTGTATGCCGTCGACACGGAAGACCGGGACCAGCTTGTCGCGCTGATGGAGCCGCTGCACGCGGCAGACATCGCCGACCTTTTGGAACAGGTGAATGCCTTCGACCGGATGCGGCTGATCCGTCTGTACGGTCAGGAATTCGACGGCGACATTCTGTCGGAGCTGGATGAAACACTGCGCGAGGAGGTGATCAGCGCCCTGTCGCCGCAGGTCCTGGCAGAGGCCGTGCGCGAACTGGATTCGGACGACGTGGTCGATCTCATCGAGGATCTCGATGAAACGCAGCAAGGCGCGATCCTTGATGTTTTGACAGAAAGCGGCCGTCTCGCTGTTCAGCAATCGCTGACCTATCCCGAGTTCTCGGCCGGGCGTTTAATGCAGCGCGAAGTGGTCATGGCGCCGGAACACTGGAGCGTTGGTGAGGCCATCGACTTCATGCGCTCCACGGACTACCTGCCGGAACAATTTTACCACATGGTTCTGGTGGACCCAAAGCTGCGCCCCGTGGGGAATGTGACCTTGGGTCGGATCATGTCGTCGGCGCGGGATGTGACGCTGAAGTCCATCGCCGAAGAGTCGTTTCATGTCATACCGGTGCTGCGCGACGAGGGGGAAGTGGCCTATGCCTTCAACCAATACCACTTGATCTCGGCACCGGTGGTGGATGGCAACGAGCGGCTCGTTGGTGTCATCACGATCGATGACGCCATGACCGTTCTGGATGAAGAAAACGAAGAAGACATCCTGCGGCTTGCCGGTGTGGATGGTGAATCGCGGCTGTCGGACAGGGTGGTCGACACGGTGAAGCGCCGTATCCCGTGGCTTGGGGTGAACCTTGTGACCGCGGTTCTGGCGTCGCTGGTGATTGCGCAGTTCGAAGCAGCCATCACAGAGGTGGTGGCGTTGGCGGTGTTGATGCCTATCGTCGCGTCCATGGGCGGGAACGCAGGGACCCAGTCCCTGACTGTTGCCGTGCGCGCCCTGGCCACAAAAGACCTTACCGGGTCGAACCTATGGCGGGTTATCAGGCGGGAAGGCGTTGTGGGGCTTATCAACGGCGTGGCCTTTGCCGTGGTCATGGGAATCGTTGGAATCATCTGGTTCGGATCGCCCGCACTCGGCGGCGTCATCGCAACCGCCATGGTGATCAATATGGTCGTCGCCGGGTTGGCGGGGATCGTGATCCCTGTGGTTTTGGAAAAGGTCGGTGTTGATCCGGCGCTGGCTTCTGGCGCGTTTGTGACGACCGTGACGGATGTGGTTGGCTTCTTCGCCTTTCTTGGCTTGGCTGTGGTGATGCTGCTATGAGCCTTGAAGATCGCAAAGCTCAGGCGCGAAAGGCGGCGTTTGCTGCGCGCAAAGCGGCTTTTGACAACCGATTGCCCGGCCAGGCTGGCAGATTGAGTGAGGTTTTGGCAGGCTACCGGGGCGTGGCCACGGCTGGCTATATGGCGATACGGACGGAGATCGACCCTGTGGCCGCCATGGCCGAAGCGTCGGCATATGGTGTGGTCGGCGTTCCGGTGATCGAGGCGGCAGGTCAGCCGCTGACCTTTGGCGTGTGGGAGCCAAACTGCGAGATGACGGTCGGAGCGTTTGGAGCTCTCATCCCGGCGTCTGGTGAAAGGATGGAGCCTGAAATCCTGATCGTGCCATTGGTGGCGTTTTCCCGGGCTGGTGGGCGGCTGGGCTACGGCGGTGGTTTTTACGACCGCACACTGGAGAAATTGCGGGCCAAGCGCGCGACCATGGCCATCGGATTTGCATTTGCTGCGCAGGAAATGGCTGACCTGCCTTTGGAAGACACGGATCAGCCTCTGGACCTGATCGTCACAGAGGCTGAGGTCATAACGCCCGGCTGAAGCGCCGAACATAACGTCTGCAATGGTATGCGCTCAGAGGGCGCGCCATCCAATATCCCGGCGACAAAAGCCCTGCGGCCACTCCACGGCATCCACCATTGCGTAAGCGCGGTCGCGGGCTTCCTGCAGAGTCGCACCGCGAGCGGTGGCGTTCAGGACCCGCCCCCCTGATGCGGTGATCGCGCCATCTTTCTCAGTCGTACCGGCATGGAACATGACGCTCATGGAATCCTCTGTCAGCTTGTCGAGGCCGCTGATCACAGTGCCTTTTTCGTAATCACCGGGGTAGCCTTCGGCGGCCAGCACAACGGTCATAGCGTGGTCGTCAGCCCAGTTGACCTGGGCCTCTGACAGGCGGCTCTCGGCACAGGCCTGGATCAGGTCGAGCGCCTGTGCGCCCAGCCGGAGCATCAGCACCTGGCATTCCGGGTCGCCAAAGCGTGCGTTGTATTCCACAAGGCGCGGTTGGCCATTTTCGATCATCAGACCGACATAAAGGACGCCTTGGTAGGGCGTGCCGCGTTTGACCATCTCGGCCATGCAGGGACGCACAATTTCATCCAGCGCTTTTTGCGTCACGGCTTCGTCCATGATCGGTGCGGGAGAATAGGCCCCCATGCCGCCCGTGTTCGGACCCGTGTCGCCCTCGCCGACGCGCTTGTGGTCTTGCGCTGTGCCGATGGGGAGGCAGTCGTTGCCATCCACCAAGACGAAGAAGGACGCCTCTTCGCCGGTCATGAACTCTTCGATCACGACCTCTGCGCCCGCGCCACCGAAGACGCCGCCAAACATGTCGTCCACGGCGTCACAGGCCTTGTCGAGGGTTTCGGCGATAATCACGCCTTTGCCTGCGGCCAGACCATCTGCCTTGACCACGACCGGGGCAGTTCCTGCACGGATATGGACCTTTGCTGCATCTGCGTCGGTGAAATGGCCGTAAGCAGCGGTGGGCGCGTCGCAGGCGTCGCAGATTTCCTTGGTGAAGGATTTGGATGCTTCAAGCTTTGCCGCCTCGGCGGAGGGGCCGAAAACTGAAAGGCCTGCCTCGCGCAACCGGTCCGCGACGCCTGCCGCCAGCGGCGCCTCGGGGCCGATGATAACCAGATCGATGGCGTTCTCTGCGGCGAATTCAACCACCACGCCGCCGTCATTTATGTCGATTTTTGCACATTCGGCGATACGCGCGATGCCGGCGTTGCCCGGTGCGACAATCAATTTGTCACATTTCGGGTTCTGGAGCGCAGCCCATGCGAGGGCATGTTCGCGGCCACCGCTGCCGAGGATGAGGATGTTCATGAGCGTGCTCCTTGTCTGGCCGGGCGCCTTCCTCGGCCAGCCTCAGATCCCCGAGATATTTCGGGGCCCAAAGAAGCAGGCGGGCGCTTTCGGTTCCTTGAGCCGTGCTTTAAGGTCGGGGCGCGTGAAGGGCAAGGTTTGGCTGATGGACTTGATCGACGACGATGGCGCTGGTGGGGCCGACAACACGCCGGAATTCTCGGTATCGGAACTGTCCGGCGCGGTGAAGCGCGCCATTGAGGGCGGCTTTGGCCATGTGCGGGTACGTGGCGAAGTGGGGCGCGTGTCGCGGCCAAGGTCCGGGCACGTCTACATGGATCTCAAGGATGACCGGTCGGTGATTGCCGGTGTCATGTGGAAAGGCGTCGCGGCCAAGTTGGCGACCCAGCCCGAAGAGGGGATGGAGGTCATTGCCACGGGCCGTCTGACCACCTTTCCCGGACAGTCCAAATATCAGATCGTGATCGAGGATATTGCTCCGGCCGGGGCTGGCGCTTTGATGGCGATGCTGGAAAAGCGCAAGGCGCTGTTGGCGTCAGAGGGATTGTTTGACCAGTCTCGGAAGCGGTCCTTGCCATATTTGCCGGAAATCATCGGCGTTGTGACCTCTCCGTCCGGTGCGGTGATCCGGGACATATTGCATCGGTTGCGGGATCGGTTTCCGCGAAAGGTGCTGATCTGGCCGGTGGCCGTACAAGGGGCGAAATGTGCACCCGAAGTGGTGCGCGCCATCGAGGGCTTCAACGCGATGACACCCGGCGGCCCCTTGCCGCGCCCTGATTTGCTGATCGTGGCGCGTGGCGGTGGATCGGTTGAGGACCTTTGGGGGTTCAACGAAGAAGCGGTGGCGCGGGCAGCGGCGGCCTCGGACATTCCGTTGATATCAGCCGTCGGCCACGAAACGGATACGACTCTTATCGACTTTGTTTCGGATCGGCGCGCGCCTACGCCCACCGCAGCGGCAGAACTTGCGGTGCCAGTGCGTATGGAATTGGCGGCGGTGACGCGTGATTTCGGCGCGCGCATGACGCGGGCCATGGGACTGCGGATCGAGCATCGCGGTCAGCGGTTGCGTGACCTCGGGCGCGCCCTGCCACGTGCCGAGACCTTGATGGATGGGCCTCGTCAACGTCTGGACGTGATGGGTGATCGCCTGCCTTCCGCACTGCGGCGTGGGGTGGATCGACAGCGCCTGCATCTGTCAGAGGTGACAGGCTCGCTGCGTCCGTCGATCCTGCGTCGCGCGTTGGAGACTGAGCGCCTACGGCTGGCCGATCGCGCCGGGCGGCTTTCGCTGCGCGGCGTACAGCGCGAGATGGCACAGGGGCGTGAGCGGTTGGATCGCTTGGGCAACAGAATGTCGGAAGTGCAGGGCGCAAGAATTGCTGAAGCGCGCAGCAAGGTCGACGCGCTTGGACGTCTGAACGAAACGCTGGGCTATCGCGCGACCCTGAAGCGCGGCTACGCGGTGGTGCGGGGCGACGGCGCGTTGGTTACATCTCGGGACGCGGCGCAAACGGCGCAGCGGTTGGAGATCGAGTTTGCTGATGGCGTGCTTTCACTCGATCATAATGGCTCTGTAGCCAAGGAACCGACCCAACAGCCCACTGAAAAGCAAAAGCCGCGCAGCAAGCCCGGGAAGACACCGCCGGAGCAGGGAAGCTTGTTTTAAGCACCGTTAATATCTGGTTAACGAAACCGGGCAAACCAACACAATCCAATGCTTGGCTGCCATGCATCTGCGGGGGCTTTCCTTTTGTGCTGCGCTCGCATAGGCTTTTCTGCATTGCTGCATCTGCCAGGGAGGGGAGCCTGTGGTCGACACGAAAAAACCGTTGCTGATCAAGCGCTACGCCAGTCGTCGCCTGTATAACACCGAGACGTCCGACTACGTCACGCTAGAGGATATCGCGGGGTTCATTCGCGACGATCGCGACGTGCAGATCGTCGACCTCAAGTCCGGGGATGACCTCACCCGCCAATACCTGCTGCAGATCGTGGCCGAACATGAAAGCAAGGGCGAATCTGTCCTTCCAATCAGTGTGTTAACGGATCTTGTACGCAGCTACACGACGCAGGCAACATCGACCGTTCCGGCGTTTCTTGCACAGACGTTCGAGTTGTTTCGCGACAGCCAGTCGAAGTGGGTTGAGGGCGTGCAGACTGTAAACCCGTCCATGGCCAAAAGCATCGAAGCCATGCAAGCGCAGCAAGAGGCCTTTCTCAAGGCGATGACCGGCGGTGTGCCGATGGGCGCGTCCGGTCCGGAACCGGAAAAGACCGAGGGCGAAGATCTCAACGATATCAAGAAGCAGCTGGCTGACTTGCAGTCCAAGCTGTCGAAAATGAGCAAGTAAGCCTTCCGGCTGTGATCAATGTTGAAAAGGCGCGCAAAAGCTGCGCCTTTTTTCGTTTTATAGATCAGTCTTGGATCTTGTTGATACCATCCGCTGCGCGCCACAGGCCGCGCGCATGTTCAGGGCAAGGGGCGCGCGGGGTGCCTCTTGCCCTGTTTCACATCAATTAAGTCCCGTAAGCCAACGTCTCGGACATTGTGGAGTCTGCGGCCCGGATGAGAATTTCCGCGACCGCGTCGCATTCGGCGGGGGTCAATCGCGCGGGCAGTCGTGTATCACATGCGCACATCAACATGGCGCGTGTTTTCGGAAGGTCTACCTGTTCGGGCAAGAATTGCCAGTTCCAGAACGCACGCGCGTTGTCTGTCGTGAGGCCAAAGACCTGGACTTTGACCCCGGCTTCCGCTGCGACAGCAACAAAGGTACGGACCTGCGCTTCGCTCATTCCGTCGAGATTGAACTGCAACGAGTCTGGGGCGCGGTCTTCGGGTGGCAATTTTTCGGGCACAGAGATCCAGGGCGAAGCATCGATCTGCGCTGCCACATGATCATGGTTGCGGCGACCATCGGTCACACGGCGCGCGATATGGGGTATTTGTGGGCGGATCACTGCGGCGGAAAGGTTCGACATGCGAAGGTTGTATAGCGGCAGCTTGTTTTGCCAACGACCAAAAGCCTGCTCCAGTTCGGTGGTGTTTGCTCCGGGACGCAGGTGCTTTTGCCACATATGTTCATAAGCGCCGGACAGAATGACGGCGCGCGCCACGAGGTCCGGGTCATCGGTAATCAGAATACCGCCTTCGCCCGCGTTGAGCATTTTGTAACTTTGAAAGCTAAAGCAACCGATACGGCCCAAAGTGCCGATCTTTCGGCCATGCCATGTGGTGCCAAGGCTGTGAGCGGCGTCTTCGATCACCGGAATGCCGCGCGCGTCGCAGAGCTCAAGGATCGCGTCCATGTCGGAAGTGTGTCCGCGCATGTGGCTGACAATGACGGCTGACACGGTGTCGAGCTTGGCGGTGAAATCGTCGATCTCGATGCGGTAATTCGGGCCGCATTCGCACAGAACCGGGACCAGATCCGCGTGGATGATGGATGAAGGAACTGCCGCGAACGTGAAACCCGGGATCAACACTCGGGCGTCGCGCGGCAGGTCGAGCGCTTTGAGCGCCAGAAACAATGCGGCCGAGCATGATGACACGGCCAAAGCATAGCGCACGCCCATCTCCGCCGCGAACTCACGCTCCAGAAGGGTAACAGGGGCGTTTTCCGGAGCTGTATAACGGAAAAGATCACCGGACTGGAGTAGTCTGTCGATTTCGGCCCGGGCTTCCTCAGGAATTGGCTCGGCGTCATGCATGTTCGGGATCATGGTTTTCAAAATCCTTAAGTTCGGTTTCAAAAAATGTAAAACAATTCGCCGAAAACGCAAAGACTGAATGCTCCCCGTTCAAATAAAGAGCAAATGCGTGTCAGGGCGGAAACAAAAATCAGAGGCCGAGGCGGTCTCGCAATGCAAACCAGCTCATCGCCAGAACCAGAAGCGGGCTACGTAGCGCTGCGCCGCCCGGGAACGTCGGGGTGGGCAGGGCTGCAAAAGCATCGAATCCCGACGATTGGCCCCGCACGGCTTCGGCAAGTAGTTTTCCCGCCTGAACCGCATTGCCAACGCCATGCCCGGAATAACCTGAGGCGGAGAGAATGTTCGGTGAGAGGCGTGCCAGATGCGGCAAACGCTTCAGCGTGATGGAGAGGGTTCCGCCCCATGCGAAGGGCAGGGCGGCCTCCGCCAGATGTGGAAAGATGCGCGAAAGCGGTTTGCGTACAGTCGCGCGGATGTCCTTGGGAAAGCGGTACCCGTAGGACTCGCCGCCGCCGAACAACAGCCGCTTGTCTTCGGACAGGCGGAAGTAATTCACCACAAATAAATCATCTGCCACGGCCACATCCTGTGCCAAGACCTGATCGGCAGCCTCTCCCAATGGTTCTGTCGCGACGATGAAGTTGTTGATTGGCATGACCTTTGAGGCAACGTGCTTTTCCAGACCTCCGAGATAGCCACCGGTGGCCAAAACAAGGTGATCCGCCTGCACATGACCCGTATCCGTATATACGGTTACGGTATTTCCCTCCGCGATGTGCGTCACTACGCTATCTTCAAAAAGCCTTGCGCCCGCGCTATCTGCGGCGCGCGCCAAACCCTGTGCAAGCTTCAGGGGCTGCAGGTGCGACGCGCCCATATCCAGAATGCCGCCTCGATAGGCAGGCGACGGGCAGACTGCGTGAAAATCCTTTTCTGGCATAGCACTGATGCCGTAATCGTAAGTACGGCCCATGTGGTCTGCAAATCCGCGCATCCAATCGTAAGATGACTTGGAGGTGGCCGCCCAGGCCACACCAGGTTTCATCGCGCAGTCGATCTGATGCTTTGCGACCAAATCATGGACAAGCGCTTTGGCGTCTTCTCCCAAGTCCCACATATGTCGGGCTGCTTCTGGCCCGACCATTTTTTCCAAGGTCAGTTGATCTTGCCGCTGACCGGACCCAAGCTGCCCCCCGTTGCGACCAGATGCGCCAAAACCCACGCGGTGCGCTTCGAGCAGCACCACATCCAGTCCTGCCTCTGCCATGTGCAGCGCTGCAGACAGGCCAGTGTAACCGCCGCCCACGATGCAGACATCCGCCCTGACGCTCCCTTCGAGTTTTGGAAACGGTGAGAGGCGACCCGCCGTCGCGGCGTACCAGCTGTCTGGATACTGTCCACGTCGATCATTGGAAAACAGCAGGTTCATAGCGGCCTCTTCGGTCAAAGGTATCCCAGTTATCCCACCAAGGGCGTCAGGGGCGGCAGCGCCCTATCGGGCGAAGCCCTCGAGGTGTGACGCCATGCGGCGGCCCGGGGGGATCAAACGTTGAGCAGCAGGTGCTCCCGCTCCCACGGGGAAATGACCTGCAGGAACTCTTCATATTCGGAACGTTTCACGATCCCGTAGACGCGGCAGAACTCCGGGCCCAGAACTTCGTGCAAATCACGCGCTTCTTCGAATAACTCCAATGCTTGCCCCAGAACCTGAGGGAAGTCACCGTCGCCCTCATATGCATCGCCACGGAACTCATCCGTGGGCTCAAGCTCTGCCATCAGGCCGAGATACCCACAGGCCAGGGACGCGGCTATTCCCAGGTAAGGGTTGCAATCCATGCCGGCGACGCGGTTTTCCACACGACGGGCGGCGGGTGGGGCAAGCGGAACGCGAATGCCAGTTGTCCGATTGTCGCGTGCCCACTCAAGGTTAATTGGCGCGGCGTGATCTTTCACATAACGGCGGTAGCTGTTCACATATGGCGCAAGGACGGCAATCGCGGCAGGCATGTGTCGCTGCATTCCCCCGATGAAATGGCGAAACGCCGGGGTCTCTTCGCCATCATCATCAGAGAAGATGTTCTTCCCGGTTTTCACATCCAGAATGGAATGGTGGATGTGCATGGCCGAACCTGGCTCATCCGCGATAGGTTTTGCCATGAAGGTTGCAAAACAGTCGTGGCGCAATGCGGCTTCCCGGATCAGACGCTTGAAGTAGAAAACTTCGTCAGCGAGCTTTACCGGGTCACCGTGGCGCAAGTTGATTTCCAACTGGCCGGCGCCACCCTCTTGCGTGATTCCGTCGATCTCGAAACCTTGCGCCTCCGCAAAATCGTAGATGTCGTCGATCACCGGGCCGAATTCGTCCACGGCCGTCATGGAATAGGCCTGACGCGCGGCCGCAGGGCGCCCCGAGCGACCCATCATCGGCTTGATGTCATGCGCCGGGTCAATGTTGCGCGCGACAAGAAAGAATTCCATTTCCGGCGCAACAACGGGCTCCCAACCCTGATCGTGATAGAGCTGCACGACCTTTTTCAGCACATTGCGCGGGGAAAACGGCACAGGCTCGCCATGGCGATCAAACGCATCGTGGATGACCTGAAGCGTCCAGTCGCCGGTCCATGGCGCGGCTGTGGCCGTGCTAAGGTCCGCGCGTAGAATCATATCGCGTTCGATGAAACCGTCTGCGCCCGCAGCTTCGCCCCATTCGCCGGTGATCGTCTGGTAAAAGATCGAGTCCGGCAGATGAAAGTACTCTTGCTTCGCGAATTTGGTCGCGGGCACCGCCTTGCCGCGCGCAATGCCGGGCAGATCGGGAATGATACATTCGACCTCGTCCAGGCGCCGTTCTGAAAGGTAAAGCTTCGCGGCCTCTGGGATGTCGTTGCTGAAATCGCTCATTCGATGGTCCTTTCCCGGAAGAATCGCGCGATCATCGCAGCGATGTCTGCACTGTCCAGAGGGGTGCCAAGTGCGGCCCCGGCTTCGTCCAGCCGCTCATCGGGTACCACACCGGGGCCACGGGTTTCCAGCAATGCACGCTCGTAGGCATCGTTGAATTCCGGATGTGGCTGCACGCTGAACGCCTTGCCCGGATAATATAGCCCGGCATGGGCACAGAAGTCGTTGCTTGCAATGGTTTGCGCGCCTTCCGGCGGGGTGATAACCTGATCCTGATGGTAGGCGTGGATCACCTTGTCGCCGTCAGGAAATGTGTACCGCTTCGGCCCGACGGACCAGCCGCCGCTGTATTTCTCTACATGTCCGCCAAGGGCCTGGGCGATAATCTGATGCCCGAAACAGATGCCGACCAAGGGAATCGAGGCGTCGAATATGTCGCGGATCATGTCGCGCAGCGGCGGAAGGAAGTCATGGTCCTCATAGACGCCAAAGCGTGAGCCGGTAATGAGCCAGCCGTCGGCTTCGTGGATGGTGGCAGGGAACTCGCCGTCCAGCACAGCCCAGGTCTGAAAGTCGAAGCCAAAGGGCGCCAGCATCCGGACGAACATGTCGGGGTAATGTCCGTGCGCCTCGACGAGGTCTTCGGGTACGGGACCGGTTTGTAAAATGCCGATTTTCATGGATCACCATTTGGTTAACCGTAGATCCGGCCCCTCTACGGGGCCGGGGGGTCAGACGGTATCGAGGTAGATGTCGGTGCGTTCGCTCTCTGTCAGATCTTCCATGTCACGACATTCCTGACGCTTCATCATGACCATGTTGCGGATCATTTCACGCGGGAAAATGCGCGGCATGATCGTGGAGTTTTCGAACGTATCAATGGCGGTTTCCCAGTCGGTGGGAATGGTGGGCAGTTTTTGCGCATAAGCGTTGCCCGTGATCGGCGGAGGCGGCATCTCGCCGTCCTCGATGCCCACGAGTGCCGCGCCGAGGATCGCTGCCAGCGCCATGTAGGGGTTCACGTCGCCGCCGGAGACACGATGCTCGATGCGGCGGGCCGCCGGACTGCCGGATGGGACACGGATCGCAACCGTGCGGTTCTCATGTGCCCAGCAGATCGCACCGGGCGCGTGGGCACCGGGAACAAAGCGTTCATAGCTGTTCATGTGGGGCGCGTAGATCAGCGTGCTGTCCTTGAGCGCGGCCATGCAGCCCGCGATGGCGTGATGCAGAAGCTCGGTGCCTTCGGCGCCGCCATTGTCGAAAACGTTCTCGCCGGCCTCGTTCAACACGCTGAAGTGCGCATGCATCCCGGAGCCCGCGTAATCGGCGTAGGGTTTCGCCATGAAGGACGCCGCAAAGCCGTGCTTCCGGGCAAGGCCCTTCACCAACTGCTTGAACAGCCAGGCATCGTCGGCGGCCTTCAGTGTGTCTTCTTGGTGCAGAAGGTTGACTTCGAACTGGCCAAGGCCTGCCTCTGAAATCATTGTGTCGGCCGGAATATCCATGGCCTCGCAATAGTCGTAGAGGTCGGTAAAGAACGTATCAAAGGCGTCAAGCGCGCGGATCGACAGAACCTCGGCCATATCGCGGCGCTTGCCGGAACGAGGAGAGACGGGCACGCGCAGGTTTCGCCCCGAGTCGTCGATCAGGTAGAATTCCAACTCTACAGCCGAAACCGGTGTCAATCCGCGCGCCTTGTAGCGTTGCAGGACATAGTTCAGGGCGTGGCGAGGGTCGCCGTCATAGGGCCGTCCGTCGTCGTGGTACATCCACAGCGGAATCAGCGCAGAGGGGGCCTCCAGCCAGGGCATCGGGACAAAGCCGCGCTCGGTCGGGAAGAGGGTGGCATCCCGGTCGCCGCTGTCGAACACAAGGGGGCTGTTTTCAATGTCTTCCCCCCAGATGTCCACTGACAGGGCGGAGAAGGGGAAACGCGTTCCATCGTCAAGCATCTTGATGGCGGAGCGAATTGGCATCCGTTTGCCACGTGCGACACCGTTCAGGTCACAGGCAGCAGCGCGAATGGTGCGAATATGCGGGTTTTCGTGCAGCCAAGAGGCAGCGGGGGCAGGCATGGTGGCCTCGTTCTCGAGATTTGATCAAATTCAGAGATAACGAGAAGAGACCACCGATTGCAAGCTCAGAGCGTGATAAAGGTCACGCAAAGAATAAGAGTGACAAGATTTCAATCGGTACCAAAAAGACGGCAATGCACCCCAAGCAAAGGGTGCGGCGTTTGTGTCTGGGCAGTTCACGGTAGAATTCAGCCCGTTCGAGCATCATGTAGGTGCCCGCGATTAAACCAATTCGCACTATATAAAGACCAAAGATAAACGACGGTATCATCGTGTTTCCTCTATGAGTCTATAATGCTGGAATAGTTGACATATTCAGTAGTTTGCAGGGAGGGGCGAACTCGTACCCGGTGTACACTTCGCGACATAACCGTGTGATTGGTTAACGCCAGGGCACCCTGTGAGAAGGTGCCGAGATTTAACGCAGTAAAGTTGGCCTGAAGCGGAACCTTGGACGTGACGCAACTGGCAAGTGTCGGTTCAAACGGCGGTTCACTGCACCGAAGACACCGATGATGATCAGCGTGACCAGAATGAAATATCCAGCCAGAATAGGGTAGGGCACAAACGGGTTGAAGGTCTTGTCGGCGAAGTAGCTGGCGTAATAAAGCGCATCGCCGCGTTGTTGCCAGGCCGGAAAGCCTGAGAAGAAGACCAGTGTGGTGGAGTGAAAGAGAAAGATCGCCTCGTTCGTGTACGCGGGCCATGCCAGTCTCAGCATAGTGGGCCAGGTGATCTTGCGAAACCGGGGCCATCCGGAAATTCCGTAGGCGTCCGCTGCTTCCATATCGCCTTTGGGTACACTCAGAAGCGCGCCGTAGAAAATCTCTCCGGAGTAGGCGGCGGTGTTTAGAAACAGCACGATCAACGCGCCCAGCCATGCAGAGGGGAGCGCGTCAAACACATCCGACACCTGCTTCAGCGACAGGAACGCGAAGTAGGCAAAGAAGAACTGAATAAACAGCGGTGACCCGCGGAAGATGAAGATGAACCATTCCGCCAACTTGCGGAGCACGACGTTGGATGATGCTTTGCCCAGAGCCACGGCCGTCGCAAGGAAGAAGCCAAACAAGAGCGCCACGACGCCAAAGTACACGTTCCAGATCATACCGGAGCCGATCAACGTCACTTGCTGGCACAAAGTGAAATCGTCCCGGGGAAGCAGCCGCTCGCCATATCCCAATGAGCGAAAGGCATACTCCTGAACCGTTGCCCAACAACTCATGCGCCGTGCCCCCGTTTCTTCGGACGGTCGATGTCGGGACGTGCGGTGTGCAGCGTCGAAAGGACGTGCTGCTGATTTACGGGTTCCATCACGCAGCCTTCCTTTGGGCTTCGCCGCCGGTTGTTGCCTGGCCAAGCGTCAAACGCGCCATGACACGGCTCAACACCTTTTCGGACACCCATGTGAAGACCAGGTAGAACACCAAGAGCGCCGCGAAATACCACATGCGCCAGTCCCCGTGCGGGTAGTCGGTAAACCGCGCGGTTTTCGAGCCTCCCAATTCCTTCGCCCAATAGACAATGTCCTCGACGCCCAGAAGGAACAGCAGCGGGGTGGCCTTGATCAGCACCATCCACAGGTTCGACAGGCCGGGCAGGGCATAGACCCACATCTGCGGCACAAGGATGCGCCAGAAGCTCTGTCGGTGGTTCATCCCGTAGGCTTCGGCGGTCTCCAGCTGGCCACGCGGTACGGCGCGCATGGCGCCGAACAAAACGTTCCCGGCAAAGGCGCCGAAGACAATCGAGAAGGTCAGCACGGCAAGCAGAAAGCCGTAGGTCTCATGTACCCATTGCGCCGCGTTGCCCAATGGCAGCTTGGCCGCTTGGCACACGACAAAGTCGCTGCCCTGACGGATCGGCTGATCCCAGTCGGGGCATTTGACCTCATGACGAAGCCATTCGAAAAATTGGTCTAACGCGATCACAAAGAACAGGAAAAATGCGATGTCCGGGACCCCTCGCACGATGGCGATGTACCCTTTGCCGAGCCAGGACAGCGGTGCAAATCGCGCCCGTGCCGCCATGGCCGCGGCAAATCCGAACCCCAGCGCCACCGGTGCTGTGATCGCAAGCAGCAACAGCACGGTCCCGAAAGAGGCGTAAAAGGCCATGTGCTTGCCCGTGGTCAGATAGCACAACAGCCAGCTCAGACCTTCTAGGGTCGATGGGTCAGCACAGGTGAAGATGGTCGGTCTCCTGAAAGATGCGCCCCGGCGCGACGGTCGGGGCGCAAGCGAGCTTTAGAATGCCGGGCTGTCTTCGCCCAGATACTCTGCAATCATCTCGTTCAGCGTGCCATCGTCCTTCATGGACTGGATCGCTGCATCGAATTTCGCACGCATTTCCGGATCGCTTTTGCGGAAGGCCATGCCGATGCCGCCGCCGAGCGGGACGTCGTCACCGATGAACATGATCTCACCGCTGGATCCCTCAACGACGGGAAGCAGGTAATCCTTGTCGGAGAGGACGGCATCTGCTTCACCCGCCCGCATTGCTGCAACGGTTTCATCAGGCGTCGGGTATTCCAGCAGCGTCGCGCCATCCATGCCAGTCACATGCGCGGCCTGAATAGTACCGGTCTGCGCGGCGATCACGGAACCAGAGAGGTCCACATCGCCCATGGCAACGAAAGCCGACGGGGAAGGAGGCGTGTAGTTCTGGGTGAACGCAACCACTTCCTCGCGCTCGGGCGTGATGGACATCGCTGCGATGATGGCATCGTAGTTGCCGGAGACGAGGTTCGGAATGATCGAATCCCAATCGTTTGTGACCCACTCGCAGGTCATCTCGGCGCGTGCGCAAAGCTCATCCCCCAGAACCCGCTCAAAACCGTCGACTTCGCCTGCGTCGTTGATGAAGTTGTACGGAGGGTAGGCGCCTTCGGTGCCCAGACGGACGACTGAATGGCTTTCGGCAAAGGCCGCTCCGGCCACCATCGCCAGCGCAGCGGTTCCGATCAGTAGTTTTTTCATTTTTAGCTCCCTTAGTGGTGGGCCTGAGGCCCGGTCGGTGCGGTCTAACGCCGCCTCAATCGTGAACGGTGGACATGAGAAAGCCCTGAAGCCGCTCGGATTTCGGTGCACCAAAAAGCGTTTCTGGCGGCCCCTCTTCTTCGATCATGCCTTTGTGCAGAAAAACAACATGATCGCTGACGTCGCGGGCCATTTTCATGTCATGGGTGACGATAATCATGGTGCGGCCTTCTTCGGCCAATGCCTTGATCACCTTGACCACTTCTTGCTCCAATTCTGGATCAAGCGCACTGGTAGGTTCGTCGAAAAGCAGCGCCTCTGGCTCCATGCACAGGCCGCGTGCGATGGCGGCGCGCTGTTGCTGTCCGCCAGAGAGTTGCGCCGGGTAGGCATCGCATTTGTCGCCGATCCCGACCTTAGCGAGGTACCCGCGGGCGGCCTTCTCGACCTCTGCCCGCTCGCGTTTGAGCACGGTCAGCGGCGCCTCCATCACGTTTTGCAGGATCGTCATATGAGCCCAGAGATTGAACTGCTGGAAAACCATGGACAAGTTGGTGCGAATGCGCAGGACCTGCTTTGGATCCGAGGGCCGACGATGGTGGCCCTCGCCACGCCAGGTGACCGGTTCGCCTTTGAACAGAATCTCGCCCTGTTGGCTGTCTTCAAGCAGGTTGCAGCATCGCAGCAGCGTGGATTTTCCCGACCCCGATGACCCTATGAGGGAAATGACATGTCCACGTGGCGCGCTGATATCGACGCCTTTCAGCACCTCCAGTGGCCCATAGGCTTTGTGAAGGTTGCGGATCTGTATGACGGGCGTGTCTGTTGCAGCGTCGGTCAAGGTTGCCTCTGGCGATGGAATTTCAGGCATCAGACGCCTAATTCCTGATCTTTTGCAAGAGCTTTGCCAAACTTTTGTGGCGCTAACGTCCCGTCATGCGAGGGATGCATTTGCGTTGAGCAGAACGATGTTCGACCCACTCTCCCGTGGCGTGTTATGTGGCCTTCTCGACGCGCTGCCGGGCGAGCGCGCTGTCCACATCGTTTACGCCCAGAAGGTTTGAAACGAGACGCAACAGCGCGTCTTCGCGTTCGTCGCGCTCATGATCGGCCAGAACGACAGTCCAAAGCGCCTCGATCACGGCGATCCGGTCATCGTAGAGAACAGCGTCTTTTATGGCGCGGGTAAAGCGAACGGTATCCGGGGCCTCGGTTTCCAACTGCTCGGCGTGGCTGCGCAATTCGTTGGTTTCGGTTTCGTCGAGACCGTAGCGCGTGGCGATGATCCGATCGATACGCCGCACTTCTGCCGGCTCGTATTGCCCATCGGCGCGGGCAACGCGCACCAGAAGCGCTGTGAGGGCAAGACGTGCGTCTCCATCCGGCATTTGCTCGGGCTGGGGCGCGGTGAGGCGGCGGAGGAAATCAGCAAACATGAGGAGGTTATAGTCTCGTCTTCGACCGTGCCAAGGGCACAGATTCGTGTGGAACGTCAGGAGATCACTGCGGAGGCGCGTGCGGCTTCGGAATCCATGCTCTCAACACTGAGGTGGTTCTCGATCAAGTCGATCAGCGCCTCTTCTTGTTGATCAGTGATGCCGTCCGCCAAGGCGACCTTCCACATGGCCTGTGCTGCTTCCAGGCGGTGCGCGTAATCGACGTGCTCTCGAATCAAGTCGGCCAGTTCTTCACTTTCGCCGGCACTTTCTGACAGCCGCTCGCACATGGCGCGCATCTTGGCGGCCTCGACAGGATTGATGTCGTTCCACTCGGCGAGGATCCGGTCGATCTGCTCGATTTCCTCGAAAAGGTAGGCGCGGTCGATCTGCGCAACGCGCACCAAAAGCGTGCCAAGGGCGTGCTTGGCATCCATCGCGGGCAAAGGGGCTTGCTTGGGAGCCTTGTTGGCAAAGAAGTGGGTCAGGCGTTCAAACATGGGATCCCCCGTCTGTGTGGTGCTATGGTAAAAGTAACGGGGGCCGAGGCGTCAGGGTTTCAGCTTTGAAAACAAGGTTTTCGTGAGGTGTTGCAGTTCCGCCTCCAGCCCCCAGGGCGGATTGACCGTGAACAGGCCGGAGCCGATCATGCGATGCCCGTCCCGCGCGGGCGGGAAGCGGACCTCGTGTCGCAATCCGTCCGGGTGATCCTGCTCCAAGCTGCGAAGCATGGGCAGATGCGGTGCATCGGTCAGGATCGGATACCAGATCATGATAATGCCGACATTCCATTTTTTTGCCAACGTCTGCACGGTCTTGGGCAACGTGATATAATCGGACTTCACCTCCCAGCTCGGGTCAATCAGGCAGAGGCCGCGGCGCGGGTCCGGTGGTGTCAGCGAGACCGCGAGTTCGTAGCCATCCTGCTGATGTATGTGCGTATTTCTCGCCCGGATGTTTTGGCGCAGAGCCGCGTGTTCCTGCGGGTGCAGCTCAGCAAGATGCAAACTGTCCGTGTCTCGCAACAGGTGGCGCGCGATGAGCGGCGAGCCGGGATACGCATTCGGGCCATGCTCTGTGCGGATTGCCTCGATGGTCTGCCGATAAGGATTTTCTGTCGGCAAAAGATCAAGGATCTTTGTAATTCCCTGCGCAGCCTCGCCAGTCTTTTGCGCCTCGGCCCCTGACAGATCGTACAACGCGCGGCCTGCGTGCGTCTCGATATAAGAGAGGGCCTTTGGCTTTTGCGTCAGATAAGCCAACGCGGAAGCGAGCGCTGCGTGTTTGTGTACGTCGGCGAGGTTCCCGGCGTGGAAGGCGTGCTGATAACTTAACATACCCCCTGCGTAAGCTGCTCAGATACGGCGGGCAAGAGCCGCTATTGCGCGGCGAGTTTTACGGCTCCTAAACAAGGGTAAACCTGTTGGAAGGCCCGGACCGATCGGGGTGTTTTGGGGAA
This sequence comes from Sagittula sp. NFXS13, assembly GCF_040148795.1. Classification (NCBI taxonomy): domain Bacteria; kingdom Pseudomonadati; phylum Pseudomonadota; class Alphaproteobacteria; order Rhodobacterales; family Roseobacteraceae; genus Sagittula; species Sagittula sp. NFXS13. Next base: position 414,810 of record NZ_JAGEMH010000003.1, read on the forward strand.
ACCGGCCGGACGTTAACGAACTGATGGCAGCTCCGTCCCCTGAACACCTGGAGACCGGTATGGTTGTGGTGATTCTATGGCATCTGTCCGATTCGCGCCCTAATTGAGGGGCCAAAAGCACACCGCATTGCGGTTGAGTGAGGGCATTAATGCAATTTTAAGAGTTTAATTTTGCCCCAGTGTCGCCTGCGCGACAGACGTTTGCACCATAAAAATAAGTGCTTTTGGCATTCATCACCAGGGCAACCCGACATTTTTGCAACCGGAGACTTGCTTTATACGTGTGTGCAATGCCGCGTTTTCGCCTGCATAATCAGTCAGGATTAAGAAAATGAGGACACCGAGGTACCATCAAATGCTCAGGAAAATCACCGATATTGCGCTAACAGCGTCCTTGGTTGTGGGCTTTACCGCTAGCGCGGCATCGGCGTTGAACCGCCATCAAATGCATGAGATGGGTGCTTTCCTTATCAACTCTGCCGGGTATGCCTGCGAGGGTGTCAACGCTATGGCGCCGGCGGAAGCGGATCATGTCTACAAGGTTCGCTGCGGCACTGTGTCCTTTGGTAACCGTTTCAGCATCAACGCCCGCACGGGTGAAGTTTGGAAGGTGACCGTAGGTCCGCAATGAAAGCTTTCTGCCTCCGGTTGAACCGTGAGCATCAAGCCAAGAGTGTTTTAAAGAGTGGCGACTGTGTCTGACCAAAACTGTAACGGAAGACGAAGCCATGAACTCCGACAAAACAATGTCGCCAACAACGTTTTGGCCGACTGACTTAACAAGCCCTACGATGGTGTTCCCGGACGAGTCGGCAAGAGCGCTGGCAGTCTGGAAGAAGCAGCGCCTTGCATCCGATCGCATGTTGTCGATCCATCACGAACCCGAGGCTGAGTCTCCCTCGGGCGGTCTTGGTGTGATCTGCTGGGTGTTTGGAAGTGCGGTCCTTATGACTGTTTCCCTGATCTGGCTCATCTTCTGATCAAAGGGCGGCATGCTGTCGCCTTTTGAGCAAGGTCGCCACCAGAAGAGCGAGCCGTGCGGGCTATCCCTCCCGAACGCCTTGAGCCGCCTGAGCATCTTCGCAGCAATTGATCCGAGTTTCTGAAACATAAAAATCGACCTGAGGCGCGCTCAGGTCGATTTTTTGCATTTGTCTTCTTAGACCGGAGATCCCCCGATCAGGGGGATCAGAACAGCCGGCTGACTTCCTTGGCTGCGCGTACAAAGTCGCGGAACAGCGGGTGCGGCGCGAAGGGTTTGGATTTCAACTCCGGGTGGAACTGAACGCCGATGAACCACGGGTGGTCCGGCCATTCAACGATTTCCGGCAGTTTGCCATCGGGTGACATGCCGGAAAACACCAGCCCCGCCTTTTCGAGCTGATCCTTGTACTTGGTGTCGACCTCGTAGCGGTGGCGGTGGCGTTCGTCGATCGTGGTCTTGCCGTAGATCTGCGCCACGCGGGAGCCTTCGGTCAGGGTCGCATCGTAGGCGCCCAGACGCATGGTTCCACCTTTGGCGTCGTCCGGGCGGCGATTAACCTTTTCATTGCCCTGTACCCACTCTTTGAGGTGGTAAACGACCGGCTCGAAGCGGCGTTCGCCGGATTCGTGGTCGAACTCCTCGGAACCGGCTTTCTTGACGCCTGCCACGTTGCGCGCTGCTTCGATCACAGCCATCTGCATGCCGAGGCAAATGCCGAGATAGGGGATCTTGTGCGTGCGGGCGTATTCCGCGGCCTTTATCTTGCCTTCCGTGCCGCGTTCGCCAAAGCCGCCCGGGACCAGAATGGCATCGTATTTTTCAAGATGGGGTGCCGGATCTTCGCGGTCGAAGAGTTCGGCGTCCACCCATTCGACTTTTACCTTCACGCGGTTGTAGATGCCGCCGTGTGTCAGCGCCTCGGCAATGGATTTGTAGGCGTCTTCAAGCTGGGTGTATTTGCCGACGATGGCGACAGTGACTTCGCCCTCTGGATTGAAGATACGGTCAGACACGTCTTCCCATTTGGACAGGTTCGGACGGGGCGCAGGCGTGATGCCAAAAGTGTCGAGAACGGCCTGGTCCATCCCCTCGCGGTGATAGGCGATGGGGGCCTCGTAGATGGATTTCAGATCCTGCGCCGCGATCACGCTGTCGGGCCGGACGTTGCAGAAAAGCGCGAGCTTTTCGCGTTCCTTCTGGGGGATCGGGCCTTCGGAGCGGCAGACGAGGATGTCAGGGGCAAGACCGATGGAGCGCAATTCCTTGACGGAGTGTTGCGTCGGTTTGGTCTTCAACTCGCCAGACGCCTTGATCCACGGAAGCAGCGTCAGGTGCATGAACAAACACTGGCCGCGCGGCTTATCCTGCGAAAACTGCCGGATGGCCTCGAAGAAGGGGAGGCCCTCGATGTCGCCGACAGTGCCGCCGATCTCGCAGAGCATGAAGTCGACCTCATCCTCGCCGATTGAGATGAAGTCCTTGATCTCATTGGTGACGTGCGGAATCACCTGAATGGTTTTGCCAAGGTAGTCGCCGCGGCGCTCTTTCTCCAGGACGTTGGTGTAGATGCGTCCCGAGGAAATGGAATCGGTGCGCCGCGCGGGCACGCCGGTAAAGCGCTCGTAGTGGCCAAGGTCGAGGTCGGTCTCCGCGCCGTCGTCGGTCACAAAGACCTCGCCGTGCTCGAAGGGCGACATCGTGCCCGGGTCGACGTTCAGGTAGGGGTCGAGTTTGCGTAGGCGGACGGAATAGCCCCGTGCCTGAAGCAGCGCGCCAAGCGCGGCGGAGGCCAAGCCCTTGCCGAGCGAAGAGACCACACCACCGGTGATGAAGATGAATCGCGCCATCTGGGAACCCCGTGTTCTTGCCTGTCGATTGATGCCCAAGCGGGCGAGCGCGCCGCCGGACAGCGGGGCTTGTACCGCATGTGTCACCGGCTGCAACACGGGATTTAGCTAATAGCGGATTCGAGCCGTAAAGTCCAGATCAACGCTAAATCATGTGGGCAAGGGGGCGCCGATAAGCAAGGGATTGTAAGTATTTCGCCATTCCAGCCTTGACGCCAGACATGAAAAAAGGCGGCCAATTCAAGCCGCCTTTCAGGAATGCTGTGCCGAGGTCGGCTTAGTCTGCGCGAGGCGTCAGCGGGGCTGTTGAGCCGTCTGCGGAGGCCGGGGGCAACATGCTGTCCATATCAAGATCCGCGCCCGGAACGGTCGGTGCGGCGTCATCGGAGGACTGCGAGCCCAGCGGCGCGAGACGGTCGAGGATGGACGAGCCTGCGGAATTCTGTGCGGCGAAGATCGTCAGCGTGATGGAGGTGACGATGAAGGCGCCAGCGAGCATCCACGTGAATTTCGCCAGCGGCGAAGTCGCCGGGCGAGACCCGGCCGGGCCGCCACCGCCGCCCATACCAAGGCCTCCGCCTTCGTTGCGCTGAAGCAGCACGACCCCGATCAGGCCGAGGGCAAGGAGAAGATGGATGATTAGTACGACGTTCTGCATGTGGCCTGCACGATCATTGCGGAGTTCGCGGCTATGTAGGGGATGCGTGCCGGAGACGCAAGGCGCATTGCGGTGGCAAGGGATGCGTTACTCTTCGACGTCGTCGGTATCCACTTGCCCGGAGATCGCGCGGCGAATGATCGACCAGCTCATGCCGATGCCCAAAACCAGAGAGCCTGCAAGGATGGCCACCCATGTGGCAAGGCCGGGGTCAGAGATGGAAATCAGGCCAAAGTCGCTTGCAACCCATAACAGCGCCCCGAAGAGCGCGAGCACGAAAATAACCCCGCCCGGCCCGATACTCCGGAATGTTGCGCGCAGATAGATGACATATCCCGCGAGCAGGAGCAGGCCGACCAATGTCACCACAGAGGGTGTCTGCCCCCAGTAGGCTTGTGCGCCGCGGAAGTAGTTCCAATCCGTCGGATTATAGGTCGCGGCCAGCAGCAAAAAGGCGAACAGCCAGCGTAGAAAAAAGGACATTGGAGCTTCCTCGACTTGATCGCGCCTATAGGTGGGGGATGCGTGGCGCGCTGTAAAGGCCACCGTCCGTGGCGGTTCGCGCGATTTTGAGGTTTCGCTATGCCACTTGCGCCTTTATACGGGCGCGGGTTTGAGATCACCGAAAGGACTCAGAAATATGGCAAACGTCGTGGTTGTCGGCGCCCAGTGGGGCGACGAAGGCAAGGGCAAGATCGTGGACTGGCTGTCGGAGCGTGCCGACGTCATCTGTCGATTCCAAGGCGGTCACAACGCAGGCCATACGCTGGTGATCGACGGCAAGGTCTACAAGCTGCACGCGCTGCCATCCGGCGTCGTGCGCGGTGGCAAGCTGTCCGTGATCGGCAATGGCGTGGTGCTGGACCCTTGGCACCTGATGAACGAGATCGAGACAGTGCGCGCCCAAGGTGTTGAAATCACGCCTGAAACACTGATGATCGCTGAGAACACGCCGCTGATCCTGCCGATCCATGGTGAGCTCGACCGGGCGCGGGAAGAAGCGGCCAGCAAGGGCACAAAAATAGGCACCACAGGTCGCGGCATCGGCCCGGCCTACGAGGATAAGGTGGGCCGCCGTGCGGTGCGCGTGGCCGATCTTGCCGATCCGGCGACGCTGGAGGCCCGTGTGGATCGCGCTTTGCAGCACCACGATCCGCTGCGCCGTGGCTTGGGTATCGAACCCGTGGACCGTGACGCGCTGCTGGCGGCGCTGCGCGACATCGCAGAAAAAGTCCTGCCTTATGCCGCGCCGGTCTGGAAGGTGCTGAACGAAAAGCGCAAGGCGGGCTCGCGTATCCTGTTCGAAGGGGCGCAAGGGGCTTTGCTGGACATCGACTTTGGCACCTATCCCTTTGTGACCTCGTCCAACGTGATCGCAGGGCAGGCGGCGACCGGAACAGGGATCGGCCCGGGATCGATCGACTATGTTCTGGGCATCGTCAAAGCCTACACAACCCGCGTTGGCGAAGGTCCTTTTCCGACCGAGCTGGACGACGATGACGGTCAGCGTCTTGGTGAACGTGGCCATGAATTCGGCACCACGACGGGCCGCAAACGTCGTTGTGGCTGGTTTGACGCAGCGCTTGTGCGCCAGACCTGTGCGACTTCCGGCGTCAACGGTATCTCCCTGACAAAGCTGGATGTTCTCGATGGCTTCGACACCCTGAAGATCTGCGTGGGCTATGAGCTGGACGGCAAGACGATGGACTACTTGCCCTTCGCCTCTGAAGAGCAGGCGCGCTGCACGCCGATCTACGAAGAGATGGAGGGCTGGTCCGAGTCGACCGAAGGGGCGCGCTCCTGGGCCGATTTGCCGGGCGCTGCGGTGAAGTATGTGCGCCGTGTTGAAGAGTTGATCGGTTGCCCGGTGGCGCTACTGTCTACCTCTCCCGAACGGGACGACACAATCCTTGTGACGGATCCGTTTGCCGACTGACCCGCAGGAGGGACGCATGGAACTGTCGTACAAGGCACGGCGGCGCTGGTCGCTGGTTCTGCTGATCTTTGGCCTGCCGGCCTATATTGCAGCGGTCTGGTTCCTGTTGAGCCTGTTTGATCGCCCGCCGTTGTGGTTGGAGTTCATCATTTACGTGGCGCTCGGCGTGGTCTGGGCGCTGCCGTTCAAGTTCGTCTTCAAGGGCGTGGGACAGGCAGACCCGGATGCGGATCCGGTCGAGTTTGAAGATGACGGATTGAAATAGCAGAATGGCCTTCCCTGATGGGAGGGCCGTTTTTCGTTGAAGTCAGCCATAGTACTTACCGGATGGACTGTGATTGCCGTCGGGCTCCCTGGATCGCATTAAAGGCCAGAGCCACCGCGCCTCTGCAAAACATCGCGATCTGGTCAGAACTCATCTGTCTGCTTTGCCCGCCTTTGGCCGCGGCGTATCTGTCAAAATCTCCTGATCGCCATAGGCATGTGTCTGTCGTCCGGGGCGTTTTACGGCCGGATGCGAAAACGGCGCCCCGATGGGACGCCGTTTTAGATGTCTTCTACGCAGCTGTTTACCCGGCAGCGCGGTCCGGTTTGAAGCTGATCCGGTCAGAGGCGGTAAAGCGACCTCCTGAGGTCTTCTTGATCTTACCTTCGCGAAGAAGTTGACCAAAGCTGCGCAGGCGATCCTCGCGAGAGGACTCCTGGGCTTCGGCAAGACGCACCGTCGACATCAGTTGCGGACGCGAGAACTGATCGCGGCCCTCTACATACGCCATGTAGGCTGCCGCCGCTTCGAGCAATTCAGGCAGTTCGGTGGCACCGACTTGTTCCGCATAAACGACGAAGCCGTCGCTGTCGCTGGTGGACCCGGTTTCGCGAGATTCCACGTCTGCCACACGCTGCACCCGGCGCGGACGCACCGGAACTGTGCGTGGCAGGTCTGAGGACACAGATGCCTTTCGCGCGCTTTCATCTTCGACGCGCTGTTCCGCCACGAGCTTCAGCGGGGCAGGGCGCGATGCCTGCTCGACCGGGCGTTCCGTCCTTGCCGCAGGCGCGGCTTGCGGACGACGCGGGCGCACCACATTCGCGAGGTCCTCGCGGTAAGGCTCCTGAACCTCCGCCGCATCAGCGCGGCGGCCGAGCAGCCGGTCCGCCTTGGTCGCGGCAACGGCGGCGCGCAGATGAGCGATTGCGGTGCGGCGACGGTTCCCTTCGGGCTCTTCCATTTCCGTATCGGTCTGCTCCATCAGACGCGAGGTATCGTCGTCCTTCACCTCGCGTTCCGTCAGCATCACCCGAGCAGGGCTGGCCATCTTAACCGTCTTGCGAGCGGAGTCGCGGATCATCTCCTCAAGACCGTCCTCCGTCTTGTCCGCTGCGCGGTCGGGTGTGCCCAGGGAGCCGGCCATTCGGGCGTCGATGGCATCGAGGTCGGCGGGCCAGCGCATACGCGCGTCGTCGTCCTCATCCTCCTCAGACCCGGTGCCGGTTGCCGACACAAGTGGGTTGTCGAGGCGAAATGGCCCAGGTTCGACCGATTGACCGTCCTCTTCGTCATCATCCTCGTAATAAGAGGCTTCGTCATCCCAGCCCTCAGCGCGGATTGGAGTGTCGTCGTCAGTTGTCTCTTCGTCGAAACGGGCATGGAGCCTGCGGGTGGCATCCTCGTCGTCCTCATCCTCGTCCCAATCGTCAAATTCACCGCTCAGCTCTGCCTTGACGGCTGCGAGTTCGCGGGCGAGTTCGTCTTCTTCCTCAGGCGACAGGGTGCTCTCGTCGGACATGGGCACCGGCGAGGCTCCGGCCCTGTCGGCAGAGGCATCGGCGGCCTCGGTCTCATCCTCTTTGTCGATCTCTTCCAGTGCGCCCTGTTCAACCGCGCGCTGGAAATCAGCTCGTTTTACCTTGACCACCCGCGCTCGGAGCGGAGCTTGCGCGGGCTCGGGCGCCTCAGGTGTCACGTCTTCCTCTGGCACGTTCGGAAGGTCCGCTGCCTCTATAGCATCCTCAACGTGGCCCGTCGTTACATCGGCGGTATCCCAAGCGTCGAAGTTGTTGTCGTCCGCCGCGGTGGGGGCTTCGAAAATCTCGTCGGCGGTGCTTTCGACATTGGTTGGCAAAATTTCTGGCTCGGCGGAGTGGGTTCCCGCCGTAGTGTCGCCCATCAGGCTCGCGATGGTGTCTGCAAGGACGCGGTCCTCGTCCCATTCGGGGGCTGCGGATTCCTTGGTCAGGGCGGCCGTTGGAGTGTTGTCAGTCTCTGGCGCCCGGTCGTTGTCGAATTCGCCAAGGAGCGCGGTCAGAGCGTCGTCATCCTCTTCTTCGCCGGGAATATTATCGTCAGCGATAATCAAATTCGTATCTGCACGTACCGGCATCTCGGCGGTTGCGATGAACGCAGGATCGACTTCGTCGGTCTCATCAGCGTCATAGCCGTCTTCGATGTTTGCCTCTTGCGCGTCGTTGCTGGCAACGACGGCGCGGATGCGGTCGAGTTTGGCGGCCACGCTTTCAGAAGTGGAGGGCCGCGGAGCAGGCGCGGTGACCTCCGCGGTGGCGGCAGCCACCGTATCGGCAATAAAGGAGTCGTCAGATGTTTCGGCCACATCAGGCTGATATGCAGTCTGATGCGCCGTGTCGTCCGCCTGCGGAAGGGGCGTTTCAACAACGGTTTTCGGCGCTTCATCGACGATGGCAGTGGGAACCTCGGGCAGCGGCGCCTCCGCTGTGTCGAGCGGGATTTCGGTGAGAACGGCAGTTGCCTCAATTGTGTCATCGTCGGGCAGCGTATCTGTGGGCGGCTCGGGGTCGGCTGCGCGCCGGGTCGGTCCCGCCGCAAGTGCCGCGCTGAGTGCGCTGGACGAGGCCGCCTTGATGGGGGAGCCAAGCGTGAGCTTGCCCTCGCCATGTTCCGATGATTGGGCAAGCTGGGCACGCATCATTTCCGTCGCCATCTCGGAATCGAACTGAGGAGGCTCTGCGCCAAAGAAACGGTCATTGCCGACCACACCTCGGAAGAAATGTGTTGTTTCCTTGACCACCGCGAGCGGATCTTCAAACCCTTCTGCCGTACAGGAGAAGGTGCCGTAGGAGACGGTCAGGATCTTGCTCGAACTCACCATGTGCTGTTCACTTTCGTTCGTTATGCAATAGTGTGTTTACCATGATCATCGGGACCAAAGCTGAACGAATCTGTGCCCACAAGGGTATCATTTTGTGACTTGATTGTGGTCTGTTTCTCGAATTGCCATTAATCTGCCATGAACGTTAAAATTGTTGAAACAACGGCGCAGGTCGTTTTGGTGGGCGGCGGTGCCTTGCAGGACAAAGTTCTGCGAGAAGTTTTGCAGTATGCAAAGGTTGTCGTGGCCGCCGATGGCGGAGCGAACCCTGTGTTGTCGGCGGGGCGGATGCCTGACGCGGTCTTTGGCGATATGGATTCGCTTTCAGATGACGTGAAGGCGCAGCTTGCGCCTGGCGTTCTGCGCCAGGTGGCAGAGCAAGAGTCGACCGATTTCGACAAATGTTTGCGCCACATAAAAGCGCCGCTGGTCATAGGCTATGGGTTCCTCGGACGCCGGTTGGATCACCAACTGGCGGCAATGAATGTACTGGTGCGGCGACTGGAGACGCGCTGCGTCTTGGTGGGGAAATATGATGTGGTCTGTCATTGCCCGCCCAGTATCGTGCTGGATCTGCCCATCGGGTCGCGGTTTTCGCTTTTTCCCATGCGGCGGGTTACAGCGCGGTCAGAGGGCTTGCGCTGGCCTTTGGACGGGATCCCCTTTGCGCCCGGTGGGGTGACGGGCACCTCTAACGAAGTTTCAGGCCCTGTGCGCCTTGAATTCGAAGCGACAGGGATGCTGCTTATTCTGCCGGCGGAGCACCTGGATGCACTGGTTTCGTCATTAGAGAACGCGCCGCACTGGCCCGTTCCCGCATGACGATATAAAGGCCGCTGCCAATGGTCACGGCGATGCCGCAACTGGCGAGCGGGCCGGGAGCTTCGCGCCAGATCAGCCAGCCAATCAGGGTTGCAACGGGAATTTCGAGATATTGCATCGGCGCAAGCGTGCTTGTCGGGGCGTATTTGAGGGCCCAGGACATCATCAGGTGCGCGGTTGTTCCAACGATCCCCATAAGCACAATCAAGAGCCAGATATGCAAGGTGGGCGAAATCCACGACATTTCCTGCACGGAAACGGGCGTCAATGCCATGACCGGTACCAGCAGTGCCAAGGCGATCGGACCGGCGACGGCGTGTTGTGCGATTGGGTCTAGTCGGGCCCCGAGCTTGCGGCTGAGCAGCATATACAAGGTGAAGACAAAGGCGACGAGCAATGGAAGCAAGGCCGGTGCGCCGACCTCGGCAAATGCGGGTTGAACGACCATCAGCGTGCCGCCAAAGCCTATGGCACAGGCAACCAGGCGTTGCGGACCCACGTGCTCTTTCAGAAACACGTGACCAAGAAGCAGCGCCATGAAGGGCATGACGAAAGCGATGGCGATGGCATCGGCGATGGGCAGGTAGAGCAGCGCGGTGACCATCAGCATGATGCCAGAGATGTGGCAGAGCGTTCGCGCAAGCAAAAGAACAAACGTCCCACGCGACATACTCCATGATCGCCCCAGAACTAGGCTGAGCGGCACAAGGATCAGCGTCTGGGCGGCGAACCTTAGGGTTGTGATCTGACCAACCGAGATATGCGCGCCCAAGAGCTTTGCCAAAGCGTCACCGAGAGGGGCGCACAGGCAAACGGCCAGCATCAATGAAATGCCCAACATGGGACGGTCGGCATGGGTCATGCGCCGGACGATACGGCCCGTGGCGCGTGTCGTCCAGTGGCCGACGCGGCTGACCGCATAAGTCCTAGGGGAGGAGTGACAGCCAAACCCAGGCGGTCAGCAAGGACAAGCTTGTGGCGATCAAAACGCCTGAGGCTGCGACCCGCCGCGCCCGCCCGTACATGTTGGCAAAGACATAGGTGTTGATCCCTGGCGCCATCGCGGCCGTCAGTACGGCGGAGCGTTTTGCCTCGGTCGACAGGCCGGTCAGGGTGCCCAGCGTAAAGGTGATCGCCGGGTGCAACAGCAAGGACACCGCACAGATAAATGCGATGACACGGAAATCGCCCTCCGGCTTGTAGCGGTAGAGCACGCCCCCCATGCCGAACAATGCCGCCGGCAAAGCGGAGCGGATCATCAGATCAAGCGCATCGGTGATGACAGCAGGCAGTTGCGCATCGGTCAAATTGGCCATCACGCCCAAAGAGATGCCGATCACCAGTGCGTTGCGAAACATGGCTTTGAGCACCCGTGCGGGCACTTGTGCGCCTGGCAGCTTATCCCGCCCGGCGCGATAGACCTCCATCGTCGTAATCCCGATGCCGTAGCAAATCGGCGAATGCAGGGCGATGATGACATAGTTTGCCTGAAGGGCCCCTTCGCCGTAGGCGCGTTCGGTTAATGGCAGGCCCAGCATGACCGAGTTCGCAAACAGGCAGCAAAAGCCTATGGCAATGGCGTCTTCCCAGTCGCGCTGAAACAGAAAACGTCCGCCAAGCAGACCTACGGTGAAACCTGTCACCGACCCGGTATAGAATGAGACAATCAGCCATGGGTTGAAATCCGGCCCAAGATCAAGCTGCCAGATACCCCGAAACAGCAGGCACGGAATGGCAAAGTTCTGGGTGAATTTCATCAGCCCGTCGACCGCGCTCTCGCCGAAGCCCCCCTTCCACGCGGCGAGATATCCCGCCCCGATAAGGAGGAAGACGGGAAGAATGACATCAAGGAGCGCTTGCATCAGGAGGGCCTAGGGTCGAAGGGCGCAGAGGCGCCCGTTATACGTCATACGTCAGGACCATGCCGTCATAGGCCGGTGTAATGTGATCCGGGGTCTCGGCGGCCACGGCGTCATAATCGAGATCGATATGCATATTGGTGAGCACCGCATGATCGGGCTGCGCGCGTTCGATCCATTCCAGGGCAAGTGCCAGATGTGCGTGGGTGGGATGCGGTGTACGGCGCAGCGCGTCGAGGATCCAGCATTCAAGGCCATGCAGATGTTCCCAGGCGGCTTCGGGAATCTTCACCACATCCGGCAGGTAGGCGAGGTCGCCGATGCGAAAGCCCAAGGCGTCGATGGCGCCGTGGTTTACCCGGAACGGTGTCAAGGTCACGTCGCCGCCGTTGCCTGTGATGGTCAGCGGCCCATCAATGGTGTGCAGGTTCAAGATGGGTGGGTAGGGCGAGCCTTCGGGCTGAACAAAGGCATAGGCGAAGCGCGAGATCAGGTCGTTCTGCGTTTCTCCGTCTGCCCAGACATTCAGGCGTTCCTTGGTGTTAAATACGATCTGGCGCAGGTCATCAAGGCCGTGCACATGATCGGCATGGGCGTGGGTCCAGACCACGGCGTCAAGGTGCCCGACACCTGCATCAAGCAGCTGGGCACGCATGTCGGGGGTGGTGTCGATCAAAATGCGGGTGGTGCCAGCGTCAGAAATCCGCTCCACCAGCATCGAACAGCGGCGACGGCGGTTTTTGGGATTGGAGGGGTCGCACTCTCCCCAATGGCCGCCGAGACGCGGCACACCTCCAGAGGAGCCGCATCCAAGGATCGTAAACCGCAACTGATCCGTCATGTGGAAACCTGCGCCGGGGACCAGCTGGCGGCCTTGGAAAACAGCCGGTCGAAGTTGGCCTCTGTCGCCTTGGCGAAATCCTCGTAGGACAGACCAAAGACCTCTGCCGCCTTTTGTGCGGTGTGCACGACGTAAGACGGCTCGTTTTGTTTGCCGCGATAGGGCGGCGGTGCAAGGTAGGGGCTGTCCGTTTCGACCAATATCCGTTCCAGCGGCGCGGTGGCGAAAATGTCCCGAAGCTCCTGTGACTTGGGGAAGGCCGTGATGCCCGACATGGACAGGTAGAACCCCAGGTCGAGCGCGGCCCTGGCCAAGCCGGGCGTCGAGGAGAAGCAGTGCATCACACATGTATAGGGACGCGCGCGGTAGCCGTCTGTCAGGATCTGCGCCATGTCATCATCCGCGTCGCGGCTGTGAATGATGAGCGGCAAGCCGGTTTCCTGCGCCGCCTCGATGTGGATCTTGAGCGAGGTCTTCTGCACCTCGGCACTGTCTGCCGTGTAATGGTAGTCCAGCCCGGTCTCGCCGATGCCCACGAATTTGGGGTGTTCGGAGAGCTTCACGAGCTCCTCTACCGAGGCAAGGGGCTCTTCTGCGGCGCTCATCGGGTGGGTCCCGGCTGCATAGAACACCGGATCGAAGGTCTCGGCAATGGCGCGGACCTGCGGTTCTGTGCGCAGTTTGGTGCAGATGGTCACCATTCTATGCACCCCGGCTTGCGTTGCGCGCGAGATATAGTCCGGGCGGGCCTCGTCGAAATTCGGGAAGTCGAGATGGCAGTGGCTGTCTGTAATGAGGGGCGTGGTAATCATGGGGCCTCCTTTGTGCCTTGGTATCTAGGAGGACACGCAGAGGGTCAAGACGACGGCACCTCTGTATCTTCAAGCTCCTGCGAAGAAGGCTGTAGGTTAATCAGGCGATGCGTGAGTTGCGTAATGCTTTGCTCGAAGGGCTTGGCGCGGGAGCCGAACCGCGCGTCCGGTCGAGGAGAGGGCAGGTCGAGGTTAGTCGAGACGTTTTATTACCGATATCGTACTCAGAATGCCGAGTTTTCGGGGTCGGACTGCAATGATCGACCGCAATGGGTGTTACATGCCTCGGGGCGCGGGGCGAGCGGGCGACCAAAACTTGGTCTGACGTCATCATGGACACCAGGGGCAAATTGCAACAAAGCTTGAAATTGCTGGCGTCACCGTCTCGTTCAAAGGTGACGCCTTATAGTGCATGTAAATGGTCACGGCTCACAGCCGGTCGGCGGCCCAGCTATCCGTTGCTTGTTTTCGGACCAACTCGATCTCGGCTTCGGATACATCTTCCAATGTCTGATCGCCGCGGAACAATTCGTCGTGGAATAGGTAAACCCGGGACAGGAAGTGCCCGAACTCAAGAGAGCCTTCGCCGCTGCGTTCGCCGTTTCCGCTGGTCGACACCACGACGCCGCCGCCCCAATCCTGCCCACTGTCGTTGTTCGGGTTGTAAAAATAGACCCGCATGTTTCCGACCTGATCTTCGGCGACGCGCAGAATGGCAATAGCGTGCCAGCCAATGAATTGTTGATTTGGATCTGTGACCGCGATGCCGGCGGGTTGCGGGTGGCTTACCGGAAGATCGCCATTGTGATGCGGGTGATAGGTGGCAAAGAAGCGGCGCAGGAAACTGTCGTAATCCGCGAGTTTTCCGGTCGCCACATCCACGGCGACAGCGCAGTCGCGTGACACCCACCATCCGTGAAACTCAGGGTTGATCCAACGATGAGGATCTCCATCACGCCCGATGCAAAGCTGCCCCATACGGGCATAGATCTTGTCAAGATGTGCCACCAACAGCACGGAGACAGGATCAGCATCAATCGGGCCAAATCCGGCCAGACCGACGGGCAAGTTTGCAGAGTTGATCTCGTTTCCTTCAAAATGCATCAGAATCGCATCGAATTCCGAGGCTTGATGAATGATACGAAGCAGGTAGTCAGGTTCGACTTGGGACCACATGGCAATGGCGCGCGCCGACTGACAGGTGGGATTGGCGCCTTGGCCAACGCCAAGTGGCTGGCCGATGATTTGCAGCACGCCCGCAAGAACATGCGTCTCCGGCGAAACAACATCACCAAAGCCAAGGCTGATGCGGTCACGGGCGGAACCGCGCACCTTTTGCCGCAATTGCCGATCCAGAGCCGGGACCATCGGCGCATGGTGCAGAACACCACGTTCCAGCAGCATTGTCAGACCGTAAATGGCCTGAGGCGTCGACAGTGTGACGCCCGCGCGGATCAGGTCCTCGATCAGGCGGCGGTAGTGGCGCCAACAATCCAGACCGGTTGTTCCCAAGCCCAGCGTTTCGGGCACCAGCGCGCGATCATGGTAATCCAGCGCGTATAGCAGGAATGTTACATGGTAGTCTGAGACAAGGCCGGTGTCGTGCATCGCCCGCGCGAAGCCCATGGCCTCGCGGGACAGGGCGGCCTCGTCAAAATGTTCGATCCGTTCAAGGTAAGCGGCAACACCCGGATCATCCAGAGAGGCGACGGTCGGGCCGAACAGGGCGCTTACAAGACGTTCCGCGCCAAGCCGCTCGCTGCCCGGCTCGGTCCCGTTTTCGTTCAGGGCGATGGCTATCTGCGCAATCATGTCTTTGACAACGCCGACCTGAACCGAGCGCTGTTCAAGCAGTCGCCAGATTTCAGTGACAAGCGCGCCTAGGACGTCCGTCAGGCCGATGTGTTCGGAAATGAACCGCAGGATCCGTTCCTTGGTCTCTTGCCGCTCGCCCAAGGACCGCGTCGCTTCGTCCGACTGGCCAAAGATATCCCTGAGATTGAGGGCAAGGACCTGCGTCAAGAAATGCCGTGCGGTGTCCTGATGCAAGTTGCGGTGGCGTGTCGCGCCCGTAGCAACCGACAGGAACCGGCACAGGCTTGAAACCTCGATGGCAACAAGACCCGTGTCTTCCGCAAGCAGCGTGTTGGCCGAAACCTGTGGAAGCAATGCCTCCGGCTTGTCCCAGTCCGATCCGGCAAACACGCCGGCGAGATCCATGGGGGCCGCCCGTTCGAAAATTGCATCCATCCCGCCCTCTGTCTGCAACAGCTGCCAGACAAGGGTCAAAACGGCTCGCTGAGCTTCCAGTTTGGTATCGGGCTGCGCCTGTCGGAGATCTTCAATCGCGACGTCCAGATCATCCGACAGCCGGGAGCAAGACGCCCGGCTGTCGATATTATTATTTTGGTCGTCGTTGAGCGTTCTCATCAAACGTAAAAATCCAACTCTTCCTGCGCTTTCAGCAGATCACGCAGTTTTATGGGATCATCACCAGCAAAGAACAAGAGCCCCCAGTGCGTGCCAAAGGCCGACCTGTCCGGGACAGTTTCCTCTGTGGGCGCAACCAGTTCGTGCGATTCGAAATACGGATGTTCCGTTGTTTCCTTCGGCATCTCCAGTTTGCTGACCACGCGGCGTCGCGGATAGACACCGAAACAGCCCGCGTAGCACTTGGCATCCTCAACCTCACGGGGGAAGAAGGCGTCGACTTCTTCCTTGGTGCTTTTGGGGTCGAACACCAGCATGGACGCCTGATAGGCGCTGAAACCGTAGGCCCGTTCGATCAGCTCAAACGCCTTGAAGCCCGGCGGACGATAGGCGACTTCGCCAAAGTACATTTCGCCGTCGGAGGTGACGAAATACTCCGGGTGGATCTGGCCAAACTTGATGTCAAACGTCTTGATCAGCTTCTCGATCTGCTTGGTGATCGCGTCGCGCCAGCTCTCCAGTTCCTTGGTGGCCGGTACGAAGACAGAATACCCCAAGGTTACGTATTCAGAGATGTTGAGGAACTTGATTTCCCCATCATGAATCCAAGCCTCGACCGCAAATTCCCAACCGTCGAGATGGCTTTCCATCAACAGCGGATATTCTTCTTCGGGAATCTTGTCGATGTCCTCGATATCGCGGATCATCCGGTGGCCTAGGCAACCGGCCTTGTCGAAGGCCTTGACGTGGATCGGGTCATCGGGGTCGCCGTCCAGCTTGAGCAGCGTCTGATTGACCCGCTTCATGAAGCGGATGATGTCGTCTTTTTCATAGGCTTCTTCGAAGATGCCGACGCGGATGCCGCCCAGCTGAGCCCGGCGCTTCATCAGCGCCTTGTCGCGGAACAGGATGGACTGCCCGTACATGCGCGGCTTGTCCATGAGCACCGAGTTGATCGCGCCGGACCATTCAACGGTTTCCTCGAACAGCGGGATGGCCACATCGACGCCGTCGTCCTTGAGGCGCTGGGCGATTTCCATCGACCTGTCGTTGAGCCGCGCAAAGTCCCATGGAATGAACGGAATGTTATTGGCCTGGCAGAAATCTGCGGCCCAGTCGGGCGCCACTACAACGTAGCGGCGGTCAAATTTCTGAGCCGCCTTGATTGCGTTAAAGCTCCAGCCGAGCAGGGCGATATATCCCTTGTTCGGGTCTTTGGGGGTTTCAGTTCCACGCACGGAATCCAGCGTCGGATCGGTCCAGCCTGAGACAACCTCGGTCGTTGGGGCTTGGGTTTCTTTGGACATTGGATGGCTCCTCATCAGTTGCGCACTAAACTGGCGCCTGATCGGCAGCACCAGCAGTCTACATGCAATCCTTGAGCGGTTACCTAACGTGAAAGGCGGAAATTTCCAATCAAGCCACGGTTTCGGCTGACTGACTGCTCCCCGCGCGGAAGGGGTTTCACGGCCGCACATCAGAAGAAGCCACAGCGAAACAGACCGATCGCATTGGAACCCAATCAGGCGTCGCACTGCAGGCAATCGCGAAGAAGGATGCCGTGTGACGGCCGCTTCCGTTTCGAAATGCATTCCCTACTGGGTAAAGTGCTGGTCCGCGCAAAACGCGAAATCGCCGCTTTACGCGTGGGAGACATTGAGAAGCTAAGAACTGTAGAGCGCTCTGAAATCCGTCCGACGGTCGACACATCTTTTGATGGCGGCAATGGCCGGCTGCCCGCTTTCGGATTGGAGCGAAGCGCTGCTGCCTAACCGGATCGCCGCGCATGCTCGTCCCTTGGAACAGCTGCGCCTCGTTCAAGGGCGAAACCTCGCGACCTGAAATGCCAAATTGCCCCCTTGTCGATCTGGCCGGGCATTCGGACGGTGGGGGGGTGATGTTGGAAAAGGCGGCGGCCTGGGCAATGACGGTCAAGGCGGGCAAGCACCCATGCGGCTTAGGCCACCAGATCAGCCACGCGTTGCACACCTTGCAGCTCGCAAGGACGAAATCGAGCACGAAGCACTTGCGCACTGCGATAAAACAGCCATATACCATCCATACAGATGGAGAGGCACCAATGGCAGAGATAAGGCACTTCAGGGATAAGCAGCCTGAGAACGAGAAGATCACCATCAATCTCGGCTTCGTCGACCTCGGTCGCATCGATTTGCTGGTCCAGGAAGGGTTCTATTCGAACCGCAGCGACTTCATCCGCACGGCGATCCGCAAGCAACTCGATGCGCATGGGGAGGCCGTCGACCGGTCCATCGAGCGCCACACCATGGAGCTGGGCCTGCGGGACTTTGGCCGGGCGGAGCTTGAACAGCTTCGTGCGGCTGGCGAAATCCTGCATATCAAGGTGGTGGGCCTCGCGCGCATCGCCTCCGATGTCACGCCCGAGCTCGCTTTGGCGACCATCGGCTCAATCACGGTTCTCGGCAGCCTTCAGGCATCCGCGGACATCAAGAAGGCTCTCGCTGACCGCATCCTGTAGCGGCGGCTCTTTGCAAGGAAAAGCAGATGATGAATCTCAACGTCGGCGCATGGCGCCAGGCGACCGGGCAAACGCGCGCCGCGCAGTTTACCTCCGCCAACGACCTCGTGACCCGCACGCTGGCCAGGCACGGTCTTGGCGCCGGGTCGCCGTCCGGCACGCCCTTGGGTTCTGTCGGTGACACCGGTCCCGCGGCGCTGTCGGGGCTGATGGCGCACCTCCGACCCCAAGGACAGCCTCCCGGGGCCTTGGACCTTCCCAGTGGCGCGCAGTTTGACGCCGACAGCTTTACCTGCGCGGCGGGAACGCGCGGCTACCGCACCTATGTGCCTGCCTCCGCGCGAGACGGGGTCACCGGCCTTGTCGTGATGTTGCACGGCTGCACCCAGACGCCGGAGGACTTTGCCGCAGGCACCGGAATGAATGCCTTGGCCGAACAGCATCGCTTTGTCGTCGTCTATCCGCAACAATCGCGCGGTGACAACGCCCAGTCCTGCTGGAACTGGTTCAGCCGGGGTGACCAGGCGCGCGACCGGGGCGAGCCTGCAATCCTTGCAGGCCTCACGCGCGAAGTGATCGCGCGCCACGCCATTCCTGAGGGCAGAGTGTTCGTGGCAGGCCTCTCCGCGGGTGCGGCGATGGCTGTCATCCTTGGTGGCACTTATCCGGAGTTGTTCAAGGCCGTGGGCGCCCACTCCGGTCTGCCCGCAGGTGCGGCGAAGGACGTTCCCTCCGCCTTCGCGGCAATGGCTGGTAATACGATCGCGAGCGCGCCGCGCACGGCGGCCGCGCGGACCATCGTCTTCCACGGCGATGCCGATGCCACGGTTCACCCGTCTAACGGTGAGAAGATCGTGCGCCAGGCTCTGCAAGGAGGTCCGGGGCAGTCCCTACAGACCGAGTCTGCGGGCACCATGGGCGGACGGTCCTATCGGCGCTGCACAACTTTGGACGCCGACGGCACAGAAACAGTGGATCATTGGATCGTCGAGGGTCTTGGACACGCCTGGTCAGGTGGGCAGTCGGCAGGCAGCTATGCTGATCCAAACGGCCCCGATGCGAGCGCCGAAATGATCCGGTTCTTCTTCGCCCCCTCTGCGGGATAAGTCGACAAGAGGGCGCGCATCGGCGCCTGTATAGCGCGCAGCGGTTGTGATCACCACGATTGCTGCGGCGCTGATCGGGGCATTGGCGCTGTTAGTTATTCTAGATGGCTGTAGTTGGATACCGACCGAAGTGCGCACAGATGCAGGCTGCTTGGACATCTGGGTTAAAGGAGTCTCCGCAGCACCTGTTCCTACCGGCTCAAAAACTTCCTACCGGCTCAAAAACCGCGTCCGTCAGAAGCGCCGATGCCGCGCAGCAACTTGTCATGGGCCGTGCATTCGCCAGCGCGAACAGACAACCGCGACCGGATACAACGGCCCGGCAGTGCGCAACAGTAGGCGGTCGGAGTGGAACCCGGCTTGGGCCCGCTGGGTGCAGATCGGTGATCGGCCTGCAGGATGCGCATATCCGTCTCGACACCGGCATCGTTGTCACCTCTGATGTGAAGGTCGTGACCAACAATCGCACGGTTCTGGACATCCGCCACATGCCGGGAGCGTTTATGGCGGGCCCGGACCTTCGGGCTGGGTCGGATCGGGGGGCTTTGGCGTTCGCGGTCAGGAAAGCGTGTTGGAGGACTGCATCGCCTGCATGTCCGGGGTGCCGGGCTTCAAGGTGTTTGCCAATGTGGCGACGGGCCATGTGCGCGGCACGCGGTTCACGCGGTGCCGGTCGGTCGGATCGGCCTCCTACGGCTTCCACTTCGCAGGCGAGAGCCACTGCCCGATCCTCGACACGGTGCTGACCGACTGCGGGTCCGATCGGGATATGAAGGCGAACCTTTACGCGACCTGCACGATGGATCTGACGGCTGGCAGATTCCAGTTCTGACCCGAAATTAGCTTTTTGCAGTAGATGCCGAAGTTTCTCCAAGGATGCTGTTGCGGCTTGTAAGTGTCATTATATGAAGCGTGCGAGGCTTCGCGCTCAAACCCCCTTTAAATATGGTTCAAACGGGCGTTATCGGCCAAAGACTGGCATCGTTTTGTGCTGGTTCGGATCTCGGAACTGCGAAGCGAATTTTTGGGCCTAATCGCCTTTTGAGCTCTCCGGCTCAAGAATGCCGCATCATCGTGTAGGCCGCGTCTGGTGACTGGATCTGAAGGGGGCGCCGGCGCCGAAGGTGGTGCAGCACTGTCCGGCAGACGGCGACCATCTCCAGATCTCTAGCTTGCCATCATGGCGCTCTACGAGGCGGTCCGGTGCTCCCGCAGGATCGTGACAACGCCGCTCGCGATGATGATTGTCGCACCGAAAACCGTGATAAGGTCCAGGCTTTCGCGCCAGATGAGCCATCCAAAGAGCGTGGCCCAGAGCAGGCCGGTGTAGTCGAGCGGTGCAACGACCACCGCAGGGGCCAAGCGGAAAGCTTGGGTCATCATTGTCATCCCGGCGGTGCCGAAGATTGCGATGCCCGCGAACAGCCAAAGGTCCCCAGCGCGAACCGGAACCCAGACGAAAGGCACGATCAGCGCACTCAGCAACGCTCCGGCCCCTGTCAAGTAAACGAGCAAAGTCCATACGCTTTCGCGCTTGTCGACCCAGCGGGCGCTGAGCATGAGCAGCGCGTACACCAGCGCTGTCGCCACCGGCAGAAGAGAGATCACTTGAAACGCCGCTCCTCCCGGTCGGATGATCAGGAGAACCCCAAGAAATCCGACGAGAACCGCCATCCAGCGCCGCCACCCCACGTCTTCCCCGAGAAACAAGGCCGAGATCACGGTGATGAAGAACGGAGCGACGAAAATCAGCGCGGTCGCTTCGGCGAGCGGCAGGTAGATGAAGCTCGTGAAGAACATCAACGCGGCACCGACCCAAAGCGCGCCGCGAAGCAAATGAGCGGCAGGTCGATGCGAGCGCAGTGCCGCGCGCCCGCCCATCAACAGCGCGATGCCGATGGTGAAGGGCAAGGCGATGACATTCCGCAAGAAGAGTATCTGGAGAGGTGAATACCCGTCGGTCAAGGCCTTGGCGATCGCATCGTTGGCGCTCAGGCAGGCGACCCCTACACACATCAGAAGCATACCCTGGACATGGGACCCGTGTGCTTTGGACGGTGCGGTATTCATCTGATTTCCTTCGAGCGGTTGCAGGGCCTAATGAACTTACTGACTGTCCGCGTTTTTTCGCAACCACGTAGCTGGATTTGCATGCAAGCCGCTACGGCTGGAAAAGGAAAACGCGCCCCGCAGGGCGCGCTTCAATGTGGTGCTACTTCGAGCTTGTTAACGGCTCGACCGCGAATTCTGAACTGAACCAATCATCCCATATGTCCACACAACAATCAAATTGCAAAGGCAGCTGTTAGCTTCGACATTTCTCGACGTTGATCAGAGTCTTGGAGGGAAAATGCGGCTTGGTTTGGATATTGGGACAACCTCGATTGACTGGTGGCTCTAGGGTCAGGACCCATTGATTTCCGTTTAGCGGCGTGATTCAGGGCTCGAAAACGGCGTGATTCAGGGCTCGAAAACCGAGCGGTGAACATGTCTGATCTTTTCTGGTTGAGCGACGCGCAGATGGCGCGTCTTGAGCCCTTCTTTCCAAAGTCCCACGGCAAACCCCGCGTCGATGACCGGCGTGTGTTGAGCGGGATTATCTTCATCAATCGCAATGGGTTACGGTGGCGAGATGCCCCTGTTGGCTATGGACCTCATAAGACGCTATACAACCGTTGGAAGCGGTGGAGTGATAAGGGTGTCTTCGCCCGGATGATGGCCGGTCTGGCCGCCGAGCACGGCGAAAAGAAGACTGTGATGATAGACGCAACCTACCTGAAGGCCCACCGAACAGCGACCAGTATGGGCGTGAAAAAGGGGGGCGCGGACGCCTGATCGGCCGCACCAAAGGCGGCATGAATACGAAGCTGCACGCCATCTGCGACAGCGAAGGCCGGCCCCTGAACCTGTTCGTCACGGCGGGTCAGGTCAGCGATTACATCGGCGCTCGGGCATTGCTGAGCAGCCTGCCGGACGTGGACTGGCTGCTCTGGGACCGTGGATATGATGCCGACTGGTTAAGAGAAGCGTTGAAAGACAAAGGGACACGCGCATGTATCCCCGGCCGAAAACAGCGCAAGAAAACCGTCAAGTACGACAAGCGCCGATACAACCGGCGCAACCGGATCGAGATCATGTTCGGCAGGCTCAAGGATTGGCGGCGAGTGGCTACCCGATACGACCGCTGTCCGAAGGTCTTCCTGTCGGCAATCGCCCTCGCTGCAACTGTCATTTATTGGCTATGAGTCCTGACCCTACGACCAAGGGCAAGAATATCCGTGACCCGCAATTACAGAAGGCGCTCTGTGTCGCGACCATAGGCAAAGATGGCAAAGACTTAGAGCAAGCGCTGCGCGCGTTTTCCGAGAAAGACAGCCCTTATCAGGGCCTGCGCCGGGTACGCCTGATTGAAACCCTTCAAAAATCCGCTCGCGTCGAGATCGGTGAGACCGAAAAAGGCAAGCCGCTCAAGGCCTATATGGGCGACAGCAACTAATGCTATGAGCTGTGGAAGCTGCCGAATGGAAAGATCGAGCCAAAGGTCGTAACCACCTATGAAGCTCACACCGGAATTGAGAGGCGACCGCATCCGGCTGCCAAACGGATCCTACGGATTTTCAAGAAAGACATGGTGGCTATCGAAAGGGAAAACAAAACAAAAATCTATTTTGTACAAAAACTTGATCGCGCAAACGGCCTGTTTCTCGCCCCTCACAAGGACGCAAACTGCGACGCGAGACATCGAGACAAGACAGATCCGTTCAAGTTTCTGCAAATGGGTTCCGGCACTCTTGTGAAGTCCAAGATACGGCGTGTTGTTGTCGATGAAATCGGCCGCATCCGGGACCCTGGACCTTTGAAAATCTGAACAGATCCGCAAGAATCAAAAATCAGTGCCACCTTTCCAGTGATTTGTCGTGTCGATTTCGGGTTTTCAAATTGGATCGGGTCATTGATATCGCAAGTGACGGGCGCCATCTTTAGCGTGAAAGAGGTTTCATGAAAGTCAGCGAGAGCGGGGCCGAGATTGGCCGAGTCGCGCTTGATGAAATCACCGCCGTCATCATCCATGCCCATGGCACGACCTGTTCGAGTGCTTTGCTTGCTGAGCTTGCGGATCGCGGTGCGCCAGTGGTGTTTTGCGCCGCCAACCATGTCCCGCGCTCGGTCCTAATGCCACTCGTCGGGCATTAAGCCCAAGGGGCGCGCCTACGGGCGCAATGGCAAGCCAAAATTCCATTGTTCAAGTCGGCGTGGAAGCACGTCGTCTTCCCAAAGATCCGAATGCAGGCCGCCGCACTTGAGGCGCATGGCCATGCGCATGCCCCGCTGGAGATGATGGCGCGCAAAGTCTCAAGTGGTGACAGCAGCAATCTCGAAGCGCAGGCCGCACGTTACTATTGGCTTCTGATGATAGGGAATAACTTTTGTCGGAACCGCGAGCCACCCGATATCAACGCGCTACTGAATTACGGCTATACCGTGCTGCGTGCCGCCATCGTCGCCGCAGGTTTGCATCCGGGTATCGGGTTGCATCACTCCAACAGGGGCAACGCTTTAGCCCTTGCAGATGATCTCATGGAACCGTTCCGCCCGCTCGTAGATTGCACTGTCCACCGTCTTCCAGCGAGCAATGGCACCGAAGTTAACACACAGGCGAAACAGGAGTTGGCCCGGTTGATCGCCCTCGATCTGCTTTTGGCTGTCGGGCAAAGCCCGGTCTCGGTTGCGCTTTCGAGACTCGCAACGTCTCTCGGACAGATCTTCGAAACGGGACAGCTTGCAATGGCCCTGCCGAGAACGCCAGACGCGCTGACGCTCGCGGGGCTCGGTGGATGACCCTTCGCTCAACCCATTTGTCAGGATACCGGATCATGTGGGTACTCGTAATATTCGATCTGCCGACCGACACTAAGCCACAGCGCAAGGCGGCCACAGATTTTCGCAGTTTCCTGCTCTACGAGGGTTTTGAGCGCAGCCAGTTGTCGGTTTACGCCCGGTTTGTAAACGGTAAGGAGGGGTTTCAGACCCGGATCAACGGAATCGAACGCAATCTGCCGACCAAGGGCGATATGCAGATCCGGTATTTTACCGACCGACAATATCGAGATGTTTTACATTTCTCGGATCAAGGTCGCAGGGACGCCCGAAAAAATCCAGACCAATTGTTGCTGTTCTGATGAAAATTTCGCAAAAACACTCTTCCCAAACCTGTACAAACCTATGCATTTACAAAGGTTTTTGCGGAGATCTAGACCATCAGTTCAGAAACCAAGGTCCAGCCGCAAAATCCTGACTAAGTGGTTGGCTACTCTGCAGAATGTCCCCACCACACGGCCTTTCCGACAATCCTTGGAGTGTTGATTTCCGCGCCGCGCAGCTCCTGCGGGTCATAGCGGGCGGTGTTTTCTGAAACGAGGATCAGGCGGTGCTCTGATGGACGGTGCACGGCTTTGACCTGTTGATTGTCACAGAGAACTGACCGGGTATTTTCACCGAGATTAGACCCACCCTCAATTCCGCGTCGTGGTTTATGACGCATTAATGTTTTGGTCTCCTTTGCAGTTTTCGTTGCTGCCTCGGAACTGGCCTTGAAGCGGTAGCTGTCGTTTCCGGTTTCGAGGATGTGACAGCGGTGTGTGAGCCGATCGAGGAGTGGGGGCATCTTTGCGTGGCCGAAGACCTGCGCCCATTCTGAGAAGCTGAGGTTTGTGGTGATGATGAGGCTGGTACGCTCGGACCGGTGACCACCGCGCCGGGCAATGACGGAGCAAACGTGCGGCTCTATGCTTCGGCGGCGGGGGCGATCAGCGACGTGCGGTTCATAGATTGCATCTGGGCGGGGGCCGTGGCCAAGGGGGGCCGCCTGCTGATGGACGGGCCGCCGGGCGATGTCACGGCGGGCCCGACCAGGGTACGCGTGCTGGGTGGGCAGTTGACCCCCGGCGCGGTGTTCGCGCAGGGACCGGGCTGCACCCATGTCACGTTGCAGGCTCTGATGGGGTCGCTCTCGGCGGAGCTGTGGAAGGGGTCGGCCTCGCATCTGTCGGTGCGTGGCAACGAACTTGACATGGACGCTGCCGGGCTGGCCGTGGTGGAGATGCTGTCAGGGACCGAACAGACGCGGCTGAACGTGACAAGCAACACGATCACCGGCATCTATGCGCAGGCGGTGGACGTGGACGACAACGTGACGGGAGGACTGGTGAACGGCAACGACTTCGACGGCCATGTGATCAACGCCGAGAACCAGACGGTCGGGACGAACATCTGAACGGGAAGGGGGCTTAACGCCTCCCTGCCAAAAATCGCGTTGCTGTAAAGAACTGTGTCTAGCACTGTAGGGAAAGACACTTCTTTACAGTGATGCCGGAAGAGGGCGGTGGATGAGGGAAGAAACCGGAAGGCCTGCAAAACAAGGCGATCTGGGATCAAGGACGCAAGGTGCGCTGCTTGGTCGGTGTTTTGCAGTCGAGGGTGAAACCGCCATTTGATGGGCGATCTCGGCGCGTAAGCGCACTTATGTGAAGCTTGCGGGCGTCACGGCGTAAACCCTTTTCAATCCTAGTTTAATGGAGTGTTTAGACTGAGCGTGGGCTGGAGCATGAGCAAGTGCGGGCCCTCGGAACTGGAAAACAATGCCGTCGCTTCAATTCCAGTTTCCAGAATGCTAATTGTCTATTTATATTATATAGTTAAGTTGTGGTCGTACATTTTTCGGGCAGACGGAACTGGAAAGTGATTTTGCGTGCTGCTCAGCGCTCTTGAGGGATGAAGTCGTGAAGAAATTGAACTATGCCGCTGCTCTTTTAATGCTTGCAAGCATGGCAAATGCAGCTTCTCTGCATGTTCGAGATGCTGATACAATCGTGGTTGACGGTACACCTGTTCGACTGAACGGTGTCGATGCTCCCGAGTTGCGGACGGCCGCGGGCAAGAATGCAAAACGCTGGGTTGTCAACTATTTGCGGGGGCGAGAGGTAAGCTGTGAGCTTAACGGTGAACGGTCTTATGATCGATGGATAGGTGTCTGCTATGCCGATGGTCAAGACATCGGTGCGGCGGTCATCGCCGCAGGTCATGCGTTGGATTGCCGTCGCTATTCTGGTGGGCGATACAGGCACTTGGAAACGCCTGCTGCTAGGTCAAAGATTCGCCGAGCCGGCTACTGCGATTGAAAGATAACTCTCACAGAGATGAGCAACCGATGTAAGGTTTGATGTGGCCGCGAAGGTATTCACACCGGCTTTCGAGTGGGCGGAAATTTGGTCCCGGATAGCAAGGGCGAGTTTCTGCGTAATGTGTAGATCATCTTTTCTCGGGAGTGCAAAGTCTGCCCTGTCCGGCCTTTGAGCGACTGGCCAGACTCTGCGTTCAGCTTCAACAAGCCAACCGTTCGCTGCGCTTGCGAAGCAGGGCAGCAGTCGGATGGCAACTGTGCGGGACGAAGCGCTCCTTGGAACATGAGGTGACGGGGGCTATACGCAAACCATGAAATTCTTGGCTATCTCAGGCAGTGCTCGAAAAATATCAACCAACACAGCGATGCTGCGTGCGGTGTCTGCCATGGTGCGCCCGGACCACGCAGTATGTGTCTTCGACGGGATCAGTGACTTGCCAGTCTTTTCGCCCGATCTCGAAGCGCACTCATTGCCCGAGCCCGTTCAGAACTTCGCCGCGAAGATCAAAAGCTGCGACGGGCTTATCATCGCAAGCCCCGAATATGTCAGAGCAATTCCGGGCGGTTTGAAAAATGCGATAGACTGGCTCGTCTCCCGTGACGAGATCATAAACAAGCCAATCGTTCTGATGCACGCCTCGCATCGTGGTGATGATATGCTCGCTCAAATCCGTATTGTTTTGTCCACGGTCAGCACGCAGTTTGCAGATGATCTATTTCTGCGTTTTGATCTGATGAAGAAAACCCCTTTCGAAATCGAGGAGCATCTGAACCTGCCTGCGAACCGCCTTAAAGTAAGCGAATTCGTCCAGAATTTCGCTGCACTTTGCGGTCAATAAGGGCTCGTTCCCGACCTTCGCTGCGCCGCAGGGCCAAGCGCCTGGTCGCCCCTCGCGTGGCGTCGCTCCCGGCCCTTTGCCGACCTTCACGCCAAGCGCGAAAGATGGTCGGTGCCAGACCTGAGCTGACAACTCGGTCCTCAGATAGAATGGCCCAGTGATCTCTGCCAAAAGCCCACAGCGGACGTTCATCGAAAAACTGGTTGGGGAAATGACCTGTTCATGGGGCTATTCGTATAGCAACGCCGTTTTGCCGCCGTGATTACTCTCCTCCTCATCTAGTCCAAGGCATAGGTGATGAGATCTTCGAGAGACCGTGGTTGGAGCCTGTCGGAGATCATTTTCAGAATATCCGGCACATGCGCATGGAACCTTTTGAGTTGGTTGTGAGCGACACGGTCCTGGTCGCCCATAAAATCGAGCACTGGCTTCTGGCGTTCATACTCATCATGCCAGTATTTTCCGATCAAAGCCCGCCCAACCGGGTCAAAAACGTCGGCATCTGGAGCAGTGAAGAGCCTCACCTTTGACATAAAGCGTTCCAGATTATGACCAGCGTGATGCCAAATTTGGTAGAGTTCCGTCATGCAAGCGACGGAATGCAGGTATTTTTCAGTCAGGACCACAAGGACCCGATCTCCGTCCACCAATTTTTCCATGAACTCAGATATGCTCTGGCCAAAATCTATTTCATCTTTGTCGCGGCGAATATAAATGCCCTTCTCTTTGGCTTGGGCGCAGAACTCATCGACGATCTGCGCACGAGCTGGATTGTCAGTATCGCCCCAAGCATACGACACAAAGAAATTCGCAGGGGCATTAGGATCCGCGCCATAACTCACCTTAGAATCTCCTTCAGGTCGATTTGGCGTGGGTGCATTCGGTGTCACTTGGAAGAGGTTCATAAGCTCCTCGCAAAGCTGTTCCAGCACTCGGATAAGCTTTGGTGCGCCTCGGCCCTTGGCAGAAAGATGCAAACCGCAACCTCGATCTGGATCGTGGGACTGTTCAATCAAAACACGTGCCTGATGAATACTGCTGTAGCCGCTGAACCCGTGGCGCCAATAGGTACCATTAACTTTCGCCTGCTGCCCGATCTCGACCAGAAGTGTTCGCATGAGGCCGGGAGCTACTTGCTCAAAGAAGTAGGAATGCTCTGCGTCAGGGGCTTCAATAGGCGCAGGGTGCTCTCCACCCAAATGGTCGGGGAGCGCATCAGGGGCGATGTATATAGCCATGTCGTCGTTTCGGCCGCCAGATACTTGAAAGCAGATTCTGCTCTGACGCATAAAGGAGACGAAGAGCTTTTGTTCCTCCTCCGAGTAGCCCTGCTGGTCCCAAATAAAGCTCCCCATGACCGAGCGGCTAAATCGGCCTCGGCTATCCAGGAGATTGGTCCAGCATTTTTGCCGCTCATAGATCGCGTATATTGCTTCCAGCGCCCAAGCCTGATCGAGGATGACAATGCTCTGCTTCTCGCTGTGCAGCCAAAAAACCTCCCCGGCGTTGTGGAGAAAGCACAGGAACTGTTCCGGGTCGGAGATCCCGCCGGTCGTCTCACAAAGGTCGCGGAACGCATCCAACGAAAGTGTTCGGTGCTTGCGTTCATTTGATGCGCGCCCCTGATCCGCCGCAAGCATGTCTCGCAGCGTCTGCACGACGGCCAGACGCCCTGCGCCGATCAAAGGTGGATTGAAACGCGCGGCCGCCCCTTGGAGCGCATCCTTCAAGCTGGGCAGCTTTTGCCCCGTAGCGGCGCTCATCGCCAACACCGTGCAATAGCTGAAGTGTTTGCGCAGCGGCACGAGATTGGGGTGGTCGCCGCGATCATACTCGCCCTCGCGATCAATCTGGTTCTGGACCACGACGAGGGGAGTATCGGGCTCTCCGAAGCGGCGAACAAAATCCAGCCACCAGCCAACCGGACGGTTTCGGAAACGCAGCCCGTGGGAGGGGATATCCTCCGCGCTATTGTCTGTGTCGGGCGTCCAGACCAATAGGAACACGGCGCGAGAGCGCAGGAACAGCGCATGGGTGCCGTGATAGATGTCCTGCCCGCCAAAATCCCAGATCCGAAACGTCCCGCTGTCGCCCGGAATCGGCGCTTTGGACAGTTGGATGCCATGGGTGCTGTCCGCGTCGGCTTCAAACGGAAGGTCTCGCAAGCGGTTGCAAATCTGTGTCTTGCCAATCCGACCATTGCCCAAAATGATCAGTTTGACAGAATCCAAGCGTTGCGGGTTATCACCAAGATCTGCGAAATGGGCGCGAAGACTATCAGCGCAGCTCCTAATAGAATTCGTGGAAAGAACCTCGTCAGGCAGTCCGCGAACCCTTGTGCGATAGGCATTGAGGGTTTGGAAGTTCTCGTTGGACAGCAGCTCGCGCAAACTCCGCATATCATTAATCTGTGTGCCCGAGCAGTTGAGGCGCTGCAGCCGGCTGAGACCGCTGAGGGGCGCCAGATCGCTGACCTGTGTGTCAGAGCAGTTGAGGAAATGCAGCTGGCTGAGACCGCTGAGGGGCGCCAGATCGCTGACCTGTGTGTCAGAGCAGTTGAGGAACTGCAGCTGGCTGAGACCGCTGAGGGGCGCCAGATCGCTGAGCGGTGTTCCCGAGCAGTCGAGGCTCTGCAGCTGGTTGAGACCGCTGAGGGACACCAGTTCGCTGACCTGTGTGTCTGAGCAGTCGAGGCTCCGCAGCTGGTTGAGGCCGCTGAGGAACGCCAGATCGCTGACCTGTGTGTACGAGCAGGCGAAGCTCTGCAGCTGGTTGAGACCGCTGAGGGGCGCTAGATCACTGACCTGTGTTTCCGAGCAGTCGAGGCTCTGCAGCTGGTTGAGACCGCTGAGGGGCGCCAGATCGCTGACCTTTGTGTTCGAGCAGTCGAGGCTCTGCAGCTGGTCGCATTGGCCAATTGCTTCGGGCAATTTTGTGAGCGCCTGTAGATCAGATAAATCGAGGTGATGAGTGGCGGGCGCAGAAAAAGCCGCCCTAACGCGTTTTAGAGCCTCCTCATGCGCGGCTTCAGCGTCTACCCCCCAAATCAAGTCATCGTTAGAAATGCCTTCTGTGGCTTTCAAGTTATTCACCAATCCGTTTCGTCTATGGTCGAACGCTATCCAAATTCTCCCTCAAAACAAGAGGAGGCATCGCCCTCAGGCAACGTCCGCTACGGAAAATCTATCGAACTCCTGAAAATATTCAGCACAGGCTTTGCAAAAGGTCGCTATTTGCGCACAGCGGTCATCGGTGCGCAGTGCAGCGAACGGCGGCTCTCCGCCCAAAAGCACACGGGCAGTGCGCTTCTGCGGCTGACACTAGGGTCTAAGAAGGACTCACATTGGTCAACAAACGTAGTCGCACTCGATCTGGCTATCGTTGATAAGCCGACCCTTGCCTGCCGTGCAGCCCTTGGTGTTTAGATAAGCTTCGGCTGCGGGACGGAACTCTGCATCAGTCTGCTGAATGGCCCCACCAAACGGCTTTGCCGACGATGCGCAGGGCGTTAATTTCCGCGCCGCGCAATTCCTGCGGATCATAGCGGGCGTTGTTTTCTGAAACGAGGATCAGGCGCTCTTCGGAGGGGCGGCGAAGCGCCTTTACCAGCAGTGCGCCGTCCAGTTCGACAACATAGATGTCATCCTGATAGCCCTTGCGCAGCGAAACGCGCCTGGGGTCGCGGATACGAGGCTTGGTGCGGGACGTGTCGATCATGATTAGGTCGTTGTGCCAGATCACAGGCTGCATGCTGTCGCCACGAACCCGCAGCAGGGCAGCGTTCTCCACATTTATGCCTTTGCTGGATAGCCACTCCTTGCGGAAAGCCAAAGGGCCATCTGCTGCAGCATTGACTGCGGATGCTCCGCGCACGCCGGAGACCTCAACCGGGTAGGTCGAGACCAAGGCATAATCTGGATTGTCATGTGGAGCGATGCTGGGTGTGTCCATCGATTGGCGTGGCGGGCCGATGTAAACCTCTAAGCCCAGAACCTCCGCCAAGGCTAAGATCTTTTCGTAAGGGTGCTTCCCTGGATGATCTCTCGCCGACAATCGAAGATTTTTGATCAACGACGGGTTGTCCACTGCCGCCTGAGACGCGGCAGAGGCTGATACACCCTTGTTCAAAAGGGCCTGATCTATAGCGGCAAGTAACTCGTCCATTGGCGCAGTTTAGCCATGAATGGCTAAGAATGAAAAGGTATGGAATAAAATAGCCGTTAATGGCTTGACCGTAATGGCCGTGAACGGCTAACTTGCCATTATGAGCAGAGCACAGAAAAACCTCCTCCGCCTCGCGACCGAATTGTCGGCGCATGAAGGTGTAACGCATTGGGCAATCTCTATGCGTCTGTTCGGCAAGGGTGACTTCTTCAGCAGGTTGGAAAAGGGAAGCCACCCACGCTCGGACACTTATGAAAAGGCGCTGGGGCTTTTGTCCCAGCGCTGGCCTGAAGACCTTGAATGGCCAAAAGGCGTTGAGCGCCCGGAAGATACCAACCGGAGGACAGCGTGATGCCTGCATTTCAGTTCGCTATTTACGTGTGGGCATTTTTCAATCTGCTGGGGTTGGGCGTGGTGTTGATCACCGTTGCATGGCGTCTGGCGAATGATTCGCCGGCCAAGGTCCGAGATGGGGCGCATCAATGAGCCAGATAAACATCTCATCACGTGCTCATTCGATTGGCGTTGGCATGACGGATCTTGAGCGCGTCGCCCTTGGGGTGGCGTTGGTCGAGACGGTTTTGAACCCGGTCTATAGTCCAGCTGTAATCCATGCAGCTCGCACAATTCGCGAACATGGCGAGGCTTTACAGGATGCGCAGTGGCGTGCTGTCTGCGCCGCCGCGAACAACGACACATCACACACCTCGGTTGCGGCATCGACAGGCCAATCTACTCACGGAGCCATCGAGCAGATGGCCACGCCCGAGATTTCCGGTCCCCCAATTGATGCGGGCAAGCTGGGGCGTCCAGGCCGATCTTTCTCTTCCTCACTGAGGTCGGCTTGGGCACGGTTTTCCGCTGCCGAAAAGCGGCTTTCCCAGAGCTGGTGGGGCGACGGGTTGGCGGGGCTGAGCTTTGCCATTCTTTGCATCTGTCTGATGTTCGCGCCGCTGATCTGGAGCTGAGAATGATCGAACGACTGAACACAATCACTGAATTGTCGGTGCAGGATATTCGGATCACGGGCCGTCTGCGGGATGTGTCACCCGATGGTGTAGAAACACTGAAAGACACCATCGCCGCAAACGGTTTTGTCGGACGTATCGTTGTGCGTCGGACAAAGAAGGGCGATCTGGTACTTGATGGCGCGCACCGCCTGACCGCCATGCGCGAGCTGGGCCACGAGGTGATCCCCTGCGATGTGATCCGTTGTTCGGATGACGAAGCGCTGATGTTCGAGATTGATGGAAACATCGCCGGAGCGGGCATGACGGCTTTGCAGCTGTCGTATTTTCTCGCGCGCCGTCGCGAAACTTACCAGCGTTTGCACCCGGAGGCACAGCAAGGCCTTGCCGGTGCAACAAGCCGCTGGGATGCGACTGACACAATGTCAGTTGCAAAGGCGGTTGCCGCCGAGCGCGGCGTTTCTGAACGGCACGTTTACCGGATGATGAAGGCTGGCGCCGCGTTGGCACCGGATGACTATCGTCGCCTGTGTAATGCGCCGCGTCCTATCCAGCTGACCGATCTGACGGATATCTCCAAGATTGGCGAGCCATCCGAACGCTACTACGTCATTAACGCGCTGGCCAAAGGCGAGGCAAAAAAAGCCAGCGCTGCCCGCAAGGCATACCGCGCCGAACAGGGCACTGGTCCTACGCCACGCGACGCCACCGATGCCGCGCACATGCGCCTGTCCGATGCCTGGTCTCGTGCCAACAAAGCTGCGCGTCGACGGTTCCTCGAAGACCTCGGGGCCGAAGTTCAAGCTTTGCTTGATGAAATCCACGAGACGGAAGGCGCGGTATGAGCCTCCCTCCTGTCCAGCAATGGTGGAGCGCCGCCGAGATTGCGGAAGCCGGCTTGCCGGATCTTCCCGCGACGAAGCAGGGCGTGAACGCACTGGCAAAGCGTTCAGGCTGGTCCGTTCAGACTGGTAAGTCGCGCGCCCGGCGTGGACGCGGGCGGGGGCTGGAATATCACGTCAGTCTGTTTCCTACACGGGCGCGCGTGGCTTTGATGCAGGCGTCTGAAGCTTCGGCCATTACAGCGCCAAATCGGTCACGCGAGCAGGCTTGGGCCGATCTGGACAAGGCAACTCCGAAGGCGCGTGAAAAAGCACTGGACCGGCTGACGGCACTGGACGAGGTCTTGGCTCTGGAAGGCGCCGGCCTGACCCGTACTGAGGCGGTTCGAGCGGTCGTGATGCAGCGCAAGGGCGATGGAAAGACCGCTTCGGAGAAGACGCTGTGGAACTGGCTGGCGATGGTCGAGGGGGTGAGGCGCGCTGACTGGCTACCCTTTCTGGCACCCGTTCCGGGCGGCAAGTCCGGTGATCGCACGGAGGTCTGTCAGGCATTTCTTGATGTTGTAAAACAGTATTTCTTCACGCGCTCCGGACCGACGCTGACCGCAGCCTATGAGTGGGCTTGCGATGTCGCGCGCGCTGAGGGTGTCGCCGTTGGGCCGCTGTGGAAAGTGCGCCGACTGATTGCGGAGGTTCCGACGCATGTTCAACTCTATCTGCGCGAAGGGCCGGAAGCTGTGGGTCGCCACTTTCCGCATCAGACGCGCAGCAAGAGCTATTTGAAGGCCATGGAATGCGTGCAAACGGACTACCACAAGTTCGACGTTTTCATCCAATTCCCTGATCGTGAAAAGCCGGGTCGGATCCAGATGATCGCCGTCTCGGATGTGTATTCCGGCAAATTTCTGGCCTATCGCCTGTCTGAGACAGCCAATGGTCACACCGTTCAGCTGACATTCGGCGACCTGGTGCGGCGCTACGGCATTCCGCAGCACTGCCTGATGGATAACGGGCACGAGTTTGTAAACAAGGTGATGGCTGGGCAGGTCAAGCACCGTAAACGTTTCAAGCAGGTGCAGGGCGAGGTGTTGGGCCTATTTCCCCTGCTTGGCATTGAGCTGCATTTTGCAACGCCGGGACACGGTCAGGCAAAACCGATCGAACGCGCGTTTCGGGATTTGTGCGACCGCGTTGCCAAACATCCCGCCTTTGTCGGTGCTTACACGGGCCGCAATACCGTGGAAAAGCCAGAGAACTACGGCACGCGGGCAATTCCTCTCGCTGACTTCAAGGCAGTTCTGGAGCGCGAAATCGCAGCCCACAATGCCCGTCGCGGCAGACGGTCGGAAGTGGCCAACCAACGGTCGTTTGATGAGGTGTTTAATGCCTCATACTCGAACGCGCCAATCACCAAACCCACCGAGGAACAGCAGCGCCTGTGGCTGATGCGTTCCGAGGGCATCCGGGCGCATCGGGATAATGGTGAGCTCAAGGTGCATGGTTCTCGCTACTGGGCGGAATGGATGTGGCAGATTGCGGGGCAGGAGGTCACCGTTCGGTTTGACCCTGACGATCTGATGAATGGCCTTCAGGTCTACACGATGGACGGCACCTTCCTGGGCGAGGCACCGGTGAAACGCCCCGGCGACTTTCTCAGCGTCGAGGATGCAAAGGAGCACGCCCGCGACAAGACCGCGTTCAAGCGTCACGCGAAGGAAGCCGCGCGTCTGCAAAAGAAAATGTCCGACGGCAAAGCTGTCGCGCGGCTTGCGGACGCGCAGAATGACAAAGCTGGTGACGGCTTGCCCGATGCGGGCGTGATCCGTCTTCCTAAAATCCATCCTCACGCGCCGAAAGGTGGGAAGCGTGGCCAAGTGGCCGCCGAGGATGAGGCACGGTTGAGTGCCGAGGTGACACGCCTTCAAGAGCGCATCCAACGCCGCCCCGAACCTGAGCGCGATCCGGCGATGGAGTTCGCTCGTGCCATGGAACTTGAGGGAATGGAGGCCAATGGACAGCCTTTGAGCGTCGAGCAACGCGCCTGGCTGACCGACTATCAGGGCACATCGGAATATCGGGTCCAACTGCGGATACACCGTGGGTTTGGTCGACAAAAGGACTGAGAGGAAAGAGCATGACACAAGGCAATCTCGCCCCACTGCGCAACGTCGCAGCCCTATTGGAACTGGTGGATCAGCTGCTGCACCGCAGTGTGACCTTACCGGGCATTGGTGTCTTTTACGGGGCACATGGCGCTGGCAAGAGCACGGCTACCACGTTCGCAGCCAACGAATACGATGCCTGCATCGTGCAAGCCAAAAGCTATTGGACCCGCCAGCACATGGCTGACGTCCTACTTGAAGAACTCGAAATCAAAGGCGTGCGCGGAACTCTTCCCCGCAAAATCGAGGCAATCTGCGAGGTTTTGGCCGCCTCCAATCGCCCGCTTATCTTCGACGATGCACAGTACATGATGAAAAGCCAGATGATCGACATGGCGCGGGACATCTTCGAGGGCAGCCTGTCACCGATCGTCTTTGTCGGCGAGCCTGACTTCGAGGCGAACCTGACACGGTGGCCAAACATCCATGATCGCGTCCTGGTCAGCTCTGAGACCATCGCTTGCAACGCGGCGGATGCAGAGTTCTTGGCGCAGATCTACTGTTCCGGGATTGAGATCCAGCCGGAGGTGATCCGCGAACTGGTAGACCTGACCGGTGGATCTGCGCGGAAGCTTTCGACCGATTTTGAGCGCATCCGGGAGGCTGCGCGCCGCGCCAGCTTGCGGTCCGTCGATCTCTCTTTCCTACCGCGCGTGGGCAAACTGCACACCACAGGGGGGCAGATCGTCCTGACAGCGCAATTGCTCGACAAGCGGGGTGTGGCATGAAGGAGTTTCGCAGCGCCATGGAACGAGACGCCTGGTCCAAGGTGGAAGGTTTGGCAGAACTGCATTGGTCTGATCTCGCGGCCAAAGGCGTGCACGCCGAGACTGCCCAGCAGTTCATCCGCCGCTGGGAGGCTGCTGGTCGGATCAGGCAAATCCGCAAGGACGGTCACCGCAAGATCTACGTGAACACGGAACGCGCCATTCCGGTCGCGCCGCCGGTGAAAGGCGATCCTACTCCCGAGGGCAACATGTGGCGGACAATGCGCCGCCCTGGGAATTTCACGCCCGTCGACCTCGTGGCTAT
This sequence comes from Sagittula sp. NFXS13, assembly GCF_040148795.1. NCBI lineage: Bacteria > Pseudomonadati > Pseudomonadota > Alphaproteobacteria > Rhodobacterales > Roseobacteraceae > Sagittula > Sagittula sp. NFXS13. The sequence goes on from NZ_JAGEMH010000003.1 coordinate 450,915, forward strand.
GTCCAACGCTAACGGGGTCGAGGTGACGCTGGATAAGGCGCGGGCATATTGCCGGACGCTGCTGGAGGCGGGGTATCTGCGCGTGCGAGAGACCGCGATCCCAGGTAAACGCCAGCCGCGCTATCAGCTGATCCGTAATACGGGCCCCTGCGCACCTGTGGTGAAACGTCTCAATGGCGTCGAAGACCCGAATGAGGGAACGTTTGCGCCTCTGCGTGGCAAGGGGCGAGCGTCATGAGCGCGCTGGACAAGGCGACGTCAGGGTGGGGCGTTGACATGCCCGCCTGGGTCCGTGCGCTGGCCGAAGAGTGCGACCGTACAAGCCAGAACAAGGCCGCGGCACGTATTGGGCGCTCCGGATCTCTGGTCTCCACCGTCCTGGCTAACAAATACGGCGGCTCCACGGATGTGGTGGAAGATCTCGTTCGTGGTGCCCTGATGTCCGAAACCGTCAGTTGCCCGATGCTGGGCGCGATCGACAAGAAGACCTGCCACGACTGGCGCAAACGGGCAGGGCGCTTCAGCGCCCGAAACACCCGCGCCGTTCAGATGTTCCGCGCCTGCAGTCGCTGCCCGCGCAACGAGAAGCCCACCGAAAAAGGAACCGAGGAATGACCGAGCAACTCATTCAAGCCGCTGGCGTGACCGATGTGAATGGCACGCCTCATATGACAGATGCAAAAGGCCATCTGATCCCCATCAGCATGGTAAAGGCGCAGGACCAGCTTCAAGACGAGCTTGTCCGGACCATCATTGGCCATGCTCGCGATCTGAATGCGCAGATTGCACGGTTCAAGGGCCACAGCTTTGAAGACGTAAACAGCTTCCTTGAACTGTTATCGTCGGAATACGGTCAGTCACGCGGCGGGACAAAGGGCAACATGACCTTCACAGCCTTTGACGGCACGCTGAAGGTCACCATCCAGGTGGCTGAGCATTTTGACTATGGTCCGGAGCTTCAGATCGCCAAGACGCTGGTGGACGAGTGCCTGATCGAATGGTCCGCCGGTGCGCGCCCAGAGATCCGCGCCGTCATTGAGAAAGCTTTCCAAACCGACAAGGAAGGCAAGATCAACCGGGCCGAACTGCTGAGCCTGAAAAAGCTGGAGATCGAAGACGAGCGCTGGCAGCGCGCAATGGCGGCGATCACTGATGCCGAGCGCGCTGTCGGATCGAAAACTTACATGCGCTTTTACCAGCGCAAAAACGGCCAGGCGGAGTGGGAGGCCATCACAATCGACATGGCCAGGGCGTGATGCGATGGGGAGCCTGAATTTAAGCAAGCTCCATCAAGCTCTTTTGCAACAGCGCTTGGAAGAGATCAGTCTGGAGAATGAACCGCGCGACGGTTCATCCAGCATCAAGGTGACTGACGCGTGCCCACGCGACATCACCAACCCACCCGACGATCTCGTTTGGCAGGGGCGCTGGTGCCGCATCGAGCGCTGGGGCGCTGCTGATTGGGCCATCGGTTTCGGCCATTGGGAGGGGGCTATCGAGATCCACCTGACAAAGTGGATCATCCGCTTTGAACCCGCCTCTCCGGAGTGTTGCTGATGTCAATCGAGGTTGGAAACGGCTTTGCGCATCGCGCCTTGGACACTAGCGCCATTCATAGACGTGCATGCTTCGGAGTAAGCGGGCATCACGTCGACGGACTTTCGCCCCATAGCAGCCCCAAACAAAAACGCTTCCGCTGCGCTCACAATGTTCGCACGGTGCAACTCGGGCGCGGCCAAAATACTGAACATCGTACCGCAGGGCGCTTGCATCAATGTCTGGTTAATGCCGCTGACCGTGCTTTGAGCCTGTACGGTCGTGGACGAAATCAAAGCGGCGGCGAAGATGGTAAAGCGCATGATGAAATCCAGTGCAATCGTGTGTTGAACAGCGTCAGAACGCCCGACTTTGGGAGGGGATGTCAATGAGCCACCAAATCATTCGCACCATACACGCGGGCTGCAAACAACTAGGCCTTGATAAGGATACCCGCCGGGATCTGCAGCTGGCGGTGGTCGGTAAGGCGAGCCTTGGCGATATGACCGATGCAGAGAAGCAGGCCGTGGTCGCCGAACTGAAGCGGCGCGGCTTCAAACCCACCGGGCGCGGCAAGGGGCGCTTCAAAGCGGCATCTCGACGTGATGTCCGCCTGATCTTCGTTCTTTGGCGTGCATTGGGCGACGCTGGTGAGCTGAATGACCCCACGTCCAAGGGCTTGCACGCCTTCGTGCGCAGCCAGTTCGAGCAGACTTGGGGCACTGTGCCGATCGACATAAACACCATGACCGATCCAAGCCAGATCGAAGCGGTGATCCAGGCGCTTCGCTCATGGATCAACCGCACAGGGGTCGACTTCGACTGGGGGCAAGTGAGCCGATGACAAGACGACTTGAGATCAGTGACCATGCCTTGCTGCGTTACATGCAACAAGGCATGGGTCTCGACGTTGAACAGCTGCGCCGCCAGCTGGCCACACGCGTCGATGCGGCAAGCGCAGGCAGGGATGGCATGTGCGGTGTCAATGTGGACGGCGTCCACCTGGTAGTGCGCGGCCATGTGGTTACCACCGCCTTCAACCGTTGCGCCCATCGTCGGGGCAGCGGGCGCGGATGAGTGACCGGGTGGCATACCCCCGCCACCCGGCGCACCTTGACGTCTTCGTCGAGGTCTTAGGTCCACGAATGGCCGTATCCTTTCTTGTCATGTTCGGTGGATCTGAAATCTACTTCCCCCGCGATCCCAAAGGCCGTTCTGCCGCAGAAGGTCTGATCGGCGCCGACAAGCTGAGAACCTTGGGCGCGCGCATGCGCGACGCTTCTGCCGAGATCCCGATCCCACGCACCTGGTTGATCCGAGCGCTTCGCGCCGAAGGCCTTTCGATCGGAGAAATCGCCCGCGCGCTCAAGACTTCGTCCAGCAATGTGAAGCGCCAGTTGCGTGTCACAGGCGAATTGACCGCCCCTGCAGATCCACTGCAATTATCGCTTTTCCCGACAGCGGTCCCCCCGCAAGACTAGCTCAGAACCGGTCATTCTAGCCCCATTCAACGGGGGCTTTTATGGCACGCACAGTTCAACAGATGGCAAAGGAGATCGTCGACCGCGAAGGCGGTTTCGTCAACGATCCCGATGACCCCGGCGGCGCGACCAAATACGGCGTCACCATCCATACGCTGCGGAATATTCCTTGGGGCGATCTCGACGGCGATGGCGACATCGACGCCATGGACGTGCGCGCGCTCACCAAAGCACATGCCGAGACGATCTTTGTGGAGCGCTATTTCTTTGGCCCCCGCATCAATGAGCTGCCCGAGGCGCTGCATGCCACCGTGTTCGACATGTATGTCAACGCCGGGGCCAATGCGGTGAAGATCCTACAACGCCTCGTGAACCGGATGATCACCAGCGAACTTGCCATAGACGGTGTGTTAGGGCCGCACACTCTTGGCACGGTGCGCGCCGCCTGGGATCAGGGATCGCCCGATCGCTTCGTCGATGCTTATGGCATTGCACGCCGCAACTATTACTTCCGGATCGCGGATCACCGCCCCCGTCTCCGCAAGTTCGCCCAGACACGCGCGGGTGGCAAAGGTGGCTGGATTAAGCGCGCCGAAGAGTTCATCTCGCCAAACTTCCACCTGACAGACGCCGACTTTCAGGCGCGGGTGGCCGCATGGGGCTGATCCAAGCGCTCACCGCACTTTTCGGCGGCAACCGCAACACCATCGCCGAAGTGGCTCAGGTCTTCCGCGTCAATGCCGAAGCATCAGATGCGCGCGGCTTCGACCTCGATACCGCTGCGCTGAACCAGTTCGCCGCGGAGTTCGTGGCCCGAAGCCAGCGAACCTGGTGGGATAGTCTGGTCGACGGCTTGAACCGACTGCCGCGCCCGTTGTTCACTGCTGGCGTGTTTGCGCTTCTGGGCTGGACGTTCATTGACCCTGTCAAAATGGCAGAAGTCTTTGGCTCCTGGGCAATCATTCCAACACCTGTCTGGGCATTGATCACCGTTGTGGTGACCTTCTTCTTTGGCGGTCGCGCGCAGGTCAAAGATCAGGACTTTCAGCGCGACATGGCAGGCGTAATGGCCAGCACACAAACATTCCTATCCCAGCGGCGCGAACTGCGTGCCCTTGCTGAAGAACCCGCGCTCCAAACCGTTGGAGGCGATGATGACACGACGTCCGACCCCAACCCCGCCCTGGCCGACTGGCGCACGAGCTGACTTGAGAGGACTGAATGCTCAATCGAAAAGACACCACCACCTGTGCCGTACACTTCCCGCCGAAGTGGTCGACGCCGTGACCGTCGCTGAAATAATCGACTTGGCCTTCAAGGCTCTGACACTTTCGCTGTCGGTCGGTGCGCTTCTGATCGCGTTCTTTCGCACGCGCGGCGACCGAATGGACCGCCACGAAGTGCGCCTGCAGCGTTTGGAGCAAACGGTTCAAGGCCTGCCGGGCAAAGAGGATCTGCACACCCTGCAGCTCGAAGCGGTCAAGCAGACCGGTGCCCTGTCCGAGATGCGCGCCGTCATGGCCGGAAACGCCAAGATCATGGAGCGGCTGGAGATCATCGTCACCCGCCACGAACAACATCTGCTGGAGAACCGCTGATGTCCTACGCCGAAGAACTGCGCGAACACGCGCGCCTGGCCATCCTGCGGATGCTGGAAGACGCGCCGCGATACACTTCGAATGTCTCTATCATGACCGACCTGCTGCCCCGGTACGGGATCAGCTACACGCGTGATCAGGTTGTCGGTGAACTGACGTGGCTGAAGGACCAGGGCATGCTCACCACCGAAGAGTTGCTTGGTGGGTTCATCGTCGCCACCGCCACCACACGCGGCTGCGAAACCGCGCAAGGTGTGGCCACCTATCCCGGCATTCAGCGCCCGCGTCCGAGGGGCTGACGGATGCCACCGCCCAAGAAGATTGATCTGCTGCCCGAGCAGCTGCGCGAATGGCTGCGCGAGGAACTGACCTTGCGCGGCTTCGGTGACATTCTTGACGTCACCGAGGCTCTGAATTTCCGGCTGGAAGAAGAAGGGCTGGAGCTGTCGATCGGAAAGAGCGCCGTTGGTGACTTCAGCAAGGCGCTGAAGGATCAACGCGAGGCTTTCGCCTTCGCCGATGCCATGCTCTCCGACCTCGACATCGAGGCCGAAGGCGATCTGCATCGCACCTTGATGCAGATGATTGCCACAAGCGCCATCCAGATGATGCGTCATGTGCGCGATGAAGACGGCCATCTTGACCCGAAGGATCTGATGTCGCTGGGCCGCATGCTGAAGGATCTGATGTCGTCGGCAGGCATTCGCGAAAAGCTCTTGGACAGCGAGCGCGAGCGTATCCGCCGCGACGCGATCGAAGAGGCGCAGCGCGAAGCCGAAGAACGTGCCGACGCCACGATAGAAACGCTGAGGCGCGACCAGCCGGGCCTGAGCGTCGACACGCTGACCACCATGAAGCGCGGGTTTTTGGGACTGAAGTCATGAAGTGTCTGAAGGACCCCTCAGTCCAGGACGCCATCCTTCTGGTCGGTGACTGGCACTGGCGCAAAGGCCCCCGTTTGAGCGCATGGCTTGCCTGGGCCTTTGGCCGTCGAGAAGTCTTTGTCACCCACTTGGATGACGTCGCCTGCGTGGCGTGGTGGCGCGGGAACCCCTACCTGATCGACCTATCCGAGAGGACACCGCAATGACTTTGCGCGCCATTTCCATGCCAAACAAGGCGAGCCTGAGCGCCGCCGCGCTGCCTGGATCGTTTTGGGTGCCGGAGGTCGAGGAAGGCGGCAGGACCATGCTGCACTTTATTTGCCCATGCGGATGCGGCGTGACGCGGGCGATCACCGTGGGGCATCGTCACAAGCCCAAGATGTGCGGGGCGTCCTGGAACTGGAACGCAAGCCGTTCCGAGCCAACACTGACACCATCGGTCAATGCACGCCCGGTGGGAGGCTGTAACGGCTGGCACGGATACCTTCGCAATGGCTATTGGGAGGCCTGCTGATGTTGTTCGCACGTCCTTTCATTGGACCAATAAAGCGGGCGCTGAAATCTCTGTTCAACAGCTCACCAAAAGCGCCGTCCGAACCCAATTCACGACAGATCCGCAGGCAGGAAGCGTGCCTGGCCAAGAAGGGGCGCTGATGGCTGACGCAGTTCTGACCCGCAACCCGGAAGCGCTGCCCGCCGATCTACCACGCGGCGCAGAGATCCCTGCTGATCTGGATCCGCTGGCCGAAGGCGTTTTAATGGCGCACCAGAAGACGTGGCTGGAAGACGACAGTGGGCTGAAGGTCTGCGAGAAAGGCCGACGCACCGGGATCACCTTTGCCGAAGCACTGGGCGACACGCTGGTCGCCGCCGCCAGCCGCGACGCAGGCGGGCAAAACGTCTTCTACATCGGTGACACCAAGGACAAGGGCCGCGAGTTCATCGGGTACGTGGCGCACTTCGCCAAGGTGATCGCGGGCGAGTTGGGAGAGATTGAGGAGTTCCTTTTCGAGGATCAGCAAGAGGACGGCAGCACCAAAAAGATCGCCGCCTATCGTGTCCAGTTCGCCAGCGGCTATCGCGTCGAAGCGCTGTCCAGCAACCCCGCCAACATCCGAGGCTTGCAGGGCGTGGTCGTGATCGACGAAGCTGCCTTCCACCGCGATGTGCGCGAGGTCATCGACGCGGTCAACGCGATGCTGATCTGGGGCGGCATGGTCCGCATCATCTCGACCCACAACGGGCACCTGAACGCCTTTAACGAGGTGATCCGAGAGGCGCGTGCGGGCAAGAACGCCTATAGCGTCCATCGCTACACCTTTGGTGATGCTGTCGAGAATGGGCTGTTTCAACGCGTCTGCCTAATGCGCGGCAACGAATGGTCGCAAGAGGCACAGGACGCGTGGGAAGCGCAGATCCGCGCCGCCTACGGTGCGCGCGACGCGGCCATGAAACAGGAGCTGGACGCGATCCCGTCAGAGATGGCCGGAGCAGCTCTGACCCGCGTCCAGATCGAGGCCTGTTTGGCCGAAGGCATCCCCTTTGTGCGCTGGCACCAGCCCGATGCTTTCAAGAACGCGCCAGAGCCGACCCGAAAGGCAGAGACGACGAGCTGGTGCGCCTCCCAACTAAAATCCATCCTGGCGGCGCTGGACCCCAACCGCCGACACTACTTCGGCGAAGACTTCGCGCGCTCCGGTGACGCCACCGACATCGTCGTGCTGGAAGAGGGCGAGGATCTGGTGCGCCGTGCCAAGCTGGTCGTGGAAATGCGCAACATTCCGTTTCAGCAGCAAAAGCAGGTGCTGTTCTATGTGGTCGACGCGCTGCCCCGCTTTGCCAAAGGGGCGGTCGACAAGACCGGCAACGGAGCTTATCTGGCCGAAGTCGCAGCTCAGCGCTACGGCGCGCGCATCGTGGAAGTAGCCTTCAGCCGTGAATGGTACGCCACAGAGATGCCGCCCTATGTCGACGCCTTCAGCGATCGCACAGTGCTGTTGCCCAGGCATCCCGACATTCTGAGCGACCATCAGGCGTTGCAGTTCGTGGATGGGATCATCCGGATCCCGCGCGACTTTCGGTTCAAAGGCTCTGACGGTCTGGCTCGCCACGGTGACACCGCTGTCGCGGGAGCGTTGGCGTGGTTCGCCAGTCGTCAGCAGCCTTCAGAGATCGCTTACACGCCGGTCGCCAACGACAGATCAAACGACGACACCCCCCGCCGTCGCGCGCCGGGACGCAGCTGGTGGTCGCCACCGCTTGGCGCACGGTTGCGCGGTGGCCTTTGACGAGGACTGAGTATGGCACGACAGCCGCAACTGCTGGACCACATGGGCCGACCGGTCCAACGCCAGACGCTAACCCAGCGGGTCGCCGGGCCGACCTTGTCCGGTGTGCGTTCGCCGTTGACGGGCGATCCCGGCGACGGGCTGAACCCGGTCCGCCTCGCCAACATCCTGCGCGAAGCCGATCATGGCGATCCTCTGCGGATGCTGGAACTTGCCGAGGTGATCGAAGAGCGAGATCCACACTATGTGGGTGTTTTGGGCACACGTCGCCGCTCTGTCACTGGGCTGGACATAACCGTCGAAGACGCCAGCGACGACCCGATCGACAAAGAGGCCGCCGAGCGCATTCGCCAATGGCTGAGCCGTGACGAGCTGGCTGACGAAATGTTCGATATCCTGGATGCGATCGGCAAAGGCTACAGCGGCACCGAGATCATTTGGGATCAGTCGATGGGCCAATGGTCCATCGAGCGTCTGGAATGGGTCGATCCGCGCTTCTTCCGTTTTGATCGGCGCGATTTGCGCACGCCAATGCTGTTGGACGAGAATGGACATGAACAGCCGCTCACAACCTACAAGTTTATCTGGGCAAACATCCGCGCCAAGTCCGGCATCCCCAGCCGCTCTGGCCTCGCACGGGTGGTGATGTGGCCCTACCTGTTCAAGAAGTTCACCGAGCGCGATTGGGCCATCTTCACCCAGACCTATGGACAGCCGCTGCGCCTGGGCCGCTACCCTGCGGGGTCGAGCGACGACGATCAAAGCACACTGATGCGTGCCGTGGCCAACATTGCCGGGGACTGCGCCGCGATCATCCCCGACGGCATGTCGATCGACTTTGTGCAGACCGGACAGGTAGGCGCGTCCAGTGACCTCTACGAACGCCGCGCCGACTGGCTCGACAAGCAGGTCTCCAAGGCTGTCTTGGGTCAGACGGCCACCACCGATGCCGAGGTCGGCGGGCTTGGCTCGGGCAAGGAACATCGGCTGGTACAAGAGGACATCGAGCGTGCGGATGCCAAGGCGTTGAGTGCGGTGATCAACCGCGACCTTGTGCGCCCCTTCGTCCGCATGAATTTTCCGGGGCATGACCGTTTTCCACGCGTGGTCATCGCCCGACCGGAAGCCGAAGACATCACCGCCTGGATGAGCAACGTGTCCACCGCCGTCGAGCTGGGCCTGCCGGTGGCGGAAGAGGACGTTTATACCAAGCTCGGCCTGCGCCAACCGGCCAAAGGGGCCAAAATTCTGGGGCAGGTGGCCAAGTCCCCCGGCGACCGGGCCACGATGGCCCCTGAGAGCGCCGTTAAATACCCGTTAAATACCCCCCTAGCATCTTTGACGGCCAACGCCCCGTCGGAACACAAAGACGGCCCTGAGGCGCTTTCTCCGGCCATCGACCGTCTGGCCACTGAGGCCGCTCCCCTGGTGGGCCGCATGATTGCGCAGATCGAGACGCTGATCGCAGAGGCTCAGACACCCGAAGAGGCACGTGACGCCATCCTCCAGGCATTCCCGCAGATCCCGACCGACGAACTGACGCAGCTGTTCGCGGCGGCGTTCATGGCGGCCGAGGCCGGGGGCCGGGTCGCGTCTGATGGCTGAGCTGACCGGCACCTTCCACCGTCCCTTCGCTGAGCAGGTGGCGGCGTGGAAGATCCGCGCTGCCAACCGCGTGCCGACATCACGGTGGGACGACATGTGGCAGGACAGCCATGACCGCGCGTTCATGGTGGCCGGCGCGATGAAGGCCGACTTGCTGGCCGATCTTGCGCAAGCCGTTGGCAAGGTGATCGAGGACGGCCAGTCGATCGAAGCGTTCCGAAAGGACTTTCGCGAGATCGTCGCGAAACGCGGCTGGCATGGCTGGACCGGTGAAGGCACCAAGGCGGGTGAAGCCTGGCGCACGAAGGTTATCTACACCACGAACATGCGCAGCACCTATGCCGCTGGACGATATGCCCAGCTGACCGAGGGCAATTTTAAGTTCTGGGTCTACCGCCATTCCGGAGCGACGGAACCGCGCGAGCAACACCTTGCCTGGGACGGGTTGATCCTGCCCGCTGATCATCTTTTCTGGCGAACGCACTTTCCGCCGAATGGCTGGGGATGTGGGTGCTATGTGGTGGGGGCGCGCAGCATGCGGGCCGCTCTGCGCCTTGGCGGCAATCCTATGGTGAAGCTACCTGACAACTGGGATGCCATCGACATGCGGACGGGTGCGCCCGATGGCATTGATCGGGGCTGGGCCTATGCACCCGGTCGCTCCGTCGCCGATCAGGTCCGCGCTGCTGTTGCAGAGAAATCGACGGCCCTGCCGGCGGTGTTGGGAGATGCCTTGGCGCGCAGCATTTCTACGCCCCGGTGGATCGATGCCCTCATTGAAATGCCGGACGACATCCGTAAAAAAGCTGCCGAGCTGCTTTCTCGAGACACTTTGCCACCAGATATCGAACAGAAACTGGAGAATCTGGCAGATGGAGACGCGGTTATTCGTGATCGTCTCATTGAAGTCCTCAAAAACCGAGTGGCTGCATCAGAGTAACGCTGCGCGGGTCGCGATCACCTATGTCGATTTGCTTATCGTTGCGAGAAAGTAAACGATCAAAGTGAAAAACGAATTTGCAGGAAACCCCTTTCAAAGGAAACCGAAATATGCAGAAGCGCAGGAACATCTATGAGGCAATCATCGCATGGGGTTACGACAATATTGACCAGGGCGTGACCGTGACGCAATTTGATCAATTTTGTTCAGATTGGGGGACGTTTGTTCCTCAGCGGCGCCTACGCGAGGTTTTTGTAGAAACTTTCGTACTGAGGACGGGGCAAGGCGTAGCCACCCACGACACAGAAAACAGGGATCAGCAATTGTGGCATCTCAAGTTAGATGCCGTGTTCCAACATCTTGATCGGGTGGAGTTGGAAGAAGCGCGTAAAAGCTCGAAAAGTGCTATGTGGTGGGCCATCACTTCCATTGTTTTAACTGGCGTTATCGGTGTGGCGCAGATCTATGTCGCTATGTGTGAACCACAGAGAATCGGTGCAGTTTCTAAGTTTACTTGCTCAGAATAACGCGGACATGACCGATCTTATCGAGCTGGACTTCGACCTCGACGAACTGACGCCTGCACTGGCGCGCGTCATTGCGAAACTGGGAGACACCACCGAGCTGATGCAGGACATCGGCGAATTGATGGTGAACAGCACCAAACAGAACTTCGCCGAGGGCACCGATCCGGATGGCGACGCCTGGGCACCGAAGTCGATGGCGACTTTGGAGGCCTACCGCCGCCGCGAAGGCAAAAAGGCCAATGCCAGCGTTCCATCGCGTCCGTTGATCGGTGTGACCCGGATGCTGTCCACCACGATCAGCTATGAGGCACAGAACGGCTCTGTCGAATGGGGATCGAACCAGATCCAAGCGGCGGTGATGCAATTTGGCGCAAAGAAGGGTGCATTTGGGACCGCATCGAACGGCTCTTCTATTCCATGGGGCAACATCCCCGCGCGCCCGTTTCTGGGCTTCGGAGAGGCGGATAAGACCGCTATTCAAGAGACCATTGAAGACTACCTTCAACAGGCTTCTGACGGGCGCTGATACCCGACACCGGTCCCGGTGAAATCACCCCATCTGTCCGTGCAATCTGCCGGGCATGGACAAACACCTGACCACCACAGCGCTCAGCGCCCTTGCACTGCCTCTGGTCGCAGCCGGATCTGTTCCGGACTGGCTTCGGTTGGTGCCGAACGGTCGCTCAAAAGCATATGATGGTCGTGGTCCCTACTTCTACGAGGACGCCCGCCATGTAATCGCCAACAGCTTTGGCTTTTCCCCCCGCATTCACATCGACGTCAATCATTCGACCGAAAGCGCGGCCAAGCTGGGCGCGCCGTCCGAGGCGCAGGGCTACATCGTCGAGATGCAAGAGCGCGACGACGGCATCTGGGGCCGCGTTGACTGGAACCCGTCAGGCGCTGCCCTGATGAGCAATCGCAGCTATTGGGGCGCGTCTCCGGTGCTGCTGCACGACAAGGCGGGCAAGATCATCGCGATCAAGTCGCTTGCTTTGGTGAATGACCCGGCGCTGCGAGCACTGACGGCGCTTTCCGCACAATCCGCACAAAAGGAGACACTCGGGATGGAGTTCCTGATGAAACTGGCCGAGATCCTCGGCCTGGGCGCTGACGCGTCTGAAGACGATGTGTCGGCAGCGATCAAAAAGCTGATCGACGCTGACGCCCCAAAGGAGGGAGAAGACAAGGTCGCGCAGGCGGCCCTGGCCTCCGTGCGCAGCGCCTTCGGCCTGACATCGAGCGCCAGCGTGACCGAACTTGTCGCAACCGCCACCGCTTTGCAAGCAAGCCAAACGCAGGTTGCACAGTTGTCCGCGCGGCTCGACAAGCTGACAGAGGACACCGCGCAGCGCGATGCAGATGCCTGGGTGCAATCCCAGCTTCAGGCGGGTGCTGGCATCCCGGCGGGCAAGGAAATCACCTTTGCCGACCTCTACAAGGAAGACCCCGCCCGTGCGGCTGAGGTCGTCGGCATGATGCCCAAGCTGGGCCGCACTGGCCTGTCTGCCCGTCAACCGCAAGAGGCCGTGGAAGTCACCGCGCTGAGCGCTGACCAGCAGACCATCGCCGACACTCTCGGCATCCCCCAAGACAAGTTTCTGGCGCAACTCCAAGCCGAAGCCAAAGCGAAGGAGACCGCCTGATGGCCGCCCTGACCCAAGACCGCAACACAGTCCGGATGGATGGCACCCTCCGGCGCGGAACCGTTGCCGCTGCCACCCTGATCTATGCCGGGGCCATCGCCATGCTGAACGCTGACGGCGATCTGGTCGAAGGCCAGGCTGCCACAGGTCTGGTGGGGGTGGGGCGTGCCAATGCACGGGCCGACAACACAACCGGTGCAGCTGGCGACCTGACCCTCGACTACGAGGTCGGCACCTTCCGCTACGCCAATTCTGCCGGGGCGGATGAAATCACCACCGCCGCCATCGGACAGCCTTGCTACGCGGTCGACGATCAGACCGTCGCGCTGACCGACGGCACCGGCACTCGATCCCCCGCTGGCGTGATCGACGGGTTGGATGCCTCCGGCGTCTGGGTCCGCTTCGACGCAGCCCTCACCACCATTGCAGCCGCGTAAGGAGATCCTGAGATGCTGATCAACGCCGCAAATCTCGCCAGCCTGCGCGCTGGCTTCTCAACGGCCTTCCAAGGCGGCCAGAGCGAAGCGTCGACCCAGTGGGCACGCATCGCGACGCGCGTCAACGCAACCCAGCAGACCCAGAAATATGGCTGGCTGGGCCAGATGCCGAACGTGCGCGAATGGATCGGCCCGCGCGCCGTCCAGAACCTTGCACAGCACGACTACACCATCACTGAAAAGCCTTACGAACTGACCGTTGGTGTGAAACGCCGCGACATCGAAACCGACAACCTCGGGATCTATGCGCCGATGATGACCGAGATGGGCCGGTCCACCGTGGCGCATAAGGACATGGAAGTCTTTGGCCTGGCCAAGCTTGGCTGGACCGAAGATTGCTATGATGGCCAACCCTTTTTCGACACCGAACATCCGGTGCTCGATAAGGATGGCAACGTCACCCTTGTGGCCAACACCGATGGCGGATCTGGCGCGCCCTGGTTCCTGATGGACACCAGCCGGGCATTGAAGCCGCTGATCCTGCAGATCGGCAAGGAGTTCAAGTTCGTGTCCAAGGACAAGGACACCGACGACAACGTCTTTGATCGTGACGAATACGTCTACGGCACCGATGGCTATATGGATGTGGGCTTCGGCTTTTGGCAGATGGCCTGGGGATCGAAGCAGACCCTCGACGCGGCCCACTATCAGACCGCCCGCGCTGCCTTGACGGGTATGAAAGGCGATCATGGCCGCCCGCTGGGCCTGATGCCGAACCTTCTGGTGGTTGGCCCTTCTCATGAGGGCGCAGCGCGCAAGCTGCTGAACAACGAGAACGGCGCAAACGGCGAGACCAACGAATGGCGCGGCACGGCCGAGCTGCTGGTCGTTCCGTGGCTGGCGTAAGGAGCAGCGCCATGAGCGATCCGATCGACCGCAAAAAATGGGAGGCCCGCGCTGATGCCCTGGGCATCCCGCACCGTACCAACTGGCGCGATGAAACCGTGATGGAAAAAGTCACCGAGGCCGAAGCTGCGAAAGCTGGTGCGGGCGAGAGCAAGGAGGAAGCGGCTGCGTCGCCTCCCCCAAACGCAGTAGCTGCGGTAGCGTCTGCTGCTGAAGCGCAGACGCTGGATGGCGCGTCTGGTGCAGACGAGAGCAATGCGGACGGGGCGCCGTCGCCTCTCCCGCCCGCAAAAGCTGCGGTGACCTCCACCGCTGCAGCGCAGTTGAAGGCCGCGCCGGCCACGCCCTCCATCACCGACCTTGCAAAAGAAAGCGATGTGACCGTCGAGGAACAGCTGACGATCGGCGAAACCGTTCTGACAATCCGCGTCCGTGGCCCCAAGAAAGGCCGCTATCGCGCAGGCCGTCACTTCACCCGTGACGTGACAGAGATCCCCGTCGACGAGCTGACGGACGGCGAACTGGATGCGCTGCAGGCCGACCCCAAGCTGACGGTCAAAGTTCCGGACGAAACACCGCCGAGCTGACCATGCCTAGTCGGCTCACCCAACTGCCCGGCGGATAGCGCCGCCGGGCCTTTTTCCTTACCCCCTGCGCGAGACCGTGATGTCCTATTGCACCCTCTCAGACCTCGATGCGCGATACGGCACCGCGTTGCTGGTCGATCTGACCGATCGCGCCGAAGAGGCCACAGGGGTGATCGACGCCGTTGCAGTGGCGCAGGCCATCGCTGATGCCGACGCGATGATCGACGGCTATGTCGCGGGCCGTTACGCGCTGCCCTTTGCCACGGTGCCCGATCCCATCCCGGCGCTGTCGCGCGCCATCGCGATCTACACGCTGCACGTCTACCAACCCAATGAGAAGATCGAGGCCGATTATCGCGATGCCATCGACACGCTGAAAGGCATCGCGCGCGGCTCCATCAAGCTCAACGCCGCTGGCGTGGCACCGAAGACCAGCGGTGGCCACGGCGCACGCGTCACCGACCGCGATCGAGACTTCACCGCCAAGACCATGAAGGGCTTCATCTGATGCTGATCGACGCGGTCAAGACACGGCTTGAAGCGCGCATTCCGGAATTGGCCGGAGAGGTCGGCACCGCTGTGGACTTCACCAGTCTGAGCCGCAGCGGCCAAGCTCTGCGTGGCGGCGTGAATGTCTTTGTGCTGCCCGCTGGAAGCAAGGGTCTGCAGGCCACGGCAGGCACCGGTTATTTTGTCCAGGGCGTGCGCCGCGCCGTGTCGATCGTCAGCATGCTGCAATCCACCGACCCCAAGGGTCGCCGCGCTCTGGAGCGCCTGGACGGCTGGCTGGACGATATCACACAGGCAGTTTGTGGCTGGGCACCAGACGAGGTTCCGGGCGTGTTCGAGTTGCTGAGCGAGCGCCCGGTCCAAGCCCCCGCTGGCGTCATGGCCTTCATGACAGATCTGCAAATCACCGACCGACTGAGGACAACCCCATGACGGCAAAGAAAACCCCAGCGCTGCCCCAGTCCGGTGGCAGCTACACCCGCACCTCCAAGGGCGATCTAAAGCAGGTCGCCAGCCCCACCAGGGACGCGCCGCTTCCCGCCCAGGCGGCCCCGGCCCGCGAAGAAAAGGAGGCCTGAGCCATGGCCGCGAAGTTCTGGAACAAGAAGGTTATCCTGGCACAGGTCGAGGCCACCTATGGCACCGACAGCGCCCCCACTGGCGCGTCCAACGCTGTCTTGGCCAAGAACGTGTCGTTCAATCCCGCCGAAGGGGCTGACAAGGATCTGGCGCACGAGACCCCGATGCTGGGCAACTCCGGCACCCTGCCGGTCGATCAGCACAGCACCCTATCCTTTGAGGTCGACCTTGCGCCCAGCGGAACCGCTGGCACAGCCCCCGCATTTGGGGCGCTGCTGCGCGGATGTGGCATGGCAGAAACGCTCAATGCAGCCACCAGCGTGATCTACAATCCGATCAGTGGCGCCATGGACAGCCTGACTCTGTGGCTGGTGGTGGACGGCATCCTCTTTGCCTTCGTCGGCGCGCGTGGCGCTGTCAAGCTGATGGCCAACGCATCGTCTGAACCGATGCTGCAATTCTCCTTTACCGGGCTTTATAGCAAGCCCTTGGAGATCAGTCCTCCGACGCCAGACCTTTCGAGCTGGCGCGATCCCGTGGCGGTTTCGAAGAAGAACACACCCGTCTTCACCATCGACGGCACGGCGCTGTTCTTCCGCAACTTCACATTGGACTTTGGCAACGAGGTCCAGCCGCGTTTCCTGGCCAACAAGGAAGAGATCCGGATCGTCGATCGGGCGGAGACCATCCAGACCCAGATCGAGAGCATCGAGCTGGCCACCTTCGACCCATGGGCGTTGTCCGACGCACAGGCGCGCGTGCCGCTAATTCTGCAGCACGGCACCACCGCAGGGAACATCACCACGATCAATGTGCCAGAGGCTCAGATCATGCGTCCAGGCGCGCCAACCGAGGCGCAGAAGATCATGGAATGGCCGCTGAACCTCCGACCGATGCCGATGTCTGGCAACGATCAATTCACTCTGACCTTCACCTGAGAGGACACCCATGGCCTATCGCATTGCTCAAGAGCGGCGCATCACCAACACCGTCACCACTGTCGATGGTCAGACCTTTGGCGCGTTGTTCCGGATGCTGACCGACGAAGACCTGACCCGTTTGGCAAACGAAGACGGCGGAAAGGCCGCGATCCGCGCCACGGTCATTGAGCTGACCGACATCGAGAACGAGGATGGCCAGCCGATCCCGTACACACCGAAGATTTTGGAGGCGGTCATCTCGTTTCCATCTGACGCTCTGGCCATTCAGCGCGCCTACAATGAAGCCGTGTTCAAGGCCGCGATGGGAAACTGAAATGGGCCGGGCGCGCTGCGATCACCGGTGCGCTCTGGTCCGAAGCCGAGGACGCTGATCAAATCGAGGCGGCGTTCTGGGGCATCTCGGTCACCGCCCTGCAGCACGACAGCGACGGCGGGATCTGGCCCGAGCATCTGGAGGCTATGGACGCCTTTCTGGCGATCAACGGTCAATGGCGGGTCGCTATGACCATGACCGGAACGCAGGTGATCAGCCTCGACTACGGCGCCGCCGAGAGCGGCCTGCGCCTCGCTGGCATCACCACCACGCCGGAGCTGTGGCAGCAGATCAGGATCATTGAACAGGGGGCCAAAGCGGCCTTGAACGGGGAATAGAATGGCGTTCCGGGTCTCAGGCAAGATCACAGCAGACGGCAAGCAGGCGCAGGCGGAACTGCGGCGCACGGAAACTGGCGTCACCGATCTTGGCAACGCGGCTGAGAAGACCGGAAAACAGGGGAAAAGCGCGAGCACCGGTCTCGCCACCGTGGGGCGTGCGACTGATGAGATCGGTAAGCGCGCTCCGCCCGCCGTCAGTGCGATGGACGGCTTGGGCAAATCTGTCCAGACAACTGGTGCGCAAGCCCAAAAAACCGACGCCGCCACCGATGCGCTGACAACTGCATTGCAGGCGCACAAGGCAGAGCTGGCCCGGCTTCAGACGAAGTACAAGGGCACGGTCGTGGACCTCGATGCGGTCCGCGCCAAGATGGTGGCTTTGGAAGCGCAGGGCAAAAAGCTGCCCAAAACCTATAACGCTGCGGCGGGATCTGTCGGCAACCTGACAAGTCAATTTAACGACATCGGCGTCATGATGGCGGCGGGGCAAAACCCGCTTCAACTGGCCATTCAACAGGGCACACAGATTGGCCAAGTGTTCCAGCAATCGGGGGCCAAGGGAAAAGACGCGGCCAAGCTGATCCTGTCCGGCTTTACCGCCATGGTAAGCCCGATCAATCTGATTACCATCGGCTCGATCGCAGCTGCCGCCGCAATGACCAATTGGCTCACGAGTTCGTCGGCTGAAGCCGAGGATCTGGAGGATGTTCTGGAGCGGCTTTCAGGTCGCGTTACGGGTCTCAAAAATGACGCGGCTCTTAGCGCAGATGCAATCCGAAAGGAATTTGGCGGCCTAAGCCCGGCGCTTTCAAAGATGCTGGCTGAGATCAGGGATCGAGAGCTGGACGCAATTCAGCGCGACGCTACGAAGGCGGCGAAATCGCTGATCCAGGACGTTGCCGGAGCCGCCTTGGCAATCTCACAGCAAGCGCGCCGCGAGGGTGACTTTGCAGGGCGTGAAGCGATCAAGGGTGCTTTGAGCGATCTCTACAATGCTGAGACACTGGACGACCAGATCAAAGCAGTGGAGCAGCTAAAATCCACCGTGGCAGGTGTTGCGGTCGGCTTAAAAGGCGTGGAAGAAAGGCAAATCGCCTTCCGGAATGCAGTTCTGGATACGGAACGCGCACTTCGCCAAGGTCAAACTGCGGGCAACGCTGTATTTGATGCGTTGAAGGAGGGGTGGACGGCCTCTCTCGCAAAGGTGCGGGAGTATGGGGCGGAGCGGTTGAAGGTTCACCGTGAAGGAACCGATTTACTTCTCCAACTTCAGCATGAGAATGACCTGCGCGCCATCGCGGCCAAGTATGGCGAAGACAGTGTCCAGTACATGGTCGCCCAGGAAGAGGCGCAGCGGGCCGTCTTTGAAGAGCTGGTCGCGTCACTGGACATTGCGGAAAGCTTCAAGGACGAGATCCGCAGGGCATACGAAGAAGGCAGCGCCTTTGGCAGTCTGGACATGTCCAGCGGGCTGCGCGAGGCCGTCGGACTGGCAGCACAGCTGGCGGTAAACCTCGCCAACGCGCGCGCTCAGTCTATCACTGAGCTAGATCGCGCCCAGCTGAATTGGGACTATCGCGATGATCCGGTCGGCAAGGCGGGCGCGCTTGCCCGCAATGAGTTCGACGCGAATGTCGGAACCGCGGATTTTTCCGGCCTCGATCCGATCCTTCAGACATCACTCCAGCAACAACGCGAAGAATATGTTGCCAACGCCGAGGCGGTCGAGCAACTGCGCCAGAAGACGGTCGACTATGCCCGCGAACAGGCCAAGCTGGCGAAGTCCACCGGCAGCAAACGCGGCGGCAAAAGCCGCACCAAGGAAGAACGCGACGAAGTGGGCGAGCTGATCAGCGGCTATCAGCAGCGCCTTGCGATCCTTCGAGAGACCGATCCGGTTCAGAAGGAGCTGCTGCGCCATGCCGATGCTCTGACCAAGGCGACGCAGGCGCAAACCGACGCGGTACGGTCGAAAATCAGCGCGCTGCAATCGGAAGAAGCCATGCACCAGCGCATTGATGCGATGCAGGACTTCAGCGGTCAGCTCTTCATGGCGGGGATCGACGCCATGCGCGCCCGTGGCGATGCCGCCGCGCAAGCCTGGGCACAGGTGGGCAACATGGTGCAACAGGCGCTGATGCAGGCCGCGATCCTCGGGTCTGGTCCTCTGGGCGGGATGCTGGGCGGCGGGTTGATCCCCGGTCTGTTCGGGTTGCTGGGCTTTGCTGACGGTGGCGATACCGGCATGATCTACGGCCCCGGCGGATCACGCGATGATCGCGTGCCGTTCATGACCAGCCAAGGCCGCCTGATCACCACCAGCCCCGGCGAGTTCATTGTCAACTCGGACGCCACTGCCAAGCATCGTGCGCTGCTGGAAGCGATCAACTCCGGCGCGCCGATGCCCGGCTTTGCCTCCGGTGGCGCGACAGGCGGCGGCAACTATCCAGCGCAGGCGCTGCATGTCGAACTGGTGGACGGCACAAACCGGGGGATCACGGCCACCCGCCGCGAAGACCGCATCGACAGCGCTGGTCGTCGCTATCCGCGCTTTGAGATCTCCGACGTGGTGGGCCAAGGCCTCAGCACGCCGGGTGGTGGCGCAGCGGCTCTGCTCAAATCCAAGGGCCTCGGGCCGATGGGGCCAAAGCGATGAGCTATCCGACGTTTCCCGAGACCCTGCCGCCCCCACATCGCTCAGGCTTTGGACAGCAGCGCATCGACGGGCGGCGCAAGGCCGTCGCGGATCTGGGCCTGCCGAGCTTTGGACGCAGAGGCACGCTGGAGCCTGCGAAGATGGGCTTCACCCTGACCATGGACCGCATGCAGGTCGCAATCTTCGAGAGGTTCTACCGCGAGACCACCGGAGGCGGCACCGACTGGTTCTGGATGCCCGACCCGATCACCCACCACTGGCCGATGCTCGACGAGAATGGCGACACGCTGCTGGATGAGAACGGCAACACGTTGCTGGACGTTGCGATGATGCTGACCAGCTGGGGCGACACACCGCCGGAGCTGGTCGAATGGCGCGGCACGACATTCACTTATCAGTTTGAGGTCACCATTCTGCCATGAGCCGCCGCGTCTCTCTTCCCGGCCGTCAACACTTCGACGGCAAACGGCGCGCCGATGTCGCGCTCTATCTCTTCGAGATCACGCATCCTGCACTGGCTGCGCCGATCCGACTGTCGACAGACATGACCGAAGAGGTCAACCGCGATCCGCGCCTCTACGGCACGCGGTCTGAGTGGCGCGGTGCAGATCCCCGGACGGAGCCGTTCATCTTTGCGCCGCTCCAGATCGAAGCGCCTGCCGAGTTCGAGGAAGCGGTGCCGGAAGCGCGGCTGATCATCGGCGTGGTCGATCAGCACCTTCTGGACCTGTTGCGCAGCATCACGTCGCCTGCCGTCTGTCACTTTGCCAAGGTGCTGGCGAGCCAGCCGTCGACCATCGAAGAGCAATGTCTGGGCCTGTCGATCCGATCGGCAGAGACCGACCTGAGCGCGGGCACCACCGTTGAACTGCCCATGTCGGTGTTCCCGGTTCACCTGGAGCAATTCCCGGCGCAGCGCATGACCAAGACCAACGCGGGGGCGATCAAACGATGAGCTGGAGCGACGCATACATCGCGATCCCCTTTGCCAGGCTGGGCCGCAGCCGCGAGGGTCTGGATTGCTGGGGTCTGCCGTGCCTGGTCTACGCCGAGCAGCTGGGCATCACCCTGCCGAGCTACACCGGCAGCTACACATGCGACAGCGAACGTGCGGAACTGGCGCGGCTGCTGGACAACGGGGCGATGCACGGGCCGTGGCAGCGGGTGGACACACCGCAGCCATTCGATCTCGCGGGCTTCACCATGGCCGGGCACGTCTCCCATGTCGCCATCTGCCTGGGCCGCGACACGGCACTGCACGCGCATGTGGATCAGGTGAAGATCCTCCGGCTCGACGCCGCGCCCTGGACGCACAGGCTGGCCGGATACTGGCGACACGCGGGAATGCTGCGATGAGCGGCGTGATCGTCTATGACGACCCTCTGGCGACGTCACCGCGCGAGAGATTTGAGCTGTCCTGCGCGGTGCTGCCAACGCTGGCCGAGATCGTGGCCAATGCCTTTCCAGAGGCCTCCGACAGCGCTCTGGATCAGCTGCGCGTCACGCTGGTGCTGCGCGATCAAAGCTGGCCAGTGGCGCGCCCGAACTGGCACCGGGTGCGACCGCGCACGGGCACCTTCGTGGTGCTGCGCATGACCCCGGCTGATCCGGTCAGTTTGTTCATCAACCTGGTGGGCTTCATCCAGCCCATTCTTTACGGCCTCGGCGTTCCATTGGCGGCGGTCTATCCGCTGGGCTATGTCGGCGCGACCGCCCTGGTGCTTGGCGCGACCTATGCCCTCGGGCAATCGCTGGTGCCGGTCGTGCCGGAACTGGAGAACCGAGGCTCGCCCGAAGAGCTGTTCCAGCTCGAAGGCTGGCAGAACCAGCTCAGCCCCGACGCGGCGTTCCCGTTTCCGATCGGCAAGATCCGCATGTCGCCGCTGTTCCTGATGCCGCCCTATCCCGAGATCATCGACGGCGAGCAGCACATCACCGGCCTGTTTACCTGGGGCATCGGCAGGCTGCAGATCGAAGACCTGAAGCTGGGGGAAACGCCGGTCAGCGAGGTGGCCAATATCGTCGTGGAGACCCGCGAAGGCACCGCCAGCGACGCGCCGCACAGCCTGGCCATCGAGCAAGTCTTCAACGACAACGTGAACCTGCGGCTGACCAATCCGGTGGGTGATGGGGATGGCGGCCTCTCCTACTTCTATCGCAGCTGGACCAGCCCGCCGGACACGGACCGCATCCGTGTCATCCTGCTTTGGCCCGTGGGTCTGCACCGTATCAGCAGCAAGGGCAAAATCCGCAATCAGGGATCACGCATCACCTTTGAGCAGCGCCGCCTTGGATCCTCGGAGCCATGGCAGGAAGCGGGCGTGTTGGAGGAAGCGCGCGGCACCATCCACCCGTTCTACCGTCAGTTTGAATGGCGGACCCCGGAACCGGGCCAGTGGATCGTGCGGATGTACCGATCCGTGCGCAACGATGAAGGTATGAACCGACGCCATGATGTGACGTGGGTGAGCGCTGCTGCGATTGTCGAACGGTCGCCTCTGTCCACAGACATTCCCATGGCCACGACGAGTGTCCGCATCAAAGCCAACGACGCCAACAACGGCGTGCTGAATGCTTTGAACGGGGTTGTGACGCGCTATGCCCCGGTCTGGACCGGATCAGCCTGGGAGGATCAGCCCACCCGCAACGCCGCGTCTGCCGCCATGGCCGCCCTGCGCCATCAAGGTTTGTCGGTGCCAGAGAATGCGGTTGCACGCCGAGACGCGCAGATGGCCGATTGGTTCGACTTCTGCGCGGCTAAAGGGCTGACCTGCAACGCCGTGCTGGCAGGCGAGCAGACCTTCGGCGAGGTCATGACACAGATCTGCGGGGCGGGCCGTGCCAGCTGGCATCGCGACGGCGAGGGCTGGGGCGTTGTGATCGACAGGCCGCAGCCCGCCATCATCGACGAGATCAGCCCGAGGAACGCGGGGCAGCTGAAGTGGTCGCGCCGCTATGCCGAGCTGCCGGATGCGTTCCGCGTCACCTTCCGCGACGAGACCAGCGGCTATGCTGCTGCCGAGCGCATCGTGCCGTTTCCCGGTCTCACGGGGGACCCGGAAATGTTCGAAGCGCTGCCCATGTTCGGCAAGACAGATCCGGCAGAGGTCTGGATCGAGGCGCGCCGCCGCCAGTACGAGCTGATCCATCGGCCCGACACCTTCATCGCCACCCAGACCGGCGAGATCCGCCACGCCACGCGCGGCGATGCGGTGGGCTTCAGCTGCGACATTCTCGACGAGGCCCAGATCGCTGCCAAAGTGCGCCGGGCCGAGGGCCGGTTCGTCGAACTGGACGCGCCGGTGAAGATGGTCGAGGGCGAGGCCTATGCCATGCGGTGGCAGGTCTACGACGAAGACGACACCGTTGGATATGCCCTTCAAGCCACCGTTCAAACCCGCGCTGGCGAGGGGTTTGCGGTGCTGCTGGCCGAGGGCGAACCGCTGCCGCCCGAAGGGCAGGCCGTGCGCTTTGGCCGTCTGTCCCGTCTGTCTTACCCGTGCCGCATCACCCGCCTGGAACCTGCGCAGGGCGGCACCTACCGCCTGACATTGCAAAACGATGCGCCGATCATCGACACGCTGACCGATGCCGAAGTGCCGCCGGAGTGGGTGCGTGTCTCCGGCGCGGATGTGATCAGCTATTCCGCGCCCACCGCGCCGGTGCTGGGCACGCCCGAGGTCGGCGTCGAAGACTATGACTTCACCGCCACCGCCGGTCTGGCGATCACCCTGCCGGTCACGATGCCACCGTCGAACCTGGTCTCCATCGCGCGGATCGAGGTTTTCCATGGGCAGGTCACCTCCGAAGATCCCGGCGTGCAACCGGCGGCCAGCTACGCGCAGGCCGACATCATGGGCGGCACCGGCACCCTGCAGCTGCCGTATCCGTCCGGCGCACGCGTGGCGATCTATGCCCGCGCGGTCAGCGTCCATGACGATGTCAGCCCGGACACCAACCTGATCAACGTGACCGTGGACGGCACGGCAGCAGAGCTGCCGTTGCCGCTCGACGCCAGCAGCCTGAGCTCCACCGGCGGACTGGGCCATGTCAGCATCACGGTCGCCACCCGTGCGGACACGGCGGAGGTGCAGCTGTTCCGCGCCCCCTCCGGCACGCCGCTCGATGTCGAGGTCCACGCCCTGGGCGATCCGCGCCCGGTGCCCGCCTCCAGCACGGTCACGCTTCTTGAGGGCGATGCCACATCCTCCGAGCTGATCACCGCAGGCGACATGTCGGACGCCGCTGCATGGGATCTGTCGGAAGTCACGATCTCCGAAGGTGCTGCGCAACATGCCACCGGCGCAGCGGGGGCAATGGCGCAGGATCTGGTTCTGAGCGAAGGGCAGACGTATCGCGGCGCGATCGGGATCTCCGGCCTGACCGCCGGAACGCTGCAGATCCGCCTGGGCGGCACATCCCCGGTCGACGGCCCGCTGCTGGACGCAAGCGCGGGCGACGGCCTGCACCTGTTCGAGATCACCGCCAACGCCGACAGCACCAGCATCGAGATCATCTGGTCGGCGGATTGCCCGGCCTTCGTCACGACCATCGCGCTCTTTGCCCCGACCGCCACCAGCGCCGAGGCGGGCACCTGGGACTTCTACATCGCACCCATCACCTCGGAACAGGTCGCAAATGTCCCGACCGGACCGACCGTTTCAACCATCGTTTAAGGGGGAGTAAAATGCCCGGTATTCCAGTTACAGAAAAACCGCTAATTCCCAGCGCTGACACGCTGACAGCCATCCGAGATCGCTCCACGGGGCGGATCTCCGTCGCGTCTCTGGCGCTGCAGATGACCGGGGCTGGCGCGATCGCTGAAGAGCTGACGGCCATACGAGGCCAGGTCACAAGTGGTTTGCTGGCCCCCCCGAGCTGGTCGGCGCTATTGTCAATTACTGGATCTGAAGACGCCGCAGGCGCTGAGGTTCCGGCGACCGACACCGGGACGCATGCCGATGCCAGTGCGACTGGTTATGACGGTTCGATGGTGTCGAATTCGGGACGGTTTTCGTGGAACGAAGCTTGGCAGCGCTGGGTCCGGATCGGAGATGTTCAAGGCACATCAACTACCGTGGCGCTCGCCTCTGGCGGCTCTGTAAATGCGATTGAAGCAACAACGTTGCGCTACGTGTCGCCTGTTGCGAATGAGACGCTGTTTGCACTCCCAATAGTCAGTTCCAACACGGCTGCAGTTACAGTGTCGGTCAATGATGGCCCCGCGCTCGATCTGGTTACCAACTCGGGTTCACCTCTTTCTGCTGGCTATCTGGTCGCGGGCTCCACAGTTGATTTCCGTTTTGATGGATCAGCCTATCGTCTGACCTCGACGGTATCGGATGCTGCGCTACAAGCCGACATTATCGCGATAAAAGACCAAGTGAAAGAAGACCAAGCCACTGTTGCGTCAGATCGAGCGGCGGTGGAACTGGCGAAACATTCGCTCAATGTGAATGCGCCCGAGGGTGGCTTCGATGCCTCATCACCTGCATTCCCAACGTCGTTGGAGGCTGGCCAATATTGGGTGACAACGACTGCGGGGACGGTTGATGGTGTGGAGTTTGCTCTTGGGGATCGGATTGTCGCTTTGGTGGATGATGCCAGTACAACGACATTTGCCTCGAACTGGATCAAGGTCGCCGATGCAAGCGGGGGCTTCAACTTCACTACCCGCGACGCCGCGACTGCCGCTGCACTTGCTGGCTTTCCCGATGGGTCGATCGGTCTGATCGGCGGGTTGGCATATCGCGCTGACAGCACTGCAACGGGTGCAGCCAGCGCGACAGCTGACCTTCTGGTCGATGGGTTGGTGCCAGACGGCTTTGTTCGAGATCGGCACTTTGGTGCCACTGGAGACGGATCATCCGACGATTCCGCTGCAATCGAGGCTGCAGGTCCGAACACTGTTCTGCATGTTGAGGAAGGAAGGTATGTGACCACGGTCACGGCATCCAAAGTCACTCTGGAGACGACTGCTGCAGCGCAGTTTAGGGACAGTGAGAGTGGCGACTTTGCTCCCTTGACAGTGCGAAAGCGGCTGGCTGATCTGACCTTTGCGTACGGGGACAAGATCCGGCAGTCGAAGTCGGGGCAAGCGCCGAAGATCACCTGCTACGGCGATAGCAACACCCGGTATTATTTCGGCGGGGCTGGACCGCTTTCGAAATCGTATGGCGCGCAGTTGGACATCATCGCCGCTACTCGCCCGCACCTCTACGCCTCCACCATCACGGTGCGCGGATACCCAGGCGAGACCGCTGAGTATGGTAACAGCAATTTCGCCGCGAATGTGCCGAGCGATACGGACTATTTGGTGATCGGGTACGGGACGAATAACATCAAGCTGGGGTCTCCTGATTGGAATAGCTACAGCGCGGCAATCCTATCCATCATGACCAAGGCGCTGGCTCTGGGGGCTCAGCCGATCCTTTTGGGTATTCCTTGGTACAGCGCCAACTATGGCACCAACGGAGTTGCATCTCAGCATCTGCTGCGCATCTGGAACGCGCGCCTTTACCGCATGGCACAGGATTGCGGCGTCCCATTTGTCGACACATATTCGTTGGTCTGGGAGTATCCGTCGGCTTACATTGATGAGACAAGCCCGCAACGGCACTACAATGCCAACGCCACACGCATCATCGCCGAACGCATCGCAGATGTGCTGCAGAGCCTCATGCCATCTGCGCAGCCTGCGGGGTGGTCGAAGGTTGGAGATTGGACGGATCTGTCTTGCCTGTCTGCTTGCACCGGCCCGATAGCGCGCTCGCAGTACAATAATGGCAACAGGCGGTTTGAGGCCTTGGTCGTGCCGTCTGGCTCGTCTATCACCTTGGCCGGGAACGGGCGGGGGTGCTTCGGTTTCTATCCACGCGCTTCGGCTACGGTGGAAATGGTCGCAGTGGATGAGAACGGCGCGACAAAGGAGACGGCAATGATCACGATGAGCGGCGCGACCGATGCTGGGCAGTACTATCCCATCCAGCGTGAAGCTCTCAAATTTTCGTCGGGGCGTTCCGCATCGGAGGTCACTCTGACAGCTACGAGCGGTACGTTTTATTTGCGGTCGGCCAGCTTCGAGGATGGTCTTATTTTGCCGACCACTCAGTGGAACCAGATTGTGCAGGAAATCCCAGCGGCAGCGCTGCCTCCCGTGGGCGTAGGCCTGCGGGAATATCTCGTGACCGATCTGGGCTATGCGGTGCGCTGGCTTTCCGACCGTTGGTACGGCCCGCTGGGTCTGTGGTCAGTAGGGCCGACTGCTGACCGGGACGCAGTATCCGCGATCGGGTGCCCGACCGGCTACAAATTCTATAACACGACGACGGGTACGGTGGAGCGATGGAATGGCACTGTATGGGCTTGATCATGCACGGGTGGCTGAGAGCCTCGGGGCGTAAACAAACAGCAACGACTTCGACTGCACTGTGATCAACGCCACGAACCTGACGGTCGGGGCGAACATCTGACGGTAAAGGGGGGCTTAAAGGGGGGGGGGGCAAGCCCCCCTGCCAAAAACCGCGTTGCTGTAAAAGACTGTGTTACTGACTGCAAAAATCTCCGTCACGCTACAAGCACTGCAAAGAAACGCGTCGCGTTGGGCTGTCCCATGCGGTCCCATTTCGAGCTCATGGGAAACCATGGGCGAACTTCGCTAGCTGGCCGCAATCACGAATCACAGAGACGCGAGCGGGGATGGTTCCCTGTGGATAAATCCCTAGATCTGTGGATAACACAGGTATCGGATAGCGTGTTCGTTGCTTGTTCGTTTTGATCCGGGCCGAGTTCGAGGACTCGCAGCGCGCGAAGGGAAGTTTTTTGGGAAAGCATGGGCCATTTCTTACGGGCGTCTGTCTGGGAATATATGGTGCCGAAGCGCCAGCATGGCACCATATGGGCGGAGTCCTACCGCAATTTCACCACAATAGGTAGGAGGCTGGCGTCAGTCATGCCGCTTCAAGCACCACTTGTCCCCCAAATTTCTATTGCTTCCCATGTATTCCCATGGCAAACCTAATTCACACGATGAGACGGGCATACGGGACACCAAACGATCCCAACCGATACTCAAAACAATAACAAAGAGCAGGTTCATACAGGCGCTCGCTTTCATCGTGAACACAAGGATCCGGCGCGCGGGCGAGCAGACATCCCCCCAGGTGGCGCGCGCAGTCGGAGACACCCGCCAACGCGGGTCAGCGGCGGGTTGATCAGTGGCAGCAGATCAACCCGCCGTTTTTACGTCTTGAAGACGGATTTTTTCAGGGGGCGGAGGGCCAGAGGCAGTGAGCCGCAGGCTGAGGTTCAGAGGTGAAAGTCGGCACAAGGTCGACACGAAGGGGCGGGTCTCGATTCCGGCCTCCTTTCGCCGTGTCCTCGAAGCCGGTGACCCTGACTGGACCGAAGGTCTGAACCCTAACTTTGTGATCGTCTACGGGGATCACCGTCGCAAGTTCCTGGAATGCTACACTGTTCAGGAGATGGAGGCGGTCGAGGATCGCATCGCATCCATGAAACGGGGTGACCCCAAGCGGCGCATTCTGGAGCGGCTCTTCTCCACCCGTTCCGTGACAACCAGTGTTGATGAGACAGGCCGTATCGTCCTGTCGGCCAAGCTGCGCGAAAAGATCGGCATCACAAACGAAGCTTATTTCGCCTCCAATGTGGACACCTTCCAGATTTGGGAGCCGACGGTCTACGAAGAGGAAGAGCTCGCAAAGGCCGAAGAATATCTTGATGAACTGCCCGAGGATTTCGATCCGGTGCAGTTGCTCGACGAGGAGGGGTTCTAAATGTCCGATGCGGAGCACACCTCCGATGCGCCGCACATTCCCGTCCTGCTGGCGCCATTGTTGCGTGAAGTGGCGCCGGTCAGCGGCGTTTGGATCGATGGCACCTTCGGCGCAGGCGGCTACGCCCGCGGCTTGGTGAAGGCCGGGGCCGAGCGCGTCATTGGTATTGATCGCGACCCGATGGCGCATGACATGGCCGAAGGCTGGCTGGGAGATTGGCCTGCAATTTCCCTTGTTCGAGAGAATTTCTCAAATCTGGATAAGGCTGTAGAAGCCGCGGACGGTGTCGTCCTGGACCTTGGAGTGTCGTCCATGCAGCTCGATCGGGCGGAGCGTGGCTTTTCTTTCATGCGCGATGGACCGCTGGACATGCGGATGGGCCAGTCCGGGAAGACTGCTGCCGATCTGGTGAATGAGTTGTCTGTCGAGGCTTTGGCAGAAGTTCTTTATGTATATGGAGAAGAGCGCCAGTCCCGTCGCATCGCCCGCGCCATGGTGCAGGATCGGCCTTTTGAGCGTACGCTGCCTTTGGCGGAAATGATCGAACGCGTCATTGGGCGGACCAAGCCGGGTCAGGCCCACGCGGCAACGCGGTCTTTCCAGGCGCTGCGCATCGCGGTGAACGGCGAATACGAGGCGCTTTGGCAGGGGCTCATGGCGGCAGAACGGGTGTTGAAGCCTGGCGGGATGCTGGCCGTCGTGACGTTCCACTCCGTTGAGGACCGTATGGTAAAACGGTTTTTCCAGCTTCACGGCGACAAGAAGCGGCACGTCAACCGCTATGCGACCGAAAAGGTCGAGGCTGAGGCGCCCTTCGAAATTCTGACGCGCAAGGCGCTGGGGCCGGACCCGGATGAGCTGGAGCGCAATCCGCGTGCCCGGTCGGCCAAGCTGCGCGTGGCGCGGCGCACGGAATTGCCCGCAGACGCTGTTGCGGCGGATGAAATTGCCATGCCGATGTTGCGTGGCTCAAAGTAAAGGGGATGTGACTTGCGAACCGTGTTGTTCATACTTGCGGCCCTGGCTGTGATCGGGTCCGGCTACTGGGCCTACCGCGAGAATTACCAAACTCAGGATGAGCTGGACCGCGCGCAAGGTCTGCGCGCAGAGATCACCGGCGCGCGCGAACGGCTTGCGATCCTGCGTGCTGAATGGGCTTATCTGAACCGCCCCGACCGATTGCGCGATTTGACAGAGCTCAACTTTGACAAGCTTGGATTGATCCCACTTCGCCCCGATCAGTTTGGACGAATTGACCAGGTCGCCTACCCATTGCCGCCTGAAATTGACATCAGCGAAGGCGTCGACATCTCCAGCGTGGGAGCAAGCAACCCATGACCCGTATTCCGCTGCGCCCTCTGGCTCGCATTCTGGATGCACGTCAAAAGGGTGAAAATCCCGATGCTATCGAACGCGAGAACCGCCGCATCCGTCACGAGGACATGCGCGACCGTATGCGCCTGCGGGCAGAGGGGCGTCTGCTCGTCCTGGCCGTCATGTTTTTTTGCGCCTACGGCGTGATCGGCGCCCGGATGGGGATGCTATCGGCCTCTGAGCCGTCGGAGCCGCGCGCCCAGGCGTCAGGGGCGTCAATCATCGCGAGCAGGGCGGACATCACGGACCGCCATGGCCGGCTGTTGGCGACGAATATGTCGACGCACTCGCTTTATGCGCATCCTCAGCAGATGATTGAACCGCAGCGTGCCGCGCAGCGCTTGGCAGAAATATTCCCGGATCTGGATGCCGAAAAGCTGGCAGCGCGCTTTATGGACCCAAAGCGTAAGTTCCTCTGGGTACGCAAGAAAATCAGCCCGGAGCAAATGCAAGCCGTGCATGACATTGGCGAGCCGGGTTTGCTGTTTGGGCCGCGTGAGATGCGCCTTTATCCGAACGGCCCGATCCTCAGCCATGTGCTGGGCGGGGCGTCTTTCGGTCAGGAAGGCGTCCATTCCGCCGAGGTGATCGGCACTGCCGGGATCGAACGGTTTTTCGACAAGGAGCTTCGCGATCCTGCCCGGGAAGGCGTCCCATTGACGCTGTCCATCGACCTCACGGTTCAAGCTGCGGCAGAAGAAGTGCTGGATGCCGGCATGAAGCTGATGAACGCCAAAGGGGCGGCATCGGTCTTGATGGATGTACACACGGGTGAGGTGATTTCCATTGTATCGCTGCCCGATTTCGATCCAAATGATCGGCCTCGCCCAGCAGTCCAAGGCAGGCCGTCAGACAGCCCGTTGTTCAACCGAGCCGTGCAAGGCGTGTATGAGCTTGGGTCGACCTTCAAGATCTTCGCGGCCATCCAGGCTATGCAGCTGGATCTTGTTCAGCCCGATACGATCATCGACACTTCGCCGCCATTCAAAGTCGGTGGCCACCGCATCGGTGAGTTCGACAACCACAACTATGGCAAGATTTCAGTCGAGAAGATCATCGTCAAATCCTCCAACCGGGGCACGGGTAAGCTTGCGCTGGCAATTGGGCCGGAACGGCAGCAGACGTTTCTGAAAACCCTCGGTTTGTTCGACCCGACACCGTTGGAGATCGTGGAGGCGCACGGCGGTAAGCCATTGATCCCCGAACGCTGGACGGACCTGTCCACGGTAACCATTTCCTACGGACATGGTATTTCAACGACCCCGTTGCACTTGGCAACCGGCTACGCTGCCATCGCCAATGGGGGGCACATGGTAAAACCGACTCTGTTGAAGCAGACGACATCGCAATATCAAGACGTGGTGTTCCGTGAAGACGTTGCAAAAGACGCGCTCCACATGTTGCGTGAGGTCGTCAGCAACGAGGATGGGACAGCCTCTTTCGGGGAGGTTCCTGGCTACAGTGTGGGCGGTAAGACAGGGTCCGCAGAGAAGCCCAAAGAAAACGGCGGCGGCTACTACAAGGAGAAGAACATTAACACTTTTGCTTCGATTTTTCCGACGGATAACCCGAAGTATGTGTTGGTGGTCACCTTGGATGAGCCGATGGACACGGCAGGGTCCAAACCGCGCCGCACCGCGGGTTGGACGTCGGTGCCGGTGGCCGCAGAAATGATAGGCCGGATTGCGCCTCTTCTGGGCTTGCGTCCACACTACGATACAGGGCAGTTGGTCACGACAAGTGCCTCGGACTGAGCGAAAGGTTGCGGGGCGCAGGAGCGGCTGCAAGGCCGCTCTGACCATACTGCCGAGACCATGAGGGGCGCGGACATGACTTCTGAACCCAAAAGCCTGAAGGACCTGGGGCTGACAACCCGAGGCAACCGGGACATGTTGATTACCGGCCTCGCTGTGGATTCACGCGAGGTCAGGAATGGTTACCTTTTCGCGGCGCTTCCAGGTGTGCGTGTCCATGGTGCAGAGTTCATCGAGTACGCGGTGCGCCAAGGCGCCGTTGCCATTCTGACAGATGCGACCGGGGCTAAGCTGGCGGCGGACGTGATCGAAGCGTCTGGAGTGGGGCTGATCATTGCCGAAGATCCCCGGCAGGCTCTGGCCTACACGGCCGCGCTTTGGTCCGGTTCACAGCCTGGAACGGTTGTGGCCGTGACCGGCACCAATGGCAAAACATCGGTTGCAACGTTTTGCCGACAAATCTGGCAGGAAATTGGGCTACGGGCGGTGAACCTTGGCACGACCGGTGTTGAGGGCGATTGGACCGCGCCCTTGCGCCATACCACTCCGGAGCCGATTACCCTGCATCGGATGTTGGCCGGGGCGGCCGAATCCGGGGTGAGCCACGCGGCGATGGAGGCGTCTTCGCACGGATTGGCCCAACGCCGGCTCGACGGCGTTCAGCTGACGGCTGCGGGATTTACCAATTTCAGTCAGGACCACCTCGACTACCATGCGAGCTTCGAGGACTACTTCTCTGCCAAGGCGGGACTTTTTGCCCGCGTTCTTCCAGAAGATGGCGTTGCAGTGGTTAATATCGACGACGCTCGGGGTGTGGACATGTTGGCGATCGCGCGCGCGCGTGGTCAGGACGTTCTGACCGTTGGCCGCAGTGGGGCCGATATCTGTTTGCAAGCGCAGCGCTTTGACGCGACTGGCCAGGAAATCCGGATCAGCTTTGCCGATGAGGTTCGCCAAGAGAGGCTTGGCCTGATCGGTGGTTTCCAAGCGGAAAATGTTCTGCTTGCCGCTGGACTTGTGATTGCTTGCGGAAGCGATCCAGATGACGTTTTCGATGTCTTGCCGCTGCTTGGCACAGTGCGCGGCCGTATGGAATTGGCGGCAACACGGGACAACGGTGCTGCGGTGTTCGTTGATTATGCACATACGCCTGACGCAGTTGCCACGGCTATTCAGGCGCTGCGTCCGCACGTCATGGGGCGGCTTGTGGCCATCGTCGGCGCAGGTGGTGACAGGGACGTCGGTAAACGGCCACTGATGGGTGCGGCGGCTGCCGAACACGCGGATACGGTTATTGTCACGGACGACAATCCCCGAAGCGAAGATCCGAAAGCCATTCGCGCCATGGTGATGGAAGGCGCGCCCTCTGCGATTGAAGTGCCTGATCGCGCTGAAGCGATCCTGCGGGGGGCGGATGCACTCGGTCCCGGTGATGCATTGCTGATCTGCGGCAAAGGGCACGAGACAGGTCAAATCATTGGCGAGACTGTGTTTCCCTTCGACGACGTGGAACAGGCCAGCGTGGCAGTGGCGGCGCTGGACGGGAAGGGGTTGTGATGCTTTGGACGGCTCGGGACGCGGCGGCGGCAACTGGCGGTACAGTGGCCTCCGATTGGCAGGCAACAGGCGTATCCATCGATACGCGTACACTTGAATCCGGCGATCTGTTCATTGCTTTGAAGGCGGCCCGGGATGGCCACGATTTCGTAAAGCAGGCTTTGGACAAGGGCGCTGCTGCAGCCCTCGTGACCCATATCCCCGAAGGTGTGGATAACCCCGAGAAGTTGCTCATTGTCGACGATGTACAGGCCGGACTTGAAGCACTTGGCAAAGCTGCACGTGCACGGTTCCGCGGTCGACTTGTCGCGGTGACAGGCTCCGTCGGTAAAACGTCGACCAAGGAGATGTTGCGCACTGTTCTGGGCGCACAGGGCACCGTTCATGCGGCGGAAAAGTCCTACAACAATCATTGGGGCGTGCCACTCACCTTGGCGCGTATGCCTGCGGATGCTGATTTCGCGGTTGTCGAAATTGGCATGAACCACCCAGACGAAATCGCGCCTCTGGCGCGGATGGCGCGTCCGCATGTGGCAGTTGTCACTATCGTGGCCCCGGCGCATATGGCCGCTTTTGAAAGCCTTGAGGGTATCGCTCGCGAAAAGTCGAGCATATTCGATGGATTGGAGCCGCGCGGCACTGCCATCTACAACGGAGACCTTTCGGTCAGCCATATCCTGCGCGATGCGGCAGGCGCAAAAGCCAAGCGCTGTATCTCTTTCGGGGAGGCGGCGCACAATCACCATCGGGTGTCTGATGTGCGTGTGCAAGATAACTGCACGGTCGTGCAGGGGCGCGCATGGCGTACGCCGGTTTTGTACAAAGTAATGGTACCGGGTCGCCACTTCGCTGTGAACGGGATGTCCGTACTTGCAGTTACGTCTGCCTTGAAACTTGATCGTGCGCTTTCTTTGGCTGCGTTGGCGCAATGGCAACCTGGACCAGGACGGGGTCTGCGTGAAAGCATCCAGCTAGATCCGGTGGACGAACGGATGTCGCTAGAACTCATTGATGACGCTTACAATTCTAATCCGACGTCTTTGGGGGCCGCGCTGGAAGTGCTCGCCGCGGCAGAGCCACTGAACCATGTCGGGCGTCACGATAAGGGGCGTCGCATCGCCTATCTTGGGGATATGAAGGAATTGGGCCGGGATGAAGCGGCTTTGCACGAGGCATTGGCTGACAATCCTCATCTGAAACGGATCGACGTGGTGCACTGCATTGGACCGCTGATGCGACAGCTTTGGCAAAACCTGCCAATGCACCGCCGCGGACATTGGGCCGAGACCAGCGACAAATTGGCAAAGCGGGTCCGTCACGATCTCGACGCCGGCGATGTTGTGCTGGCCAAAGGGTCGTTAAGCATGGGTGTCGGACGCGTGGTTGACGCCATTCGGAAAATGCGCCAAGCCCCCGCAGAACTCGAAGGGTAGGAAGGGATCGCCATGCTGTATTGGCTGACCGAACTGAGTGATGGCGGTGATTTTTTCAACCTTTTCAGGTACATCACTTTCCGTGCAGGCGGCGCATTTTTGACGGCTCTGATCTTTGGATTCTTGTTTGGCCTGCCGTTAATCAACGTGTTGCGCAAACGGCAAGGCAAAGGTCAACCGATCCGTACGGATGGCCCCGAAGGGCATTTCGTCAAGGCGGGCACACCGACCATGGGCGGTTTGTTGATCATTGGCGCCTTGGTCACGTCGACTCTCCTGTGGGCGCGGCTGGACAATCCGTTTGTCTGGATGGTGCTCTTCGTCACGATGGCCTTTGCCGCCATCGGGTTTGCGGATGATTACGCCAAGGTCAGCAAGCAGAACACCGCAGGCGTGCCGGGTAAGGTGCGGTTGTTGCTTGGCTTTTTGATCGCCGGTGTCGCTGGATTTTGGGCAGCACAGTATCATCCGCCAGAGTTGAGCTATCAACTCGCGTTGCCAATTTTCAAAGACACGCTGATCAACATGTCTTTCCTCTTCATCCCTTTCGTCATGATTGTGATCGTGGGAGCCGCCAACGCGGTGAACCTGACGGACGGGTTGGATGGCTTGGCGATCATGCCGGTGATGATCGCGACATCTACGCTGGGCGTGATTGCCTATGCCGTTGGTCGCGTTGACTTTACCGAATATCTGGACGTGCATTACGTGCCGGGCACCGGCGAAATCCTGATCTTTGCTGCGGGTGTTGTCGGCGGAGGGCTTGGCTTCCTTTGGTACAACGCGCCCCCAGCGGCGGTTTTCATGGGCGACACAGGGTCGTTGGCATTGGGTGGCGCCCTGGGCGCGATCGCGGTGGCGACCAAGCACGAGATTGTGCTCGGCATCGTGGGGGGCCTGTTCGTGGTCGAGGCGATGTCCGTCATCATTCAGGTGCTGTATTTCAAGCGTACGGGCAAACGTGTCTTCCTGATGGCGCCAATCCATCATCACTATGAGAAGAAGGGCTGGGCGGAGCCAACGATTGTCATCCGCTTCTGGATTATTTCTCTGATCCTCGCCATCATTGGTCTCGCCACGCTAAAAGTACGCTGAGACATTTGGATAATTTTGAGCGGCCCGGGCACGTCTCGGGCCGCAGTCGTGAACGGGGGTAGGACATGATACCGGTTCAAGGATTCGACGGCGCGACTGTGGCCGTTTTGGGATTGGGTCGATCTGGCCTTGCAGCGGCGAGAGCTTTGCGTGCCGGAGGGGCGGACGTCGTGATTTGGGACGACACGCCAAGCGCGCGAGAGCGGGCAGAGGCAGAAGGGTTCGAGGCGCGAAACCTGACCGGTGACGGGGCGTTCGACGACGTGGCCTGCCTGGTCACATCACCTGGTATCCCGCATCTCTACCCGGCCCCAAATCCGGTCATTTCCAGTGCTTTGCAAGCCGGTGTTGCTGTGGATAACGACATTGGGCTGTTCTTCCGGTCGTTTAGTGTCAACTTCGACGAATATGGTCGTCCGCCCCGTGTGGTCGCGGTGACGGGCTCCAACGGCAAATCCACCACCTCGGCCTTGATAGATCACATTTTGTCCCAAGCGGGACGGCAGAGCCAGTTGGCCGGGAATATCGGACGCGGGGTTCTGGACATTGATCCTCCCGCTGAAGGCGGTGTCGTCGTGCTTGAGCTGTCGTCTTACCAAACGGAGCTTGCACGAAGCCTGACACCGGATGTGGCCGTGTTTACCAATCTGTCGCCAGACCATCTGGATCGCCACGCCGGGATGGGGGGATACTTTGCTGCTAAGCGCAGGCTTTTTGCCGAAGGTGGTCCGGACCGTTGCGTGATTGGCGTCGATGAGGTCGAGGGGCAGTTTCTGGCCGGTCAACTGTCCGAAGGAAGAGGCGATGATCGCGTGATCCGTATCGCCACCACAAAGCTCACCGGCCCGGGGTGGTATGTCTTTGCCCGAAAAGGGTTTTTGGCGGAGTGGCGAAAAGGGCGTCAGGTCGGCTCAGTCGATCTGCGCGATGTTGCGGGCTTGCCGGGGGCGCACAATCATCAGAATGCTTGCGCGGCCTGGGCGGCGTGCCGGTCGCTGGGGCTCGGCCCTCGCGAGATCGAAGCGGGTTTGCGCAGCTACGGCGGCCTTCCACATCGGTCGCAGCGTATTGCGGAGGCGAAAGGCGTGATTTTCGTCAACGACTCCAAAGCGACAAACGTGGACTCGGCCTTGAAGGCACTACTGGCCTTTGACCGGGTGCGCTGGGTTTGCGGCGGCTTGATGAAAGAGGGTGGTTTGGACGCTTTGACGCCGGGATTGGAGCGTGTTGCAAAAGCCTATGTGATCGGACGGGAGGCCGAGGGGTTTGCGCTCGGATTGTCTGGGGTTGACGCAGAAATTTGCGGGTCGATGGAGGTGGCCGTTCAACGTGCCGTTTCAGACGCGCAACCAGGCGAGGTTGTGCTTTTGGCACCGGCCGCGGCTAGTTTCGATCAATACGATAACTTTGAGCGCCGTGGCGAGGATTTCATCGCTTGTGTGCAAAAGGCCTTGGGAGTGTCAGAGTAAAGTCCTGACCTGCGCCTCCCGAATGGCGGCTCCGGCGGCGACGCCGGAGGCCCAGGCCCACTGGAAATTATATCCGCCAAGCCAGCCGGTCACGTCGACCGCTTCGCCGATGGCGTAGAGGCCCGGAAGATGCTTGGACATCAGGGTTTTGCTGTCCAATCCTTCTGTGGATAACCCGCCCAGCGTCACTTCGGCGGTGCGATATCCTTCGGTGCCTGTGGGCTTTACACGCCAGTTGTGGATAACGTTTGCCAGTGCATCCATCCGCGCGTTGGGGATATCTGCAAGATTGCCTTTCAGGTCATGCGTTTGCCCGAGAAGGCTCACAAGTTTCGACGGCAATATCTGGGAAAGCTCCGTGGTGAGCGCGCGCCTGCCATTGGACTGCCGCGCCTGCTTGAGGGTCTCGACCACATCGACGCCTGGGGCGAGGTCTGCGACGACCTCCTCCCCCTCGCGCCAATAGCTCGAAAGCTGTAGAACGGCCGGTCCGGATAGCCCCCTGTGGGTAAACAGCAACGCTTCGGCAAACTGCGCGCGGTCATTCGACAGGCGACAAGGCAGGGCCGTCCCGGACAGATCGTCAAAGCGGCCCTTGTCGAAAGTGAACGGGACCAGAGCGGGCCGGGTCTCGACCAGGTCATGCCCGAACTGTTGCGCCAGATCGTAGGCAAGGCCAGAGGCGCCCATCTTTGGTATCGATTTGCCGCCGGTGGCCAAAACAAGGTTTGCTGCGGTCGCCTCTGTCCGACGGCCTTCCCGTTCCAAAACAACGGTAAATCTGCCGTCACGATGCGCGACGTCCACGACGCTGGTGCGCAGCCAGAGCTCTGCACCGGCTCGGTTCATCTCGGAAAGAAGCATGTCGATGATCTGGGTGGCTTTGCCATCGCAGAACAGCTGGCCGAGTGTTTTTTCGTGCCATGCGATCCCGTGTTTCGAGACCAGCTCGATGAAGTCCCACTGGCTGTAACGCGCCAACGCGGATTTGCAAAAATGCGGGTTCTGCGACAGGTAGTTGGCCGGCGTCACATCCATATTGGTGAAATTGCAGCGCCCTCCGCCGGAGATGCGGATCTTTTCACCCGGCGCTTTGGCGTGGTCGATCACCAGAACGCCCGGCCCGGCATGGGCCGCTGCCATCAGCCCGGCGGCGCCGGCGCCAAGAATGATGGTCTCGTATCGCGTGGCTTTCGACATGTTAACGCACCTGCCTTTGCTTGGGCGAAATCCTCCAGAGCCTGTCGTGCGACGCCTACGCACGGTCGTCCCCCGATGGCAAAACAAACCTGCACGGGTTCGGCTCCAGAGACCCCCTTTTGTCTGGCCTGTGGCAGCAATTTGCGGTATGCTCAAGGCTAGACCCGGAAAACCGGGCTTTTCCGAGGCAGTTGAGCGGTGTCCTCATGACAGAAATGGTTTATGGCGCAATGCCCGTTGCGGGCGGCGAACCTGTGTTGCCCAAATGGTGGCGCACGGTCGACAGGTGGAGCTTGTCGTGCATCCTCATCCTTTTTGCGGTGGGGTTGCTTTTGGGACTGGCGGCCTCTGTGCCACTGGCCGAGCGCAATGGCCTGGCAACGTTCCACTATGTGCAAAGACAGGCTTTTTTCGGCGGTCTTGCGATGATCACGATGTTCATCACGTCGCTTATGACACCGTTGATGGTCCGGCGCATGGCCGTCGTCGGCTTTCTCTTGGCCTTTGTCGCGCTGGCGTTCCTGCCCGTACTTGGCACGGACTTCGGCAAAGGGGCCACGCGTTGGTATTCGCTTGGATTCGCCTCGTTGCAGCCGTCTGAGTTCCTCAAGCCCGTCTTCATCATCGTGGCCGCATGGCTGATGGCTGCGGGGCAGGAGTTGGGCGGCCCTCCCGGACGACTTTACTCCTTTGTCATCATGGTTGCGATTGTTCTGATGCTGGCAATGCAGCCGGACTTCGGGCAAGCGTCTCTGATCCTGTTCAGCTGGGCTGTGATGTGGTTTGTTGGCGGGGCGCCGATGGTCTTGCTGGCCACGCTGGCTGGCGTTGTCGTCATGGCTGGGACCTTTTTCTACAATGCGTCCGAGCACTTCGCGCGCCGCATCGACGGCTTCCTCAATCCCGAGGTCGACCCGACCACACAGCTTGGGTATGCGACCAACGCCATCCGCGAGGGCGGGTTTCTCGGCGTGGGCGTCGGCGAAGGCACAGTGAAATGGTCGTTGCCCGATGCGCACACTGACTTCATCATTGCCGTTGCCGCCGAAGAATACGGGCTTGTCATGGTGATGTTCGTGCTGGCGCTGTATTCGACTATCGTGGTCCGCAGCTTTATCCGGCTGATGCGAGAACGTGATCCGTTCATCCGCTTGGCGGGCACGGGGCTGGCCGCGATCTTTGGCGTGCAAGCGATGATCAACATGGGCGTGGCCGTGCGCCTTCTGCCAGCAAAAGGCATGACCCTTCCATTTGTCAGCTACGGCGGCTCGTCCCTGATTGCAGGTGGCATCGCGGTGGGCATGTTGCTGGCGCTGACGCGCACGCGTCCCCAAGGCGAAATCGGCGATATCTTGCGCGGGGGGCGCCGCTGATCCCGTCTGATTCTACCATTGGTGGACGGACCTGCGGCACTCCTATAAGTGGCCGCAGATACGTGTCGAGGGAGTGACGGTATGACGGAGCAAGCGCCTCTGTTGGTGATGGCGGCTGGAGGCACGGGTGGGCATATGTTTCCCGCTCAGGCCTTGGCGGAGCAAATGCTGGCCCGCGGCTGGCGGGTCAAGCTGTCCACGGATGCGCGCGGAGCCCGTTACACTGCCGCATTTCCTGCTGGCGTCGAAATTGAGCAGGTGACTTCCGCAACCTTTTCACGGGGTGGTCCGCTGGCCAAACTGATGGTGCCATTTCGTGTGGCGGGTGGCGTGTTTTCGGCCATCCTGCGCATGTCGCGGGACAAGCCCGCCGCCGTTGTCGGCTTTGGCGGCTATCCATCCATTCCCGCCCTGACGGCTGCCTGGGTGCTGCGGCGTCCTCGCATGATCCACGAGCAAAATGGCGTGCTGGGTCGGGTGAACGAGCGCTTTGCAACGAAGGTCGATCGCGTTGCGTGCGGCACCTGGCCCACCGCATTGCCTGACGGCGTCGAAGGCGTGCACGTGGGAAACCCT
The DNA here is from genome assembly GCF_040148795.1 of Sagittula sp. NFXS13. Taxonomy (NCBI): domain Bacteria; kingdom Pseudomonadati; phylum Pseudomonadota; class Alphaproteobacteria; order Rhodobacterales; family Roseobacteraceae; genus Sagittula; species Sagittula sp. NFXS13. The sequence goes on from NZ_JAGEMH010000003.1 coordinate 491,316, forward strand.
GTGCGTGCCTCAGTGCACGAACGCGCAGCGGCCGGCTATATCGCGCCGGGGCCTTACCCGATGTCGATGCTGGTGATCGGCGGCTCGCAAGGTGCGCGCATTCTGTCCGATGTGGTGCCGCCCGCCATCGCGGCACTCGAACTGGACATGGTCGGAAATCTGCGCGTTTACCATCAGGCGCGGGACGAGGATGGCGAACGTGTCGCCACCTATTACGCGGAGAACGGTGTGCAGGCCGACGTGCAGCCATTTTTCCATGACCTGCCTGCCTTGATGAGCGAAGCACAGCTAGTGGTCTCGCGGTCTGGTGCATCGTCGGTGGCTGATATTTCGGTGATCGGGCGGCCTTCGATCCTGATCCCGCTGAAAATTGCCACCGGCGACCATCAAACGGTCAACGCCCAGGCGCTTGTGGAGGCAGGGGCCGCCATCCGCATCCCTGAGACGCAATTGACGATAGAGAGCCTGCGGGACGCCATCGAGGCGATCCTGTCAAATGAACAAGGTGCCATTCGGATGTCGCAAGCGGCATTGAGTGTGGCAAAACCCGATGCGGCAGCGCATCTGGCCGCGCTGGTCGAAGAACTGGCCGGATATGACTCTGAGGAAAGGGCAGCATATGAAAGATCTGGAGAATGAGCGGGGCGCGCGCATGATTGGAGCAACCAAGCTGCCCGGGGACGTCGGGGCGATCCACTTCGTCGGGATTGGCGGCATCGGCATGTCCGGCATTGCGGAAGTGTTGGTGAACCATGGCTACACTGTCCAGGGGTCCGACCTGAAGGCCTCCAAGATCACGGCGCGCCTGGCGGAGATGGGGGCGACGATCTTCGAAGGACAGCGCGCCGAGAACCTCGATGGTGCCGAAGTCGTCGTGATTTCCTCTGCCATCAAACCCGGCAATCCAGAGCTGGACGAGGCACGTCGCCGCGGCTTGCCCGTGGTCCGCCGGGCAGAGATGCTGGCGGAACTCATGCGCCTGAAATCCAACGTTGCCATTGCCGGAACCCACGGCAAAACCACCACGACTACCATGGTGGCGACGCTGCTTGATGCCGGCCAGTTTGATCCCACTGTTGTGAACGGCGGCATCATTCACAAATACGGCTCAAACGCCCGGATGGGGCAGGGTGAGTGGATGGTGGTGGAGGCAGATGAATCTGACGGCACCTTCAACCGTCTACCCGCGACGATTGCCATCGTGACCAACATCGACCCGGAGCATATGGAGCACTGGGGCTCGATCGAGAACTTGCGTCAGGGCTTTTACGACTTCGTGTCGAACATCCCCTTCTATGGCTTGGCCGTCTGCTGCACGGATCATCCTGAGGTTCAGACCCTTGTTGGGCGCGTCACGGATCGCCGTATCGTGACGTACGGTTTCAACACGCAGGCGGACGTCCGGGCTGTAAACCTGACCTACAAAGGCGGCGAGGCGTATTTCGATGTACATTTTCAGGCATCGGGTGAGGTGATCGAGGGCATGGTGCTGCCCATGCCGGGCGATCACAATGTTTCCAATGCCCTGTCGGCCATTGCTGTGGCGCGACATCTGGGTATGTCAGGCGATGAGATCCGCACGGCGCTTGCTGCTTTCGGAGGCGTGAACCGGCGCTTTACAAAGGTCGGCGAAGTGAATGGCGTCGCAATCATTGATGACTACGGTCATCACCCGGTCGAAATCGCGGCTGTCTTGAAGGCGGCGCGCCAGGCCTGTGAGGGACGTGTCATCGCCGTGCATCAGCCGCACAGGTATTCGCGCCTGTCGCACCACTTCGAAGAGTTCTGCACCTGTTTCAACGAGGCAGATGTGGTCGCGATTGCGGAGGTCTTTTCCGCTGGAGAAGAGCCCATACCAGGTGCATCGCGCGACGATCTTGTTGCCGGTCTTGTAAGGCATGGTCACCGTCACGCGCGCGCGGTCATGAACGAAGACGATCTGGAGCGGTTGGTCGGTGAGCAGACGCGGCCAGGTGACATGGTCGTTTGCCTCGGGGCCGGGACGATCTCTGCTTGGGCGAATGGCCTTCCGGATCGGTTGTCGAAGTAGAGAGCGGCCAATGAATGATTTAGGGGCCGTCAGCGGCCCCTTTTTCGTTTCATGTGCGGACGATACGTCTTCCTTGGTCCCAACTTTAACCCCGGTGGTTGGATCGCTGGTGTCTGCAATTGCATTGGTCGGCGGGCTTGTGTGAAAGCCCGGTTGCTGGCACACTGACCGCAGCCTGAGGGGGCAACCGGAGGTGAGCCATGACGCTCTCTTTAACACTTGCCTGCCTTTGGGCAGTGCTGGCCAATCTGGCCGCAATGATCCCGTCAAGCGACAATCATTGGACACGCGCTTACGTGCTGATCGGTCTGGGCATTCCTTTGGTCGGCTTCGTTACATATCAAAATGGCCCGTGGATCGGTTTGGTCATATTGGTGGGCGGGATGAGCGTCTTGCGCTGGCCTTTGGTATACTTCGCACGTTGGGGGAAGCGCGTGATTTCGGGGCCGGAGGGCGGATAATTCTCTCCCGACGTGGCGTTGTGGCAGCGCGCAGGCGAAGTGTATTGTGCGTGTGGTTATTGCTTTGGACTTAGCGCCGGGATAGCAGTTTTCCCATGATGGATATGCCTGAAATTCGGGGGCGCTTGACGCCCCAGCGCCCGCTCAACGATCTGACGTGGCTTCGTGTCGGCGGACCCGCTGATTGGTTCTTTCAACCTGCGGATCTTGATGACTTGTGCACCTTCTTAAGCGCGTTACCTGACGACATCGCGGTCTTTCCGATGGGCGTGGGATCGAATTTGATCGTGCGAGACGGCGGTCTGCGCGCCGCGGTCATCCGCTTGGGGCGTGGCTTCAATGAAATCGATATCGCCGGCGGCCGGGTGCGCTGCGGCGCCGCGGCTTTGGACGCGCATGTTGCGAAACGGGCGGCCGCCGCGGGGGTGGACCTCGGGTTTTTGCGCACGATACCGGGCACTATCGGTGGGGCCGTACGGATGAATGCGGGTTGTTATGGGTCATACGTGGCAGATGTCTTGGTCGAAGCGACAGCGGTCACACGTACAGGCGATGTGGTGAAACTTTCACCCGAGGACCTCGCCTTCGGGTACCGTTCTTCAGTGCTCCCCGAGGGCGCGGTGCTGGTAGAGGCCGTGTTCCAGGCGCCGTCAGGCGACCCGGAGGTGCTGGCGGCTCGAATGGAGGAGCAGTTGGCGAAGCGGAATGAAACCCAGCCAGTGAAGGATCGCACCGCGGGCAGCACATTTCGGAATCCGGCGGGGTTTTCCTCCACGGGCCAAGCAGATGACACCCACGAGCTGAAGGCCTGGAAGGTTATCGATGACGCTGGCATGCGGGGAGCCCGTATTGGCGGCGCCAAGATGTCTGAAATGCATTCCAATTTTCTGTTGAATACGGGGGATGCTACGGCGTCCGATTTGGAACGCTTGGGCGAAGAGGTCCGCGAGAAAGTGCGTGAAACCTCTGGCTTGGATCTGGTCTGGGAGGTGATCCGGGTTGGCGAACCTTAGGCTTTTCCGGCCGATTTAGGTCGACTTCATCATAGTAGCGCCGTGATATCCGCAGGTAGTGCATGGTCCTGGGTACGCTGGGTGTGCTCCCATGGGGTCATCGGTATCTAATTAACGAAAAAGGGTTTTCCATGGGCTGGGAATGCGGCTAAGATGTGGCAAGGCTTGCCGGGTGATTTGCCTGCTGCAGGTCGAAAACCGCCTCATGATCCAGAATAAGAACATCGGACGGGGGCACGACCACAGGCAGGTCGATAGATGACATGGGGGACAACCCCCGGGCAAAAGGCGATTTTGGGATGTCGAGCAGGACACTCCCGAAGGTTGTGGTACTGAAAGGCGGACCTTCAGCTGAGCGCGAGGTGTCGCTGGTTTCCGGTCGGGAATGTGCCGCTGCCTTGAGGGGCGAAGGATACGAGGTGTTCGAAGTGGACGCTGGCGTCGATGTGGCCCAGCGTCTTGCAAAGATCGCCCCGGACGTGGTTTTCAATGCACTGCATGGCCGGTGGGGTGAGGATGGCTGCATTCAAGGTTTGCTTGAGTGGCTTCGCGTGCCCTACACCCATTCAGGGGTGCTTGCCTCTTCCTTGGCAATCGACAAGGAAAAGACGAAAACCGCCTATCGCATGGCCAATCTGCCTGTTGCGGATAGTTTTCTTAAATCAAAGCAGTGCGTTATGGCGGCTCACGTGATGCCGCCGCCTTACGTTGTGAAGCCTTACAACGAAGGCTCTTCGGTCGGCGTCTATCTTGTGCATGACGCGGCCAACGGACCACCTGTTCTTGGCCCCGAAATGCCGGATACGGTGATGGTGGAGGCCTTTATCCCAGGACGCGAATTAACGTGTACGGTTATGGGGGACAGCCCTCTGGGGGTAACAGAGATTTTCACTGACGGTTGGTACGATTACGATGCGAAATACAAGTCTGGCGGGTCGCGCCACGTCTGCCCGGCAGAATTGCCAAATAACGTAACCGAAGCCTGCATGGACTACGCCTTGCGAGCCCACAGGGCCTTGGGGTGTCGTGGTGTCAGCCGGACGGACTTTCGTTGGGACGATACCAAAGGCATCGACGGGCTTGTTTTGCTGGAAACGAACACCCAGCCCGGTATGACACCGACCTCACTGTCGCCCGAACATGCTGCGCTGCATGAGATGAGCTTTGGCCAGTTTTGCGCATGGATGGTGGAGGACGCATCGTGCGACAGGTGATCCGCAACGAACGTGACCTGGAGGTCACGCCTGAGCCGAGCAATGACGACATGCCGGATATGGGCATGGCACGGCTCGACCCCACCGCCAGCCGACTGAAGTACCGGCTGGAACGCCTGATGCTGACCCCGATCTTTCGCTTCGCGCTTCGCGTTGCGCTGCCCATTGCGGTGGTGGTGGGCGGCGTTTCAGCGTGGTTTTCAGTTGAAAACAACCGTGAAGCTTTCAATCTGATGGTCGCCGACGTGCGTGCAGCAGTGGAAAGCCGTCCCGAATTTCAGGTCAAATTGATGGCCATCGATGGCGCCTCTGAACCGGTTGCCGAACTCATCCGCGCCGAGTTGCCATACAACTTTCCGATCAGCTCCTTCGATGTCGACCTTTCAGAGATGCAGGCGCGAATTGGGGCACTGGATCCAATCCGCTCGGTTGAGGTGCGCATTCGCCAAGGCGGCGTTCTGCAGATCGATGTGGATGAGCGCAAGCCAGCCGTACTTTGGCGTACGGCGGATGGGCTGCGTCTTCTTGACGAGGCTGGCGTGTTGGTTGGCCCGGCGAATTCACGTGGCGACCGTCCGGATCTGCCCGTGATTGCGGGCGAGGCCTCCGAGGATGCCGTGGCGCAGGCTCTGCGTCTTTGGTCGGTGAGCGGTCCCATTCAGATGCGATTGCGCGGGTTTGAACGCATCGGGGCGCGCCGTTGGGATGTTGTCCTGGACCGTGACCAGCGTATCATGCTGCCGGAAAAACAACCGGTTCAAGCTTTGGAAAGAGTGATCGCAATGGCGATGGCGCCGCAGGTGGACCTGCTGGCGCGCGACCTGACGGTTGTGGATCTGCGGCTGCCACGGCGGCCGGTGATCCGAATGACAGACCAGGCCACACAACAGATGTGGCGTATCAAATTGATCGAGGCAGGCCTGGGAACGGGCAATTGAACAGAACGGGGCAGCGGCAATGATCGAGCTATACGAATCCCAGCGCGCGATGCGGAATATGCGGCGCGCGGCGATGCAACGGGGCGTGGTGGCCATCCTGGACGTGGGAACGTCCAAGGTTGCTTGTCTTGTCCTGCGCTTCGACGGGACGGAGGCACGTGACGACGGCATTGGTTCGTTGGCGGGGCAGAGCGGTTTCCGCGTGATCGGTGCCGCGACGACCCGATCGCGCGGTGTCCGCTTTGGCGAGATCAGCGCCATGCAAGAAACCGAGCGTGCCATTCGCACAGCCGTTCAGGCCGCGCAAAAGATGGCGGGCATTCGCGTCGATCACGTGATTGCCGCATTCGCCGGTGCTGATCCGCGCAGCTATGGCTTGGCCGGGCAGGTGGATGTCATGGGCGTCACGGTGGATGAACAGGACGTGGCCCGCGTGCTGTCAGCCTGTGATGCGCCGGACTTTGGCCACGACCGGGAAGTGCTGCACGCGCAGCCGGTGAACTTTGCCTTGGACCATCGTTCCGGTCTGATTGATCCGCGCGGCCAGATCGGCACAGAGCTATCCTGCGATATGCACATGCTTACGGTGCAGGCGCAGGCGGTGGCGAACCTCGCCCATTGCGTCAAGCGCTGTGATCTGGAGCTCGCGGGCCTGGCGTCCTCGGCCTATGTCTCTGGCATCGCGGCTCTGGTCGAAGACGAACAAGAGCTTGGCGCCGCGTGTATCGACATGGGGGGCGGCGCGACTGGGATCTCGATCTTCATCAAGAAGCACATGATCTACGCCGACAGCGTGCGGATGGGCGGCGATCACGTTACGTCGGATATTTCCATGGGACTTCAAGTGCCTATGGCGACAGCTGAACGGATCAAGACGTTTTATGGCGGGGTTCAGGCCACGGGCATGGATGACCGCGAGATGATCGAATGCGGTGGTGAGACGGGCGACTGGGAACACGATCGTCGCACGGTGTCCCGAACCGAATTGATCGGCATCATGCGTCCCCGGGTTGAGGAAATCCTCGAAGATGTGCGTGCTCGGTTGGACGCTGCGGGCTTTGACCATTTGCCGTCCCAACAGATCGTTTTGACAGGCGGCGCATCGCAGATCCCGGGCCTTGATGGCCTGGCGTCCAAGATCCTTGGGCAGCAGGTGCGTTTGGGCCGTCCCCTGCGCGTGCACGGTTTGCCGCAGGCCGCGACCGGGCCGGGATTTGCCGGTGCCGTGGGCCTTTCGCTTTTCGCGGCGCATCCGCAGGACGAATGGTGGGACTTCGAATTGCCTGTTGACCGCTATCCGGCCCGTTCGTTGAAGCGGGCGGTGCAATGGTTCCGCGACAACTGGTGATATGATTTTGCTTTGGTCTGGCACGAAGGGTTCCCCCGTGTCGGACCTTGTTCTAGATCTCCACCGTCAATCTGGCGTGTGCAGGTAAACCGAGCACAATATGGGGGTGACGGCAGGCTTCACAGCTGTTAGGAACTCTGTGGATAACGGCGGGATAAACCCGCCATACCGGGATCGGGCAGGATCCAAACGTAACCTGTAGACACTTTTGACGCGGTGCGCTTTGCGCCGTGATTTGTGGTGCGCGAACTCTTGCCTACTGCATGTGGATGCGACAGCGAAAAGGCGCGGTTGGGAGCCTTTTTTCTGCCATATTTGGTGGATTAACCCAGATTTTTGCGTGACGCCAAGGGCTAATCCCGGTAAACTCATCATTAACAGGCAGGCTACGTGCCTGGATGGGTGAGAAAACCAAGTCGATAAGAACACAGGCGGACAAACCATGGCACTGAACCTTTCCATGCCCGGACAGGATGAATTGAAGCCGCGCATCACGGTCTTTGGCGTGGGCGGGGCAGGCGGCAACGCCGTCAACAACATGATTGAAAAGCGGCTCGAAGGCGTCGACTTCGTTGTCGCCAACACGGACGCTCAAGCGCTCCAGCAAAGCCAGTCGCAAAGCCGCATCCAGCTGGGTGTGAAGGTTACCGAAGGTCTTGGTGCAGGGGCGCGCGCAAGCGTTGGCGCCGCAGCCGCTGAAGAGAGCATCGAGAGCATTGTGGATCATCTGGCGGGTGCACACATGTGCTTTATCACCGCCGGTATGGGCGGTGGAACCGGCACTGGCGCGGCCCCGATCATTGCTCAGGCAGCGCGTGAACTTGGCGTTCTAACCGTCGGTGTTGTCACGAAACCTTTTCAGTTCGAAGGCGCGAAACGCATGCGCCAAGCTGAGGAAGGTGTCGAGACGCTGCAAAAGATGGTCGACACGCTGATCATCATTCCCAACCAGAACCTTTTCCGTCTGGCCAATGAAAAGACGACCTTCACCGAGGCGTTCTCTTTGGCGGATGACGTCCTGTATCAGGGCGTGAAGGGTGTGACCGATCTGATGGTCCGTCCCGGCCTGATCAACCTCGACTTTGCCGACGTGCGCGCCGTCATGGACGAGATGGGCAAAGCCATGATGGGCACCGGTGAGGCAGAGGGCGAAGATCGCGCCATTCAGGCCGCCGAGAAGGCAATCGCGAACCCACTGTTGGACGAAATCTCGCTCAAAGGCGCGAAGGGTGTGCTGATCAATATCACGGGCGGCACTGACCTGACCCTGTTTGAACTGGACGAAGCGGCCAACCGCATCCGCGAAGAAGTGGATCAGGACGCCAACATCATCGTCGGCTCGACAATGGATGAAAGCCTTGGCGGTATGATGCGCGTGTCTGTCGTGGCCACCGGCATCGACGCGACGGACAACATCGCCGACACGCCTGTCCCGCGCCGTTCGCTGTCGCATCCGCTGCGTCAGCAGTCAGCCGCTGCTGAGGAGCCTGCTCCGGCGCCCGCCCCGAAGGCCCAGCCTGCCGTGGCGCAGAAGCCTGTACAGGAACCGCTGTTTGACGAAATGGAGTCCAACCGGTCCGCCTCTGACGACCACATGGACGACGTCTTCGAAGACGAGGCGCAGACCCCTGCACCGGTGCGTATGGATGACGACGGCCTGCCGCCGCCAGCCTACCAGCCACAGGTCGCGGATTTCCGTCCTCAGGCCGACATCGAAGCTGACCCGAACGATTTCGTCGCTCCGCGCAAGCCGGTCCCCGGTGAGCCGAGCCCTGCCGCTCTGGATCGCTTGAAGGCAGCCGCAGCCCGTACCCGTGACGAGCACGGCCAAGCACCTGGTGCCGCAGCAGATGCTGCTGCCGCTCAAGGTGAGGACAAGCCACGCTTCTCGGTGAATTCCCTGATCGGCCGCATGACTGGCCACGGCGGCGAGCAGCAGCAACCGGCGCAGCCCGCACGTCGTCAGCCTCCGATGCAGGGCCAACGCCCGGCACCTGCGCCCGCTCCGGAAGCGGACCCGGAGGAAGACCGTATCGAGATCCCGGCGTTCCTGCGTCGCCAGGCAAACTGAACGTACCGAACCTAAAGAAATCGTCTCGGGTAACCGAGATCCTCTTGGATGGCGCTCTCTGGAAAACAGGGGGCGCTTTTCCATTTCGGGAAGGGGCTTTTGTTTATGGATTGCGTCATTTCGTGCATGGTCTGCGGTGCTCAGGGGAATTTCAGGTCGTCAATCAGGCTTTCCAGTTTGCGACCCTTTCGGCCGGACACGTGTCCTCAAGACATCTCGCATGGCCAAGTGGTGTCGGATGAGCCATCTGTGAGTGGGTAGCTGCCCCGCTCGAATACGGCCAACTGGTCGCCTGAAACAGACATCTGTGTCACAGTCTTGTAGCAATTGTGATGGATGTCGTGTTTTGAGGACGGCGCGCCTCAAGCGGAAAAACACGATATATAAATTTATATCAATGGGTTGCATGTGCCTAAATGCGATTTGCGCGGGGCAGCGCCTATGGCCACTGGTAGATGTTTCACTCGGTTACAATCTTTGATTTGAGACCACCGCCCCCCATGCCCTATCTCTAACCTCAGAGCCGCACCCGTTTTCGGGAGGCGCGCAAAACGTTAGGATGATCTCGTGCAAAACACCTTGCGCTCCAGCGCCATCTTCGAAGGCACCGGTCTGCACTCAGGTGCAGCCGTGCGCATGATCATTCGTCCAGCGCCTGCGAACCATGGCGTGTGGTTTCGTCGAACCGATGTCGAAGTTGGCAACGGTTTGATTCCGGCGCGCTGGGACGTGGTCGAAACATCGCCCCTGTGCACGGAAATCGTTAACGGTGAAGGCGTGGCGGTCTCGACGATTGAACACGTCATGGCCGCGCTGGCCGGCTGCGGCGTACACAACGCATTGATCGAGATTGACGGGCCGGAGGCACCGATCCTGGATGGGTCGTCCGTTCCCTTCGTGCGCGGCATCCTTTCGGTCGGTCTTCGTCGTCAGAATGCGCGCATCCGGGCCATCGAGGTTCTCGACACCATCGAGGTGAAGACCCCATCCGGTTGGGCGCGCCTGTCGCCGTCGGCGGAGCCGTCGAACGGCCTTGAGATGTCCTTCGAGATTGAGTTCGCGGACGCTGCAATCGGTCGTCAGGAAAAGCGACTGAGCCTTGCCAATGGCACCTTCGTTCGCGAACTTTCCGACAGCCGCACATTTTGTCGCGCCTCCGACGTTGATGCGATGCGCGCCGCGGGCAAGGCCTTGGGCGGCACCTTTGAAAATGCAGTTGTTGTTGATGGCGACAAGGTCCTCAGCCCAGGTGGCCTGCGTCACGCGGATGAAGCTGTGCGCCACAAGATGCTGGACGCGTTGGGCGATCTTGCGCTCGCCGGTGCCCCGATCCTTGGCCTGTACGAGGGGCACAAGGCGGGTCATGCCATGACAAATGCCCTGTTGCGCGCCATGTTCGCCAAGCCGGGCGCATGGCGGTTGGTGACCTGTGACCCGATGACGGCCGCCAGCCTACCGGGCGCAGGCGTAGAGAGCGATGAGATCCCGCAAGTGGCCGTCGCCTGAAGCGGCTGGTCTTATTGCACGTCATGGCTGCGGCAACTTCTTGCGACCTTCATCTTCCCAATCCGCCAATAGGGCGTTTTGCCCGCCGAATTAGTATGCTAGACCCGGTCCAAAGATGGCTCGATGATCGCTTCCGCGTGAGGGCCGGGAAGAACAGAGGACGGTGGTGGTGATGACTGGGGGCAGATCGCGGGCTGTGGTGTTCGGGATGGGCATCGTTGTTCTGCTGTTGTCGGGCTGCGGTGAACTGCAGCGCAAAGGTGTGGGGCCGGACGGTGCGCCGTTGGAAACCTATACAGCTAAACAGATTTTTGAACGCGGCGAATACGAGATGTCGCGCAAGGATTGGGAAGACGGCGCATTTTACTTCGGTGAAATCGAGCGTCTCTATCCCTATTCCGAATGGGCCAAGCGTGCGCTGATCATGCAGGCCTACGCCTATCACAAGGATAAGGATTACGAGAACGCACGTTCATCGGCGCAGCGCTTTATCGACTTTTATCCTGCCGATGATGACGCGGCCTATGCGCAGTATCTCTTGGCGTTGTCATACTACGATCAGATCGAACTGGTGGGGCGTGATCAGGGGCTGACGTTCCAGGCGTTGCAGGCCCTGCGCGCCGTGATCGAACGCTATCCTGACAGCGAATATGCGCGCTCTTCGGTGCTGAAATTCGATCTGGCCTTCGATCACCTCGCCGGCAAGGAAATGGAAATCGGGCGCTACTACCTGAAGCGTCAGCACTACGGCGCGGCGATCTCGCGGTTCCGTGTCGTGGTCGAGGATTTCCAGACCACGACGCACACCCCAGAGGCGCTGCACCGCTTGGTGGAAAGCTACCTGTCGTTGGGCCTGCTGGAAGAAGCGCAGACCGCTGGCGCGGTGCTTGGCTACAACTACCAGTCTACGGAATGGTACGAAGACAGCTATGCGTTGCTGACCAAACAAGGCTTGGAGCCGAAAGCCTTCGACAGCAATTGGCTGGGCGCGGTTTACCGCCAGATGCTGAAAGGTGAGTGGCTCTGAGGGGGCGGCGGGGAGGCTCTCCCCGTCTTACGCTCCAGAGGCTCTTGGTGACCTATGCTGCGCGCGCTTGAAATTCGGGACATGCTTATCATCGACCGGCTGGAACTGGATTTCCGGCCCGGCCTGAACGTGCTCACTGGCGAGACAGGGGCGGGCAAGTCCATCCTGCTGGACTCCTTGGGCTTTGTTCTGGGGTGGCGCGGGCGGGCCGAACTGGTGCGCGCGGGCGCCGATCAGGGCGAGGTGATTGCCGTCTTCGATCTCGCTTCGGATCACGCCGCATGGGATGTTATGCGTGACGCGGGATTGCCCGTTGACGGCGAACTGATCCTGAGGCGCGTGAACACGGCGGACGGTCGCAAGACCGGTTGGGTCAATGATCGCCGTGTGTCCGGGGAGGTGTTGCGGCGACTGTCCGACACCTTGGTGGAACTGCACGGACAACATGACGACAAGGGTTTGCTGGATCCCAAAGGGCATCGCGCGATCCTTGATGAATACGCGGTCGCTGGACCGGCGCAAGAAGCTGTGCGGCTGGCGTGGCGCAAGGTCGGCGCGGCGCGCAAGGATCTGGCGCAAGCCCGTGAGGCCTTGGAAAAGGTGCGCGCAGAGGAAGATTTCCTGCGGCACGCTGTGGCGGAGCTGGAGGCCCTGTCTCCTGAGCCGGGCGAGGAGGCTGTGCTCGACACCCGCAGGCGGCAGATGCAGGCGGCGGAGAAAATCCGCGCCGATATCGCTCAGGCTTCATCGGCACTTGGATATGAGGGCGCCGAGGGGGCCATGTCTGGCGCGTTGCGCTGGCTGGAAGGGGCATCTGAAAAGGCCGACGGACGGCTGGATTCCCCGATCGAGGCCTTGGTGCGTGCCATGGCCGAATTGGATGAGGCCGCGCGCGGTGTGGCCGATTGTCTGGATGCGTTGGACTTCAATCCCTCCGAGCTCGAGGACACCGAGGAACGCCTGTTTGCGCTCAGGGGCTTGGCCCGTAAACATCAGGTGGCAGCGGACGATCTGGCAAGTTTGACAGAGGAACTTGGCGCGCGCCTCGCTGCGTTGGACGCGGGCGAGGCGCAGATTGGCGCGTTGGAAGCCGCGGTCAAAGATGCCGAAATCTCGTATACGGACGCGGCGAAATCCCTGACCGAACTGCGCCAGAAAGCAGCTGTACGCTTGGACAAAGGGGTGGCCTCAGAGCTTGAGCCGCTCAAGATGGGCCGAGCCGTGTTCCAGACCGAGGTTGCCGAAGCACCCGACGGGCCCGAGGGGCGAGATGCGGTGACGTTCCGCGTTGCCACCAACCCCGGTGCACCTGCCGGAGCATTGAATAAAATCGCGTCGGGCGGTGAATTGTCCCGATTTCTCCTGGCCCTGAAGGTCGCGCTTCACGAGGAAGCAGGGCAGGGCGTCACGATGATTTTTGACGAGATCGACCGTGGCGTGGGTGGCGCAACAGCGGATGCGGTGGGCCGTCGCCTCAAGGCTTTGGCCGACGCGGGACAGGTTCTTGTGGTGACGCACTCGCCGCAGGTGGCGGCTTTGGGCGCGCACCATTGGCGCGTTGCCAAGCGCGTCGAAGAGGGCATGACGCTTTCGGAAGTTGTTCCATTGGATGCGGATGAACGAGAGACGGAGCTCGCGCGCATGCTGTCCGGTGACACTGTGACCGACGCCGCGCGGGCCGCGGCGCGGGCCCTGTTGGCAGGATAGCTTGCCAAGGCCTTGACCCTGTTGCGTCTCCACCGGGGCGAAAGGTGGTGTACGGCTTAGGTCGTCACGTCAGCATGTCCCTTTGTCCTTGTACGACAGGCGCCCAGTGTTTGCACCAGCAGGACAAAGATCGCGACCTGGCCGGTGATGACGGCGGGCCAGATCTCTGCAAACGCCGGGTCGACGTATTTTTGCGGGCCAAGTGAGACCATTGCCAAAATTGCGGTGACGATACTCAGCCAAGCTGTGCCAGGGCGGCCGGCCATCATCCATGTTGCGCAACCGATGGCGATGACTGCGGTCAAGAACGGGCCCAGCGCGAACAGTGGAATGGTCAGCGGCGGGTGCGGTGCCGTTTCCGTGTATAGCGCAAACAGCATCAATAGGTGAATTGTCAGAAGTGTTGCGAGAGCGGCTCGGGTGGGCAGTGGATCGATCATGGAAAATACCTCGGTTGGAAAATCCGTAATTTAATGTACGCCTTGCTATATCCGTAATCGTGTGTACGGTTTTGAGTCAACACCTAATTGGAAATCGGATGCCGCATGACCCCGGACGAAAAAGAAGCCCGCGAAAAACAAATTGCCGATGCCGCCTATGATTTGCTGAAAGAAAAGGGGTTTGGCGGCATGTCGATGCTGGCTGTCGCGCGCAAAGCCAAGGCATCGAACGAGACACTCTATCGTTGGTACGGTGATAAATCGGGCCTTTTTGCCATGCTGATCGCGCGCAATGTTGACGCGATCTCCGACCGTCTGGATCAGGTCACGCAGGCGCGCGATGAGGCCGCGTTGATAGAGCTTGGGGCCTTGCTCTTGGAATTGCTCTTGTCTCCGCGTGCCATCGAATTGAACCGCGCCGCCGCCGCCGATCCCAAAAACCAGCTCGGCGCTATTTTGGCAGAGGGTGGACGTGGCCGCGTGTTCCCGCGGGTGTTGCTCTTTTTTGAAGGTTTGCGCGCCGAAGGGCTGGTTCGGCAGAAGGCACAGGATGCGGCTTCGCTGTGGCTTGACCTGCTTGTTGGCGATGTGCCTTTGCGCTGCGTGACAGGGGCCTTGAAGCCGCCAGGGGCAGATGCGCGCCACACCCGCGCCACACTGGCCGCAACGCGGGTGCTGATTTTATGTGGATAAACGCTAGCTTCCCGGCACAAGCTTGCCTGGGTTGAGAATGCCTTGGGGGTCCATCGTTGCTTTCAACGCCCCCATGACCTGCCAGCCGTGACCATGTTCCGCCTGCATGTAATCTTTTTTGCCAAGGCCGACGCCATGTTCGCCAGTGCAGGTGCCGCCAAGCCGTAGCGCCCGCTCTGCCATGCGCGCTGACAGGGCCTTTGCTATGTCAATTTCGGTCGGAACATCCGGATCGATCAACAGGATCGCATGAAAATTCCCGTCGCCCACATGACCGAGGATCGGGCCGGGGATGCCAGAGGCAGCAATATCGTCCTGGGTTTCCTCGACGGCGCGGGCAAGTTGGCTGATCGGGACGCAGATATCGGTGACAAGCCCACGTGCGCCGGGGCGCGAGGCGAGGATTGCGTAATAGCCATTGTGGCGCATCGCCCAGAGCGCAGTGCGCTCCTCCGCCCGCGCGGACCACTGGAAATCGGTGCCGTCGTGATCTGCCACGATCTCGGCAAAGCGGGCAGCGTCCTGGGCGATGCTTTCGGGGGAGCCATGAAATTCCACCATCAGATGCGGCAGCGGCGCCATGTCCATTCCGGCATAGGTGTTGAAAGCCCGTGCGGTGTCGGCGCACGCGAATTCGATGCGCGCCATGGGAATGCCCATCTGGATCGTTTCCATCACGGCATTTGCGGCGGTGTGCATGTCCGGAAAGGCGCAGATCCCGGCGGAGATCGATTCCGGTATCCCATGCAGGCGCAGCGTGATCTCGGTAACGAGGGCCAGAGTGCCCTCTGATCCGACCAGCAGGGCCGTCAGATCATAACCGGCGGCAGACTTTCGCGCGCGCGTGCCTGTGCGGATCACCGTGCCATCGGCCAGAACGGCCTCGAACCCCAGAACGTTGTCACGCATCGACCCGTAGCGCACCGTCGTCGTACCAGAGGCGCGGGTCATGGCCATCCCACCAAGTGAGGCATTGGCCCCCGGATCCACCGGAAAAAACAGGCCCGTCGCGCGCAGCTCCTCGTTCAGGGACTCGCGCGTCACGCCGGGTTGGACCGTGACATCCATATCCTCGGCCCGGATATTGAGCACACGGTTCATGCGTGCAAAGTCAACGATGATGCCGCCACGCACGGCTTGCGCCTGCGCTTCGAGCGATGTGCCCGCGCCCCATCCGACCATAGGCACATCGTATTTGGCACAGACCTTTACGATCTGCGCCACCTCTGCTGTGCTCTCGGGGTAGGCCACTGCATCCGGCGGCGCAGGGGGGAAATGGCTTTCGGATTGAGCGTGCGCATCGAGATCGGGCTTGGACCTGCTGAAACGTTCGCCTAGGAACAGCTGCAAGTCGTCAAGCGCCTGGGCGAGGGACATAGTAAGGCTCCGATTTTTCACGCAGTTACCTTATCTAAGGGTCTGACGGGGTTAAAGTCGCGGTGAAAGAGGAGACAATCGTGCGAGGTGTGTTCCGGCAACACTGGGAAACCATCCAGAGCGACCTGAATCGCGGCTGGGACATGGTTCGACATCGCGGACCGGGGCAGCTGAGCTTTTGGTTCATTGCCTTGCTCCTGGGGGTTGTCGCCGGACTGGGGGCCATCGGATTTCGTTTCGCTGTGGAGGTGCTGCAAGCGGCGCTTTATGGCACGGAAGATGTTAACATGTTGGCAAGCTGGGCCGGGGAACTGCACTGGGCTTTGGTTCTCCTGATCCCTGTGTGCGGCGGTGTTGTCGTCGGTTTGATCTTGCAGAGGTTCACGCCTGATGGGCGGGTCCGCTCCGTGGGAGACGTCATAGAGGGCGCGGCTTTGAACGATGGCCGCGTGGAACGGCGCGCGGGCGTGGCAAGCGTGCTTTGTTCGTGGATCACCTTGTCCACGGGCGGCAGCACGGGGCGGGAAGGGCCCGTGGTGCATATGGCCGCCCTGGCCTCGACCTGGATGGCGAACCGCCTTGGGGTGGACGGGATCACCGGGCGCGATCTTCTAGGTTGTGCGGTCGCGGCGGCAGTCTCCGCCTCCTTCAACGCGCCTATCGCCGGTGCGCTTTTTGCGCTGGAAGTGGTGCTGCGTCACTTCGCGCTGCACGCCTTTGCACCGATCGTCGTGGCCAGCGCGGCGGGAACCGTGGTCAATCGGCTGGTCTACGGTGACGTAACGGAATTTATCTTGCCGGGCACCACGACTGTGGAATTCTACCTCGAACTGCCGGCGTTTTTCCTGTTGGGGCTGGTGTGTGGAATCATCGCCGTTGCCATGATGCGGGCGATCTTCTTTGCCGACGATGTGGAGACAGAGCTGCAAAAGCGTCTTGGCCTGCCACGTTGGCTGCGGCCTGCGGTGGCGGGGCTGTTGCTGGGTGCCTTGGCGATCTGGTTTCCGCATATCATTGGCGTCGGATACGAGACCACGAGCCTGGCCCTGTCAGGCCAGCTTTTGATGTGGGAGGCTCTGGTCTTTGCGATCATAAAGGTCATCGCCGTGTCCATCACGATCGCGGGTCGTATGGGGGGCGGCATCTTTTCCCCGTCTTTGATGGTGGGCGCGCTGACCGGTCTGACCTTCGGCCACCTGGCGACAGCGCTGGTGCCGGAGGCTTCCTCCGCCTTTACCCTCTACGCACTGGCGGGCATGGGCGCCGTGGCGGCGGCGGTTCTGGGAGCGCCGATTTCCACCACGCTGATCGTGTTTGAACTGACCGGGGACTGGCAGACCGGATTGGCGGTGATGATCTCTGTCTCCATGTCGACCGCGCTGGCCAGCCGCGTGGTGCATCGGTCGTTCTTCCTCACGCAGTTGGAGCGGCGCAAGGTCGCACTGGCCGCCGGGCCACAAGCCTACCTCTTGGGGATGTTCCGGGTGAAAGGGGTCATGCGCAAACCAACGGACGAGGGCGCAGCGGACGAGGATGTCTGCCTCGAAATGGTAGAGCAGGGGCTGTACGTCCAGTTGAACGCGACGTTGAAAACCGCTTTGCCGCTGCTCGACAGTTCGACAAAGCCTTTCCTGCCCGTGGTGACGATGGAGGACGGGCAGCCGGTTCTGCAAGGCGCCCTGTTCCACGTGGACGCCTTGAAGGCCTATAACCGGGCGTTGGCGGCCACGGCCGAGGAAGAGCATTCCTAAGCCCGCCGCGCATCCCTTCAGCGGCTGCCGCGTCCCAATTCCCGCACCACGCAGCTTTCGAGGTTGTCTCCGGAGAAGGCACATTCCGCCAGAATGCGCGGCAGATCCTCAGGCGTGACACGCAAAACGTTGCGATCATTGCGGTTCCGTTCGTCGCGTTGGCGCGGCCAGTCCTGCCGCCGATCATCGGCGCTCGGAACGGCACGGGGCGGCCGCGTCTCAGACAGATAATCTACGTGCGCAAACCCCACTTCGCCGGTGTCGCTGCGCAGCAGTTTCCATGTCTCGGTGCCACCTTCCAGCAGTTCGACACGGGAGCGATGGTCCATCGTCTCGCGGATGTCATAAGACGTGCCGGGGCCTGCGCGCAGGTTCAATCCGCCATACTGGGGCGCGTCGACCCAAAGTGTGTCCACCACACGACCGGCCGTCGGCGGATCCGTGGGGCGCGTGCGCGGCGGTTGCAGCTGGTCAGGGGGCGTGGCGGACAGGTAGGTGCCATACACATATCCGGTCCATCCGCTTTCGGCGCGCACACGTCGCCACGGGGCGCTGCCGCCCAAGATGACGACCTGATCGCCGTGAGCGAGTTGATCCAGAATGTTGTAGTTCGTGCCGGGACCGCTGCGCAGGTTCAACGCCCCCGCAGAGGGGGAATTGACGTAAAGCGTCTCGCGACCAGAGGCGTCGCGGTCAAATCCACCCGCGGTCGTGGTGCGGCCAGCACTGCGTGTGGGCGTGTTGGTCACCGTATCACGCCGGGCACTGCGCGCGTCATCAGAGGCATCTCTGCGGATCCAGTCCGGGCGGTCGGCACTGCGGCGCAGCGTGTTTTCGGCCTCCTGCTCCGGGTCCTCCAGCTTGGACCTCGGGATCCAGCCGGTCGCGCCGGAGGGGCCGCGCACTTCCACCCACATGCCCGCAGGATCGTCGGACAGGATGTCCACCACGGTGCCGTCACGCAGCAGCCGCTCTATGTCAAACGCCGCTGCCGGGCCGTTGCGCATCTCCACCGTGGTGCCACGGGGCGTGTCTACGACGCCCTGTGCGGCCAGGGCTGGCAGCGCGCAAACACTGAGTACGATGGACATGAAAAAGGGCAGACGCAGAGACATCAAATATCCTTTCGGCTTGAAACGATGCGCAACACTAGGGGGCAGGTGGTTTGCTATTCAATAACGGCCGGGAAAAAGAGCTTAACAGCGCGGGTTTTCCGCTGATCCGGCGTGTGGCCAAAGAAAAAGCCTCGATCACGCGGATCGAGGCTTTTGGGCCGTTGAAAGCCGTAGGACCTCAGACCTGTTCGACAGCCACGCCGTCCTGAACGTGAAAGGCGAGGTATCCCTTGATCTCTGCGACCTCTTCCTTGGGGCTCTCGTAGGACCAGACCGCGTTTTCGTAGGTCCGCGACTTGGACATGATCGAGAAGTAAGAAGCTTCGCCCTTGTGCGGGCAGGTTTCCTTGTGGTCCGTGGCGTCAAAGAACGCCATGCCAAGGTCTTCGCGCGGAAAATAGATGATCGGAGGCAGATCGCCCTCGACCAGCTCCAGCGCACGGGACGATTCGCCCAGCACGGCGCCACCGGCGCGAACAACCCAAGTGCCCACGGCAGGTGTAATGGTGATGTGCTTGGTCATAGTCATGATCTCCCTGAGTGACGTGCCCGGTGAAATGGTCAGGTGGCGGCAGTGAGATCCCGCCGTCCCCTCACTCCTGACCAACTGGCCGGGTATTGTGACATAGACATGTCAGAGGGGGGCACATGCAACCCTTAACCAGTCTTCTGCGGCATCTTCGACATGCGGAAGGAGCGTATCCAGCACTCTCTGATGATAGCCGTCGAGCCAGATTTTCTCTGCGTCGAGCAGCAATTCCGGCACGATCAGGCGGCGGTCGATGGGCACCAGCGTCAGCGTTTCAAAGCGGTACATCTGTGGGACGCTCTGGCGCGGCAGGGCGGGGGCCTCTTCGACAATGATGAGGTTTTCAATGCGAATGCCGTATTCTCCCTCGCGGTAGAACCCCGGTTCGTTGGACAGGATCATGCCTGGCTCCAGCGGGACGCGCCCCTTGGGCGAAATGCTCGTCGGCCCTTCGTGCACGCAAAGATAGGCGCCGACGCCGTGGCCCGTGCCGTGGCCATAATCGAGGCCCGCCTCCCACAGGCTGTGACGCGCGAGCACATCGATATCCGACCCGGACCGCCCCTTGGGAAAGCGCAGGCGGGACAGGGTGATCATGCCTTTCAACACGCGGGTAAAGGCATCCCGGTGTTCCTCTGTAGGCTCGCCGATGGCAATCGTGCGGGTGATGTCGGTCGTGCCGTCGACATATTGGCCCCCGGAATCCACCAGCAACAGCTCACCTTCTTTGACGGCGCGGTCGGTGGCCTCCGTCACGCGGTAATGCACGATTGCGCCATGCTCTCCCGCACCGCAAATCGTGTCAAAGGAGATGTCGCGCAGCGCGTTGGTCTCCGCCCGAAAGGCTTCGAGTTGCTTCACCACGGCGATCTCGGTCAGCGTGCCGGGCGCCTGGGCATCAAGCCAAGCGAGAAACCGCACCATCGCTGTGGCGTCGCGCAGATGGGCGTTGCGGCTGCCCTCCAGTTCCGCCGGGTTCTTTTGCGCCTTGGGCATGATGCACGGATCGCGACCCTCGACCGGATTGGCCAAGGCATCAACCACTGCAACGGGACAGGACTCCGGGTCAATGCGCACGGGGTCGGTCAGCGCGGCAAGTGCGGGCAGAAACGCTTCCACCGGCATCAGGCGCACGCTGTAGCCCAAGTGATCGCGAATGCCATCGGTTTTCGCCGGGTCCATGAACAAATCCACCCGCGCATCGGCATGTAGTATGGCAAAGCCATGCGCCACCGGATTGCGCGGGATGTCCCCGCCGCGGATGTTCAGAAGCCAGGCAATCGAATCCGGCAGGGTGATGACAGCCGCAGACTGCGGCGCGATGTCTTTGGCCAGCCGGGCGATCTTGTCCATGTGGGATTCGCCCGCCAGCTCCATCGGGTGCACAAAGGCGGCAGCCATCGGCGGCGCAGGCTGATCCTCCCACAAGGCATCGATCAGGTTGTCCGTGGCGCGCAGCTCGACCTCTGGCAGGTTCTTTTCCAGTTCCTTTTTCTGGCTGACCGTCAACAGCCATGGATCATAGGCAAGTGCCCCCTGCGGCAGCGCCTTCGAAAGCCAGTCGGACAGCGAAATACCCGGCCAGTCGACTTTCTCAAACACATCGGCGGTTTGCGCCTTCACCTGCACGGTGTAGCGGCTGTCGGTGAATATCGCGGCGCGGTCGCGCAGCGCGATTGCCCAGCCCGCAGACCCTGTAAACCCTGTCAGCCATGCCAGGCGGTCGTCATGGGCGGCGACATATTCGCCTTGATGCGCGTCAGCGCGCGGGATGAGAAATCCGTCAAAGCCACGGTCGGCGAGCAGATCCTGAAGGGCGCTGAGGCGGGCCGGTCCCTGCGCGGGAGAGGCCGTTTCGGTAAAGCTCTGGAACATTGATATCTCCTTTGGCGCGCAGAGTATCTGGCCTGCAGGCGAGGGCAAGAAGATGCCGACGCCTGAGGTCTCGGTAAAGATGTTTTGACTTCCCCTGTCCGCTGCCGCGTAAAGGTCATAGATAACGTGCAGCGCCGATGGGCGTGGCCAGGCAGGAGACCGTCGATGACAGCGGATGCAAAGAAAATCGTGGATGCGGTCCTCGAAACAACCGGGCAGGCGCTGTTGCAGGGCGACTTCGAGACCTACGCCCGACACTTCCTGTTGCCCGCGCGGTTTGAAACCTTCGATGGTCACCACAGTGTCATCACATCAGCGGAGCTGGCCGCCATGTTTGCCGCGATCCGCGATCACTACGCGCAGATTGGTCTGAAGGATCTGGTCCGCAGCTGCGTTTCTGCCGAAATGCAGCCCGATGGCAGCATCAAGGCCACACATGAGACGCGTATGATCTGCCACGGCAATGTGCTGCACCGCGCAGCGTATCCCGTGATGGGAACCTACATACACAAAGACGGCGTCTGGCAGATCAATGCCTGTCAACACGCGGTCTCCGGCACTTCGCCCTATGGTCGTGCCTTGATGGGGCAGGCGGCGGCCTGAAGGCCCACCGCCACTCCGATCACGCGACGCGGTTCACGCCCATGAACCGCGCGCGGGCGCGTGGATCACTGTCGAACAGAGAGGCCAACTGTTCCGTCATGGCCCCCGCCAATTGTTCCACATCGGTGATCGTGACCGCGCGGTCATAATAGCGTGTCACGTCGTGTCCGATGCCAATGGCAAGCAGTTCGACCTGACGCCGCTTTTCCACCATGGCGATGACATCGCGCAGGTGTTTTTCCAGATAGTTCGCCGGGTTCACGGACAGCGTGGAATCATCGACCGGCGCACCGTCCGAAATCACCATCAGGATCTTGCGCGCCTCGGGGCGTCCCACCATGCGCCGGTGCGCCCATTCCAGCGCCTCGCCGTCGATGTTCTCCTTCAGCAGGCCTTCCTTCATCATCAGGCCAAGGTTGTCGCGGGTGCGCCGCCAAGGCGCATCAGCTTGCTTGTAGATGATGTGGCGCAGATCGTTCAGACGGCCGGGTTGCTGCTCGCGTCCGGCGTTCAGCCATTCCTCGCGCGCCAGCCCGCCCTTCCAGGCGCGTGTGGTAAAGCCGAGGATCTCGACCTTCACGTTGCAGCGCTCCAGCGTGCGGGCCAGAACATCCGCACAAATCGCCGCGATGGAGATCGGGCGCCCGCGCATGGAGCCGGAGTTGTCCAGCAACAAGGTCACGACGGTGTCGCGGAATTCCATATCCTTTTCGACCTTGAACGACAGCGGCGTCGTCGGGTTCGCCACCACGCGCGCCAGCCGACCGGCGTCAAGAACGCCCTCTTCCTTGTCGAACTCCCAAGACCGGTTCTGCTGCGCCTGCAGGCGGCGTTGCAGCTTGTTGGCCAAACGGCTCACCGCACCCTTGAGGGGCTCCAGCTGTTGATCGAGGTAGGCCCGCAGCCGCTCCAGCTCGATCGGCTCGGCAAGGTCTTCGGCGGCGATTTCCTCGTCGTTTTCCGTCGAGTAGACGCGGTAATCCGGATCGGCGTCGGAAATTGGCTGCGGCGAGGGCGGATCCATCGGGGCGTCGCCCTCGGGCAATTCCGCCTCGTCTCCCAGCTCCTGGTCGGCCATGTCGTCCATGCTGACCTGCGCCTGAGAGGGATCTTGCGTTTCCTCCTGGCTTTGCTCCGGCGAGGCTTCGGATTCTTCACCCTCGTCCTCATCATTGCCGTTGGAATCGGGCTGTTCCTCTTCGTCCTGCCCATCCTGCTCGCCGTCGTCGTCGGCGTCGTCATCCATATTGTCAGGATCATCACCAAGCTGATCGCCATAGCCCAGGTCGGTGATCATCTTGCGCGCGAACTTGGCAAAGGCCGACTGGTCGGACAGCACGGTCTCCACGTCTGACAATGTGCCGGCAGCCTGTTCCTCGACGAAACCGCGCCAAAGCTCCATGACGTTGGCCGCATCGGGCGGCAGGTCGCGGCCCGTGGCCAGATGGCGGATCAGATAGCCGGCGGCAACGGGAAGGGGCGCCTCCGCCCGGTCGCGAATTTGACCGTAGCCGCGGCGCGCGGCCTCATGGCCGATCTTGGCGTCCACATTGCCGGCAGTCCCGGGCATGTCGCGTGCGCCCATGGCTTCGCAGCGCGCGGTTTCCATGGCGTCGTACAGCTCGCGGGCCATATCGCCTTGCGGCAGGTAGCGCGCATGGGTGGGCGCATCGTGATAGCGCCGGTGCAACGCGAGGGCGTCCGCCGTGCCGCGGGCCAGCAGCACCTCGTCTCGGGTCATGCGGCGCGATACCTGCGGCAGACGCATGGCATCGCCCGACACGCCGGCAGGGTCCACCGTATAGCTGACCGACAGATCGGGATCGTCGGCCATGACCTTGGTGGCCTCGGCAAGGGCCTTCTTGAACGGATCGGCGGGGTTGTCGCTGGGCTTGCTCATGGTTGCAGATTTGAACCCTGCGGACGGTCTTGGCAAGGGGGCGCGTGGCAGCGATGTTCAGGAGTGTGCGGTTCGACTGCCAATCATGAGGCTGTCACAAGCCCGAAGGTTGCGTCGGATCTGTCCCTTGGCAATGCGATTGCGGCGCGGGTCACTGTCGAAGTCCGCGTTGCGAAACAAATTGCGCATCTGGCTGCGGGCGCGGACACGCGACTGCATCAACGCCACCTTGTAGCTTCGGTTCTCCACCTGTTCTGCCAGAAGGGCGTTCATCATTGCGGCGAGCATGTCACGTCGCAGGCGTGCGGCGTCGTTTTCCGTTGCGACGAGGCGGCTGTGTTCGACGACGGCAGTGTAAAATCCATGACACGCCGCCAGATTGAGCGCGCCCTCAGGCGGCGGCGGACCGGTCGCCGCACTGGCCATACCGGGCATCAAGGCCAGGAACAACGGCGCGAGCCGGGGGAAGGGGCGCGGATATGTCATGGCTTCAAAGGTTAGCAGAGACCTGTGAACGATAGGTTGCCACATCGCACAGCCGCCACACCAAACAGCGCTGTCCCATGCCGCAGCATCATGCCAGCCCGCTTTCTTGGCGGCGTTCCGGTCGCTAGGGCGGTAAACCTTCGCCTCTGGCGGGATCGTTCGCCCTGCCACATAGAGCCTCGGAACCACGGCCATTTTCGGAGAAAACTGTTACCGAGACCGGCCAGGCATTCATCCTTTCAAAATAAACTAAAAGTTTATGTAAAAGCGAAGCATTAACCTTTGCGTCATACTTACCGGATGTAACGAGAGGATCTTGGACATGTCGATACATCCGGGAAGTATGCGTCAGGCTCCCGAGCCGAAGGTCAGCAAGAGGATGCTGAAGATCGGTGGACCAAGCGTCGACCGCGTCAAGGCGATGCTGAGAAAGCTGTCCGGTGTGGGCACAGACGTGCAAAATATGGGCGGCTTTTTAGACGGGATGGAAGCGCGGCTGGAGCGGATCGAAGCGGAGGCGCGCGTCCTCATGCAGCAAGCCGAGCTCGGGATGCGCAGCGCCTACGACCGTGGCGATGACACCCGCTGAAATGCGAAACGCGCGCCCTGTTGGACGCGCGTTGTATCGGGTGCTGTCTACCGGAGTTAACCCAGGCTGATCGACGCAGCGCTTTCCGGCAGCTCTTCGTCAAAGCAACGCTGGTAAAACTCCGCCACGGTCTGGCGCTCCAGCTCGTCACATTTGTTCAGGAACGAAACGCGGAAGGCGTAGCCCATGTTGCGGAAAATTTCCGCGTTGGTGGCCCAGGCGATCACGGTCCGTGGCGACATCACGGTGGACAATTCACCATTCATGAAGGCGCGGCGGGTAAAGTCCGCGACGGTCACCATCTGCCGCACGGTCTTGCGACCCTTTTCATTGTTATAGTGCGGGGCCTTGGACAGGATGATCGCGGTTTCGGCGTCGATGCTGAGGTAGTTCAGCGTCGCCACCAGCGACCAGCGGTCCATCTGACCTTGGTTGATCTGCTGCGTACCGTGGTAGAGGCCGGTGGTGTCGCCGAGGCCGACGGTGTTGGCTGTGGCGAAAATACGGAAGTACTTGTGCGGGGTGATGACCTGGTTTTGATCGAGCAGCGTCAGCTTGCCGTCTGTTTCCAGAACCCGCTGGATAACGAACATCACGTCTGCGCGACCGGCATCGTATTCGTCGAACACAATCGCTGTCGGGTTGCGCAGCGCCCAAGGCAGAATGCCTTCCTGGAATTGCGTCACCTGCTTGCCGTCGACCAGTTTGATGGCATCCTTGCCGATAAGGTCGATCCGGGAAATGTGGCTGTCGAGGTTCACGCGCACAGCCGGCCAGTTCAACCGCGAGGCCACCTGTTCGATGTGCGTCGACTTGCCGGTGCCGTGGTAGCCCTGGATCATCACACGGCGGTTGCGATTGAACCCCGCAAGGATGGCCAGCGTGGTGTCTGGGTCAAACTTGTAAGTGGAATCAATGTCCGGCACGCGGTCGGTGCGATCCGGAAAGCCATGCACGACCATATCGGAGTCGATGCCAAAGACTTCGCGCACCGAGATTTCCTCGGTCGGTTTCGCGTTGATATCGATCGTGCCGTCCGCCATGGTGCCCGTGTCCTCTGATCCATTGTCTTGCACGCGTTGGTGCAACATATCGCGAGAAGGGGCAAGGGGGATGGGTGGTTCAGACAATATGACACCGCAGGAAGAGATCGAAGCGCTGATCGCGCGGGTCGCCATGGCTGACAGAAAGGCCTTTCGCGACCTCTATTCTCGCACGTCGGCGAAACTCTTTGGCGTGAGCGTTCGTATCTTGAAAGACGAAGCGCTGGCCGAAGAGGTCCTGCAGGAAGTTTATGTAAAACTCTGGGATCGGGCGGGCGCATACCGAAGCAATGGATATTCTCCCATGACCTGGCTGATCACGATCACACGGAACGCCTCCATCGACCGCCTGCGCAAGGCGCGTCGTGAGGGATCTGCCATGGCGCCGGTGGATATTGCCGAGCGTTTGTACGACGACGCGCCGGGACCAGCCCAGCAGGCGGAAATGCGGTCCGAGGCGAAGGCGTTGCAGGCGTGCCTGTCAGAACTGCCTCTGGATCGGTCCGAGATGGTGCAGCGTGTGTACCTGCAAGGGCTGACCTACCAGGAGATCGCAGAAGAAACCGGGATTAAGCTGAACACCGTACGCACCTGGCTACGGCGAAGCCTTATGCAACTGAGGGAGTGTCTGGGCGGATGACCGATGAACCCCTCACAGATGAACCCGGCGAGATCGAAACCCAAGCGGCTGAATATGCGCTGGGTTTGCTTTCCGGCGACGAGCGTCTGACCTTCGAGGCACGCATGGCGCAGGATCGCGACCTTGCTCAGGATGTTGACGCGTGGACGGAGTACTTTGTCACGCTGACCGATGGCATGCCATCCAAGACACCGCCGGCGCGCGTGCTGAAGCGAATCGAGTTGGCGGTCCATGGTGCGCCTGAGCCGCCCATATGGCGGTCGCTGGTGCCCTACCTGATGGGGGCCGTTGGCGGCGCGCTGATCGCTTGGGCTGTCTTCATGTCGGGCATCTTGATCGAGGCGCCGGGCGATGGGCGTATCCGGGCTGATCTTGCACCGGCGGAAGGACAATTGGCCTTTGCGGTGCTGATCGACCCACCGTCCCACACGGTGTCTTTGGACTTGACCGAAGGGGCCGTGCCCGAGGGACGGTCGCTGGAGGTCTGGCTGATCCCTGCCGGGGCTGAGCCCATTTCGCTGGGTCTGGCGACCGAGGACGGGACCTTTGCCACGCGCTTGTCGGACGCCATGGCGGCGCGCGTTCCGGGGGCGACCCTGGCCGTGACGGACGAGCCTGTTGGCGGGTCCCCGACGGGCGCACCGACCGGGACGATCCAGGCTGCCGGCGTGCCTATTCCACTGTGATGGTCAGCTCTTCCGCGGTGGGGCGTTGCGCCTCACCAGCCCATCGAGGACCAGAACGTCGAAAGGGTATCCAATGACCGTGGTCGCCGCGGGCATCATGGGATGGACCGGCTGACTGTAGCGCAAGAGACGTGAGAAGAGGTCGGCACGAAGGGGAACCGGACGCACGGCGTCCGGACCGGTGAGCCGGCAGGAGGTCTGGCGATCAGGCATGGGTTTCTTTCTTCTCGCTGTGGTTGCAAGTGAAGTGTCGCCGTTAAACTTGGCAATAAAACGGCGGTGAGAGGGTGATCCGGCATAAATTGTCAGCTGACAATTCAGCGAATGCGCCGTTTCATGTATGATTCAGGTAAAGTTCTGCACGAAAGCTGGTTTCCGGTCGCGTTTCACGCCTTGAGCACGGGACTGTCGAAAGAGTGACGAATTTTCTGCGAGCGTGCGAAAAGTTCCGGAAATCCGGCGCAAAATGACGCCTCCATCGCATAAAACCAGACTGCGTTTGATGGATGATTTTGGGTGTTTCTGGTACAGTTAGCCACCGGCTTGGACCAAAACCTGAATGGTGGCTTCGGTGGTGGGCTCTTTTAGCCTTGAACGGGACATTTCGTGCATGAAACGCGCGGGATTGGATGCTTTGCCCAAGTGTCGCGGGCTTTAGGCAATTGCACCTCGCACCGCGCCATGTCCCTGATATAAGTGTGCCGTCAGCTGAACAGGGGGAAAGACATGTCCGGAGAACTCTCGCCCATCGACAAGGCCAAGTTTGTAGCGGCCAAACAAGCGGCGGAATTCGTGGAATCCGGAATGCGTGTCGGCCTTGGGACGGGGTCGACCGCGGCATGGCTGGTGCGGTGTCTCGGGGAAAAGGTCCGCGAGGACGGTCTGCGTTTCAAGGGTGTGCCGACCTCGACCCGCACGGCGGAGCTTGCACGGGATGTGGGGCTGGAGGTCATCAGCCTCGACGAGGCAAAGTGGCTCGACATGACCATCGACGGCGCGGATGAATTTGATGAGGATCTGAACCTGATCAAAGGGGGCGGCGGCGCGCTGTTGCAGGAAAAGATCGTGGCCACGGCCAGCGACCAGATGATCGTCATCGCCGACGCCGCCAAGGAAGTGCAGGCGCTGGGTGCTTTCCCTCTGCCGCTGGAGATTATCCCGTTTGGCTGGCAAACCACGCAGGCGCTGATCGAAGAGGTTCTGGTGTCGATGGACGTGATGGGGCGGCAGACCACGCTGCGCATGAACGGTGCGCGGCCCTACATCACGGATGAGGCGAACCATATCCTCGACCTGCATTTGTCGCGCATCGGCAATCCGCGCCAGCTGTCGATGGTGCTCAACCAGATCCCCGGCGTTGTGGAGAATGGGCTGTTCATAGATATTTGCGACAAGCTTGTGGTGGGGCACAGTGACGGGCGCGTCGAAGTGCGCGACATCAATGAGGGTACAGTCAGCGAAAGCCAGCTGGCCTTTGTCGAAGACGACAACCTTTTCAGCGACATCTGAAGCGGAGCAGGCATGGCGGAGGCACCCAGCTTCGAGGCGACGCTGTCCACGGGGCGCGGGGCGTTGTCGCGCGTGCATGAGGCCATCGCCGTTGTGTTGCTGAGCTGGTTTTTATGGCGTCTTTTTCAGGATCTGCAGCAGCCGGATTTGTCCTGGTTCTGGATCGGTTTCAATCTGCTGGTCGTGATGATGATCGCCGGTTTGCTGATTGCCCATGTGCGGGGCCTGATCCGCCCGAGCGTGACGGAGGTTCTGCGCATTGATGCGGATGGCCTGCATTTGCCGGATCGGCCGGGCAAGGGGCAGGGCGCGCGCATCCCGTGGGGGGCGGTCACCAGTGTCGAGCTGAACCGCGTCGGCAGCCATCTCGTGCGCAGCTACGTCACCCATGGGCATGGCAGCGCGCAGCGGGTCGACGTTTTGCCGTTTGCGCGCCTCGATCACGTTCGGGCCCAGGACGCGCTGGGCGTCATCAAGCACTACTGGCCGGATGCCAAGCTGCCCGCGCAAGAGCAAATGGCGCGCACCGCCGGGAGGTGAGAGCGGCGGCTCTGGCCTTCTGCGCCGCCGCATGAAATACCTCCCGCCAAGTTAATACTCCCAGACTTACGGAGCGGATCATGAGCGAATTCGACTACGATCTCTTTGTCATCGGCGGCGGCTCCGGCGGCGTGCGGGCGGCGCGTGTGGCCGCCGGCGAGGCGGGCGCAAAAGTGGCGCTGGCAGAGGAAGACCGCTATGGCGGTACCTGCGTCATCCGCGGCTGCGTGCCCAAGAAGCTGATGGTTTTTGCCAGCGAATACCGGGACATGCCCGCCGCTGCACGTGCCTACGGCTGGGACATCCAGGACGGCCAGTTCGATTGGACGACCTTTCGCCAGAAGTTGAACGCCGAGCTTGATCGTCTCGAAGGGGTGTATCGCAAGTTGCTGGCAGGCTCCGGCGTAGAGACGTTTGACGCGCGCGCGACGATCAAGGATGCCCATACCGTCACGCTGTCCACCGGCGAGGAAAAGACAGCCAAGCACATTCTTGTGGCCACCGGCGGGCGCCCGATGCGCCCGGACATGCCGAACGCACATCTGGGCATGGTGTCGGACGATATTTTCCATCTCGAAACGCTGCCGAAGCGGGTCTTGATCGTGGGCGGCGGCTACATCGCCTGTGAATTTGCCTGCATCCTGCATGGCCTGGGTGTCGAAGTGACGCAGTTTTATCGGGGCGCGCAAATCCTGCGTGGCTTTGACGACGAAGCGCGCGGCCTGATCGCGGAGGCCATGTCGGACCGCGGCATCGACCTTCATACCGGGACAACCATCGTCGAGATGCACAAGATCGGGACGCCGGAAGCCGAGAACATGGGCGAGGCGCCGGTAGATGATGTGCAATACGGTCTTGCCGAAGTTGAAGAAGCTGGCAACGGCCCGCTGCGCGTCAAGGCGACCAACGGCACGATCCGCGATTTCGACGCCGTGTTCTTTGCCACCGGGCGCAAGCCGAACACCGATGATCTGGGAATCGAGGGTCTGGGGCTTGAGCTGGGGCGCAATGGCGCGATCCAGGTGGACGAATACAGCCAGACCGGCGTGCCCTCCGTCTATGCCATTGGCGACGTGACCGACCGTGTGAACCTGACACCGGTGGCGATTCGCGAGGGCATGGCCTTTGTGAACACGGTGTTTCATGGCAACCCGACGCCGGTGGATCACGAGCTGATCCCAAGCGCGGTGTTCACGCAGCCGGAGATGGGCACCGTGGGCCTGACCGAAGAAGCCGCAGCCGAACAGGAGGAGGTGGAGGTCTACTGCACCTCGTTCCGTCCGATGCAGACGGCCTTTGCAGATGGGTCAGGACGTGTTTTGATGAAACTTATCGTCTCAAAGGCGAACCGCACGGTTCTGGGCTGCCATATCGTGGCGCCGGGCGCGGGGGAAATGATCCAGCTGGCCGGAATTGCCGTAAAGATGGGGGCGACCAAAGAGGACTTTGACCGCACCGTCGCCGTGCATCCGACCATGTCGGAGGAGATCGTCACGATGCGCAACCCGACGCGCACTGTGTGATACGGTCTTGCGCCAACCCGGCAATCTGTCGGGCTGGTGCCGTGAATGCCGCAGGTGATGGAGGTTGAATTCCACGCCGGCGTGCACAGGTATGATTATGATACGTGAATATATTGAATTCAAAGAAGGGTAGAGCTTCATGGCAGGAAACAGCGGCGGCCCCTGGGGGGGTGGTGGCAACCAGGGTGGCGGCAATGACCAGCGCCCACCTTCGGGTGGTGGTGGCGGCGGACGTCGTCCCGAGGACAACCAGATCCCCGAGATCGACGAGCTGATGAAGAAAGGCCAGGAGCAACTGCGCGTTCTTATGGGCGGTCGCGGCGGCGGGAAGGGGCGTTCAAATGGTCCCTCCGGCGGCGGTGGCGGCGGTCCGCACATCTCCAAGGGGATGATCGGTCTGGGTGCTCTGGTATTGGTGGGCATCTGGGCGTTTTCGAGCTTTTACACCGTGAAGCCCGAAGAACAGTCGGTTGAATTGTTCCTTGGTGACTATTCCAGCACCGGCGAGCCGGGTCTGAACTTTGCCCCCTGGCCCTTTGTCACCTATGACAAGGTCAATGTGACCTCCGAGCGGACGGAAACCATTGGCGGCGGACGCTCCGACGGTCTTATGCTGACCACCGATGCGAACATCGTCGACATTGATTTCCAGGTGGTCTGGAACGTCGCTGATCCGGCATTGATGTTGTTCAATATCGCAGATCCGAAGCTGACGGTTCAGGCGGTGTCCGAATCCGTGATGCGCGAGATCATCGCGGCGTCCAACCTTGCGCCGATCCTCAACCGTGACCGTGGGCTGATTGCCGATACCGCGCGCGAGAATATCCAAACGACGCTCGATGAATACGAAAGCGGCATCCGCATCGTCCGTGTCAACCTGCGTGGCGCTGAGCCGCCCTCCGAGGTGATTGATGCGTTCCGCGAAGTGCAGGCTGCCGAGCAGCAGCGTGACCGTCTGGAACGCGAAGCGGACGCTTATGCCAACCGTGTGGTCGCAGAGGCCCGTGGTCAGGCTGCGCAGACCCGCGAAGAAGCTGAAGGCTACCGCGCGCAGGTCGTGAACGGTGCTTTGGGTGAGGCCGCGCGCTTTACCTCTGTTCAGCAGGAATACGCGCAGGCGCCGGAGGTCACACGCCGCCGCCTGTACCTTGAAACCATGGAAAAAGTGCTGGGCGACGTGGACAAGATGATCCTCGACGAAGCGCTGACCGGTGGCGAAGGCGGCGTCGTGCCGTATCTGCCGCTCAACGAGCTTAGCCGTTCGTCCGGTCAATCCGGCCAGTCGAACTGAGGGAGGGCTTAGAGATGAACAAGACAACTTATATCCTGCCCGCCATCGTCGTGATCTTGGTGGTGCTGCTGTCGTCGATCTTTGTGGTCGATGAGCGTGAAAAAGCGCTGGTGATGCGCTTTGGCCAAATTCAAAGCGTCAAGGAAGAGCCCGGTCTGGGCTTCAAGATGCCCCTGCTGGACGAGGTCGTGACCTATGACGACCGCATCCTGTCGCTGGACACCGAAACCATCGAGGTCACTCCTTCGGATGACCGCCGTCTCGTGGTCGACGCCTTTGCGCGGTATCGTATTCAGGACGTGGTACAGTTTCGTCAGGCTGTCGGTGTTGGCGGCGTGCGCGTGGCCGAAGATCGTCTGCAAGGTATTCTGAACGCGCAGATCCGCGAAGTTCTGGGTGCCGATCAGGTCACGTCCGACACCATCCTTTCCGAGGACCGCGGCAATCTGATGATCCGTATCCGGGATCAGGCGCGGGGCGAGGCACGCTCGCTGGGTCTGGACGTGGTGGACGTGCGGCTGAAGCAGACCAACCTGCCGACGCAAAACCTTGAAGCGACCTTTGCCCGGATGCGGGCGGAGCGTGAACGGGAAGCGGCCGACGAGATCGCCCGTGGTAATGAGGCGGCACAGCGCGTGCGCGCGCTTGCGGATCGTACCGTGGTGGAAACCCTGTCGGAAGCCGACCGTGAAGCCAACGTGACCCGTGGTGAAGCGGACGCCGAGCGGAACGCGATCTTTGCGGACAGCTATGGTGCGGACCCTGACTTCTTTGCGTTCTACCGGTCCTTGCAGGCCTATGAGACTGCGATCCAGGGGGGCAATTCCACCATGGTGATGACGCCGAACAGCCAGTTCTTTGACTACTTCAAGAATGAGGGTGAGATCACCCCGACATCGCCGATCGAAACGCCTGAAACGTTGCAGAACGTCCAACCGGCGGCTGATCCGGTGGCTCCGACGGCTGAAGATGTTTCGCGGGACATGGAAGCCGAAGAGCAAGACACCAGCGATGCGGTCGATGGCCCGGCCACCGACACATCCCCGGTGGGCGAGCCTGTCGAGGACACCGGTTCAACTCAAACCGATGCACCGGCCGAGCCGGAGACATCCGAGGAAAGCAACTGATCCAATGGGTTTCAGTGACATCGCAACGGGAATCGGCATGGTTCTTGTGATCGAGGGGCTGGTGTACGCACTGGCCCCTTCGCTTGTGGAGCGACTGCTTGAGGCGCTGCGCGAGATGCCGTTGGAGGCGCGGCGCACTGTGGGCCTCTTGTCGGCTGTGACCGGCATTCTGGTCTTGTGGCTGGCGCGCGGCTGAGACCTGCGTCCGGCGGGATTTGCCGCGTCATGCTATATTGCGTCATGCCGGGTGCCCGGTGGCAGCTTTGCTGGATCGCCCGCGCGCGGTTCACTCACTGGCCGTCACTTGGGCGTGAGATAGCCGACATATAGCTTTGGTGTTGCGCCTTTGCGCTTATGTAAGACACACTGAAGACAGAACGCAGGGCAGCCGTCGCCTGAGGGTGGGGGCAACTGGCCTGACCAGAGACAAGGAGATCTCTTTGAAACCGCAAGTTATCGCGCAGACTCGGGAGGATGCGACGCCGCTTCGGCTGTTTTGGCTGACGACGCTCTCGATGGTCCTGATCCTTTCGCAATCGCTGATGGCCCACGCCCGTGGCGCGCCGGAAAGCTTCGCCGATCTGGCGCAGCGTATCAGCCCCGCCGTTGTGAACATCACGACCACGACTACGGTTGCAGGCCGCACCGGTCCGCAGGGTATCGTGCCCGAAGGGTCGCCGTTCGAGGATTTCTTTCGTGACTTCCAAGAACGGCAGGGCCCGAACGGTCAAAGCCCGCGTCGCTCGTCAGCACTGGGCTCCGGCTTCGTCATTTCCGAAGACGGCTACATCGTCACCAACAACCACGTCATCGAAGGCGCGGATGAAATTCAGATCGAGTTTTTCGAAGGCTTCGAATTGCCTGCGGAGCTGGTCGGCACCGATCCGAATACGGACATCGCGCTGCTGAAGGTCGAGGCCGACAACGCGTTGAAATACGTCAACTTCGGCGATTCCAACACCTCTCGTGTCGGGGACTGGGTCATGGCCATGGGCAACCCGCTTGGTCAGGGCTTCTCCGTGTCTGCCGGGATCGTATCGGCGCGCAACCGGGCGCTGTCGGGCACCTATGATGACTACATCCAGACGGACGCGGCCATCAACCGTGGCAACTCCGGCGGACCGCTGTTCAACATGGACGGCGAAGTCATCGGTGTGAACACGGCGATCCTGTCGCCCAATGGTGGCTCCATCGGCATCGGCTTCTCCATGGCGTCGAACGTGGTGACCCGCGTGGTGGATCAGCTCAAGGAGTTCGGCGAAACCCGCCGCGGCTGGCTGGGCGTGCGGATCCAGGACGTGACCGAGGATGTGGCCGAAGCGCTGGCACTAGCCGACGCCAAGGGCGCGCTTGTGTCCGACGTGCCGGAAGGTCCCGCCATGGAAGGCGGCATGAAAGCAGGCGATGTGATCATGTCCTTTGACGGCGTCGAGGTGGAAGACACCCGCCAGCTTGTCCGGACCGTGGCGAATACGCCGGTGGGCAAGACGGTGCGCGTGGTCGTGAACCGTGAAGGCGAAACCCAGACGCTGAAGATCACGCTGGGCCGCCGCGAAGAAAGCGACAATGCCATTCCCGCCTCCGCCGACATGCCGGCAGATGAGCCGCAGGAAATGGAGGCGATCGGTCTGACGCTGGCGCCGTTGACGGACGAGCTGCGCGAAGAGCTGCAGGTGCCGGCTGGCATCGACGGTCTGGCCGTGATGTCGGTGGACGAGACAGCGGAGGCCTTTGAGAAGGGGCTGCGCGCTGGCGATGTCATCACCGAGGCTGGTCAGAGTGCCATAAGCACCGTGGGTGAGCTGGAAGACCGCGTGGCGGAAGCCGGCGACGAAGGGCGCAAGTCCATCCTGCTTCTGGTGCGCCGCGGTGGCGACCCGCGCTTTGTCGCGCTGGGGCTTGGCAGCGAGTAAAGCTTGGACACAAAATGACAAAGGGCGTCCGAGAGGGCGCCCTTTTTCGTTGCGTGGTTATTCTGCGATGGTTTTCGCCCGTTTTGTGGCGGCGCGCAGCCCATCTGCCAGTGCGTCCCGCATCGGACCATCGCGGAGCACGGTAAGCCCGGCGGCGGTGGTGCCTGCGTAGTCGATCATGTCCTGTACCATGGCCTCTGGCGCGCGGGGATCGTCAGCCATTGCGATGCCGGAGGCGAGGAAAAGCTGTCTGACCGCTGCGTTGGCGATTTCCTCTGGCACGCCCTCTGATCGAGCATGGTCGGACATCGCGGCGGCGCAGGCGGCAACGAAGCCGGGCACCGGGCCGGTCAGCGCGGTAAACACGTCGATATGGTGCTCGTCGGTGACTTCGGCCGCTTTACCGAGGGCGCCGAACAGATGTTGCGCAAGGTGGCGGTCGGCGGCAGTGCTGGCGGCGCTGGCAATCCACGGCGAAAAGGCAAGGCGCTGGGCGGCGGCCGGGCTGCTCATGGCGCGAATGATGCGGGCGCTGCCGAAGAGGCTGGACAGCCGGTCTTGGGTGGCGCCGGCCACGACGGACAGGATCGGCAGGTTTGGGGCGTGCATCTTCACGTTCGGCAGCGCGTCCGGAGGCACGCAGAGCAGCAGAGCATCGCAGCGGCTCACGAGGGCCTGCGGATCGGTGACGACCTCTACGCCCGGCACGTCGCTGGTGCCGCTCCGGGTGGCAATCAGCAAGCTCTCGGGCGTCAGGGTGCCGCTGTCCAGCCATCCCCGTGCCATGGCCGCGCCAAGCATCCCGCTGCCGATCAATCCGATTGTCTGTGTCATGGGGCGTCCTCCTTGGGTTGCCTGACGATGGCGCAGAAAGTGACGTCGGGAAAGCCGCAAATCTGCCGGGCCTGTCAGCCCTTTGGATCGGGGAGGTCCACCGTAATCAGCCCGAGAGAGCGCGCGGTTTCCAGCGACAGCTGCGCACTGTCGAGACCGCGTTCCTTTTGGTAGCGGTGAATGGCGGCGGAGGTTGGCGCGTCAATCCGACCAGTGACATTGCCGGCAAAGTAGTCGCGGGCCGCCAAGGCACGTTGCAGGGACGAGATGAAGTCCGGCGTCAACTGGTGGCCGCAGACGGCCTCGAATATGAATTGGGACCGCTCTCTCACGACCTTGGGCACCGGCGCGCGACGATAGACGGCGGGCGTGACGACCGTGCCATCCTCGGCGATTTCGGCCTGGATGACCCTGACCTCGCCCATGACCTGTTGGTAAACGGCGGGGGTTTCCTCGCGCGCTTGGCACCGTCCGTCCGAAAGGGCGATGACAGGCGTGGCGAGCGGCACGGGGGACAAGGCGACGGGCTGTATGTCGGAATAGACCGTATCGTCCGTCCCGGAATTCGAAGGCCCATCCATGCAGGCAGCGGTGGCGGACAACAAAAGCGCGCAGAAGGCAGCCCGGCGGCGCGCGCCGGTCCAGACGAGACGCGCGGCGGGGCGCGTATCGGGCTTGGGTGTCACTGCTTTGGCCTCTTTCGTGCCTGTTGTCCGGCGAAACGCTACCGTATTTCCGGGCCTTGTGGAAGCGTGGGATCCAGCAGCCGGTCGAGCAGTTGCGAAATGTCCTCAATCTCCTCGGCGATGACATGGGACACGCCATGATCCCGCTGCAAGCGTCCGGTGACGCGCAGCATCCGTCCGGCGATTACCGCGCGGCGAAACCGTTCGTACATGGCGCGCCAGACGATGATGTTCACCACGCCGGTCTCATCCTCCAGCGTCAGGAAAATCACGCCCTTGGCGGTGCCGGGGCGTTGCCGCAGGATCACCAGTCCGGCCACGGTGATGCGGGCCCCCAATGGCGGACGCGAGAGGAGCTCTGCGGGGATGGCGGAGGGGGGGCGGGGCCAATTCATGAGAACATAAATAGAACATTTGAGCGATTCCGCCAATCACCTCTGCGTGGTTTTCAGGCGTCGCATTTCACTTCTGCCGGAGAACGTGCAAAAGGCGCTGGCAGAGAGACGTGGGGATGTCTAATCATGCCCGCGATCAAACGGAGAGGAGCGGTGAAATGGCAAAGATTACATACATCGAGCATAACGGGACGGAACATGTGGTGGAGGTCGCCAATGGCCTGACCGTCATGGAAGGCGCACGGGACAACAGCATTCCGGGCATCGAAGCGGATTGCGGCGGGGCCTGCGCGTGTTCGACCTGCCACGTCTACGTGGACCCGTCGTGGGTGGAAAAGCTCCCTCCGCGTGAGGATATGGAAGAAGACATGCTCGACTTCGCCTACGAGCCCGACCCGACCAAGTCGCGCCTGACCTGCCAGATCAAGGTGACCGACGCCCTGGACGGTCTGGTCGTGCGGATGCCGGAAAAGCAGATCTGATGGGCTGGGCGGTCCCCTCGGGGCCGCCCGCACAAGCGCCGCGTAAACCGTGGCGCATCTGGCACGCGCTCGCCCGCGGCGCGTGTCTGGCCCTGGCGCTTGTGGTGGGCGCCGCAGCGGTTGAGGCCGCGCCCTGTATCACCGGGGCGCGCTATGTGGACCCGGTCACGCGCTATGGTCACAACGTTTTGGGCGGAGGCGGCGAGTTCGGCGGCCTTTTGTTGCAGACCAAGGACATGGACGGCACCCTGCGACGGGTGCGGGTGACACTGCCTGAGGATCGGGTGTTCGAGGACATTGCGCCTTTGGTCAGCGATCTGGGGCCTGACGGCTGTGCCGAAGTGATCGTCGTCGAAAGCCAGATGACGCGCGGCGCGCAACTGGCGATCTATGACGGCACGGGGACCAAGGTGGCGGCAACCCCGCACATCGGCCAGCGCAATCGGTGGCTGTCGGTGATCGGCGCGGCGGATCTGGATGGTGACGGTGCGGTGGAGATCGCCTATATCGACCGCCCTCATCTGGCAAAGACCTTGCGGATCTGGCGCTACACCGAGGGCAGGCTGACCGAAGTGGCGACGCAAGGGGGGCTGACCAATCATCGCATCGGCTGGGATTTCATCGCCGGTGGCCTGCGCGATTGCGGGCAGGGACCGGAGATGGTCCTGGCCTCTGGCGACTGGCGGGACCTGGTGGCCGTAGACTTCGACGGTACGGTGCAGGTGGCGCGGATCGGCCCCTACAGCAAAGCGGCCCTGAAGACCGCCATGGACTGCCGATAAACTGGCTCTCCGGCTTGCGTTTGGGTCTTTGCTTTTCCGGCGCGGCGCATTAGGCCTGCTGCCCATGCGTATACTCTTTCTTGGCGATGTAATGGGCCGCTCCGGGCGGCAGGGGATCGTGGACCGGCTGCCGGGACTGCGGACGGACTGGAAACTCGACTTCGTTATCGTGAATGCCGAGAACACCACCAATGGGCACGGGCTGAGCGCAGCCCACGCCAAGGAGATCTTCGAGGCTGGCGCCGATGTGATCACCCTGGGCGACCATGCGTTTGACCAGAAAGAGATGCTGACGCACATCGAAAGCGACACCCGGATCGTGCGGCCGCTGAACTTTGCCCGGCAAGCGCCGGGGCGCGGTGCCGCGATGTACAGCGATGCGCGCGGGCGCAAGGTGCTGGTGGTGCAGGCGTTGGGCCAAGTGTTCATGTCGCGCAATTACGACAGCCCCTTTGCCGCCGTGGACGAGGTGTTGAAACGTCATCCGCTGGGCGGGCAGGCGCAGGCCATCGTGTTGGACATGCATTGCGAGGCAACATCCGAGAAGATGGGCATGGGCCATTTCTGCGACGGGCGGGCAAGCCTTGTGGTTGGCACGCACACACACGTGCCCACGGGCGATGCGCAGATCCTGCCGAAGGGCACGGCCTTCTTGTCCGACGCGGGCATGTGCGGCGACTACAATTCCGTGATCGGTATGGAGCCGGCCGAGCCGTTGCGCCGCTTTGTCAACGGCATGTCGAAAGGCCGGTTCGAGCCTGCCAAGGGCGAGGCCACGCTGTCGGGTGTGTTCATCGAGACCGACGACCTCACCGGCAAACCCAAGTCCATGGCCATGGTGCGCCAGGGTGGGCGGCTGGTGCAATGCGGACCGTCCTGACGGCAGCTTGCCCCTGGATGCTCAGACGGACAGCAGCGGATGACACGTC
Organism: Sagittula sp. NFXS13; assembly: GCF_040148795.1. Lineage (NCBI taxonomy): Bacteria > Pseudomonadati > Pseudomonadota > Alphaproteobacteria > Rhodobacterales > Roseobacteraceae > Sagittula > Sagittula sp. NFXS13. The sequence continues at coordinate 530,389 of NZ_JAGEMH010000003.1, forward strand.
GGGGCATCGCCTGTGCATCCCGCTTGTGCCCACCTGCATGGCACTGCAGACTACGTCCGTTTGACGAGCAGCATACGCGAGGCGGGAACAGCCGAAATGGGATGGATTGATTTGAACCAACAGGCGGAGGCCTGGGTTGCCATCGCGGTTGTGGTGGGCATGTTCGTGCTCTTTATCCGCGAGGTGTATCCAACCGAAGTCACGGCCATCGGGGGCGTCGCGGCGCTGCTGTTGTTCGGGGCGTTGCCGTATGACGATGCACTGAGTGTGCTGTCGAACCCGGCCCCCTGGACCATCGCGGCGATGTTCATCGTCATGGGCGCGCTGGTGCGGACCGGGGCGCTGGATGCGTTCACCGCCTATGCGCAGCGCAAGGTGGCCGTGCGGCCACGTCTGGGGATGTCGGTGATCCTGATCGTGGTGGTTCTGGCCTCTGCGGTGATGAACAACACGCCGGTCGTGGTGGTGATGCTGCCTGTTTTCGTGCAGATCGCCGGGCAGTTGAAAATCGCGCCGTCGAAGCTTTTGATCCCGCTGAGCTACGCCGCCATCATGGGCGGCACGCTGACGCTTATCGGGACCTCGACCAACCTTTTGGTGGATGGTGTCGCGCGTGCGCAGGGGTTGGAGCCCTTTGGCATCTTCGAGGTCACGCCGGTGGCATTGATCCTGGTGTCCGTGGGGATGTGCTATCTGTTTTTCGTGGCGCCGAAGATGCTTCCGGAACGGATGAGCATGGCGGGGATGCTGTCGGATCGGTCGCGGATGAAGTTCTTTACCGAAGCCGTGGTGCCGCCGGAGAGCAACATGATCGGGCGTGAAGTGCTGAGCGTGCAGTTGTTCAAGCGCGAGGGGGTTCGGCTGGTCGACGTGGTGCGTGGCGATGAATCCCTGCGACGCAACCTTGAAAACGTGACGTTGCAGGTGGGCGACCGCGTGGTCTTGCGCACACAGATGACCGAACTTTTGTCGCTGCAACGCGACCCGTCGCTGAAGCGGGTGGATCAGGTGTCGTCCAAGGAGACCAGCACGGTCGAGGTCCTGATCACGCCGGGTTGCAAGATGGTTGGCCGCTCCCTTGGCGGGCTGCGTCTGCGGCGGCGGTTCGGGGTGTATCCGCTGGCAGTGCACCGCCGGAACCAGAATATCGGGCGGCAGCTGGACGAACTGGTGGTGCGGATCGGGGACACTCTGCTGCTCGAAGGCAACCCGGAAGACATCAAGCGGCTCGCTGATGAGATGGGGCTGGTGGACGTGACACAGCCATCCGCGCGGGCGTTTCGGCGCGGGCATGCGCCGGTGGCCCTGGCCGCGCTTGTGGGCATCGTCGTGCTTGCCGCGCTGGGGATCGCGCCGATCCTTGCGCTGGCAGTGGTGGCCGTGGCCGTGGTGCTGCTGGGACATTGCATCGACAGCGAGGAGGCGTTCAGCTTTGTGGAAGGGCAGCTGCTGGCGCTGATCTTTGCCATGCTGGCGGTGGGCGCCGCGTTGGAGCACACCGGCGCGGTGTCGATGATCGCCGGCGCCGTGGCGCCACTGATGGACGGCATGCCGCCCTGGGCTCTGGTCTGGGGGATTTACCTGCTGACCAGCCTGCTGACCGAAACGGTGTCCAACAACGCGGTCGCCGTGGTCGTGACGCCGATAGCTGTCAGCATCGGGTCGGCGATCGGGGTCGATCCACGGCCGCTGGTGGTTGCGGTGATGGTGGCGGCGAGCCTCAGCTTTGCCACGCCGATCGGCTATCAGACCAACACGCTGGTCTATGGGCCGGGGGGCTACAAGTTCACGGATTTCGTGAAGGTCGGCTTGCCGCTGAACCTGATCATGGGGGCGCTGGCGGCGCTGTTCATCCCGGTGTTCTTTCCGTTATGAAACGCACGAGGCAGAGCTTTCGGGACCGGGCCGGTCGCGAAAGGTCATTGATAGCGTTGAACAAAAGCCGATAGCAGTTTTTCGGGATGGGTCACATCCGCCGCGCGGCACATGTCGATCAGCGCGTCTGCGGTCTCCGGCGGGAAGTAGCCCTTGTGCCGGTAAATGCGGATGCGGGTTTCGAACCCACTGGCGTCGGCCTCCGGGTGGAATTGCGTGGCGTAGACGTTCTGACCGTGACGGATCACCTGGTACGGACAGCTGTCTGCACGGGCCAGATGCGCCGCGCCCTCTGGCAGATGTTGCACCGCTTCCTTGTGTCCGACAAATGCGTCGAACCGAGCGGGCAGGGCGCGCATCAGCGGGTCGGCCTGGCCGTCTGTGGTCTGGGTGCAGGTGACGGCGCTCACGGATTCGCCATAGCGGGCCTTTGACACCTCTGCACCCAAGTGGTGGGCCAGGATGCCTATGCCGTAGCAGCAGCCCATGAAGGGCAGGTCGTGCCCGGTGATCGAAGGCATCAGGGACAGGCAGGCGGCCTCGATCCGGGCCTCGACGGGGTCCTTGGTGTCGGCGGGATCGGAGACGCAGCCCGGACCGCCGCCGACGATCACGCCAGCATAGTCGCGCGGGTCCAATGTGGCGGGGAGGTCCTCTCGGTCGAGCTGGAGACGGTGCACCTGCGCCTCGCGCAGACCGCCCTTGTCGAGGATCGCGTGATATTCATCGTCGCTCGCCTCTGTTTCGGGGCGCAACTGGAGGAGAAGAAACCGGGCCATGACGCTGGCTTACGCGCGGACAGGACGTCGCGCAATGGGTGGCCTTGGCAAGAGGGGCGTGGATGGATTATAGAGACGCGAATTTTCAAACAGTCTACCCGAAGAGGCGAGATCATGGCCGGCCATTCCAAATGGGCAAACATCCAGCACCGCAAGGGCCGTCAGGACAAACTGCGGGCGAAAATCTTCTCCAAGTTGTCGAAGGAAATCACCATCGCGGCAAAGATGGGCGATCCCGATCCTGAAAAGAACCCACGCCTGCGCCTGGCAGTCAAGGAAGCCAAGGGCCAGTCCATGCCCAAGGACAACATCGAACGCGCCATCAAGAAGGCCATCGGTGGCGAGGGCGAAGAATACGAAGAAATCCGCTACGAGGGCTACGGCCCGAACGGTGTTGCGGTGATCGTCGAGGCGATGACCGACAACCGCAACCGCACCGCCTCTACCGTGCGGTCGACCTTTACCAAGAACGGCGGCAATCTGGGCGAGACAGGCTCCGTCGGGTTCATGTTCGAGCGCAAGGGCGAGATCATCTATCCGGCAGACGCAGGCGATGCCGACGATATCATGATGGCGGCGATCGAGGCCGGGGCCGAGGATGTGGAATCGTCCGAGGATGGTCACGTCATCTATTGCGCCGACACGGATCTGAACGAGGTGGCGAACGCTCTGGAAGCCGACCTTGGCGAATCCGAGTCGACCAAGCTGATCTGGAAGCCGACCACCACAACAGAGATGGACGTGGACGGCATGACCACGCTGATGAAGCTGGTGGATGCGCTGGAAGAAGACGACGACGTGCAGCGCGTCACCACCAACTTCGAGGCGTCGGACGAAGTCATGGCGCAGCTCGACGGCTGAACGCGGTTCGTGAGATGTGAGAGCGCGCGGTAGGGGAGCCTGCCGCGCGTTTTCTATTGCGGGATCGGCAAAAGCGCGTTTCGCGCCGCCCGTTGCAGCGCCTTGGTCAACGGGCGCAAGGCCGGGCCGAGGTGGCTGCTGACCTGCCAATACAAGGCCACGTCGCGCGGGCTGTCTGACAGCGCGATCAAAGTGCCTTTGGCAATGTGCTCCTCCACCAGCGGCAGGGGATTCAGCCCCCAGCCCAGCCCTGCGACGGATGCCGTCACGAAACCATGTGTCGAGGGCAGGATATGGACGGGCGGTGCGGGGGCGTCTGGAAAGACATCCGCCAGCCACCCCCTTTGCAGGCGGTCCTTTCCGGAGAAATCCAGCATCGGCGCTTTGCCCAGCGTGGCGGCTGTGACGGCGTCCGGGAAGTATCGCTTTGCAAAGCTTGGCGCACAGGTCGCGATATAGCGCGTGACGCCGAGCGGCAGCACATCACATCCCTGGAGTGGCGCCGCGCGGGTGGTTATGGCGGCGCACACTTCTCCCTCGCGCAGAATGTGGTGCGCGGCGGTCTCATCCTCGATCACGATATCGAACAGGAAGTCCGTTTCTGCCAAGGCCGGAATGGCCCAGGTGTCGAGGCTGTCGGCGTTCAGCGCGATTCTGACGCGGGCCTCGGCGACGCGGCCCAGATCCTGTGCCAAGGCCGCATCCAGCAGGGCCAGCTCCCGCGCGTGGCGGCACAACCGTGCCCCGGTGGGCGTGGCACGGGCGGGGGATTGCCGCAAAACCAACGGGGCGCCGACGCGATCCTCCAATGCGCGAATGCGTTGCGACACGGCCGAGGGCGTGATCGCCAGCTCCGCCGCGGCCCCGTCAAAGGCGCCGAGGCGAAGCACGGCCTCCAAAGCGGCAAGTTGGGCTGGATCGTACATGCTGCGGGACCTCGTTTGGATTAGAGTTGCTTCACCAGTTTTAGAATCCTTAATTTGCTTAATCCAGCGGTGCTGCGTACCTGCAGGCGACGACGACAAGGAGCATGAGACATGCAGGCCATCTGGTCCTCTTACCTGCCGGGATTTGCCTTGGCCTTTAGCCTGATTATGGCCATCGGCGCGCAGAACGCGTTTGTGCTGCGGCAAGGTTTGCGCCGCCAGCATGTGCTGCCTGTGGTGTTGGTGTGCACGCTGTCCGATGCCCTGCTGATCACCGCAGGAGTGGCCGGGTTCGGGGCGCTGGCGACGGCGGTTCCGGGGCTGGAATTGGCGATGCGCGTCTTCGGCGCGGCCTTCCTGGTGTGGTACGGCGCACGCACACTTTGGTCGGCCTGGAAGGGCGGAGAGGCGCTGGAGGCCGGGGAGGGCGCGCAGAGCCGCCGCAAAGCCGTGCTGACCTGCCTCGCGCTCACATGGCTCAACCCGCATGTCTACCTCGACACGGTGGTGCTGCTGGGGACGATTTCCGCCCGCTATGATGCGGTGCCATTTACGTTTGGCGCGGTGACCGCCTCGACCACCTTCTTCTTTTCGCTGGGATTTGGCGCACGGGTTCTGGCGCCGGTGTTCAAACGTCCGGCAGCCTGGCGCGTGCTGGACCTGTTGGTCGGACTGACCATGTGGGCGATTGCCGTGTCCCTGACCTTGGGCTGAGGCGGGCATCCGTCATACAGGGCGGCATATCGCGGCTTGAGCATCAAGAGCTTGGCCTGGGTGGCCTTGGTTCAATGCGCGAGGCGGCGGTCACAGTCGCTGAGCGTGCAACGAACCGCGGGCAGGTGCCGGGATTGTTCTCAAACCGCGAAAAGTCCGCACCTTGGACGCAATTGCGCCTTGTTTCATGGGCATTTCTTGATCTGTAAACAGTGATTTTCAGGAGTGTGTAAAATGTTTGCGGATAACAAGTTGACTGAAGACATGATCGAGATCGAAGCCTTCCTGTTGCGTGAGCGCGAGAAGGTTCTGTCGGATGCGGAATGGCGCTTTCGGATGCGTGGTTACGGCTACAACCTGCGCCGCACGGACTGTGGTATCGAAGTGGCGCGCCTGCCGCAGAACCGCGTCCTGGGCACGCTGAAATTTTGAAGCTGACGTATTTGCCAACACGATAGGTGCGTCCCATGCGGGGCGGGCCGGATTTTTGTCGAACGGACCGTCGGGACTGTATCGGGCATTTGACAGCCGAAAAGCTGTTGATTTTGCATGATGGGACATTTTCGGCGTGCTTCCCGGCACGAAAAGGGACGCGCGTTAAGCATACTTACCGGCAAGGCTTGATCTGGCGGTTTGCGTTGGTCAGCTTAGCGGTATGTTAAACTTTGTAAAAATTCTTGCGCTTATCGCTTTGGCAGGACCAGCGTCCTCTGAAACCCGCGTGGTGTTTGGTCCGGCGGAGGTGTTGGATGCCGGGCACCTGCGTGTGCGCGGACAGGCCTTCAAACTGTCGGGGATTTGGGCACCAGCGGTGAACCATCAGTGCGACCACGGCTGGGCATGTGGGGCTTGGGCTGCTGGCGAAGTTGCCGCGCGCTACGACGGACGAGATGTCCTTTGTGTCGAAATGAAACCTGAAATCAATGAGGTAACAGAGGCCGTTTGTCTTGATGGCAGGCGCGAGATTGGCGCAGATCTCGTGGCATCTGGCTTGGCATTTGCCCCGGCACAAGGCCCCTACGGGCGTGAGGTCGCGCGGTCCCGCCGTGTTGGAGCCGGGCTTCGCGCCTTGGGCGTTCATGGCACGTCTCAGGTTCACCCCCCGCGGAAGGCGCAGCCCCGCATCCAAAGCGCGAAGATGACTCAGTGACACGGCGCAGGCAGTTTTAGCGTTAAGGTTGACGACCTTTTTACATTGTACTCGCCAGATGCTGTGGCGATATAAAGGGAATGTTAAACTCCGTTAACCAAATGCTCCTGGTCGTCACGCTTGGCGTGTCGATCTTGTGCGCCTCCCATGCCTCTGCCACTGATCTTGTTGGTTCCGTTCGCGTAATTGACGGCGATACGATCGACGTTGGCACCGCGCGTGTGCGCTTGCATGGTTTAGATGCGCCGGAGCAGGGACAACACTGCGGGGCTGGCGGCTCCGGTCATTGGGCTTGCGGTGCTTGGGTGACTGAAAATCTGCGTCAAATGGTCGACGGGCGGATGGCGCGTTGTGTCGAACTTGACCGGGATCGCTATGACCGAATCGTCGCGCGATGCTTTGTTGACGGCGAGGATGTTGGTGAACAGATGGTGAGCCGCGGGTTTGCCGTGGCTTTCACGCGGTACTCCATGGACTACACAATGCATGAGACAGCTGCACGTGAGGCCGGGCTTGGGCTTCATGCGGTCGCATTCGATCCGCCGGCGCAGTACCGCAAGCGATCAGCGCAGAAGGCCACAAAAAGCGCGCAAAAAGAATGCGTTATAAAGGGCAATATCAGCCGAAACGGTGCTGAACGCATTTATCATATGCCGGGGCAGCGCGATTACAAAGCGACGCGGATAAATCTGTCAAAGGGCGAGCGCTGCTTTGACACGGCAGAGGATGCGCGGCTTGCGGGCTGGCGTCCCGCAAAACGCTGAGCGTCTGCTGTAAAACCTTAATCATGATCGGCCAGACGGATCGAAGACCGCATGCGGTTGTGGGGCGCTCCTCGCGCCACCCGATCGGCACGTGGTGTGACCTGCGACGCGACACCGCGACAAATCCAAAGATGCCCTATATTACTGGATGAATATCCAAGCAAAGCCCCAAGGAGGCACGCAATGGCTGGAGGATGGAGCCGCGACGGAGCGGAAAATGAACAGATGGAAGCTTCGATCCAGGAAGAGTTGGAGCGGATGAAGCTGCGGCGCGCGCCTGTCGGAGAAAGCCTGATGGACTGTGCTGAGTGTGGTGAGGAGATCCCCGAGAAGCGGCGCGTCGCTTTGCCCGGCGTAAAGTTTTGCGTGGACTGCGCTGCCGAGCGGCAAGGGCGCGACGTGCGGCAATCGTCGTACAATCGACGGGGATCGAAAGACAGCCAATTGAAGTAAGCGCTGGCGGCTTGTCCGCATATCCGCGCTGGTCTCTGCCGGCGCAACCCTGCATTGACAGCTCCGCACCGATTTGATTTTCCAGAGTTTTGGGCACTGCGCGGCCCGATCGGAAAATTGAGAGTCCAAGATGCCGCATCCAGATCAACCGAAGACACGTCTTGGGCGCCAGCTTGCTGCGGGGGTGCCGCAGAAGGTGGTGAGGGACGTATGGAACCGCTTTCGCTACGGGCCCGGAGCGCCCCTCAGTGACGAGCGTATCTACATTTCGCCTTGTGACATCAAATATGCGCACCGAGCGGTGGATCGTACGTACAGGCGGCGGGAAAGTGGCATGGTCGTCGCGGGCGACTGGGATCAATCGCGTGAACCGCTTCCCGAAACGCGGGCGGCACGGGTGATCCACGATCACTTTGTAAAAGGCATGAGCTGGGCCGAAACCGGCATCGTGGACTACCATCTGGGCAAGATCGCCGAGAAAGGCATTTCCGAAGGCGCGCGTACACTGGAAGAGATCATGGCGCGCTACGAAGATCTGGATCGGGTCTACGAAGATGCGCAGAAAACGGGCACATTACGTCCGCGCAGCGAGCTTCCCGGTCACTTGCGGCGCGAATACGAGGGTATTTTCTTTCACATCGCGCGGGACGGCGAACCGCTTCGTACCGGTGGCGGCAGGAACCGCTTTGCCATCGCGCGGGTGCTGAAACTGCCAAAGATCCCGGCACAGCTGGGCATCATTCACCCCGATGCTGTACGCGCAGGGTATCTGGAGCAGTTGCGTCGGCCGTGAGGGCTCAGGCTTTTTGAGGCATACGGGTGAAGGGCCGGGAAGGCCCTTCACGTTTAGCCAATGTCAGTCTTCCATCGCCTCGAGTTCGTCGATGAAGCCTTCGATCATCGACAGACCCTTGTCCCAGAACTTGGGGTCGGTTGCGTCCAGGCCAAAGGGTGCGAGAAGCTCTTTGTGGTGCTTTGAGCCGCCTGCCTTGAGCATGTCGAAGTACTTGTCCTGGAAGCCTTCGGGGTTTTCTTCGTAGGTCGCGTAGAGCGCGTTCACCAAGCCGTCCCCGAAGGCATAGGCATAGACGTAAAACGGCGAATGAACGAAGTGCGGGATGTAGGCCCAGAAGGTCTCGTAGCCTTCCATGAAGTCGAAGCCTTCACCGAGGCTTTCCGCCTGTACCGACATCCACAGCGCGTTGATGTCGTCCGGGGTCAGCTCGCCGCCGCGGCGGGCGTCGTGCAGTTTGCATTCAAAGTCATAGAAGGCAATCTGGCGCACGACGGTGTTGATCATGTCCTCCACCTTGCCGGCGAGCATGACCTTGCGCTCCTTCTGGTCCTTGGCGTTTTCCAGCATCTTGCGGAACGTCAGCATCTCGCCAAAGACGGAGGCGGTTTCCGCAAGCGTCAAGGGGGTGGAGGATAGCATTTCGCCCTGATCTGCTGCCAGAACCTGGTGTACGCCATGGCCAAGTTCGTGCGCCAGGGTCATGACATCGCGCGGTTTTCCGAGGTAGTTCAACATGACGTAAGGGTGTACGTCGGTGACTGTCGGATGGGCGAAAGCGCCGGGCGCCTTTCCCGGTTTCACGGCAGCGTCGATCCATCCTTTGTCAAAGAAGGGCGTCGCGATTTCGCCCATACGTGGATCGAAGGCGTTGTAGGCGTCCATAACCATCTCGCGCGCTTCGGGCCAGTCGATGACGCGATCGGTTTCCATCGGCAGCGGCGCGTTGCGGTCCCAGACCTGCATTCGGTCGAGGCCAAGCCACTTGCGCTTCAATTCATAGTAACGGTGAGACAGGCGCGGGTAGGCCTCGACCACGGCATTGCGCAACGCCTCGACGACTTCGGGTTCCACATCATTGGACAGGTGACGCCCGGTCTGAGAGGTGGGCATGCCGCGCCACCGGTCCATAACCTCTTTCTCCTTCGCGGTGGTGTTGTGGACGCGTGCGAACGTACGGATGTTTTCACCGAAAACGCGTGCCAGCTCATGCGCGGCAGCTTCGCGTTTGCTGCGGTCTTGATCGGTGAGGAAGTTCAGCGTGCCCTCGATCCCGAGTTCTTCGCCGTCGATCTCGAAGGTCAGTCCCGCGATGGTTTCGTCGAACAACTTTTCCCAAGCGTCGCCAACCACGCCCATGTCATGCAGGAACTTCTCCATCTCGTCAGAGAGCTGGTAAGGTTTCAGCGCGCGGATGCGGCGGATGGCGGGTTTGTAGCGCGCAAGGTCAGCATCGGCATCAAACAGGGCGTCCAGTGTCGCATCGTCCAGCCGGTTGAGCTCCAGCGTGAAAAACACAAGTGGCGTCGTGTAGTTTGTTACCTTCTCCTGCATGTCGGAGAGGAACTTTGCCCGTTCCGAATCCACCGTCAGCTGGTAGTACCGCAACCCGGCGAAGGACATGATACGCCCTGCAATCGCCCCGATCTTTTCGTGGCGTTGAATGACGTCGAGAAACCCGGAGGCGTCGAGTGTGTCAAGCTTGCCTTCGTAATCCTCTGCGAAGGTCCGGCACGCGTTCTCCAACCAATCGAGATCCCGCTTCAACTCCGGCGCGTCAGGTGCCGGGTACAGATCGGTCAGATCCCACTCCGGCAGAGGGCCCAGATCCTTGCCGCCAGAAGTGGCATTTGCATCAAAAAGCGGACGGGGAAGCGAAAGGGGCATTTTGAACCTCGGATGATTGACGTTTGCATACAGACATAGGTGTGAGGTTGCGGGGATGGCAAGGCGCAGCGGGCTTAAAAGAATTGCGGACACCGAGCATCTCTGAGCTAACTCAACGTCAGGAGAAGGATGCGATTCATCTAGTGGAGGAGATTTCGAACATGGATACCAAGGGGTTTATATTTGCGGTGGGGGGGCTGGTTGTTGGCCTGATCGGCGGCACGGTCATCGGCAACGGCATGAGCGACACTGCCATGCAGGACGCGATCAGTCGGACAATTCAGCCCGCGCGGGAAGAGGCGAGCAATGCAGCGACGAGCACGCAAGCCACGCTTGCGACGATCCAGGAACAGTTGACCGCGCTGGAAGCTGCCGTAACGGGAAATACGGTTGATCCAGAGGAAATGGCCTCCAGCATGGGGGAACAGACCCAGGGTCTTTCCGAGCAGATCAAAGAGATGCGCGACGCTCTGTCCTCGCAGATTTCCGAAGCTGGCGCGTCTCAGGCGGAAGCTGTTCAGGCGGCTATGGATGAGCTGTCGTCGAGCATGGCAAACAGCGCGCAAATTGCAGCCTCTGCTGTGGCCTCCTCCGACGGTGGTAGCGGTGGCGGCGCAATGCCGAGCGACGACATGGAAGTGAGCGATGCGCTGTCGGTTGGAAGTACGGCGCTGTTTGCGGATGGGGCGTTGCGTGTTTTCGTCTCTCGCTTGGAACCGGAGCAAGGCTCTGCACGGCTATCGGTCAATCGCGAGACCGTAAACCTGGGAACCGGTGGCACAACGACTGTGAGCGTCGAGGAAACAGAATGTGCTTTGTCAATCATGGCGTTGACGTCGCAAGGCGTGACACTTGGATCTGATTGCTCAGCGGTTCTGACTGATGCGGAAGACGCTGCCCAGTCGTCAGATGATGCCTCCGATCAACCGGAGAACACATCTGAAGAGGACGCGGCCGCGTCGGATGACACCAACACAGACAGTGCGCAGGAAGACAGCAACGCAGACAGTGCGCAGGAGGAGCCTGATACGCAGGAGGAGTCGCCGGACGAAGCGAGCTCGGAGTAACCGGCTTTCAGATATATCGCCAAGCCGGGAAACACCGTTTGTGAAACGAAACGCTTCGTGGCCACGACATGTCGGGAAGGGGACGCTCGTCGGTTAGTGCGCGATTTTCTGGATCTTCGACACCTGTCTGTCTTAACAGTCGGTGTTTACCCCCTGAGATTTCAGCAGGCGTACAAGCATGTACGCTCAGCGCAGGCGGGGTAGCAGTGCCGCTGGCGGCTAAGGCTCTTGTGATCAAGTTCGAACTGGGCGGGGGAATGACCCCGCCCTTTCAGTACGTGTACGCATATGTCAGGTGCAATCCGGGACCCGCTTCGCCGTCTGTCGCTGCGAGGACGGCATCTCCATATTGATGATAGCTGCGTTTTACAGCGAGACCGTAGGCATCGTCCTCTTGATCTTCTGAAAATTCACCCATGACTGTAATGAGATAGTCGCCAGTGAGATCCACTTCGGCCTTCAATGCAATCGCGTTTGGACGATCGTTTGCGGCCATGCTTAGCCATGCGGCCGACAGGTCGACACTGCCAAAATCGGCGCGCGTGCCAAGTTTCGCATTCACACCTTCGTGTTGTCCATCATCCGACCAAATGCTCTCTAAAGCGGCGGCAAACTCATAGTGGCCACTTTGTTGCGACAGTGCGGCTGAGGCCGTACGAAAGCCGCCTTTGTGGGCGCCATGCGCCGATACAGACCATGTCAAGGCGTCCATCTCACCATCAACAGACACACCCCAAGGCACTGCGGTGCGCCGCATGGCTTCGACAGTGTTGTGGCTCCGCGTGTATTCAAGGCGGTCATACGAAAGGTACGGCGCGGTGTGTCCAAAGACCGATGGAATTACCGAATCAAAGGCGGGGCGCACGACCCCGAGCCGAATGCGCCCGTCCCAAACGAAGGCAGCGTAGGTCTCATGCGGGTTTTTCCCGTCCAAGGCGTACAGATATGTACCGACTTCGAAGCTTAGAGGATGGGATGTGGGAAACGGCACCGACGCAGTAGCATCCATAGCCCCGAAAAGTGGGAGTTCAGCCAGATTGGTCACTCCTGCCTCGACGGTTCCCTCGAATTTGACGGATTGAGCGGCGGCGGGCGCGGCTGCGGAGACAAGTAGAATTAGGCTAATTATGCGCAAATTAAATGCCCTTTCGGTGCTCAAGCAATACCGCGTATTGGGCGCTCCATCGAAGGGAATGTGACCCACGGCATCTGACATTGCATCTCACCCGTAGAGTTTCAACAACGATTTCAGGTCATTGAGAGAATTTGCTTCGTTCACAGGCTTGTCTCGGCGCCATCTGCTCATGCGTGGAAAACGAAGGGCAATGCCCGATTTGTGTCGCGGGCTTTCCTGAATGCCCTCAAAGGCAATCTCGAAAACATGCTCCGGCTTGACCTGCCGGACAGGGCCGAAGCGCTGTAATGTATTGCGCCGAACCCAACGGGTAATTTCCTTGAACTCACTGTCCGAGAGCCCTGAGTAGGCCTTGGTAAATGGGGTCAACTCGTTGCCATTCCAAACCGCAAATGTGAAATCGGTAAACAGGTTGGCGCGGCGGCCATGCCCTTGTTGCGCATAGATCATCACAGCGTCGACGGTTAGCGGATCCAGCTTCCACTTCCACCAATCGCCCTTTTTGCGGCCTGCAAGGTATGGCGCGTCGCAGCGTTTTAACATCAGGCCTTCGGCACGGTGCGTTCTTGCCGTTGCTCTGGTGTCTGCCAGTGCGTCCCAGCTTTCGAAATCGAGTTTCGGCGAAAGGCGTACAGGAGAATCCGGCGGGGCATTCTCCAGCATTGTTTCAAGGCGTTGGCGGCGTTCCTTCAAGGGAAGGTGACGGATGTCGTCGCCGCCGATTTCAAGTAAATCATATGCCAGTAAGGACACGGGCGCGTCTCGGAGAAGTTTTTTGGAAACAGTCTTCCGCGTGATGCGCGGCTGTAATGTTGCAAAGGGAAGGGGGCCATCGTCCCACGCCAGCAGTTCTCCGTCAAAGACGGTGCCGTCGGGCAGAAAATCCGGAGCACGCTCGAATTCTGGAAAGCGATCTGTCAACAGCTCTTCTCCGCGTGACCAGAGATGGTGTTCACCGTCGCGCAAAATCAACTGGCCGCGAATTCCGTCCCACTTCCATTCTGCTTGCCAATCCGCTGCTGGACCTAGATTTTTCGCCGCACTTTCCAATTGATAGGCCAGGTAAAAAGGATAGGGGCGTGAGCCATCGGCACGCGGGTCATCTTTTTCGATGAGGTCGTGATAGCTTGTGGTCTCCGGCGTCCAGTTGCCCATAAGCTTGAGCGCCAAGGCGGCCTCGTCCTGATCGGTGGCCTGAGCCAGGGCGCGGGTCATCAATTTGCGTGATATTCCGATGCGAAAGCCGCCGGTCACAAGCTTCGTGAAGACAAAACGCTCTGCTGTGTCGAGTTGATCCCATGCGTCAAGGATTTGTGCCTTGCGCTCGTCCAGCGGCAGACCCGTCATCGCGCGGAGTTGCCCGATCCAGCGGGTCAAAGGCAGATCGCTGTCGCGCGTCGGGGGTGGCAGTACGAGCGAGATGGTCTCGGCCAGGTCACCGACAATCGGGTAGCTTTCCTCGAACAGCCAAAGGGGGATACGCGCCTGTTCCGCTGCGAGGTTGCGCAATTCGGTGGCGTTGATCGCCCGCTTCGGCCGCCTGCCGGAGAAGAGGGCGATGCACCAAAGTTTATCTTCGTCCGGAGCCGTAATGAAGTATTCGGCAAGGGCCTTCGTCTTGAGTGTGGTTTTCGTGGTTTGATCGAGGGTGGTGAAAAGGCGGGTGAAGCGTTTCATACAGCCTCCTCGCTTTGGCCATCGTCGCCGAATTCGGTCTGCAGCACATGTGCGTCATAGCCCTCTTCTTTCAGCCACTTGGAGAAGATCTCGGTGTAGCCGTGCGTGGCATAGACTGTTTCTGCGCCGGTGGCCTTGATGGCCTCCTGAAGCCCGGGCCAGTCGGCGTGATCCGACAGAACAAAACCGCGATCCATGCCCCGCCTGCGACGTATGCCGCGTATCCGCATCCAGCCAGAGGCAAAGCTGGTGGAAGGGTTTCGAAACCGACGGGCCCACTGGCTGCCCAAGGCCGATGGCGGTGCCAGCACCAAGGCGCCTTTCTGTGCCTTTACGTCCAAGTCTGGCGTGACGTGAATTGTCTCGGGAAGAGCGTATCCTTGTGTACGGAGTATCTCGTTTGTGGCTTCCACTGCACCATGGGTGAGGATCGGGCCAATTGGATCGAGCAGGGACAAGAGCCGTTGCGCCTTCCCCAGGGAATAGGCGCCCAACAAAGCTGTTTTCCCCTCGGCAACACAGGTTTGCCACCAAGCGTTGATCTCTTCCGCGACCTTCGCCTGTGGTTCCCATGTGAACACAGGGAGGCCGAAGGTGCATTCGGTGATGAAACTGTGGCAGCGTACAGGCTCGTACGGCTCGCAGAACCCATCGTCGGTGGTTTTATAATCGCCTGACGCGACCCAGACATAACCGTCCACCTCGATACGGATCTGCGCAGATCCGGGGAGGTGGCCGGCGGGGTGAAACGACACGTTTGCGCCGCCGATTTGCCGCGTCTCACCGTAGGCGATGCCGTCCGCAGTAATTTCCCCCAGCCTGTGCCGCATGACCGGCAAAGCGGCGTGGGTCGCAAGATACCGACCATGTCCGGGCCGCGCGTGGTCCGCATGGCCATGGGTGATCAAAGCGCGATCTACGGGGCGCCAGGGATCAATGTAAAAATCGCCGGCAGGGCAGTAGATGCCCCGGTCAGTGAAGGTGAGAACTGGATCGGTCATGCAGCGGAGATAATGCGCTTTATGACCTTGGCGAGGACAATCAGGCGGTCAGCGCCTGTGCCTCTCCTGCGGTGGCGAAATGGTCGATCATGTCGGCGAACACGCGGTTACGGGTCGCGGGCACTTCCATCATGATTTCGTGTTCGCCATCGGCCACCATTTCCAGCCGTCCCCCCGGCCATTCCGCCATTCGGGCGCGGATGCGATCGATATCAACGATGCGTTCATTGGTGCCTGTGTAGCATACGCACGGGACGTTCGGCGCTGGGCGACGGGACAGGATACGCATTTCGGCCAGTGCTTCGTGCAACCAATTGAGGGAAGGGCCGCCCAGTTGCAATTCAGGATGAGCGAGGACCTGGCGGCGCATGTACTCCCACATCTCCGGGTCGCGGGTGAGGCTGTTGTCGTTGAAATCACTGCCAACGACATAACTGATTGCTCCGGTGCCGGGCGCAAACATATGGCCAAGACCCATCGACTTCGACATCCGCGCGATCGCCCAAGCTGCGGGACGCACGGGATTTGCAATGCGAATGCCCCACATGGGGCCGGTGAACACGGCGGAGGTCACGTCCAGGCCGTCCATCAGCGCGCGCAGACCAATGCAACCGCCCATCGAATGCGCAACCAGATGCTGAGTGCGCGGCAGGTCCAACACGTCGACCAGCGATGTCATGGTGGCGACGTCGCGCTGGTAATCCTCGAACAGATCGACATGGCCCGTGCGTCGTTCGACCAACATCCGGTCTGCCAATCCCTGACCGCGCCAATCAATGGCGAGTGTGTGGTACCCGGCCTCGGCGAAGACCGCTGCGGCGCGGCCGTATTTCTCGACGTATTCCGTGCGGCCCGGAAACAGCAGCACAGTCCCCCGCGTCCCCTCGGACGGGTAATGCGCAATGCGCAGCCTCAGCGAATCTGCGGCCTTGACCCACCAGGCGCGGGCGCCGGCAGGGCCTTCGGCGAGATCAGCAAAGAAAGGCGCGGGGGTCAGGTCCATCAGGCAAGGACTCCGGCAAGGCGCATCGCCGCGGACATGTCGCCGTCGATTGCAAGCTTGCCGCCCATGAAGGCAGTCGTCGGATTGAGGTCACCGGACAGGATCGCCTCGAATGTTTCCTGGTCGGCGGTCAATGTGACGTCGGTGTCCTCGTCGCCTTCACGCACGTCATCACCCTCGATGATCACGCTGCCTTCGTCCTCGATGACGAATTTTGCGCTGCCCTCAAAGGACTCACCAGCCATCTTGGACTTCAGGGCTGTCACGGCCGCGGTCACAACTTCGCTCATACGTCGCTCCTTCATTCTCTCAAAAACGTGCGCTGTTCATTCCGCGCACGGACGCTACACTCATGACAGGATATGAGCAGAGGTGACATGAATTTCAAAAGTATCGTCACGGCATTTCTCGCCACAGTCATGATATCCCTACCAATCGCAGGATTGGCACAGGATCGCCTCGATACGCTGATGTCGGAGCTGCAACAGGCAGAGGATGAAACCTCTGCGCTGCGGCTGGAGAATCAGATCATCACCGAATGGTCAAAGAGCGGTTCACCGGCGATGGACCTGCTGTTGAAGCGGGGGCGCGATGCCCTGGACGTTTCAGAGCTCGACGCGGCGACTGAACATTTTCGGGCGCTGACCGATCATGCGCCTGAATTTGCCGAAGGTTGGCACGGTCTCGCCCTTGCGTACTACCAGGAGGAGCGATTTGGACCTGCGCTGGATGCATTGGAGCGTGTGCTGGCCCTGAACCCGGAACATTTTGCAGCGCTTCGTGGTGTCGGGGCGATCCACGAACAATTGGGCAACGAGGTGCTTGCCTATGGGGCCTTTGAACAGGTACTGACCCTGCGACCGCACGATCCGGACGTCATCGACGCGCTGGAGCGGCTTGAAACCATGGTAAAGGGCGTGACGCTGTAACGGCGGATCGCACAGGGGCGCATGTCAATGAGAGCGCGGGTCGCGGCTGTTCTAGGTCCGACCAATACGGGCAAGACCCATTATGCCATCGAACGGATGCTGGGCTATCGAACGGGGGTGATCGGCCTGCCGCTGCGCTTGCTGGCGCGCGAAGTCTACGACCGCATTGTTGCGATGCGTGGTCCCTCCGTTGTGGCATTGGTCACGGGCGAAGAGCGGATCGTTCCGCCGCGGGCGCAGTACTGGGTCTGCACGGTCGAAGCGATGCCAGAGGGTATGGGCGCGGATTTCGTCGCGATAGATGAGATCCAGCTTTGTGCTGATCCGGAGCGCGGCCATGTCTTTACCGACCGGCTGCTGCGGATGCGTGGCACGCATGAGACGCTGTTCCTGGGCTCTGACACCATGCGCGGGCCGATCGCGCAGATTGTGCCGGGCGTCGAATATGTGCGCCGCGAGCGTATGTCACAGCTGGTCTACACAGGATCCAAGAAAATCAGCCGCCTGCAGCCGCGTACCGCGATTGTCGGATTCTCCATTGATAACGTCTACGCCATCGCCGAACTGCTGAAGCGGCAAAAAGGCGGGGCGGCTGTTGTCATGGGGGCGCTTTCGCCGCGGACTCGCAACGCGCAGGTGGACCTCTATCAAAACGGTGAGGTGGATTACCTTGTCGCCACCGACGCCATTGGTATGGGCCTGAACCTCGACATCAATCACGTCGCGTTTTCCAGCACGATGAAGTTCGACGGACGCCGGATGCGGTCGCTGATGCCGAATGAGTTGGCTCAGATCGCCGGGCGCGCCGGGCGCGGAATGTCAGACGGCACATTCGGGGTAACGGGGGAGGCGCCGCCGCTTGATGAGAACGTGGCTGATGCCATCTGCAATCACCAATTCACCCCGATCAAGAAACTGCAGTGGCGCTCGGCCGAGTTGAACTTTGGGTCCATCCAGGCGCTGGAGCGGTCGCTCGACGTGTCGCCGACTCAGGACGTTTTGTCCAAGGCGCGCGAAGCGGATGATCTGCGGGCCTTGCGCGCCATGGCCGCGGAGGCGGAGGTTCAGGCCAGGGCCTCCTCTGTCGAAAGCGTGCGCCTGTTGTGGAGCGTGTGCAGGATTCCCGACTTTCGCGGCATTTCGCCGGCGGAGCATGCGGGCCTTCTGAGCACGATTTTCGGCCATTTGCATCAGTCCGGCGCAATTCCTGACGATTTCCTTGCACGTCAGGTCAAAAGAATTGATCGAACCGATGGCGACATTGATGCGTTGTCAAAACGGCTCGCCTATATTCGGACTTGGACCTATGTTGCGCAGCGCAAGGGTTGGACCCGGGACGAAGAGCATTGGCGCGGGACGACTCGCGCTGTAGAAGACCGCCTGTCGGATGCATTGCATGACCGATTGACACAGAGATTTGTAGACCGGCGGACCAGCGTCCTGCTTCGCCGGTTGAAACAGAAGGAGGCCCTCTTGGCCGAAGTAAACGATTCTGGAGAAGTGACCGTCGAGGGTCATGTCGTGGGCAAGCTGGAAGGCTTCCGCTTCCGTCAAGACAAGGAAGCGCAGGGGCAGGAGGCAAAGACATTGCGTCAAGCCTCCACCCAGGCCCTGACGCCGCATTTCCATTTGCGCGCGGACCGCTTTTACAATGCCCCCGACACGGAGATCGATTTCACCGAGCAGGGTGGCCTCATGTGGGGCGATCAGGCTGTCGGGAAGCTGTCGAAAGGCGACGATCCGCTGAAGCCGCGCGTCGTGGCGTTCGTGGATGACGAAGCTGGTGCCGATGTGGCGCAGAAGGTCGAGCGGCGTCTGCAGCACTTCATGGACCGCAAGATTGCCGCGCAGTTCGAGCCGCTGGTGAAAATGCGCGACGATGAGCTGTTGACCGGTTTGGCGCGTGGCTTTGCCTTCCGTCTGGTCGAGGGGATGGGCATCATCCCCCGCTCCGAGGTGGCCGATGAGGTGAAGGCTCTGGATCAGGACGCCCGTGGCGCGTTGCGCAAGCACGGCGTGCGGTTCGGTCAGTTCACCATCTTCATGCCCTTGCTGCTCAAACCCGCGCCGACGCGTCTGCGTCTGGTTTTGTGGTCGCTGTCCAACGGTCTGGATGAATTCCCCGAAGCGCCGCCGCCCGGACTGGTGACTGTGCCGAACATGGCCGAGGTGCCGAGCCAGCATTACACGCTGTCCGGCTACCGCAAGGCCGGTGCACGCGCGATCCGGATCGACATGCTGGAGCGTCTGGCAGATATGCTGCGTTCCGAGGACAGCCGCGGAGGCTTTGAAGCCAAAGCCGACATGCTCTCCATCACTGGTATGACGCTGGAGCAGTTCGCTGACCTCATGGAAGGCCTTGGCTATCGCGCCGAAAAAGGCGAACGCGCAAAGGTGAAAGCAGTCGACGCCGTTGTTCAGCCCGAGACCGGCGAGCAGGTCGAGGGGGATGCCACGGTCGCTTCTGAAGACACGCCTGTCATGGACGTCGCTTCGGAGACCGCGCCGACGCTGGAACCGGATGCGGCGGAAACACCGGCGCCCGCAGATATTGCAGAGCCAATCGCAGAGCTGGAAGATGCGGGCGAGGCGCCTATTTCGGCGGAGCCTGCCGAGACGATGGATGCGGAGTCCAACGAGAATGTCATTGCTGAAACCCCGGCTGAAGAAATTCTGCCCGGCACCGCGCCTGACGAAGGCGTGGCAGGCCCCGAGATGGAGGCTTTCTACACATTCACCTGGGGTGGCAATCGCGGTGGAAACCGGGGCAATCAACGTCGCGGTGGTGCGAACAAGCCGCGTCGTGATGCTCAGGGAGAGGGCGGACGGGGCGGTAAGCCCGGCGGCAACGGTCCGAGAGGCAAGGGCGGTCCCAAAGGGAAGGGTGCCCCGAAAGGCGGCAAATCTGCCGAGGCACGCCCCCCGCGCAAGGACAAGCCGATTGATCCGGACAACCCCTTTGCTGCGGCTCTCATGGGGCTGAAAGGCAAGAAGTAAGTGACTGATTCGGCGGTGTCCTCCAAGATCCGCATCGACAAGTGGCTATGGCACGCGCGGTTTTTCAAGACCCGCAGCCTCGCCGCGAAGGTCGTGTCTGGAGGGCATTGCCGCGTCAACGGTCAGCACATCGCCAAACCCGCCTACGGCGTGGGGCAGGGGGATGTGCTGACCTTTTCACAAGGCCGCGATGTGCGGGTGATCAAGGTGATTGCACCTGGCGAACGCCGCGGCCCGGCGCCGGAAGCGCAGGCGCTATACGAAGATCTTTCTCCGCCAAAGCCCCGTGACGAAACGGATGTTTCGCCAATTGTCCGTGACGAAGGCAATGCGCGTCCGACGAAGCGTGACAGGCGGAAACTCGATCTTGATCGCCGTAGGACGCTTGAATGATTCAGGGTGCTGCTTTAGCTAAGCCCTGACGCTCTAGACGGAAGTGATCTCACAATGACCTATGTCGTGACCGACAACTGCATCGGCTGCAAATACACCGATTGTGTTGAAGTGTGCCCCGTGGATTGTTTCTATGAGGGAGAAAACACCCTTGTGATTCATCCTGATGAGTGCATTGATTGTGGTGTCTGCGAACCCGAATGCCCTGCCGATGCCATCCGCCCGGATACCGAACCGGAGATGGAGAAATGGGTGGAGTTCAATCGCAAGTACTCCGAGATGTGGCCTGTCATCGTCACCAAGAAGGACCCGCTGCCCGAAGCCGAAGAGCGTGACGGCGAGTCTGACAAACTGGAGAAGTACTTCTCCGAAGCGCCCGGCGAGGGCGGCTGACTTCGTGATTGATTCGCGCTGGAGCGGATCAAAGGTGCAGTGACGGCAGTTATCTAATTGACCGTATTGCGTTTTCTCGAATGAGCAGGGCGCTATCCTAGGCCCGCTTTTTATGTTATATGTATTGTTTACATGATGACACGCTGCGCAGGGCGATCCGCCTTGTTGTCCAGAGACTGCAACCTTTGGGCCATAGCTTGAACACCGATGAACAGGGGCACGGTAACCTATGAGGTTTCCGCGTTTTTTCTTGTCCGTGGAGTAGAAGCGCGCAAAGGCGGTCGGTGCTGCGAGGAAAGACGTATATGACCAAAGCGAAGAAATCCGAATTCCGTCCCAATGACTATGTCGTGTATCCGGCGCATGGCGTCGGCCAGATTGTGTCCATCGAAGAGCAGGAGATCGCAGGCCTGAGCCTCGAGCTTTTCGTGATTTCGTTTGAAAAGGACAAGATGACCCTGCGGGTGCCCACCCACAAGGCAACGGAAATCGGTATGCGGTCGCTTAGCTCCCCCGACGTGGTGGATGAGGCGATGAAGACGTTGCGCGGTAAAGCCAAGGTGAAGCGCGCCATGTGGTCGCGCCGGGCGCAGGAGTATGAGCAGAAAATCAACTCCGGTGATTTGATCGCCATCGCGGAAGTCGTGCGCGACCTGCACCGTGCCGACGATCAGCGTGAACAGTCCTATTCGGAACGTCAGCTGTACGAGGCTGCACTGGAACGCCTGACCCGCGAGATTGCGGCTGTCTCTGGTGACGAAGCAGCCGCCGCCAAGCAGGTTGACGACGTTCTCGGCCTGCGCGCTGCATAAATCTATTATTGATATCCGACTGAACGGCTCCCTTGCGGGGGCCGTTTTCGTTTTTTCTTCTTGAGCTTGAAATATTTTGAAGACTTATCGACGGACGCCTCTAAGCGAACGCCCATTCCGCATAGTGCTGTGAGTCGTCAGCATATAAGTCGCACGCAGGCTCAAGACGCTCAGCGGGCTCGCGCCCTATGAAGACATCTACCAGGTTTGGGTTTCAGAGACTGACAGACCATTATTGATCCGTTCCACCAAATCCCGGGCCGAAACAGGTCGGCACGTCCGGTCCCGTCGAGGACGATCAGGTCCCATCGCGCCCGAGAAGGTCTCGCCGCTCAGCCCAGCTGCAAAGGCGGTTTGTAGGAGGGATGCAAGGTTCGGGATGGTTGCGCGTCTGGTGTGTCGGAAAAGTATGTTTCCGGCAGATCGCGAACCGCAGGGCTTATCTCAGGCTGTGGCCAACCGCAAAAATGACGCCGATGGATCGGCGCCCGAGGAACAAATCCTCTTGCGCGGGCCGCGTGAGGACAAACAGTTCAGGCCACGTCGTGCTTGCCGCGTGCTTCCAAGGCTGTAAAAAGCGCTGTTTCCAACTCTTTTTCAAGTTCGCGGGCGCGCGCGATGTAGGCTTCGTTTTCCACTGCAGGGATCGCGGGGTTCCAAAGCTTGGCGAGATCACGCACTGTCTGCCGGTCGTGATGGTAAAATGTCTCTTCCGCGATGGCGGCTTCGTATTCACTCATGCCAATGTTCTCCAAGACATAACGTCCTGCGCGCAGGCTGGCATCGAACATTTCGCGCACGATGTCATCGGCACCCGCCTGATACAGTGCATAAACGTGGTTTCGGTCGCGGGCACGGGCGACAATGTGCAGATCCGGCCGCACGCGGCGTGCATAGGCCACCAATTTGGTCGTCGACTTCGCATCATCCAAGGCTGCCACCAGCACACGGGCGGACCCGAGCCCGGCTGCATGCAGCAACTCTGGTCGCGTTGGGTCGCCAAAAAAGCCCTTGTACCCAAAACGTCGCATCAATTGAATTGTCGGCATATCGTGATCCAGAACCACCGTCCGATAGCCGGAGCTTTGCACCAGGCGATTCACCACCTGACCAAAACGACCGATGCCCGCAATGATGACCGGCCCCTCTTCGTCGATCACGTCGGCTTGCGCTTGTTCCTGCTCCGTTTCGAGCCGTGCCCGGATGAAGTCGAACAGCAAAAACAGCAGTGGTGTGATCAGCATCGACAAGGCGACCACCAACAACATCCTGCTCGCCAGCATTTCTGGAAAAACGCTTTGTTGCAGGCCAAAGGAGACGAGGACAAAGCCGAACTCGCCAGCCTGTGCGAGCCCTAACGTGAACAGCCACAGGCCCCGCTTTCGCAGCCCAAAGGCGCGCCCTATGAAGTACAACACCAAGCCCTTGATCAAGATCACGGCCAGCGCCAGTCCCACCATGAGGACGGGTTCTGCCATCAGGCGTTCTACGTCGATGCCCGCGCCGACCGTGATGAAGAACAACCCAAGCAGCAGCCCTTTGAACGGCGCAATGTCGGATTCCAGTTCATGCCGGAATTCCGAGTTGGCCAGAACCACGCCCGCGAGAAAGGTCCCGAGAGCGGGGGAGAGACCGACTAGCGTCATGAGGAACGCGATGCCGATGACGATCAGCAGCGCCACGGCGGTGAACATTTCCGGCAGGCGCGCGGTGTGGATGAACCGGAAAAGCGGCCGCGCGCCGTAGATCCCGGCGAGAATGATCGCTGCAACGATGCCGAGCGTCACGCCTGCAGCCTGCCAGCCTTCCAGCCCATCGACCAGTGACATACTGGCGTGGCCGTCTTCTGCAGCACCGTTGGTCATTGCTCCGTTGTCTATGGCACGCCGGATCGACCCGTCCGGACCAACGGAGACCTTGGCCACCACAGCCAGCAAAGGCATGGCGATCAGCATCGGAATGACGGCAATGTCTTGCGTCAGCAGGACGGAAAAGATCGAGCGACCGCCATTGGTCTGCATCAATCCCTTTTCCGACAGCGTTTGAAGCACGATTGCGGTCGATGACAGTGCGATCGTCATGCCCACAGCCAAGGACGTTTGCCACGGATAGCCCAAGGTCATAGCGCCCACCATGATCGCCAGCGTCGTCAGCAGAATTTGCAGACCACCCAGGCCGATCAGCCTGTGGCGCATATCCCAAAGCGCGCGGGGCTCCAGTTCCAGACCGATGAGAAAAAGCATCAGGACCACGCCGAACTCAGCGAAATGACGAAGATCTTCGGTATGCGCGACGAGGCCAAGGCCGGGTCCAATAATCAGACCGGCGAGCAGGTACCCAAGTACCGATCCCAGCCCAAACCGCGTGGCTATGGGCACAGCAATGACGGCAGCTGCAAGGAAAACGGTGGCCTGAAGTAAAAAGTCGTCCAATGTAAATCGCGCTCCGGTAGGTGTCCCGGCATGATGCAGTCAGCGAGACGGGAAACGCAACATTCGGAAACAGTCACTTGGCAAGATAGCGCTTTTTGTATGAAAGCTCGTGTTACCAGGTGAACTTAATGAGCGGTGAGGACAACGGGATGTGCCGGCCTCGGTCGTGGGAACAATCTAGACCACCGAGGCGTGTGTGTATCGGGCAACGTCGCGCGCAACTGAACCAGAGGCATTTGGCCCGACAAGAAAGCGCGATACAATGGAAAGACGCCGGCCCGCAGATAGGGGGACCAATGGCAGATGCGACGCTCTGCCGGGGCGATGCGAAAGCCGGCGCGCCGCAGCGCCTGCAGACTGTTCGCGTCGTCTAGCTGAAGCGTGACCATATTGGGTGTGGATAGTGAACCTCCCGCCGCATGGCCGAGCATCTTGGATCTTTTTCCAGGGGCCGGGATCAGGTGCTCCAACATGAAATCGAACACATCGTTTTCTCGGCTGGTGACGTTCAGCACCTGCGTGTGCAGGCCGGCAGGAGAGGTGAGACAGATCTTCGCCGTCTCTTCGAATTCCGCCCCGGCCAACAAAATCACGCGGCGTAGGGTTTCTGGATCACTGTCACGGATCGCTCTAAGGATGACGCGGGCCCCCATTGAATGGCCGATGGCGTGAATGGGCCGTTCAGGCGCAAGCGTTCGAATATCCGACAACAACGTGGCCAAGGCGCGGCCAGCAAGGTCGGCCTGCTCGAAAGCTTGCCAAACCGTGCCGCGTGCTGGCCATCCAAACGATATCCCAAGACCTTCGCCCGCTTGACCGCGCAACCCAAGGTGACGGGGCCAGCCGACAATGCGCCTGGTCGTCCTGGGCTCGCGGGCAAATAAGGTCTCGTGCGGGCAGTTTCCTGCACGACCGGGCTGATATCTGAACCCGTGGACCATTACGGTGATTGGCCCTGCATCCTCAGCCAGTGCATCACGCAGTGCGCTTAACAAAGGCGCGGAGGAGCCATGCAAGGCGGCGGAGCCCTCGGTGACGGTGATGCGAAGAAGCGGCATGGCAGCGATCCACGGAGACATTGACAAAAGCCTGTAGCGATAGCCTGCAAAAGCTGGATGAAAGAGCGTTGACAGCGCTGTGACAGGCTTGAAATGAATTCTTAATGGCTCTATGGCAGCGACGTGGCGCTTTGTTACCGGATTGTGGGCCACGGACGCGACAGCCGTCCAAAAACCGCTAAAGAGGTCAGACGAAAGCCCCTTTCGCTTGGCCGAAATGGGGCTTTTTTGTTGGAAGGACAACAAGATGACAGAGAAGACACGCGGCAAGCGAACAACGCTGGTTCACGGTGGCACACGCCGTTCGCAATACGGCGAAGTCAGCGAGGCCATGTTCCTGACACAAGGGTTTGTGTACGACACTGCCGAAGCTGCCGAAGAGCGTTTCGTGCAGGCCGGACCGGATGAGTTCATTTACGCCCGTTATGGCAACCCGACGGTGCGCATGTTCGAGGATCGCATGGCGGCGATCACAGGCTACGAAGATGCATTTGCCACGGCATCCGGGATGGCTGCGGTCAATGGCGCCCTGATGGCTCTGTTGAAAGCCGGCGACCATGTGGTGGCGTCACGCGCCTTGTTCGGATCCTGCCTTTATGTGCTGGAGAGCGTCCTGGCGCGGTTTGGCGTGGAAATCACGCTTGTCGATGGCACGGATAACGCAGCTTGGGACGCGGCGATCCGTGAGGATACGACGTTGGTCTTCCTCGAGGCGATCTCCAATCCGACGCTTGAGGTGATCGACCTGCGACACGTGGTGGAGGTGTCTCATAAGGTTGGCGCAAAGGTGATCGTGGATGACGCGATGGCGACGCCCATCTATTCCTATGCTGCAGAGTGTGGGGCAGATATCTGCGTTATTTCAACGACCAAGCACGTGGACGGGCAGGGGCGCATGTTGGGCGGAGTGGTGTGTGGCGATCGGGAGACCATTCGTGGTCCGATCGAGACATACCTGAAACACACGGGCGCGGCCTTGAACCCATTCTCTGCCTGGGTGCATCTCAAATCGCTCGACACGCTCGATCTGCGCGTGCGTGCCCAGGCTGGCTGCGCCTTGCAAATCGCACAAGCGCTGGAGACGCATTCCAAACTGGCCCGTGTCAGCTATCCGGGTCTTGCCAGCCATCCGCAACACGAGGTTGCCATGTCTCAGGCCGAGTCCGGCGGCACGGTCGTTGCCTTCGAGATTGACGGTGGAAAGGAGGCGTGTTTCCGTTTCCTGAATGCGTTGGAAATTTTCACCATTTCCAACAATTTTGCAGATTCGAAATCCATCGTGACGCATCCTGCAACCACCACGCACCAGCGCCTGCCGCAGGCGCAAAAGGATATACTTGGCATCTCCATGGGACTGGTGCGTCTGTCCGTGGGTCTTGAGGACCCTGACGACCTTCTTGCGGACTTGATGCAGGCGCTTGAGGCTGTCTGACGTCGGAAAAGAGTGATCCGGGGGGCGTCGCAGTGCGTAGACTAAAGCAAAGTTGGAAATCAACGCTGCACTACCTACGTTATGCAGCAAGACCGTTGGCTGAGGGGGCCCCCCTGACATGAACATGCATTCGCCTGAAATCGACCGCAAACCAAGCCGTGAAGACGCAGAAGCCGCATTGGCGCTGCTCAAGCGCTGGGCTGGCGCCGCGCATGATGCGGAGATAGAGCAGCTTGATCCGGCACTGGTCCGTTTCTCCGCTGATGCGACGCCCGACGCCTATCCCGTGCTGTCCCGTCAGTACCCTGAGGAGTTCGAAGTCGACCCAGCCTACAAAGCCCGGATGCCTGACCTGCAAAATGGTCCTTCGTCACTCATTCGCGGCGAAAACCGCATGATTCAGCACGTGGGCATCTCGAATTTCCGGCTTCCGCTGCGCTACCGCACCCGTGACAACGGCGATTTGTGCTTGGAGACCAGCGTTACAGGCACGGTCAGCCTTGATGCGGACAAGAAGGGCATAAACATGAGCCGTATCATGCGGTCCTTCTACGTCCACGCGGAGAAAACTTTCAGCTTCGAAGTGATTGAGGCGGCTCTGGACGATTACAAAAACGACCTTGAAAGCTTCGATGCGCGGATCAACATGGCTTTCCGGTTTCCCTTGAAGGTCGAAAGCCTGAGATCCGGTTTGATGGGCTACCAATATTACGACATCGCTCTGGAGCTGGTGGACAAGGGCGAGGAGCGGGTCAAGATCATGCATCTTGATTACGTTTATTCTTCCACGTGCCCTTGTTCACTCGAACTGTCGGAGCACGCACGCCGCGAGCGCGGTCAGCTGGCAACGCCACACTCGCAGCGCTCTGTCGCGCGGGTATCGGTGGAGGTCCTGGAAGGCGATTGCCTGTGGTTCGAAGACCTTATCGAAATGTGCCGCCGTGCGGTTCCGACTGAAACACAGGTGATGGTTAAACGTGAGGACGAACAAGCGTTCGCTGAACTGAACGCCGCCAACCCGATCTTTGTCGAGGACGCGGCGCGGCTTTTTGCCGAACAACTTCAGCAGGATACTCGGGTCAGCGACTTCCGGGTCGTGGCCAGTCACCAGGAAAGCCTGCACAGTCACGATGCGGTGTCCGTGCTGACCGAAGGCACACGCTTTGCTCAGGACAGCCTTGATCCGCGTCTGTTTGCGAGCCTTTTCCACGTTGGATGAGTGCTGACGAGCAGTGCGCTTGACTGCGCTCTGCTCGTTTGTGCGCCATATGGCCCGCGTTTTGCTGATAAACGCGATGGATTAACTGTTTCGCAATGTCATCCGTGGCAGCCTATGAGGCGATGGGAGGAAACCCAAACGCAAAAGAGGTTTCCGAAATGCCGAGTGACAACGTGAAAATCACAATGGGCCATGCGCAGCTTGGGGCTCGCATTGACCTTTTTTTCGTGGAGCAGGGGTTGGGCTTTAATCCCTACAGCTTGAGGCGGGCGAGACTGCGCCACA
Source organism: Sagittula sp. NFXS13 (assembly GCF_040148795.1). Lineage (NCBI taxonomy): Bacteria > Pseudomonadati > Pseudomonadota > Alphaproteobacteria > Rhodobacterales > Roseobacteraceae > Sagittula > Sagittula sp. NFXS13. The sequence continues at coordinate 558,424 of NZ_JAGEMH010000003.1, forward strand.
TCATCGAGTTGGAGGTTCGCTCAGACGGCGAATTGGCCGAGCTTGGCCTTACCCGAGATGGCATTCTTCCATTTGTCTTCCGTGACCTTCTGGCAGCCTGAGAGCACGACGATAGGTCGGATGCGCGTGGATGCTTGACAGCATCGAACATGCGCCCCAAGGCTCTGCGCATGTTTGATATTCGTCCCGTCGCCTATGTCATTGGCCTTCTGGTCACGGCTCTGGGGGTTTGCATGTTGCTGCCGATGCTGGTGGACCTCGCAGAGGGACGCGGCGAATGGCATGTCTTTCTGGAAAGTAGTCTTCTTACCATCCTGACCGGTGGAATGATCGCGCTGGCCTGTGCCAATCGCGTCCAGGAAGGCCTGTCGATCCAGCAGACTTTCCTTTTGACCACCGGGGTTTGGGTGGCGCTGCCCGTCTTTGGCGCATTGCCTTTCGTTCTGGGCGAAACCGACGCCAGCTACACTGACGCATTTTTCGAAGCCATGTCCGGCATGACGACCACCGGATCGACGGTGTTCTCCGGTCTCGACACTTTGCCGAAAGGTTTGCTGTTGTGGCGGGGTTTGCTGCAATGGCTGGGTGGGGTCGGCATCATTGTGGTTGCCATGGTTTTCCTTCCTGAACTCAAAGTCGGGGGGATGCAGATTTTCCGGTCGGAAGCCTTCGAGACGATGGGTAAAATTCTGCCCCGCGCGACGCAGATTTCTTCGTCGATCTCCACGATCTACATCTCGCTCACACTGGCCTGTACTGTGTGCTATATCTTCACCGGCATGGGGGCCTTTGACGCGACGGTGCACGCGATGACGACGGTCTCGACTGGTGGCTTCGCGAATTACGATGCCTCCTTTGGCGCATTTTCCGGGTCAGCGGAGTATGTGGCATCGGTCTTTATGGTTCTCGCGGCGCTGCCCTTTGTACGTTACGTGCAGATGCTCAACGGGTCGCAAACAGCCCTGTTTCGCGACAGTCAGGTACGGGCATTCCTTGGCACGATCTTTTTTCTGGTTGGTGTGACGGCGGTCACCCTGATGTGGATATTCCCGCATCACCCGGAGCAAGCGTTCCGCGAAGGATTGTTCAACATCACTTCCATCATTTCAGGCACCGGATACGCCAGCGTTGACTACATGGCGTGGGGGCCGTTCCTGATCGCGTTGTTCTTCTTCATCGGTCTGATCGGGGGCTGCGCGGGTTCAACGGCCTGTTCGGTCAAGATATTCCGCTACCAACTGCTTTTCGCGTCCATCAAAGTACAGCTGCGCCGCATCCGTTCGCCAAATGGTGTCTTTGTCCCGCGCTACGACGGTCGGCCGGTCGGTCACGACGTCTTGAGCTCGGTCATGAGCTTCTTCGTCTTCTTTGTGGTCTCTCTGGGTTTGCTGTCCGTTGTACTCGGCATGATGGGGCTGGATTTCATTACGTCCGTATCGGCCGCAGCAACGGCACTGGGCAACATCGGGCCGGGCCTGGGTGATCAAATCGGGCCGGCGGGCAATTTCGCGGGTCTCTCGGACGGGGCAAAGTGGGTTTTGAGCTTTGCAATGCTCTTGGGGCGGTTGGAATTGCTGGCGGTCTACGCGCTGTTCACCGTACGGTTCTGGCGCGGCTAAACCATCCACTCGACCGAACCAAAAAAGCCGGTGACGCGCATCACCGGCTTTCTTGTTGCTTGATCACAATGTGGGTCTCGCTTCGGGGCGAGGTTCCCAATGTGGGCGGGTCGCACGACGGGCGCGACCCAGGGAGTCGGCTCAGCCGATTTCTGCCAGTCGTGCGAGGGCTGCTTTGATCTTGGCCTCGTCGCTTTCCCGCTCGGCGAGATTGGCGCGCGCTTCGGCGACAACCTCATCCGGGGCGGAGGCGGCAAATTTCGGATTGTTCAGACGTCCGCGCAGGCCACCCAATTCCTTTGCCAACTTGCCGAGCGTCTTTTCAAGGCGGGCCTTTTCCTCGGCCACGTCAATGATGTCCGCCAATGGCAGGCCAAAGGTCGCGTCGCCGACGGGAATGGTGACGCAGCCCTTGGGGAAGGCGTCAACTTCGGTCAGGCCGTCGATGCGGGCGAGACGCTTGATGAGCACCTCGTTGCGGTCCCATGCGCCGCGCTCCTCGGCGCCAAGGCCGGTGACCAACATCGGCACATAAAGGCCGGCAGGCACATGCATCTGCGCCCGGGCAGAGCGGACGCCCTCGATCAGACCGATGACCCAGGACATTTCCTTGTCTGCTGCGGGATCCGCCACAGATGCGCCGTAGGTCGGCCAGGCGGCATGCACCAACAGGCTTTCGCGTGTGCCAAGAGTGCCCCAGAGCTCTTCGGTGATGAAAGGCATGATGGGGTGCAGCATGATCAGGCACTGGTCCAGCACCCAGCCCATGGTGCGACGGGTTTCGCCGACAACGCCATCATCCTCGGAGCCAAACAGCGGCTTGGAGAATTCGACGTACCAATCACAGACCTTGCCCCAGACAAATGCGTAGAGCGCATTGGCTGCATCGTTGAAACGATACTCCTGCAAAGAAAGATCGACGGTTTCGCGCACGCGGGCGGTTTCTCCGATGATCCACTTGTTGACGGTCTGCTGCGCCGGCACGACCCACGCGCCGTCGTTGGCGGTCTCATGATGGGTGAAGACCTCGTTCATCTCGGCGAAGCGGCACGCGTTCCAAAGCTTTGTGCCAAAGTTCCGATAGCCCGCGATACGGTCCACCGACATTTTCAGCACGCCGCCGATGGACGCCATGGAGGCATTGGTAAAGCGCAGCGCGTCGGCCCCGTATTCATCCACGATTTCCAGCGGGTCGATGACGTTGCCGGTGGTTTTGGACATCTTCTTGCCCTTCTCGTCCCGGACGAGCTGGTGCAGATAGACGGTGTGGAAGGGGACTTCGTCGGTGACGGCCAGTTGCATCATGATCATGCGGGCGACCCAGAAGAACAGGATGTCCTGACCGGTGACGAGCACGTCTGTCGGGAAATAAGTCTTCATTTCCGCCGTGTCCTCTGGCCAGCCAAGCGTGCCGATCGGCCAGAGGCCGGAGGAGAACCATGTGTCCAACACGTCCGGGTCGCGGAACATGGGCAGCTGCATCGGGGCGTCAAAGGACCGTATCGCCCCTTCGTCGCCCACGTTCATGGCGTCACGGACAGCTGACAGGACCTCTCCGGCCTCGGCCATGTCGGCAACGATGCGGAATTCGGTGCCTTCGGCGGACATCATGCGCGCCTTTTCAAGCGCCTCTTCCTCGGTTGCCGCGCAGATCGGATACCAGTCTTCCTCGCCCGGGATGTACCAGACGGGGATCTGGTGGCCCCACCAAAGCTGGCGCGAGATGCACCAGGGTTCGATGTTTTCAAGCCAATGGTAGTAGGTCTTTTCACCTGATTCCGGCATGATCTTGATGCGGCCATCGCGCACGGCGTCCAGAGCGGGGCCGGAGATCTTCTCGGCCTCGACAAACCACTGGTCGGTCAGCATCGGTTCGATCACGACCTTGGACCGGTCACCGAAGGGCTGCATGATCGGCTTTGCCTCGACCAGCGGGACGAGGTCTTCGCTGCGGTCTTCACCACCTTCTTCTGGCGCGAGCGGCTTTTTGACAGCCTTGCCCAGACGCGGGTCGGTGGCAACGGTCATCACGGCAAGGCCATCTTCGGTAATCTCTGAGACGACCTTTTCGCGCGCCTCGAAGCGGTCCAGGCCGCGCAGGTGATCCGGCACGAGGTTGATCAGATCGGTCTCGGCCTCGGTCAGCTTGCGATTGCCTTGCGCGACCTCCATGGCGATTTTGGCGGCTTCTGCATAGGGCGCGCCGTCATCGCGCATCCGGCCGGAGCGATCCATGAGGCGGTAAAGCGGAATGTCGCCGCGCTTGGCCACCTGGTAGTCGTTGAAGTCATGCGCACCGGTGATCTTCACCGCACCGGAGCCAAAGCTCGCGTCCGGATATTCGTCGGTGATGATCGGGATCAGACGGCGGTGCTCTTTCGGTCCGACCGGGATTTCACAGAGCTTGCCAACGATGGAGGCATAACGTGTGTCGTCTGGATGCACCGCTACCGCGCCGTCGCCAAGCATTGTCTCAGGCCGCGTGGTGGCGATGGAGATATAGTCGCGCACTTCGGAGAAGGTGACGTTGCCGTCTTCGTCCTTTTCCTCATAGGTGTAGGTCACGCCATCGGCTAGCGGATATTTGAAGTGCCACATGTGACCGGCGACTTCGACGTTCTCCACCTCCAGATCGGAGATGGCGGTTTCGAAATGCGGGTCCCAGTTCACAAGGCGTTTTCCGCGATAGATCAGGCCCTTGTCGTACATATCGACAAAAACCTTGATCACTGCATCGTGAAAGTTGCCCTGACTGTCGGCCTCTGGCGCGCCCGGCGCACCGGACATGGTAAAGGCGTTGCGTTCCCAGTCGCAGGAGCTGCCCAGCCGGTGCATCTGCTGGATGATTGTATCGCCATATTGCGCTTTCCAATCCCAGACATGGCCTAGGAAGTCCTGGCGGGTCATGTCGGTGCGGCGCAGATTCTGCTCTGCCTTCAGCTTCTTTTCGACCTGAAGCTGGGTGGCGATGCCTGCGTGGTCCTGGCCGGGCTGCCACAGCGTGTCAAAGCCGCGCATGCGGTGCCAGCGGACAAGAATGTCCATCAGTGTGTGGTTGAAGGCATGGCCCACATGCAGCGCGCCGGTCACGTTCGGCGGCGGCAGCATGATCGTGAAGCTTTCGTCACGGGACTTGTTGGCCCCGGCGCGAAAAGCCCCGCTGTCGATCCATTTGGCGGACAGGCGCGGTTCAGCTTCGGCGGCGTTGAATGTCTTTTCCAAAGGCATGGCTTGGACCCCTCGTTCTTTGCCTGATGTGTTACCTGTTGGGCGGACAAAGGGGAAGGGCGGGCAGCTGGTCGCGCAGACCTGTTTGCTGCGCAAAAGCGGCCCGCCCACCCAGAGCGATCCCAAAGTGGCCAATTCAAGCATGTGCAAGAATGGAAAAAGCCCGCGATGACGGTTTCATCGCTGGCCGAGTATACGAGCGCCCTAGGGAGGAGGGTAGGGGCCCCGAACCAAATCTGTGGTGCGACGGTGCCAGGGAGGAGGAGGGGCACCGTCGCTGATGTCGGAAACCCCAGGGAGGAGGAGAGGGGTCCGGCATGTCTTGGCCACCAAATCCCCGTGGAAGAGGAGGCCGGTTGTAAGCGCGACGGTGCCAGGGAGGAGGAGAGGCACCGTCGCTCGTGTCGGAAACCCCAGGGAGGAGGAGAGGGGTCCGGCATGTTGTGGCGTCCAAACCCTTGAGGGCAAGGTTGCCTGAAAAGCGCGCGACGACACCAGGGAGGAGGAGAGGTGCCGCCGCTTATGTCGAGGCCCCAGGGAGGAGGAGAGGGGCTCGGCATGGCTGGGTCGCAGACCTAAGGAATGAAACCCGTTATCTGGATGCGACGGTGCCAGGGAGGAGGAGAGGCACCGTCGCTGATGTCGGAAACCCCAGGGAGGAGGAGAGGGGTCCGGCATGTCTTGGCCCATTTGGACCGGTGTTGGTATGGCGACGCATCCAGGGAGGAGGAGAAGATGCGCCGCCGTAGACGGTAGGGGCAGGGAGGAGGAGAGCCCCAGTCCGTATTAAATTTCCTTTGACGCCTGAAGAGCGACGCGGCGAATTTCAGCGCGTACCAATCCAAGGTCGGCCAGATCACGGTTCGACATCGCATACAGTTCGCGGAAGGTCTGGTTGAACACCTTGCGACGTGCGAGGTGCGCTTTGAAAGCTGCGATCAAACCTGCAAAACCGGCGACTTCGGTGCCGTGTGCCTGTGTGTTGAACTCTGTTGTATCTGCCATTGTTCCGTGCCTCGTTGGCGAAAATCTTGCGACTGCTTGTGTCGCTGTTGAACTCAAGATGGAGGAAATGCTGCGCTTGCACAATGCCTGCATCGTCATTGCTGCCATGCAGAAAGTGCATACTCGGAGCTGGCAAATTTTCTAAAAGTGGCGCGCAAAATAGCATTTTATGGTGTTAAGGTGTATTTCACCTAGGGTAAGGCACAACCTGAGAGGTATTGCGACGGATTTTTAGGCAGCCCAGTTCCGAGAAGTGACGAATCAATATTGTCGCGCGTAAAAAATATTCTTGCAGCGATTCATGTTGTGGCTTTGTGCGCGTAGGCCAATTTCTCGCGCCGCATGAGGAAAATAGGACGGGGCGCAGCAGTCGGCTGCGAGGCGGGACGGCAAGCGGACGGTGCGAAGCGTCAGGCTGCGACTTGCAAGTGCAGGAACAGGTCGTTGACCAGAAGTGCGGGATCGACGTTCACGCCAATGGCGTGGCGCGCACGGTCGCCTGCATCCTGGATTGCTTGTGCCCAGGCACGCCCACGCGCAGGATCCGGAGACAGGCGGGCGAGCACCTTGCCTTCACCTGGCACGATTTCCGGCGGAGGTGTGCCGGTCACGCCTGTCCGCGCCAGTCGCGCTGCGATCCGATCCGTCAGCGTCAGCAGAAGGGCAAGTCGATCTTCACGCCCCTTGCCGGCGCAGCTTTCGGCCAGTGACAATGCGGCACTTCGATCAAGCTGTGGCAGGGTGCCGAGCACAGACAGAATTTGGCGGTAGAGGTCCAGCCCGTCCAAGCGATGCAGACGCATCGCCGTCCCGACAGACCCTTCGGACAGAATATTGAGGGCTTCTGTGTCCTCGGGGGGAAGGTCGACGCCAGCCTGCGACAATGCGGCCAGCATGTCGTCATGGCCCAGGGGGGAGAGGCGCAAGGTCCGGCACCGGCTCTTGATCGTGGGCAGCAGGCGCGCCGGTTGATGACAGATCATCAGGATTGTTGAGCGCGCGGGCGGCTCCTCCAGCATTTTCAGCAGGGCATTTGCCGCCTGAGCGTTCATTTCGTCCGCCGCGTCCACAATCACAACCCGCCGGCCGCCATCGGCCGACGACATGGAAAAGAAGTGCGACATCTTGCGCACCTCATCTACCCGGATCAGGGCGGAGAACTTGCCATCCTCGAAGTTCTTCTTCTGCTCGCTTTCCCCGGTGCCGCTGCCACCGCGGCGCAGGAGAAACAGCCCCGGCTCCGAGCGCGCGACCAGTCGGCGGGAAACAGGGTGTTCGGGATCAATCTCAAGCGACGTGGCGGGCGGCGGCGCGCCGAATAGGCCATCATCGTCTATAGGCGGCGTCGCCAGCAAAAAGCGCGCGATGCGCCACGCCATCGTAGCCTTGCCGACACCGCGCGGCCCGGTCATCAGCCAAGCGTGATGGAGGCGGTCCGCATTAAATGCAGTCAAAAAGTCTGCCTCGGCCTGCGGCTGGCCAAAGATCTTCAGCGTTTCGCGCGGATGCGGGGCACCATCAACGCGATCTGGCTCGGGAGCGGGCTGGATATCAGCCACAGGCCGTGTCCATCAGAGCTGATGCGACAATGGCGTAAACATCCTCGGCGACAACTTGCGGCTGCCGATTGCCGTCGATTACGTGGATCCGTTCAGAAAATTCCTCAGACAATGCAAGAAAATCCTGTCGCATCTGTTGTTGAAGCTCAAGTCCGAAGTCCTCGAACCGTTCTTCCATCGTGGCGCGGGATTTGGCACGGGCCAAGGCGGCTTTCGGGTCCATGTCAATCAAGAGTGTGAGGTCTGGCTCTCTCCCGATAATCAGGTCGTGCAATGTATCGACAGTCTGTCGCAGGCCTTGGCGCCCCTGATACATGCGCGTGGAATCGGCGAAACGGTCGCAGATTACGACACGCTGATCGGCCAAGGCCGGACGGATCGTCCGTTCCAAGTGGTCTCGGCGCGCAGCAGTGAACAATAGCAATTCCGTCTCAGGCGACCAGCGATCCGGGGCCCCTTGCAGTACCAAGGCGCGGATTTCCTCGGCCCCGGCAGAGCCGCCGGGTTCACGGGTCAAAAGCGGGGATCTGCCATCTGCGGTCAGGCGCTCCGCCAGCAGGCGGGCCTGCGTGGACTTGCCGGAGCCGTCGATGCCCTCGAAGGACAGAAACAACCCTTTGGTCACGAGGCGTCCTGAGTCTCGATCTGCGCCTGTGCTTCGCCGCGCGGCTGATCGGCGATGCGTTTGAACAAGGCCTGGCTCACCGTCATCATCCGATCGACAAAACCACCTGCGGCCACGTCCTTGCCGGCAAACAGCGGGACGCGTGTCTCAGGCAGGCCTTCGGGTTGGATGATCAGTTCGGCAAGGCGCTGGCCCTTCTGAACGGGCGCTTCAATCGGACCGGTATAGACAACTTCGGCATGGACGCCGCCGACGGTCATGGTCGGCAGTAAAAGTGTAATGTCTTTTTCCGCCACAAGATCAACACTGTCTTCGGCCCCTAACCAAAGTTCAGCCTGGGTGACCGGCATCCCTTCGGTGACGATGGTCTGCTCAGCGAATTGCCGGAAAGCCCAGTTCACGATGGCCTCTGACTGCTCGGCGCGGTCAGCGGCGTTGTCTAGGCCGGTCATTGCAAAGATGATGCGGCGATTGTTATCCTTGGCGGACCCGACGAGGCCGTACCCTGCCTCCTGAGTGTGACCCGTTTTCAGCCCATCGGCGCCGATATCAAGTGACAACAGGGGGTTTCGGTTAGATGTGTTCGACGGTGCGCGTCCGTCAAAGGCGAATTTCTTTTCCGAGAACATCGGATAGAAATCCGGGAAGTCCTTGATGATATGTGTCGCCAGCAAGCTTAGATCACGCATGGACATGACGTGACCCTCGGCAGGCCAGCCGGACGCGTTCTTGAATTTCGAATTCGTCATGCCGAGCTGCTGCGCCCGCTGCGTCATAAGTCGGGCGAACCCTTGTTCCGTGCCGTCGGGGGACAGAGCTTCTGCCAAAACCGCGCAGGCATCATTGCCGGACAGCACGATGACACCGCGCAGAAGATCCTCGACCTTAACCCTGTCCTGCGTGTTCAGGAACATGGTGGAGCCCGTATAGGACATTGCATGCTGCGAGACTGGCAGCCGCTCTTCCAAAGACAACTGCCCCTCGCGGATCGCTTCGAAGGCAATATAAAGCGTCATCAGTTTTGACATGGAAGCCGGGGGCAGGGCCTCGTCGGCGTTCTTGTTCAGCAAAACAGTGCCGGTGGTCACGTCTACAACAAACGCCGCACGAGCCTTGGTGTCAAAGGCGTGCGCCCCAGTCGCCATCAGCGCAAACAGCGCGGCTGAAGCGAAAAGCTGTCGGGTCCTGTGCATGGTGCGGGTCATTGGCGGGCCTCTGGTCCATGATCGAATCTGCTACGCGCCAGTTATCGCGCATGTCTGGTCGGGTGTCACCCGCTTCAGGCGGGAGATCGCCTGAGCCACGCAGACGTGAGCGCTGTATGGTTCTGCGCTCGAAACCGCGCCTATACGGCCACAAATTTTGAGCTTTGATGCGGGATCGCCCCTATTTGCGGCAAAAAAGTCCCGCGATCAGTCGGTGACGGGATAGGCATCTTCGAATCCGTTCGCCTTGATCGTCTTCAGCAGCGCGTCGCGTTCTTGTGTTGTCTGCGCCGGGCCAACGACCACACGCCAAAATGGCTTACCTGATGACGTGCCGGGTTTGACTGATGGGATCAGCCCTGCCTGCCGCATGGCCACGGCCGTGTTCGAGGCATTTTGCTCAACTGAAAAAATGCCGATTTGCAAATATGGTCTGCTCAGCTTGCTTTTCGCGGGGACCGGGACCGGGACCGGCTTCGATGCAGCGGGTGAAAGCGCCGCAGTTTGAGCGGGGGCTGTTACAGTGGGGGCCATATCCAGCGCCCTGGCCGCATTTTCCGAAACAGGGTCCAAGGTGCCTTCGCTCACATCTGGTGCGGCGGTCATAAGCGCTGGACCTGTCGCGCCAACCAGATCTTTGTCCGCGCCGGAAGGCTTGGCGGCCAGGCCTGGTTCAACCTGCTCGCGGCGCAGGGCTACGACGTCAAGTGTTGTCGGTGCGCCTGCCAGCATTCCAAGCGCTGCGGCCGCATCGGACGAAACCTGAAGACGGGGGCCAGGCGTTGCACGCTCCTTACGGAACAGCGCACCGATCACATACTGCCCGTTGTCGGTATTGCGAATGATCGCTCGTTCCGGCTCCTTGACGTCCGGATGCGCGACCCAAACCCCTCCCAGAGACGGGCGGCCGTCCCAAAGACCGGGTTCCTTGGCGGCAAAGATTTCAGGGGCTTCGACATCACGCTCGGTTTCCTGAGCGCCACTGACGCCAGCCGCACCGCGAGACACCTGCTCCCCTTGGGCTTTGGGTTGAAGAAAGCCGGGCATCTGCCCCTCCGTGCAGGCCACCAACACCAGACATGTTGTCAGGAGGAGGGGGGCTCGCAGAAGTCTGCTTTTGGAATTTCTACCGCTCATCAGGTGCCTCTTGCCTTCTGTTGCCGCATTGCGCGACGACGCACCGGGTTGGCCGGTTGCGATGATCTTTGAATTGCAGTTTGGAACTGCGGTGTTGCCTCGGTTCGGGCCGTTTTGCGCCCTTTTGACGTGAGATTAGCCTTTAGCGGGCCTTCTGAAAAGCCTGCAATCTGAAGAGCTGTCGATTTTTCAAACTGAGTGCTTTTAGAATCGCAATTGGCGCGCTAGAGGATCGCCGACCGGAGGTTTGGCAGAGTGGTCGATTGCACTGGTCTTGAAAACCAGCGGGCGTGAGAGCGTCCCCAGGGTTCGAATCCCTGAGCCTCCGCCAAATCTTATGTAGGGGCATGATGAATTTCAGATGTTCCGTGCTCTGATTTTTCATCCCCACATACAGCTCCACATTTGATTTCATCTTTTTACTCCGGCGTGCTGCTGCAACCAGCCTCATGCTTATTGTCAGGCGCTCAACTGATGCCAAGCGGACGCATCCCATAGTAGCGCAACATGTTACTGCACCTTCACTTTCATATTACGGTGAAGGCTGGCGCGAGTATTGCGATCACCCAACTCGAAAAGAGTTGTTTCCGTATGCTTCGGCTGCGGAGACGACCAAAACGACTGAGCAGAATACGGCTGCGCAGTCGGACAATACTGCCCCTAGCATCATCGCAAGCGGGTGCTCTTCTTCTCGACCGTTGAACTGGCGAATGCGCTGGAACAAGAAAAGGCCTTGGGAAAGGCTGGAAAGGTCGCCGAGGCGCTGGTGAAAACCAAATTGGTGCTCCTCCCTCTCACACATGCCGCGCATGTGCTGCCGGGCAGTGGATCGAGGAGGAACCCTCTTTCGGTTTTCGCACGGTGGCGTGGCTGCTGGGGTTCAACAAGACCACGGTGTAGCGGGTTCGACATCTCTCACGAACCGATGGAGTTCGGCATCTCAACAACGGGTGCGGCTGTAAAACCCATTTTGGCGACCTGCGATATCAGCTCTCGGATGGCATGGCCTTGCGAAACGCCGCAATGGTCATTTCTATGAGCTGAGCATGGATTGCGTCACGGGAGACGCCATTCCCGTCGGTACAGATTGGGTCCTCGATGCCTTCCTCAAGGGCAATTTCGGCAGCGTTTGCCTTGCACTCAGGGAACATGGACGCGTGACTGGCCTCTTCGATCACCTGATAATTCGAGCCGGAAATGGCGGCAGCGATCTCCGACGCCTGAATGGTTTGAGGAATTTCGGACAATTTGCCCAAGTTCACGATGGAAACCGGAACCGAAACCTCATCAAGGGATGCAAGGGCGAAGATATCTGCTGGTGCCGGGTCGATTGCCATGGCGAAACGGATCCGGGGGTCGGTATTGTTTCGCCCGGCGGCCCTCTTGTCCATCTTGTGGAGATCTACGCCGCTCTGGTTTATCCAATCGCACAGGGACGCGTTGAGCTCATCCGTGTCGCAATAATTCGCAAAAAGCTCGGGATCGAGCCTGGCACCGACCAGAGAAAGCGCAGTGTTGCCGCCCATCGACAAGCCCAGAACCCCGATCTGATCGTTCGCAAGATGTGGATGGAGCGTCGGGTCCTCCTTGATCGCATCAAGCGTCGCTGAAATGTCGGATGACCTTAACCAGAGCTTCATGGTTTCTGCGGCCGAGCGGTCCCGTCCGGTGTTCCCGGGATGTGTGGGCGCGGCGACGATAAAGCCGTCCTGTGCCAGTGGGGCGGCTATCCAGCTCATCGCCTCGGCACGACCGGCCAGACCCGCCCCGTGGGACAGCAGCACGAGGGGGAATGTACCGTCGCGCACGGATGCTCCCTGCAGGGCCGGTGTCCCCTCAAAGAAGATGTTCTCGCCCAAGGTCACGCTCTCGCCGCCGGTAGAGGCAGGGTACCAGATCGTCACCTCCAGATCGGCTCCCCGTTCCTCGGAGGCGACCGTGATTTTCTGAACGCCGGCCATGTTGTCAGCCGCAAGCGCCTGCACGCAAGACGTGACGACAATCACCCCTGCGATTGTGGCGGATTTCATCATGTTCTTCATCGAGAGACTCCAGGTCGCTGGCAGATTCGTTCTTGATAACACCGTTGGTTTTTTTGAGCCTTTCCACCAGACCCGAACGTCACCTTTGACCGGACAGTGTTGGAAAAGCCTTTGAAACAAAGCGCAGGAATAAAACCAGAGTTTGGTTCCCCTCTAGGTACGTGCGAGGTACACGCAGGATGTCCTGAGCGGGGTGGTTGCCCAAATGCTCTGCAATTTCAGGCCGCTCAACGTCCAAACTCGCTTTCCAATACAGTCTTTGGTTGTTCGCCCTAGGGCAGAAACAAAATGCCCCTACAAATTCTTGCAGGGGCATTCGACTGGTTTGACGCGCGTGTCACTCGGGATCACGGCTGGATCTTCAACATATCCGGTGGGGGAGGGGACTGCGAATTCCCCTCCTCCAATGGTCCGGCCAGAATGCTCACGCCGCGTAGGCTTTTACAGCAAACCGACGATAGAAGGCCTGGTTCTTGTTCGCCATCTCGCGCAGCAGATCCGGACAGTGGAAGCGTGTGCCATATGTCTCTTCCAGCTGATCACAGCGTTCAGCCGCGTAAGGCGTGCCAATCATGTCCAACCAGCTCAATGGACCACCAGACCATGGCGCAAAGCCCCAGCCCAGGATCGCGCCCACGTCGCCTTCGCGGATGTCCATCAGGACGCCTTCTTCCAGCGCGCGCACGGCCTCAAGGCACTGCACGAACAGCAGGCGGTGCTGCACTTCGATCACGCTGGGTTGGTCACCGGACTGCGGATATTGCGCTTTCACCGTCTCCGAAAGCCCCTGACGCTTGCCCTTTTCGTCATAGTCGTAAAAGCCCGCCTTGGTCTTGCGGCCCAGACGTCCTTGTTCTTCCATCCAGAAAATCACTTCGTCGACCTCACCATCGGGGTAGGCGTCGCCCATCCCGGCCTTGGTCGCGCGTGCGATCTTGGCGCCCAGATCAATGGAAGTCTCATCCACCAGCTGCAGCGGACCCAGCGGCATTCCGATCATTTTGGCGGCGTTCTCGATGAGGGCTGGCGACACGCCTTCCTTCACCATGCGGATGCCTTCGTTGATGTAGGGAATGATGCACCGGTTGGCGTAAAAGAACCGCGCGTCGTTCACGACGATCGGCGTCTTGCGGATCTGGCGCACGAAATCGAGCGCTTTGGCCACGGCACGATCCCCGGTTTTCTTGCCCTTGATGATTTCCACAAGCATCATTTTCTCCACCGGAGAGAAGAAGTGGATGCCGATGAACTGCTCCGGGTTTTTGGAGGCTTTCGCCAGTTCCGAAATCGGCAAGGTAGAGGTGTTCGTGGCAAAGATGCAGTCGGCGTTTGTCACTGCATCGACAGCCCTGGTCACCTCGGCCTTGATCTTGGGATCTTCAAAAACGGCTTCGATGATGAGATCGGCGTCAGCAAGTGCGGCATAGTCCGTTGTCGCCGTGATGCGCGACAGGATCTGGTCCTTTTTCTCGGGCGTGGCCTTCTTTCGGGCGATGCCCTTGTCCATGTAGTCGGCGCTGTAGGACTTGCCGCGGTCGGCAGCCTCCTGCTTCTGGTCGATCAGCACCACTTCGATGCCGGCCTGAGCCGACACCAGAGCGATGCCGGCGCCCATCATGCCCGCACCAAGAATGCCGACTTTCTTGACGGTCTGATCAGGCACATCGGCGGGCCGCACCGCGCCCTTTTCAAGCGCTTCCTTGTTGATAAACAGCGAACGGATCATGGCGCCCGACGACGGGTTCATCAGAACATTGGTGAACCAACGTGCCTCGATCTTCAGCGCGGTATCAAACGGCACCAGCGCGCCTTCGTAGACGGCCGACAGCAGCGCCTTGGCCGCCGGATAAACGCCTTTGGTTTTGCCATGCACCATGGCGGAGGCGCCGACAAATGTCATGAAACCGGCCGGGTGGTAAGGCGCGCCGCCGGGCATCTTGTAGCCCTTCGCGTCCCATGGCTTGAGGATATCGGCGTCCTTGGCGGACAGAACCCATTCCTTGGCAGCGGCCAGCGGATCCTCGACCACCTCGTCAATGATGCCTGCCGACTTCGCCTTGGCAGGGGCCATCATCTTGCCTTCGAGCAGATAGGGGGAGGCGCCCATTGCGCCCAGTTTGCGCACCAGGCGCGTGGTGCCGCCCATGCCCGGAAAGATGCCGACCATGATTTCCGGCAGGCCGATCTTGGCCTTGGGATTGTCGGCGCAGAAAATGCGGTGGCAGGCCAGCGGAATTTCCAGGCCGATGCCAAGCGCGGTGCCCGGAAGCGCCGCCGCTACAGGCTTGCCGCCCTTGTTGGTTTTGGGGTCCATACCCGCGCGTTCCAGTTTGCGCAGGATGCCATGCGCGCCCATCACCCCCTCAAACAGACCCCGGGCCGGGTCGTCGCCAGCGCTGTCTTTCATCTGAGCGATGACATTCAGGTCCATGCCGCCAGCAAAGCTGTCCGCTTTGCCAGAGGTGATAACGATGCCCTTCACCGCGTCATCGGCCAGCGCGTCGTCGATCAGCCCGTCGAATTCGGGCCAGGCCTCCATCGACATCACGTTCATGGATTTGCCTTGAACGTCCCAAGTGATGACGGCGACGCCATCGGCGCCTTTATCCATCGTGAAATCAGCCATTTCAGTCTCTCCCATTGCCTCGTGGCGCGTTTGCGCGCTCAATCCAGTTCGAATTTCATGTCCGCGCTGATGCCCGACAGGCCATGCGTCCAATTGATATGTCCCAGCGAGCTGATCACCCGTCCGATGCGCCACACACCGCCGCGACGCTCCACGCGAAAGGTGGTGACAAACGGCTCGACCAGGGTTACCCCCGCGGCGTTGCGGAAATGTACCTCCGCCTCAACCACACACACATCGGGGCTGAGGAAAAACGTCCGCTGCACGCGGCGGTCGATCTCCGTGATCCCCTGTTCGGTTGCGGCCTGTAGATAGAGGGCATAATCCTGTCGCATCTCTTCTTCTGTCGAGATGGTGTAGCCTTCGCCAACCCGCGGATTGATCGTTGCTGGCATGTGAAACGCCGCACGATATGCCTCGAAACGCCCGCCCACCAAGGCCTCCGTCAGGTTGGCAGAAATCGGAGCAAAGATCCCGGCACCGTCCTCGGGCGTATCGGCCGGTGCGCTGCCCTCTCGCGGCATAAAGCGCGTCTGGCCGCCGGACGTTTCCATGCGCAGGTCGTCTTGTGTGTAATGCGCGACCTCCGTGTCGGTCCGCGTGCCGATCACCAGGAAAACAGCCTCCGCATCGGAGCGGTTCACCATGCTGTGCCCATTGGCGACACCGGCCTTGAAGCCAGCGCAGTCGCCCGCAGACAGTTCGGTCTCGCCACTGTCTTCCTCCAGCACCAATGTGCCAGATGTGACCATGACGAATTCGTCTTGATTTTCATGCCAATGCCGCAGCGAGGCCCTCGCTCCCGGCAACAGCCGTACAAGGTTTGCGCCGAATTGCGTTAATCCGGCGGCGTCGCCCAGACGTTGTGAGCTGCGACCGGTGACGGATGCATCAAAAGGCGCCGGGTAGCTGGAATTGGTCCGGATCGGAACGCTGTCGATGTCGAGCTTCGGCATCAGGAATGAGCCTTTTCGTTGGCGAAGGTCTGCACCGGCGAGCCATCGGTCAGGAGGATAGATCCGCTCCGTACTCTCGCCGACCTATGCATCTCGGACGGACGAGGGCAGTGCGAGTGCCCCGTTGTTTCCATTGCGTAAATCGTAGTCAGCTGCGTCGACGCGATTTGATATCTCTGCGCAACGACCGCGCAAAACCCGGTGCTTTCAAAAAGAGCGATGTCGTGTCTCACCAATTTGTTTTCAGAAGCAGCGTAGATGTCACCCAGACGCTCAGGCGTATCGACAACGTCTAAACCCGCGCTTGTGACGATTGTATCGGGCAAGAGGATATGCCGGGCAACTACATCTGAATCGGCGCATTTTGGCGCCGCTCCAAACGTGGTTGGTGTCTGCGCCGCGATGGCGCATGCGCGTTCCTCCTGCCCAGACATCTGGTATCAGACCCTTTCGATGATTGTGGCCGCGCCCATGCCGGAAGCGATGCATAACGTTGCAAGGCCGGTGCCCTTGCCGGTGCGCTCCAGCTCGTCAAGCAGTGTGCCGATGATGATCGCGCCGGTGGCACCCAGTGGATGGCCCATGGCGATCGAACCGCCGTTCACGTTCACCTTGTTGCTGTCCACGTCGAAGGCCTGCATGAACCGCAGCACCACCGAGGCAAATGCTTCGTTCACCTCGAACAGATCAATGTCGGAAATCGACATTCCGCTGTCCTTGAGGATCTTCTCGGTCGCGGGCACCGGTCCGGTCAGCATGATTGTGGGATCGGTGCCGATCTTGCAGGTGGCCCGGATGCGCGCGCGCGGTTTCAGCCCATGAGCTTCGCCGAACTCCTTGTTGCCGATCAGCACAGCAGCTGACCCATCCACGATACCGGACGAGTTGCCCGCATGGTGAACGTGGTTGATGCGCTCCAGATGCGGGTACTTCATCATGGCAATGGTGTCGAAGCCGGGCATGACCTCGCCCATTTCCTTGAACGACGGCTTAAGGCTGCCAATCGCCTGCATATCGGTGCCGGGGCGCATGTACTCGTCATGATCAAGGATGGCGAGGCCGTTCTGGTCGCGCACGGTGATGATCGATTTGGAAAACCGGTTGTCTTCCCAGGCAGCCGCGGCGCGACGTTGAGATTCCACGGCCAAAGCATCGGCATCGTCACGGCTGAAGCCGTACTCGGTCGCAATGATGTCGGCGGAGATGCCCTGCGGCACGAAATATCTGTCCATCGCAACGCTGGGATCCACGGCAATCGCCGCGCCATCGCTGCCCATGGCAACACGGCCCATCATTTCGACGCCGCCCGCGATATAGGCTTGTCCCGCGCCACCTTTGATCTGGTTTGCGGCCAGGTTCACGGCTTCCATGCCAGAGGCACAAAACCGGTTTATCGCCAGGCCCGGAATGGATTCATCAAGATCAGAGGCCAACACGGCAGAGCGCGCCAGACAGCCTCCCTGTTCCATCACTTGGGTCACATTGCCCCAGATGACGTCCTCGACGGCATGTCCTTCGAGGCCGTTGCGCTCTTTTACAGCGTTCAGCACCTGGGCGGACAGGCGCAACGAAGTCACTTCGTGCAAAGCCCCGTCCTTGCGGCCCTTGCCGCGGGGGGTCCGAACGGCGTCGTAGATATAGGCTTCGGTCATGGTATGTCCTTCTGGCGTCGGAATAATCAGGCGCGGTCCGCAGGGGAGCCGGGCATCAGGTCATAGGGGGCTTTCCAACCATCGAGCGCTTCGATGTTGGACAGCCAGCGATCAATGTTGCCGAAGGACGCGCGGACAAAACCGAACGCTTCGGGGTAAAACAGGTAACCACAGCAGGTCAGATCGGCATTTGTCGGCGCATCGCCCACGATCCAGTCGCGACCATCGAGGTGAGTGTCCAAGGTTTTGTACGCCGCTTGCAGGCGCCCCTGGTTGAAAGCGATCACTTCTTCAGGGCGTTTTTCAGCGGGCATGAAGTTCATCAGAAAGCGCGTCATGCCCGCCATTGACGAAAGCTTGTGGTTGTCCCAGAGAACCCAACGGAGCACTTCTCGCTTTTCGACTGACGTGGTGCCGCCAAAATGGCCGTATGTATCGCTGAGATATTGCTGAATGACGCCAGACTGGGTCAGTCGAATGTCGCCATCGACAAGCACCGGGCATTCCCCCATCTCGTTGACTTCGCTGCGATACTCGGGGCTGCGGGTTTCGCCGCCAAAGAAATCGACCTTGACCGGCTCCCAGTCAAGCCCCGCAAGCTCCAGCGCCAGAGCCGCTTTGTAAGAATGCCCGGATTCTCCAAAGCAGTAGAGTTTCATCGTCATTGCGCCGTCCTCCCGTCGCATTTCTGTTCTCCTCCCCATCGGGCGTTTCACACCCTTGGTCCCCCGAGGAGGTATGTCTAAAGCAAAGTCGGTCTTTGCTCACGGAGCATTAACCTTAACGCCCGTAACATGTTTGGGCGGTACAGGCTGAAGAGCCGATGACCGCAAGTGGAGAAGCCCCGTTCCTAGCCAATGGCTCGGGTTCGGCAGGAAGGCCGCATGCTGCCCCGCAGCGGGGCTCGAAAACCGGCCTTCCTGCTTCTCTGCTTCTATAGGTACTCATTTTTACCGCGCTTTTGCTCTTCCCATCTGCACTTGGTTCACCAAGACATTCTACCTTGCTGGAATATCCAGTGGTTCCGCCAAATCAGGATACACCTCCGCCAACATCGCCCCGTGCATCGGCGTTTCCAGTCGCACCAGATACCACGTTTCATCGTCCATCAGCGCCACCATGCCAGTGCGCATTTCAGGCACGCCAAGCCCGGGAAAGGCAGAGACGGCTTCCAGCAAAGCATAGGCGCGGCCGGTGTCGGTTTGCGCCACTTCGGCCCCGTCCAGCTCCACATCGTAGGTCGCACCTTGCAAATCCCCGGCGGTCACGACATCGGTGATTTGCGTGCGCAGCATTTCCTTGAACCCGGTGGCATCGGTTCCAGCCAGATCACCCAGATGGGACAGCAGGGCAGGGGGCATGTAGTCCAATGTCGCGGCCAGATCACCGCTCTCGATCTCTCCCTCAAGCGATGTCACTCTGCCCGTCAGTGCGTCCATTGTCGGTGCATCTGCTTGGGCAAACCCTGCAGGCAACAACATTGCAGCCACCGTCAAGGCTTTGAATATGGGGCTATTTATCATGACTTGCGCTCCTCCAGATCGCTGTTGAACTGCCGTAGGTGATACCCCAACGCCTCAGAGTCTGTGACCCGATCGAAATACTCGAACAGGAAAGACAGCGCCTCTCCCTCGTCCAACCCCGCCTCATGTGCGAACCGTTTCAGATTGCGGAAGCCGTCCTCGGTCATTGCGATAGGAAAACGGCGGGTCAGGCGAAAGCGTTTTGGCATCTGAGCCTCCCGAAAGGTGGGGTGGGGTTTAGCCCACCTTCCTCTCAGAACTGCTCCGCGTCCAGAGACATCACAGGGTCGGCTCCGCTCTCGATGCGCTTCAGATGCGTCGCAGTCATGGGCAGTTGTCGTGCCATGTAGTAGCGCCCGGTTGCGATTTTGCCGTTCAGGAACGCAGCGTCGCTGTCACCCGCGGCCAGCCGATCTTCTGCGGCAATCGCCATGCGCGCCCACATCAGGCCAAGGCAGACGTGGCCGAAGAGATGCATGAAATCATAAGATCCCGACAGCGCCGCATTGGGGGCTTTCATCCCGTTGTTCATGAAGAACATGCCCGCTGCTTGCAGATCCTTGGACGCCGCCTTGAGAGGTTCGCGGAAGTCCGCGTCAAAGCTCTCTGAGCGGCCCTTCGTCTCCTTGATGAACTCAGTCACCATGGAGAAGAAGGCCATGACATGTTTCCCGCCATCCTGCGCCAGCTTGCGGCCAACGAGGTCCAGCGCCTGAACACCGTTTGCGCCTTCGTAGATCATGGCGATCCGCGCGTCGCGTGCGAATTGGGACATGCCCCATTCTTCTATGTAGCCGTGACCGCCGTAAACCTGCTGCGCCTGGATGCACATATCGAACCCGCGGTCGGTCAGGAAACCCTTCACCACCGGTGTCATCAGCGAGATCAGTCCCAATGCCGCCGCATCGTCATTGCGATGTGCCCGGTCGATCATTTGCGCGCCCCACAGAGTGAATGCACGCGCGCCTTCGTTGAACGACTTCTGGTCCAACAGGCTGCGGCGAATGTCCGGGTGCACGATAAGCGGATCGGCCGGGCCATCGGGATTTTCCACACCTGTCACAGACCGGCCCTGAAGCCGATCCTTGGCGTAGGCCAAAGCGTTTTGATAGGCGACTTCCGACTGCGCATATCCCTGAAGGCCGACGCCGACGCGCGCTTCGTTCATCATGGTGAACATCGCGCGCATGCCCTTGTGCTCGGTCCCGATCAGATAGCCGGTCGCTTCATCATAGTTCATCACGCAGGTGGAGTTGCCGTGAATGCCCATTTTATCTTCGAGGTTGCCAACGGAAACGCCATTGCGCTCGCCAACAGTGCCATCTTCGTTCACCAAGAACTTCGGTACGATAAACAGGGACACGCCCTTGATGCCATCCGGCCCACCGGGAATCTTTGCCAGAACAAGGTGGATGACATTTTCGGACATGTCGTGATCACCGGCTGAAATAAAGATCTTCTGCCCGGTGATCTTGTAGCTGCCGTCATCCTGAGGCTCGGCCTTGGTCCGCATCAGGCCGAGGTCGGTGCCGCAATGCGGCTCCGTCAGGTTCATTGTGCCGGTCCACTCACACGTAACCATTTTAGGCAGATACGTCGCCTTCTGCGCGTCTGAGCCATGAGCGTGGATCGCGGAGTAGGCCCCGTGGGTCAAACCCTGATACATGTTGAACGCCATGTTGGCGGCAGAAAACTGTTCCCCGACGGCCGTTGCCACGACATATGGCAAGCCTTGCCCACCGTACTCGGGATCGCAGTCCAAAGCCGTCCAGCCGCCTTGGCGGACTTGGTCAAAGGCGGCTTTGAAGCCTTCAGGCGTGCGCACCACACCGTTTTCCAGAACACAGCCTTGCTGGTCGCCAACCGCATTCAGCGGGGCCAGAACGTCACGCGCCACCTTGCCTGCTTCGTCAAGGATGGCTTCCAATGTCTCACGGTCGAGGTCGTCGTACCCCGGAATGTCCTGCTCTGCGACCTTGAGAAGGTCGTTCAACACGAACATCTGGTCTTTGACGGGTGCGTTGTAGCTCGGCATGGTCTCTCTCCCTAATCGTCACCCGAGGTTTGCATCCCGGGTCAACGGCAGCGAAGTTACTCCGCCGCCTCTTTATTCTCCATTGAGGCGATCATTTTTGCGCCCCACTCCATTTGTTCCTTCAGCTCGCCTATGGCAGCATCCAGATCATCGCGTTGCCGGACCATGTCCGCCATTCGCGTTTCCGCAATCTCATAGGCTTTTTCCAACTGCGTACGTTGCTGGTCGCCCACGGCATAGAGATCCAGAAGCTGGCGAATATCCTCGAGGCTGAAGCCAAAGCGCTTGCCGCGCAAAATCAGCGTCAACCGTGCCCGCTCGCGCTTTGTGTAGAGACGCTTCTGACCTTTCCGGATAGGGGTCAGCAGCTCCTTCTGTTCATAAAAGCGCAGTGTTCTCGGGGTCACATCGTAGGTGTCGCACATCTCCCGAATCGTCATCATTTTTTCATCTGTTGTCATCTCGCGTATCCTTGGTTGCGTAGGCCCAACGCAGAGGGGGCGAGTAACGTCCCATCCTTACAACAAGAAATTCTGTTGACGTAACCTGTACGCTGCGTCACTTTTTTGCTTACGTGGCTTCCTGCATTCGACATATGGTCATGTCGTAACTCTGGCGCAGCACACAAGCCCGCACGGGTCCGGTATTCCCCACCCGTGACGTAACGTCCTGACCAATGGTAAGCTTTAGCCAAACCGCTTTGGCTGGCGATTCATGGGTCTGAGCGGCTATCCGCCAGCGTCCAAGCGCCTTTTTGCCGGACCAAGCCGTCCCTAACGTCAAGCGTTCAGGCTGGCCGATGTCTCGTCTCTGAGGGCCTTCAAATCGGCCATGGCTTCCTCGATCTGAGCCTTCTGCTCCGCGAGTTCACGGAGCTGCCGATCGGCCATGTCCACCCACGCCTCCATCTGCGCTTTCGTGCCTTCTTTTTCGTAGATCTGTAGCCACTGGCGGATGTCTTCCAGCTGGAATCCGAATTTGCGGCCGCGCAGAATCAGGATCATCCGGGCGATTTCGCGCGGTCCATAGTACCGGGACCGCCCCTCGCGCTCGGGGGATAAAAGCTCGATATATTCATAATATCGCAAGGTCCGCGGAGTCACATCGAACTTCGCGCACATTTCCTTGAAGCTCAGACGCACATTTTCCATCGCTTTGCTTCTCCTCTACCCTGAGCACAGGCTATTCCGCCGCGTCCGGAAGGACAACCATCCTGCACATGATTGACCCCTGCGCCGCTGCGTGCCACCGTTCGCGAAAAATATATCAGGACAGATCATGACCGCCGACAAGGCCGAAATTGCCAGGCAATTCATCGAGACCATCCCGCATTCCCAAGCACTTGGAATGCGTATCACTGAAATTGGCGACGGTACGGCACAAATCGAGATGCCCTACGACCCACGCTTTATCGGAGATCCTGAAACCGGGGTCATTCACGGTGGCGCGGTGTCGGCCTTGATGGACACCTGTGGCGGCGCAGCGGTGATGAGCCACCCACGCGCCCCCGCCGGAACGGCCACCATCAACCTGCGTATCGACTATATGCGCCCGGCAACACCGGGCCAGACCATCGTTGCGCGGGCGGAATGCTACCACATCACGCGATCGGTTGCCTTTGTGCGGGCCACCGCGCTGGATGATGACACCGACCGGCCCGTGGCCACGGCAACTGGCGCATTCACAGTGGAACAAGGCACCGTAGAGGAGGGGAAATGATGACGCGGCCAGCTCCCGAACCTGTCCAGGTGGTGAAACAACGTCGTGATGCGGCGCTCTCGGCGTTGGTCAATGGCATGCCCTATGTTTCGTGGCTCGGCGTGCAATTCGACCGGCGCGGAGATGAGCTGACGGCGGTTCTTCCGTTTCATGAGGCGTTGATTGGCAATCCCAATCTGCCCGCGATCCACGGCGGGGTGACGGCGGCCTTTCTCGAAATCACGGCAATGGTCACGCTCAATTGGACATGGCTCTGGGGCGATGTGGAATCGGGCGTGTTGGATGCAGAGGAAATGGCACAGGGCAAGCTTCCACGCCTGCCGAAAACCATTGATTTTACCGTGGACTACCTGCGCTCTGGTCTGCCCCGCGACGCCTATGCGCGGGCCTTTGTGACGCGGTCAGGTCGGCGTTATGCGTCGGTCCGGGCGGAGGCATGGCAAGACAACCGTGACAGGCCGTTGGCGCAGGCCACGGCGCACTTCCTGATGCCGCGCAAAGACTAGGGTCGTCGAGCGCCGGCAGGTGACCGGCGCGCTTTGCGGGCGCCATATGCGCCACCTGGATATTTTCAGTCCAAAGAAAGGGCGCTCGCTTGACCTTCGGTGCGTGTCGGGGTCCTGTCGCGGAACGTCTTGCCAAGAGGTTTCCGTGGCTACCCCCATAACCCACACCCGCGTTCTGAAGATCGCCATGCCAATTCTTCTGGCCAATATCACCGTGCCGATCCTCGGGGCTGTGGACACGGGCGTCGTAGGGCAGATTCCCGCGCCAGAGCCGATCGCGGCCGTGGGCGTCGGGGCCATCGTGCTCAGCGCGATCTACTGGATTTTCGGGTTTCTGCGTATGGGCACGGCCGGTCTGACGGCGCAGGCCACGGGGCAGGGGGACCACGCAGAGGTCGCCGCTTTGTTGACGCGGGCGTTGATGATCGGCCTTGCCGGCGGCGCAGCTCTGGTCCTGCTGCAAAGCCTGATCTTCGCGGGCGCTTTTGCCGTGTCGCCCGCCGGGCCAGAGGTCGAAGCTTTGGCCCGCGATTACATGACCATACGCGTCTGGTCGGCCCCCGCCGCTGTGGCCATTTACGGGATCAATGGCTGGCTTATCGCGCAGGAACGCACGCGCGACGTTCTGATCCTTCAGCTTTGGATGAACGGTGTAAACGTGAGTCTGGATCTGGCCTTTGTGCTGGGATTCGGCTGGGGGGTGAGCGGCGTCGCCTTTGCGACCTTCCTCGCGGAATGGTCCGGGCTGGCTATGGGGCTGTACCTTTGCCGGGTCGCTTTTCAGGGATCCGCATGGCGGGACTGGGCGCGGATCTTTGACCGTGTGCGGCTAAAGCGGATGGCCGTGGTCAATACCGACATCATGATCCGTTCGCTGCTGTTGCAGGCTATCTTTGTCAGTTTTTTGCTGCTGGGCGGGCGATTTGGTGCGGTGACACTGGCGGCCAACCAGGTGTTGCTGCAATTCATGCACATCATTTCCTTCGCGCTCGATGGCTTTGCCTTTGCCGCGGAGGCGCTGGTGGGGCAGGCGCTGGGCGCGCGGGCGCTGGGCCGGTTGCGACAGGCGGCGTGGATGACCAGCCTTTGGGGCTTGGGGAGTACCGCAATGTTCATGCTGGGGTTCTGGCTGTTCGGCGATGCGATCATCATTCTGATGACCAAGGATCCGGAGGTCCAGCAAGCGGCCATGACCTATCTGCCGTGGATCGTGGCCGCGCCGATCGTGGCGCTGGCGTCTTTCATGCTCGACGGCATTTTCATCGGCGCAACGCGGACCGGCGACATGCGCAACATGATGGCGCTCTCTGCGATGGTCTATGCCGCGGCCGTTTTTGCCCTGATGCCGGTTTTGGGCAATCACGGGCTTTGGGCAGCTTTGATGGTGTCGTTTGTGGCGCGCGGGATCACGCTTGCTTTGCGTTACCCCGCGCTGGAACGGGCGGCCCTTAGACCGTCTGTGCCGTGATTGTGTAGGTAAAGCTTGATGGGTCCAGTTCGTCCTGGGCGCGGCCATCGATTTCCGCCTGCGGATACATCAGGAACGGCAGCGCGCCGCGCGTGGACCCCGGCAGCACCACGTCATGCGCGTCGTTTAGGCAGACCCAGTTGCCCTCGGCCGCGCCAAACAAGCCTTTGCGCACGTCGACGACCTTCGGCGTGTCGAGCGTCAGCCCTTCGTCCGCCCCGGCGAGCACAACCTTGCGCACATCTGCCGGATCGACCGGAAGCCAGCCAATGCCCTCGACAAAGACCTCCGCGCGGCAGTGTTGCGCGCCGGTGACGACCTCGGAACCCGCGCCAAGCGCCTTGTATCCAAAGGACGATGGCGCCACGCGCAGACCATACAAGTCGCGCGCCGGCAGGCCGGAGGCCCGCGCCAGACCAACATAGAGCGCGTTCAGGTCGGCGCATTTGCCGGTGAGATCGCCCGTGTGCAGCATCGACGCCACATCGCCCAGCCCACAACCGCGGGTGTCCGGATTGCGCTCTGTCTCGGTCACGACCCAGTCGTATATGCGTTGCGCACGGTCCAGATCGTTGACCGCGCCATCGGTGATCATGGCGGCTGTCTCTGCCACGATGCCATCGGTGGGGATCAGATCTGTTGGCGCGGTCAGTTCGGCGCGCTCGGCGTCGCCCATGGTCGCGCCGGTTTCTGTCAGTGGAACATGGCGGCTCTGCGTCTCGACCGTGGAGACCACCTGCAACTCCGGCGTCTGGCCGGCCTTCCAGCGCGCGTGGACAAAGGCCACGCCTTGCACGTCATCCACCACCAGCTCCGCGTCACCATTCGTGGTAAATGTGGTGTCGCCGGGGCGCGTCCATGCGTCTGCGGTAAAGTACGGCACCGGCACCCAGGCCTGCGCAGCTTTGCCATCTGCGGGCAGATCGACCCGCGTGGTTAGAGAGAACGTCTTCCACCCGTCGGGGCGCGGTGCGTAGGCCGCCAGAAGACCACCGGGCAGCGCAGCTGCCAGAGCAGCAAGGCCACAGGCATTCAAGAAATCACGTCGGGTCAGAGTCATGTCAGCACCATAAAATGCAAAAGGAGGATTGCCTTAGGCTATAGGCGCTTCGTCCACACGCATCAACGCTGGCGTGTTCGTTGCACCCGCTGCCCGCGAAATAGCGCGCAGCTTCTACCGCGATGCCGGTATGACTGGCATGTGTCAGGTCCACCTCGTCGCCGGTCACGCCGCCTTCGATGACAGAGTTGCGCAAGCATGAAACCTCCTGAGCACCCTGTAGACAGCATTGGCGCGAATCTGGCTACTTTAACCCTCACATGCGAGGTGCCACTGACAGGGCGTCAGTCGTTTGGCCTTCATCAGCGTCTAGCGGCCACCAAAGCCGCGCGTTTACAAGGACGCAAGCGCAACGTCACGATCAAACCCTGGCGACTAAGGGCGGCAGCGGCAGTTTGCCTCTGGCCTTTACCGCCCCGCATCCTCTATTCAGTTGCGGTCAAACAGGGGAGAGGCGCAATGGACGATCTCGTAAACAGCTTCATGACCGGCCCAGACGAAAAGGGTCGTTTCGGCATCCACGGCGGGCGCTTTGTGTCCGAAACGCTCATGCCGCTCATCCTCGCGCTCGAAGAAGAGTATGAGAAGGCCAAGACCGACGATTCCTTCTGGGAGGAGATGGACTGGCTGTGGAAACACTACGTTGGTCGGCCCTCGCCGCTCTATTTCGCTGAGCGTCTGACGGACCGTCTGGGCGGTGCCAAGATCTACCTCAAGCGCGACGAGCTGAACCATACTGGCGCGCACAAGATCAACAACGTGTTGGGCCAGATCATCCTCGCCCGACGCATGGGCAAAACCCGCATCATCGCCGAAACCGGCGCGGGGCAGCATGGTGTGGCGACCGCGACGGTCTGCGCCAAGTTCGGCCTGAAATGCGTCGTCTACATGGGCGCGCATGACGTCGAGCGTCAGCAGCCCAACGTCTTCCGCATGAAGCTGCTGGGCGCAGAGGTCATTCCCGTGACCTCCGGTCGGGGCACGCTGAAGGACGCAATGAACGACGCACTGCGCGACTGGGTGACCAACGTGCGTGACACGTTCTACTGCATCGGCACCGTCGCCGGTCCGCACCCGTACCCCGCAATGGTCCGAGATTTCCAGTCGATCATCGGCAAGGAAACCAAGGAGCAGATGATGGAGCAGGAGGGCCGTCTGCCCGACACCATCATCGCCGCCATCGGTGGTGGATCGAACGCCATGGGCCTGTTCTATCCGTTCCTCGACGACAAGACGGTGAACATTATCGGGGTCGAGGCCGGCGGCAAGGGCGTCAACGACAAGATGGAGCACTGCGCCTCCCTCACCGGCGGACGTCCCGGCGTTCTGCACGGCAACCGCACCTACCTGCTGCAAGATGAGGACGGCCAGATCCTCGAAGGTTTCTCGATTTCTGCTGGTCTCGACTATCCGGGGATCGGGCCGGAGCATTCCTGGCTGCATGACGTGGGCCGCGCGAAATACGTGTCGATCACCGACAAGGAGGCGCTCGAAGCCTTTCAACTGTGCTGCGAGACCGAAGGCATCATCCCTGCGTTGGAACCCTCCCACGCGCTGGCGCATGTGATGAAGATCGCGCCAGAGCTGCCGAAGGACCACATCATCTGCATGAACATGTGCGGTCGCGGCGACAAGGACATCTTCACCGTGGCAAAGCATCTTGGCTTTGACATGGGGTAACGCTCCGGGCTGATAAGGCCGTAAACAACAGTTTACGGCCTTTCACCTTGGATTTATTGCGGATTGCCTGCTGAACTGACGTCTACCCGCAGTGGGATGGTGCGTAAATCAAGCACAATAGCGCAAAGCGAATGTCCACTAATGATCGCTTTGTGTGCTGCACGCTCATCGCGCCCGATTGTGAATGCGGCGCATCATCGTACTTTCCTCAAAACCTGTGGTTGACGGTCGTCATGATCACAACAGGGGAGGCGGCTTCACTGGCCCGTTGGCCCGTGTCTTCGGCGCGCCGCCTTGCGCGAAGACGGTGGAGTAACTTGCCCGAGCAGATCACGTCCTTGAACTACAGAAGTATCGCAGTTCAGCGTACCGTCTTGGGGCGTGTCTGGCGGTGAGCAGTCGCTAAGCCTTTATGTTTGAAAACCGGACCGCGAAGCCGGCAGATCATCTTTCGCAGAAGGCATGTGTCTCAAGCACATCCATCGGCACGATCTCCAGCGCCCCCTGATGCGTCGCGGACAGATTGACCTTGGGGGCACATCCCTCGTCGTGGGCCTGCAGGAATCGACCCGCACACAGGCACCAGTGATCGCCGGCCTTCAACCCGGCAAAGCCGAATTCCGGCCGGGGCGTCGACAGATCGTTGCCAACGTACTTGGAGAAGGCCAGAAACTCCGCCGTCATCACGGCGCAGACCGTATGGCTGCCGTGATCCTCGGCGCAGGTATTGCAGTGCCCGTCACGAAAGAACCCGGTTAGCGGGTCGGTCGAACAGGAGGTGATCGGTTCACCCAACACATTGATCTCTGGATCTTTACGCATCTCTACTCCTCTTCGCGTCGCGCGATACGGCGCATCATGTTCAGCGCGTCGTCCGATGCACCCGCAGCACGAAACTGACGGTCCGCGGCGTTCACCGCAACCACGGTACCGCTCTGCTTGTCGACGTACACATATTGCCCATAGACACCCTGAGCCATGAATTCGCCAGCGCGGGCGTCAGAAGGGGTCCACCACTGATAGCCATATCCCTTCCGTCCCGTCGCGGTGGGGGCAGAGGCGGTGACGCTCTCCACAGCCCAGTCGTGCGGCACGATTTGCTTGCCCTGGAACTGGCCCTCCAGTCGGAACACCTCTCCCAGTCGGGAAAAATCGCGGGTGGTCAGGTTCAATCCCCCCAGCGCAAAGGCCACGCCATGCCCGTCGATCAGGTAATAGGGGGTGCCGTACGCGCCTATGGGGTCAAGGATCTTCTGCTGCATCAGATCGGGCAAGGACCGTCCCGTGGCAGCGCGCACCACCATCCCAAGAACGTGCGTGTCGATGGAAACGTACTGCCAGCGTTCGCCCGCTGGGCGGTCCCGCGCGTCCAGTCCGCCGGCAAAAGCGTCCATTGAGCCGCCCAACGCCAGAACCCGGCCCATTTTGTTGATGTCGCTCCAGAAATCCAGGTAGTCCTCGTCGAACGAAACGCCAGAGGACATCTGCAACACGTTGCGCAGGCTCACGCCCTCGTAGGCAGAACCACGCAGCTCTGGCACGATCTCAGTGACCATCACGTCCAGGCTCCCGACATGACCTTCGTCCAGCAACACGCCGAAGAGCGCCGACAAATAGGATTTCGCCACCGACCACGATATGCGCTGATCCTCCTGGGTGGTGCCAAGGTGATAGCTTTCATGCACCCTTGCGCCATCCTTTAGCACCACGACGCCTGTCACCGACCGCCGCGCCAGCCAGTCCTCCCAATCATCGGGCATGACCAAGGCCGGACCTGCGGGCAAAGGCACAGGCTGGCCCGTCATGTGCATCGGGGCGCTGAGAAACAGCTCGTCCATATGGCTGAAATTATGAACGATCCTGTCTTCGTCAAACAGTGCGTTCACCGCAGCCAGACGGACCAAAGCCTCTCGGTTCCAGAGCGCGAATGCCGCGAGTGCGGCCAGTAAGATCAGGCAAGCATATCCGGCCCGACGCAGCATCTTAGCGGAACTTGTCTGCAAGACGTTGCAGCGGATTGCGTGCGTCTTCCGTGGGGGGCTTGGGCTCCGGCGATGGTTCAGGCGCCTCGCTCTTCGCCTTGGGCGGTTTTGAGGAGCGGGGAGGGGCTGTGCGCAGTGCGACGGCATTCTGGAACTTGCCCTGCTCGCCATCTGCCAGATGCGGTGCGCCATCCGACAAGCCGCGCATCAGATCATCAAGCCACGTTTCGTCGGCCTTGTGGAAGTCGTGCAGTACATAGGCCGCGACCATCTCCTTGCGGCCGGGATGGCCGATGCCCAGACGCACCCGCCGGTAGGCTTCTCCGATGTGGGCATGGATTGACCGCAGCCCGTTGTGCCCAGCATGACCTCCACCCATCTTGACCCGGCATTTGCTGGGTGCAAGGTCCAGTTCGTCATGAAAGACGGTGATGTCGCCCGGTTCCAGTTTATAGAAGCGCATGGCCTCACCCACGGATTGGCCGGACAGGTTCATGAAGGTCCCGGGCTTCAAAAGCACAACCTTTTCACCCCCCAGCCGACCTTCTGCGATCTGGCCTTGGAATTTGGCCTTCCACGGCCCAAAGCCATGATCCTCCGCGATACGATCGAGCGCCATAAAGCCGATGTTGTGTCGATTGCCGGCGTATTTGTTCCCCGGATTGCCGAGGCCCACGAATATCTGCACCTTGCCCTCCGCCTGTGCTGCGTTAGGCCTATGTAGTCCAAATCGGGCCCAAGTCACAACGGGCCAAACACAAACGGAGCAAGGCGATGTATCTCACGATGAACCGATTCAAGGTGGTGCCCGCCGAGGCGCAGGCCTTCGAAGGCATGTGGCGCGGGCGCGACAGCCACCTGAAGCAGGTGCCAGGTTTTGTCAGCTTCGCCATGATGAAAGGCCCGGAACGGGCGGACCATATCCTCTATGCGTCGCACACGGTCTGGAAGGATCAGGCCAGCTTCAAGGCCTGGACCACATGAGAGGCGTTTCGCAAGGCGCACAGCGGGGCGAAATCGTCCGCCAGCATGTACCAAGGGCGGCCAGAACTGGAGGTGTTCGAGGCGGTACAAGTTTTGACCCTATGACATGCAAAAGGCCCTCACCGTGGTGAGGGCCTTCGAAAGTCGTCCGACAATGTCGGCAGCCAGATCAGACGGTTTCGTCTTTCTGGTTGATGACTTCGGTCTCTTCGACCTCATCGTCATCGTCAGATGCTGCGAGACCCGACGGAGCCGAAATGTTGGCGATGACAAAGTCACGGTCGATGGTCGGCTTCGCGCCTTCCGGCAGGGTCACGTCCGAAATGTGAACGATGTCGCCGATTTTCAGCGTGGACAGGTCCACGGTGATTTTCTCGGGGATGTCACCCGCAGTCACAACCAGTTCGACTTCCGGACGGACAACGGTCAGAACGCCGCCTTTTTTGATGCCGGGAGCAACGTCTTCGCCGATGAATTCAACGGGGATGAAGAGGTTCACTTTCGACGTGCGACGCAGGCGCATCAGGTCGAAGTGGGTCGGCAGATCCTTTACCACGTCGCGCTGAACGTCGCGGCAGATGACGCGGACGTCGTCCTGGCCTTCGACCTTCAGGTTGAAAAGCGTGGACTTGAAGCGGCCCTCTTTCAGCTTCTTCAACAGCACGTTGAAGGGGATCTGAATGGACATCGGGTCGTTGTCGCCACCAAAGACGACGCCGGGAACCATGCCGTTACGGCGTGCTGCACGAGCGGCGCCCTTGCCTGCCCCCGCGCGGACCTCGGCGTGAAGATCGGGAATCTCACCAGCCATGTTGTATCTCCTAGATGATGGGGGTGCCTCCAAGGCTGTCACCCCGCGTGAAGCGGAGCCTTTAGGATGGATCGACTGGCTTGGCAAGGCGTTTCTGGAGCGGCCATGGCCCCGGGTAAGGGCGTAGCGCCCTGAATTCAATGTAAGCCATGTCTCGCAACGAAACCATCTTTTGCCAACAATGAGGTAATTGTGTTCCGCGATTTTAGCAATCTGCGGGAAAACTGGAAGCCGCAAGAGCTCTTGTGCTTTGATATCAAGTGCAATTTATGAGGTTCTCTGCGGGGGCTACTATGATGCATGTCCAGCTTTGATTTGCCGCCCCGCATCAGGTAGTTGGGACCAAAGGCGGCTTTATCCAAATGAATTTCGGCCAAATCCTCGAGCGCCAGTTTGACCGAATTGGTGCGCACTTCGTCTGGGATGCGATCTCGCACGTGTGTCTTCACCGTGCAGGCCATCCAAACCGCTTCTGATTTCTCCAGGGCGAAGACTGTTTGTGGATCGCCCGCCTGATGTCTTTGAAGAGCTTTTCGCAGGCCATCTTGGCGGGGTTTTTCATCGTCCGCGCCTCGGCGGTTACGATGGGCCAAAACTCTCTATCATCAAATTGACCTATTTGGCCGCAAATGCGTTGACCGCTGACAGAACGCAATTGGCGGTCGTTTCGTGGGACGAGACGCGTGTGTTGTGGCCAATCCAGCCCGCGGCCCAATAGGTGTGACCAACCCCGGATATTCCGACGACCCGGCTTCGGACTGCCCCGGCGTGAATTTACTCTCGGACATCGTCGTTTCGCGCTTGAAAGGCAGCTATGTCTCGAAACGCGTGACGCGGCGGCGGGACCAGTCTTTTTTGACTAAGCCGCAGACTTCTTTGCGACCGACGCCCGCGTTCGGTGCCCTCTCGTATCAGGCTTGATCTTGACGAACCGCCTCAATGGCTTACTTCAAGTACGTTCTTCTCGTCGCGCTTCATTGAAATGTGTTGTAGGCTTCGAGAAGTGGGCCGTCGCATTTTGCGGGCGGTGTTCAGGAGGGGGCTTCATGACTTTGCACGCTGTATTTTCAACGACCAAAGAGGTGCTGACATGAAACCTACGTTCGAAGAAATGATGGCTGGGCGCACCGGGATGAAGCGACCGGAGGTGCCCGAGAGCATCGAGGCGTCAAAAAAGCCGTCCAAGACCGCGATGGAGAAGACCTCTGATGCGGCAAAGGAATTGATCGACACTGAGACCCAGAAACGCGACGCCAAGACCGCTGCTTTGCGCAAAGCGCGGATGGCGCGCGACAAAGCCTGACGGTTTTTTTGATGTATGAAGGCGCGTCAGACGAAGGTCTGGCGCGCCTTTTGCGTTTCGGGGTGTCAGGACCAGTCGCCGGAAAAGTTCTTTGGCACCATCAGGATGTCGCGGTCCACGGTGTTCACGTCGCGGTGGCCGCAGAGCGCCATGGAGGTGTCGAGTTCCTTGTGAATGACCTCCAGCGCCTTGGTCACGCCAGCCTCGCCCATGGCCCCAAGGCCGTAAATATAAGCACGGCCAATCCAGGCGCCCTTGGCCCCCATGGCGACAGCTTTGAGCACGTCCTGGCCGGAGCGGATGCCGCTGTCGAGGTGGACTTCGATCTTGTCGCCGACGGCATCCAGGATTGGCTCCAGCGCGCGGATCGAAGAAAGCGCACCGTCGAGCTGCCGCCCGCCGTGGTTGGAAACAACGATAGCGTCGGCACCGACATTGCAAGCCTCAATCGCATCGCGGGGGTCCAGGATCCCCTTGATGATGAGCGGACCATTCCACATCTTGCGAAACTCGCGGATGCGGTCCCAATTGAGCGACTGGTCAAAGGATTCAGCCGTCCACGTCGTGAGCGAAGCGGGATCGTTGACGCCCTTGGCGTGGCCGACGATATTGCCGAAGAAGCGGCGCTTGGTCTGGAGCATCTCAAGGCCCCAAGGCACCTTGGTCGCCATGTTTGCGATGGATTTGGGCGTGAGCTTGGGCGGGGCAGAGAGACCGTTTTTCAGGTCTTTGTGTCTTTGACCAAGCAGTTGCAGGTCGACAGTGATGACGGCCGCGGAACAGTTGGCCGCCTTGGCGCGGTCGAAGAGGCCGCGCATGAAGTCGTCGTCCTTCAGGGTGTAGACCTGCATCCAGAAGGGTTTGGAGGTGTTGGCAGCCACATCCTCGATGGAGCAGATGGACATGGTGGACAGGCAATAGGGGACGCCGAACTTTTCTGCGGCTTTGGCAGCTTTGATCTCGCCATCCGCATTTTGCATGCCGGTGAGGCCGACGGGGGCGAGGGCGACGGGCATGGCCACGTTCTGACCGATAAGCTGGGTGGCCGTGCTGCGGTTGGCCATGTCGATGGCAACGCGCTGGCGGAGGCGAATTTGGTCGAAGTCGGAGGTGTTCTCGCGGAAGGTCTGTTCCGACCATGAACCGCTTTCGCAGTAGTCGTAGAACATCTTGGGCGCACGGCGGCGGTGGAGGCGTTTGAGATCTTCGATATTGGTGATGGTGGGCATAATCACCTCCGTGCCGTTAAAATTGGTAAGGGATTGTTACCAATGCGGTGTGCGTGGAGCAAGATGTTTAAAGCGATTGTTCATGTGATGCGGCTATCAGGTATGCCTGTGCGCATGCGAGGGTCCGATCGTGAAGGGGATTGTTTTTACGGAATTGCTGACCATGGCAGAGCAGACCGTGGGGGAAGAGGCGCTGGACGAGGTGCTGGATCAATTGGCTCTGGCATCGGGCGGGGCCTACAGCCGGGTGGGCAATTATCCCTGTTCGGAGCTGGTGGCGATCGTTGGCGCATTGTCAGCCCGAACTGGCATGTCCGGGGACGATCTCCAACGCGCTTTCGGGTGCTGGATGCTGGATCGTTTCAAGGTGCTTTATCCACAGTTTTTCGAAGGCAGAGCATCGTCGCTGGAGATGCTCGCGGCGATCGAAAACGAGGTGCATGTGGAGGTGCGCAAGCTGTACCCCGATGCTGAGCTACCTCGGTTCGAGACTGCTTGGGATGGACCGCGACGGCTTCGGATGCGCTATGTGTCGGAGCGACCCTTGGTGGCATTTTGCGAGGGGCTCATCAGAGCCTGCGCAGACGCCTTTGGCGACAAGGTGTCAGTGGAGGTGTCTCGCGATTCAGATCGGGAAGCCACCTTTGACATCACCATGATTGAACTCGCAGGCCAGTGGACAGAAGTTTCGCATGGGGCGGAGGACACGCCGCGCGAGCCGGGGGCTGGCATAGCATGATCGAGGATCCGCCTTCAGCATCGGACCGCGTGTCGCGACGGCGATACGAGCGCGCGGTGCGGTCGCGGCAGGAGGCGGAGGATCTCCTCGAAGAAAAGAGCCGGGCTTTATGGGAGGCAAACGAGGCGTTGCGCTGTCAGGCCGAGGTGCTTGAGGAGGAGGTGGCCCGGCGCACACAGGAGCTGGAGCGGGCCAAAACGCAGGCTGAGTCCTCGAACGCCGCCAAGAGCGCTTTCATTGCCGTGATCAGCCACGAGATCCGCACCCCGATGAACGCTATCCTTGGCATGACGACTGGCTTGCAAGACAGCGATTTGAACGCAACGCAAGCAGAGATGGCGGATACGATCCTGACCTCTGGACGCGCGTTGTTGGCGATCCTCGACGATCTGCTCGACCTGTCCAAGATCGAAGCAGGCAAGATGGAGGTGGAGCAACGCCGGTTCGACCTCGGGGCGCTATGCCGCGAATTACGTTCGCTGTACGCAGAGGTGGCGGCAGCAAAAGGGCTGGAGTTCAGTCTCGACGTCTTGGTGGATACCAGCGATTTGCGTGTCAGCGATCCTACGCGGCTACGGCAGGTGATTGGTAACCTGCTGTCCAATGCGGTGAAGTTTACCGAGGTGGGTGCCGTCCGTACCGTGGTTTCGCAAGTGGATCAAATTCTCACCATCGAAGTCCATGACACCGGGCCTGGCGTTCCCAAGGCGGAGCAAAAGCGGCTGTTCCACGCGTTCAGCCAGGCGAATGAAACGGTAAACCGGGTTCACGGAGGCACCGGTTTGGGCTTGGCGATCTCTCAGCGTCTTTGTCGTTTGTTGGGGGGCGATCTGACCTATCAGGACTCCGCCGCAGGCGGCGCCTTGTTTCGGGCAACAGTGCACCTCGAAAATGCACCACACTGTAATCGTCGCGGGCAACGTCTCCCGGTTTTAGAACCCGAAGACGTGCTGAGCCAGCGGGCATGGCGCATCCTGGTGGCCGAAGACAGCCTGACCAACCAGCACGTGCTGAAGCTGATCTTGAAGCCCTTCGATTTGACCTTGGACTTTGTGCCAGATGGTGCGCAGGCGGTGGCGCGCCAAAAGGACGGGCGTTTCGACCTGATCTTGATGGATGTGAATATGCCGGTGATGGACGGGTTGACGGCGGCCGCAGAGATCCGCGCTTGGGAGGCGGCGGAAGGACTGTCACCGGTGCCGATCATGGCGTTGACAGCCAACGCCATGACCCATCAGGTGAACCGATACCTGCGAAACGGGATCGATGCCCATGTGAGCAAACCGGTCAGACGCGAACACCTCGCGCGAGAGATGGCGCGCCTTTTGGGCCGAAACCTTGAAGTTTCAGGCGCTATGCGCACCGTCGGCGAGAGATTTGACGAAAGCAAGGATATCCGCAGTTGATTTGCCATCGGCGATCTGGGCCACGATGGCGGAGCCAACGACGGTGCCATCTGCAACAGCGGCAATCTCTCTCGCGGTTTCCGGGGTGCGCACGCCAAAGCCGACGATCACGGGAAGATCGGAAACCGCTTTGATCCGAGCAACCTCGGGGGCGACATCAGCCGCCTGTGCCGCTGCCGCACCGGTGATGCCGGTGATGGAGACGTAGTAAACGAAGCCGGAGGTGTTTTGCATGACCTTGGGCAGACGTTTGTCATCGGTGGTTGGCGTGGCGAGGC
The DNA here is from genome assembly GCF_040148795.1 of Sagittula sp. NFXS13. Lineage (NCBI taxonomy): Bacteria > Pseudomonadati > Pseudomonadota > Alphaproteobacteria > Rhodobacterales > Roseobacteraceae > Sagittula > Sagittula sp. NFXS13. The sequence goes on from NZ_JAGEMH010000003.1 coordinate 594,801, forward strand.
GGATGAAATTCAGGCCCGCCTTTTGCGCGGGAATGCAGAGCTCATCGTCCTCTTCGGGCGGCAAATCCACGATGATGAGGCCGTCGATGCCAACCTCTGCGGCGTCGGAGAGGAATTTGTCTACGCCCCGATTGTAGATCGGGTTGTAGTAGCCCATCAGCACGATTGGCGTCTCGTTATCAGTCTCGCGGAACGCCTTGACCATATCGAGGGTCTTTTGCAGCGTCATCCCGCCTGCCAGCGCACGCTGACCAGCGAGCTGAATGGTCTCGCCATCGGCCATCGGGTCCGTGAACGGCAGGCCGAGTTCGATGATGTCGACACCGGCGGCGGGCAGACCCTTCATCACATCGAGCGACTTTTCCGCAGTCGGATCGCCCGCCATGATATAGGCGACAAAGGCTTTTTTGCCGTCTGTGCTCAGGTGGGCGAACTTGGATTCGATACGGGTCATGGCTGTCTCCGGATAAAGTCCTTGATCTGTTGCCGTAAGCGGTGGGGAAAATCAATGGGCCGAAGTGACATGACCGCAGGCGGGCTTTTGCGAGGAAGGCAATAATGCATCGGCAAACAGAAGGCGCCTACGGCAACAGCGCGCAAGATTGCCGTTATTTCTGCAGCGCCATTCGCATTGGTGTGTCGTACCGGGATCAAATTGCCCTGGTTTATCTCAAACCACATCAACAGCCTGCGCTCTGAGGCCCTTGCCAAGCACAGCAGGCTGTTCTGGTACGGCCATCATTATGCGCCATTGGCGCGAGGGACTGTGGCGACCAATTCGTCACGAGCCGAAAGCCGTGAGGATCAGATTTTAAAAAGTGCGATGCTTCCCACCGAGCCGTTTCAGCGCGCGACATGGGGAGCGCCTCCCGCTACGCAGCTGTCAAAGGGGGGGGCGGGTCGGCGGGATACCAAGCATCCCGGCGAAGTGATCAGTCAATCCCCCCATCAGGTGCCAAAGCGTTTGAAAGGGAGCATATGCCGTCCAGAGAAGACACTTCATGACGAGGGTGCCGGGCATTTCCCGGATGTGGTCGATCTGCCTTGGGCCGACCTGCTGTATCAGGTTTTCCGGCTTCCATTACAGCCACACGTCAGAAAGTGGGTGGTATTGGCAAGCCTCACGCAGTGGATCTTCGTGGTACGGACGTTCAGAAAGATCCTGGCATCTTGGAAAAACGATGATGCGCCGGTCGGATCTGTCAGATGACTGATTTCAAATCACTTTACGAAAATTCGGCATAAATTCGTGCAAAAAGCACGCAAGGATTGTGCGCAGCGTGTGTCGGCGTCGTGACCTGCTGCCTCTTGCGAGGGCGAGGGGGCCGGGGTAGGGCGCTAGGATGATAGCCCCCGTAATGACATATCCCGACCATTTGCGCGCGATCCTGAAGCTTGGCTTGCCGCTTGTAGGTGGGCACCTGGCGCAATTCGCCATCGGACTGACCGACACTATTGTAGTGGGCTGGTACGGCGTGCCCGAACTGGCGGCGCTGGTGCTTGCAACCTCTGCATTTTTCACGCTGTTTCTTTTCGGATCGGGCTACGCCTGGGCGATCCTACCCATGGTGGCAACCTATGCCGCGCGCGAGGACGAGGTGGGCATCCGCCGCGCCACGCGTATGGCCTTGTGGTGGTCGATCCTGTATTTTGCGATGGTGATGCCACTTTTGTGGTTCTCCGGCCCGGTGCTTCTGGCCTTGGGTCAGACGCCGGAGATCGCGGAGATGGCGCAGACCTACCTGCGGATCGCTGGTTGGGGAATGCTGCCCGCCCTTGGCGTCATGGTCATGAAAAATTACCTCGCCGGGTTGGAGCTGACCCGGGTCGTGTTGTGGGTGACAGTGGCAGCGGCCGTGGTGAACGGGGCGCTGAACTACCTGCTGGTTTTCGGCAAGCTGGGTCTGCCGGAAATGGGCATCGCGGGCGCGGCACTGGCGTCTTTGGCCGTGCATGCGATCTCGCTTGGGTTGATTGTGGCATACGCGTTGCGCCGCCTCCCGGAGCATACCTTGTTCGCGCGTTTCTGGCGCCCCGATTGGGAGATGTTCGCACGGGTGTTCTCGCTGGGGCTGCCGATTGGCCTGACCACGCTGGCCGAAGTTGCTTTGTTTGCTGGCGCCTCGGTGCTGATGGGCTGGCTGGGCACGGTGCCATTGGCGGCGCACGGGGTTGCGTTGCAGATTTCGACCGCCACGTTTGTCGTTCAACTGGGGCTGTCGAATGCGGCCACGGTGCGCGCGGGCAATGCGATGGGCCGGGGCGATGTGGAACATATGTTCCGTGGTGCGCAAGTGATCACGATTTTGAGCGTCGTCGTGGCGTTGATGTCGATCACGATCTTCCTGACGCTGCCGGAGTTTCTGGTCGGTTTGTTCGTCGCCCCGAGCGAGCCACAGCGCGCTGCGGTGATCGCGGTGGGCGTGCAGTTGATGGCCCTGGCCGCGCTGTTCCAGATGGTGGACGCGTTGCAGGTGAACTACCTTGGAATGCTGCGAGGTTTGCATGACACGCGGGTGCCCATGGTGCTGGCCGCGTTGTCCTACTGGGGCATCGGGATGCCCGGCGCGCTGGTGTTCGGCTTTACGCTGGGGTGGGGCGCGGTTGGGGTCTGGATGGGTCTTGTGCTGGGGTTGAGCGTGGCCTGCGCTCTGCTGATCTGGCGATTCTGGTCGCATGGCCGCATGATATTTGCCGCAGGCATGACGGCTTCCTGACCAAAGCGGTGGGCAGGAATTCCTGACCTAGCGTCATTTCCTGATTGAAAGCGTTTGGGGGGAGATGATCTAATGCGCGAACGAGCAAGCCCATGTTTGGGCGTTTGACAAGATCAATACATTTGCGAAGAGCATTTGAGGGAGCAATTTCATGGACACCACTGCAGAAATGGCCACGGCTGGCCGCAACTATCAGGAAGACGTCAGCTTTCAGGAAGCTCTGACGCGTTTCTTTCAGAATTACATCGTGTTCGAGGGACGAGCGAACCGCGGTGAGTACTGGAAGGCTTGGCTGGGCTGCTTCGCGGGGTCCATCGTCTTCAGCCTTGTGGATTTTATGCTGGGGATTGGCGTGTTGTCGGGCCTGTGGTCGCTGGCGATCATCGTGCCGAGCCTTTCCATCGGGGCGCGACGTCTGCATGACATCGACAAGAGTGGATGGTGGCTGTTGATCGGTCTGATCCCGCTGATCGGCGCGATCATTCTGATCGTCTGGTTCGCAAAAAAGCCCGATCCGGCGCCGAACCGTTTCGGCTAAACCCCATCGACTTGGAAACTGCAAAGCGCCGGGGCTCCGGCGCTTTTTGCGTTCAAGGGGTTAGGCGACGTGGATCATCCACGGCACGCCGAACTTGTCGCGCAGCGTGCCAAAGGCGCGCGCCCAGAACACATCGCCATAAGGCATCAGGATGTCCCCACCTTCGGCCAGCGCGTCAAACAGCGCACGGCCTTTCTCCACATCGCTGAGGTCAATCTGCAGGTCGAAGCCTTTGAACCCTGCGCCCGAGCCGTCCAATCTGTCAGAGGCTTGCAACATAATGTTCCCAAGATCGAGCCGCGCATGGGCGACCTTTCCGCCGGCACCCTCCGGGATGTCGTCACCGGGAGGCATGTCGCTGTACATCATAATGGTCAGCTCGCCACCGAGCGCGGTCTGGTAAAAGGTCATTGCCTCCACCGTGGTGCCGTCGAACGTCAGGTAGGGGTGAACTTTCATCGCTGGTCTCTCCTTGATGTGCGCGGGTTTACCGTAGCAGCACCTTGCGCCCACGTCGCCCTGCGCATAGAAGCGGCCCGTCTTGGACACAGCCTCGGATAACAGGAGACGCGCATGGGCTTTCGAATGGGAATCGTGGGGCTGCCCAACGTGGGCAAGTCGACGCTCTTCAACGCATTGACAAAAACGGCAGCGGCGCAAGCAGCGAACTTTCCGTTTTGCACGATCGAGCCGAACGTCGGTGACGTGGCCGTGCCCGATACGCGTCTCGAGAAGCTGGCGGCCATCGCCGGCTCCAAGCAGATCATTCCCACGCGGATGACGTTTGTGGACATTGCCGGTCTGGTCAAGGGCGCCTCGAAAGGCGAGGGTCTGGGCAACCAGTTCCTGGCCAACATCCGCGAGACGGATGCAATTGCGCACGTGCTGCGCTGCTTCGAAGACGAGGACGTGACCCACGTGGATGGGCGTGTCGATCCTGTCAGTGATGCGGAAACCATCGAGACAGAGCTGATCATCGCGGACATGGAGTCGTTGGAAAAGCGGCTGCAAAACATCACGCGGAAGGTGCGCGGCGGCGACAAGGAAGCGGTGCAGCAGGAGCGGCTGATGAAGGCGGCCCTGGCCGTGCTCGAAGAGGGCAAGCCCGCACGCGTGGTCGAGGTGGATGAGGACGACCAGAAGCAGTGGAAGATGCTGCAACTGTTGACGTCCAAGCCGATCCTTTACGTCTGTAACGTGGATGAGGGCGAGGCTGCGGAGGGCAATGCGCTGTCGCAAAAAGTGGCCGAGATGGCCGCTGCACAGGGCAATGCGCATGTGGTGATCTCTGCCAAGATCGAGGAAGAGATTTCACAGCTGGACGCCGAGGAAGCCGAAGAATTCCTTGGTGAACTGGGTTTGAAAGAGGCAGGTCTGGATCGCTTGATCAAGGCAGGGTACGCGCTGCTCGAACTGGAAACCTATTTTACCGTCGGCCCCAAGGAAGCCCGTGCCTGGACGATCAAACACGGCACCTCTGCCCCGCAGGCAGCAGGCGTGATCCATGGTGATTTCGAAAAGGGGTTCATCCGCGCTGAAACCATCGCCTATGAGGATTTTGTCTCCTTGGGCGGTGAGGCGCCGGCAAAGGAAGCTGGAAAAATGCGCGCCGAGGGCAAGAACTATACCGTACAGGACGGCGACGTGTTGCACTTCTTGTTCAACACTTGACCCAACAGGGGTAGCTTAGGTTGTTGGAAAACCGCGTCCGCCGTCAGGTGTGGGCGCGGTTTTTTGTTTTGCCTGTTTCCTTAGACGGTGCAGGAGACCTATGATAATACTTGATATCTTTTTTAAGACACCGGAAGCCCGAGATCTCCGCCAGCCCAACCTACGGCTTGCATCCGCTTGTTTGCGTTTTCTGCGATTGACCCCATGCTTCGTCACCTGCGGCGTTAGCGTGTTTCTGACGTGTCATCCCACGTCGATCATCGCGGCCTTCAGTGCCGGTTTGGGGACAACTCCCCTTTTCACGTCGTGGGCCGGCAACACCACTGCCGCGCTGTAGGGCGCAATATTATCCGGTCTAAACCCTAAGCGATCATCGCGAAGCTCTTGCCGGGGTAAAGACCTTGAGACGCGAACGGATGAGCCCTGGCAACGGCCTTCCCTGTCTTTGCTGAGAGCCGGCGACGAGTCCGTCGACCGCTGCGCTTAAGGTTCAGTCCGCGGGATCGAAGAACCAGTGACGGCAGAGTATTCATTCTATCGTCCGTATTTCTGCGCCTGCTTTCAGCTTGGCCGGCCCCCAGAGGGGGTGGAACACCTTCTACACGCAGTCTGCGGCGACGCCGTGATAGCGTCAAAAGCCTACACACAGTAGCTGCACCACCGCCGAGCAGGTTTCCGAAGCTGTCCGTTCAGCCGGATCGCCATAGTCTTGCTCCCTGTACCAGCCAAGGTTGCCAGGCAAGGCAGGCGTGTCGCATTTAGACTGCAGTTCAAGCATCGAACGCGCCTGCCTTTGCAGATGAATGGGGGCGGCGCGTCTTTCATTACGAGGAGCTGGCCACCTGCGGCTCTCAACGGAAATTCGCGCCTGGCAGGGGGGGGGGGGGGGGGGGCGGCGGAGCGTCCACGTGCGAGAGCGACGAAATCCAGTCTCGCAATTATAGCATTTCCGCGCGAGATGATCGGAGCCTACATGCTTTTATGGCTGATGAACCTTCGGGGTCGTGGTGTTTCCCGTCGTCAACACATTGACTGAAAAGGTTTTTCGGTGACCTCATCGAACATATATGATATTTATTGCGCGGCAAGACCTGCCAAAAAAGATCAATTTTCGCCTTGTTTCTCAGGCAATGCCTCTCTAAACGGGTTAGCGGAGACGTGGCCGAGTGGTCGAAGGCGCTCCCCTGCTAAGGGAGTAGGCCCGGAAGGGTCTCGAGGGTTCGAATCCCTTCGTCTCCGCCACAACATCCTGCGCGGAAATATATTTCGCTAATGCTTTCAAGTTTTTGTGAAGCAGGCTTGCTTTGATCCGCCTTCTAGCTCCTTGTCTTGCTACACAATTTTCCCCACATTTTGCTCTTTTGATGGGCTGACGTGGAGGGGCTGATGGCGGTGATGTTTCGTGGAACCACCCGGAATTTGCGCAAGCGCGTGCCTGCCCGTTATGCTGGGGTTGAACCTCGCAAGGAGCTTTGGGTGAGCCTTCATACAGATTCGAAAGCTGAAGCCGAAGCCAAGGCGCTTGCAATCTGGCGAACGCAGATCGAGGCTTGGGAAGCGTGCCTGGCAGGTGCATCAGGAGACGCCGAGAGACGGTTTCAGGCAGCTCAGGATCTGGCTGGGAAGCGAGGTTTTCCCGGTTGCCCTTGGCGGAGGTCACGCACTTGCCTCGCGCAGATCTGCTGAAGCGGATTGAGGCCATCCCTGCCCATAGTCAGCATCCGAACCGCCAAGAGGCTGCTGCGATCCTGGGTGCCGTGTCTGCCCCCGAGATCACAGTGTCGCGTGCAGTCGAGCACTACTGGAGTCGGACACGTGACCGGGTGGCTAGGGTCAGGACCCATTGATCTCAGCCGAGCGTCGTGATTCACCGCCGAAAAACTGAGCGGTGACATATCTGATCTTTTCTGGTTGAGCGACGCGCAGATGACGCGCTTGAAGCCCTGTTTTCCGAAGTCCCACGGCAAGCCAAGGGTTGATGACCGCAAGGTACTGAGCGGGATTATTTTCATCAACCGCAATGGGTTACGCTGGCGCGATGCGCCCAAAGAATACGGCCCTCACAAGACCCTCTATAACCGATGGAAGAGGTGGAGCGACACGGGCGTCTTTGCTCGGATCATGGCTGGCTTGGCTGCCGAGCATCGAGAAAGGAAGACCGTGATGATTGACGCGACTTACCTCAAGGCACACCGCACCGCGACCAGCATGGGCGAGACAAAAAGGATACGCGCCTGCATCCCGGGTCGTAAGCAGCGCAAGACCACAGTGAAATACCCCTCTCGGGACATTGCTTTGCAATGCCCTGCCGGGCAAGGAACAAGCGCCGCTACAAACGCCGAAATAGAATCGAGATCATGTTCGGCAGGTTGAAGGATTGGAGAAGGGTCGCGACCCGGTACGACAGGTGCCCAAAGGTCTTCTTGTCCGCAATCGCTCTCGCTGTGACCATCATCTATTGGTTATGAGTCCAGACCCTAACAGGATCGCTCGTGATTGCAGCTCCGTTGATCCAGAATTCCTCATCCGTATACTGCTTGTAAAGTATTCCTTAGGCATTAATTCGAACAATTTCCTACGGATATGTAAGGTGAAACATCGCGACTTTGCCTACCGTCGGTCCTGCCTCTCCAATCTGACTTATCGTGAACGAGATCTTTTTCCTTCTCCCGAAACAGGTACGGTCGCACCTGCGCCAGCGACTTGTTGAGCCACCTGTTCGGGGTAACCGTTACAGCGGGGGATTGAAGATGTTCTGGTCAGCGGGAAACCATGCAATGATCGCAAGCGCCTCCTTCAGCTACGCGCTGCGCTACGGTGAGACTGTCGCGGACAACACAATGTCCGATACGATCCTGACACTTGACGGATGACCACGAGACGGCAAGGTTGTGCGGCAAACGTTGAAATTCGGAATTACAAGTCTTGGATAATTCCCGGTCCATCATGTGCGATCGGAAGAAGGGGGCAGTTATGTTTAAAAAGTATCTCTGGGCTGCATGCTTGTCGATTACAAGCACCGCGGTGTTTGCACAGGGCATGACGATGGAGCAGCTTCGTGCCGCGGTGGATAAAGAGCTCTCGAAAGACGACGAATTGGTCGCGATGCTGAGCGATCCTGACCCGAAACGCGCGCAGGCGACGATGAAAGTGATGCTCGACAGCGGCGATCCGGACATGCGGCGCGTCGCGCTGGAGAATGGCATCTACAGCTCGGATCCCAACGTGCGGGGCATAGCGGTGAAGGCATTCCTGGACAGCGAACCTCTGATTGAGGTTCAGATCGACGGGAGTAAGGCGAAGCAGGAGGATTTTCGCCGCATAGTAAGTCGCAAACTGGGCCTGGTGCCGAACGATGATGCGCAGACAATCTGGATTGGAAAATTCAGTGAGAGGGCAGCGGATGGCACCTGCTACTCTTTTGAAGGCTGGCCTTCTCAAGGTGGATGTCTATTTCGCGCAGTTGGAGGAACGCTACAGCTGCAAAGCATCGGAGCCAATTGGTATGAAGTGAACCTGACCGATGACGGAAGACTTCAGGCAGTCGTGGAAATTCGAGAGTCGACGAAAACCGCAAGTCCCGTTACACTCTCAATCCCAATCCGCTGACGGCATCAATCGAAAGCAATTTCGTCTATGCCAACGCTTCCCGCGTCCCAGCTGTTCAGCACCGTGACGAAGACCCACACAGCAGTGGTCTCCATGCGCGACTGTTCGAGAATGCCGTCCGGGCCGACTTCGCCGGTTAGGAAAGGTCTATCACCGCGCCCGTCGCTACGCGATGAGACGGTTACGCGAATGCGGCGAGGCAGAGCGTGACCGGCCTCGGGGGCCGAGCGCAGGCGCAGCCCGCTCAGCGAGGCGCTGGTAGCGTCGCGGGTCCGGAAGGCGATACGGTTCGGCCCGTCTGGTGCGAACACGTAGCGGCCCGGCCCGATCAGGTTCTGCTCGGACATCTCTGGCGAGACAGGGGCGGATGCGGCCGAAACAACCTCGAACCGCGACAGGGGCGCCGGGGCTGGCGTGGGCTCCGTGAGCGCTTCGGTCACCGTCAGACCGGCACGGCGTGTCAGCCAGCGCCTGAGGTTCATCTCGATTTCCTCGCTTCGCAGGAAGGTGCCCTCAGTCTGAGAGGTCATGCGCAGCGCCATCCCGACCGGTTTTTGGCCGACCATAAGGAAAGCCCCGCTGATGCCTTGGCGCAATTCTGCGTCGGGCTGGATGAGCCTGGCGTCAAAGGTCAGATACCCGCTCTCTGTAATCAGCATCTGCGTCGGGCGCGGCTCACCGGTGGCGCTCAGTTGCATGAGCCGACCAATGCTGTTGGCCTCCGGGTGAGCCTCCGCGAACCAGTCCAGATCCCGGGTGCAGCGGTCTTCTACGACGCCGCGCACCTGCGCGATGGCAAGATCCATGTCCTTCCAGAACGGATCGGTGACCCATGCAAGGGAATGGACCACAGGCGCAGCGGTGAATACGGTGAGTTTTGGGTCGCCTTCGACCACGACGTGACGCGGCAATGCGACAAAGCAATTGTGGTTGAATTCAAACATCAGCCCGTGTCCAAACTGGTCGCCGGACTGAACCCGCACGGTTTGCGCGAAGAGTGCAACGGGGAAATCAAGCAGGATGAGGCCTAATACAATGCGGGACAGAAATGGAAGAAAACATCGCATGTCAAAAACCGTCCTTACCGGATTGTTGATGGCTATTCCGTTTATGGCATCATCGCAATCGCAGCACGAGGCCCAACTTCACGGCGCATTCGTCGAGTTTGTCTACGAGGCTCCCGAAATTGCCGGTGCCCGTCTTCTGGGCTTTGCACGAAGTGGTCCGATCAGTGCGCGACAAACCGAACTTGATGTGAGCGCAACGCTGCCAGAAGACTGGACGTCGCCGGAGGTCTGTCTGCGGATGACAACGGTTGACGGTTTGTACGAAAGCAGAAACACTTACAGTGTCGTTGGCGTTTCTCCGGGCGGGCGCCTGCGGTTCCCTTACCCGACGCAGCAGCTGCCGCTTTTGCGAGAGGCGCCGCCGGATACTTTGGCGGGGCTGCTTACTCCCGGCGCGTGCGACAGGTTCACCGGCCTCGAAGAAGCCGCCGCAGTCTATTTTGGTACCCAATCGGGAGAGGCACTGTCGCTATTTCTGAACACATCTGACGCTGAATTCACTTATGTGATGTTCCCGCAGTTACCGGACGTCGGTGAACAGGAGTGTCGGCCGGTCACCCAGTTAGTCCGTAGCGCATTCGACACGATTTGCGAGATCCCGGAGGCCGTTGCAAGGCAGGGCAGGTTAGCGGCAGACGTTCTGTCGGTCGATGGTGGCGAGATGGTACCGCCAGTACAGTTCGTGCTTCGCGTTGCCTCGGTGCCATAAGGATGAGACGCCTACGGGAATGGCGCGAACGCTGCCATGATCTTCTGTATCTGGCAGTGCTCTGGGGATGCGGTATCGTGCTTGCCATGATCATTATTCTCGTCACCGGTGTGCTTTCCCGGCAATCTTTGGTGCTGGATGCCCACACCCGTGCGCTCAGTGTAGTGATCAAGGATCGAGAACTCCTCCGCTGGGACCTCGGACGCGTCAAAACGTGTGTGCCTCGCGAGTCTCATCGTTTCGACCTTCCCCGAGGCGAGGGGCTTTGCGATGCACGTTTTTATCAGAATGGCGAACAGGATCTGGATATTTATCTGCACGATGGCGTCCATATTGATTTCGAAAATCCTTCCGAGAGGGGGGTCGGTATCGTCTTCAAGGATCACGACGAGCTTGGAAAAGAATTCCGCATCTGGCTTTCGCGCGAGCGCTGGATCGAACTCGGTACGCTTGCGTTTTCCGGCCAACCCAGGATCGGTTATCCGGCCGACACGGCCGAAACGGGCCTGCTTCTCGCCGGAAGTTACGAATTTCGCGAGCGTCGGCCATTTTCTGTGCGTACAGACGCGATCAAAACCGGCACATTCCGACGAGGGGAGAGCATTCGCGTCCTCGAAGCAGGCGGTGGTGCGGCGATGAGTGTATTCGGTACGGTCTCACCAGACCTGTCGATGCCTGATGTGCTAGCGGTAGGGCTCGTCGCAGGACCGAAAAAGTCCGAACTTGAAGCATCCTTCATCAGCCGCGCCTCGCCCGCGCATGTATCTCCGAGCTGGGTTGATCGAGCCCGAAACAGCCCGTTGGTCCTGGCGCTATTATCCGTTCTGTCTCTAACCTTCGCTGCTTCGCAAGTGCTTGCACATCGACACTAATTGCACCCTGTTTAGGTGAATGACGGGAGACCTCGTTCGCCTGAGGTGAACTTTAGCGGTTCCTTTCTGGATAGTGTCATCAAATTCGCCGCTCGCATCTCACGCCCATGCGGCGGGTCCTGCACCGGTTTGCCGACAATATGGTCGTCCATCGGATATTCTGACACACGCCAAAACGGAAACAATTTCCGTGTGCGCAGGCCCGATGCCATCCATGGAGCGCAGATATTCCGCTTCATCCGCCAAAAATGGTGCGCGTTGGACGGATGGCCGGTCTGGCGAAGCTGTACCGCGGCGATCGGCCAAGGATTGAAATGCCGCTTCGGGCCGAGGCTGTGTGAAAACTCCAGGTTCAGCTATACTGCCTTTACCAAATGGAGGCTGGTGATGTCGGGCTATATCGAAGGAGTGGACCGGGAGCAGACGACCCTGTTCCCGGATCGTTTGGAGGACTGGATCTGCGAGGATCATCCAG
>NZ_JAGEMH010000030.1:0-23150 GCF_040148795.1 Sagittula sp. NFXS13
GCTACTCACTTCCAGATGCGGAAACTCCGGAACGTGCGCACTGAAATGGCACTGCACGTCATCGCCTACAACATCAAGCGCGTGATGAACATCATCGGGTCAAGGGCGCTTCTGGAAGGGATCAGACCATAAAAAACGGTCTAATTCCGCCCTGGGCATGAGCAACGCGCCCCTCACCGCAGGAAAGCTCGTCCTCAGGACCCCATCAGAGTCGGCATGCGCAATCTCACGTGAACTCGACCCATCTGGCACATCCAGATGCTTGCCAACACGCAAGTCATCAGTTTCCACACAGCCTCGGCCGGGAGTGACGAAGGCTGAGCCGGCTTTCGACCACGCACACAGTGCTGTCACCGGGCCGCTTCGCGCCGTTTAGTTTAGTGCGGAATGCGCGACGCAGGGCGGTTTACTGGTGATGCATCGCGGTGTCTTTGCTTGGCTGGATGAGCGATCACCACAGGGATGCGTCGTTCGTTGGTGCGATACAGGTCGGTGCCCCCTGAAACTGTATGAGCGCCTCTGCCGTCATTGATTTGCCCAGCCAACCCACGGGATATGACAAAGGAAGCGGAGCTCGTGCGATCTCCTCGGTGATCCGGTCAAAGCCCGCTTTCGAATAGAAATTGGGATCTCCATAGGTGACGATCACATCCACGCCGTCCTTTCGCAGATTGTTCATGCCCTGTGATAATTGGGCTTGGCCTATGCCTTCGCCTTGTCGCCCGGTGGCTACCGCAGCTGGCGACAGGATGAAGGCCGTTCGTTCATCCTCGGTGTCCCACACGGGCTTGAACGGGGCAGTGTGAGGCGGTCCACCATTCACGCGGACACGCACCAGACCGCCCGCTGTTCCTCTCAAGAGCATGTCCAAGAAGGCAGATGCCAGCGTCGTTACTTCGAGAATGTCGCGGGCGGGTGCCCACGTCGCTTAGCGCCGCATCAGGGCGGAGCGCGGCACTAGTGAGGTGGTGTCGCCAATCGCATGCACCTCAAAGCCATCGGACGCTTGCAAGGCATCTTTGATCATCCCAGTCCTTTGTGAAACCCACGATGGTCAGAGGGTCGCTCATGGACTGTATTTATACCCGGACCGGCCCAGCCATCATGCACCATGAAAGCGCAAGCGTCTGTTTCAAGGCGGTTCAAGCTACGCGGGACGGGTTGCAGCACCGATCGGCACAATGTGGTTATCCCATGCGACAGCTTGGTCTTGCAGGACGCGCGCCTGACCGTCGGTCAACGCATGAAACACACCTTGCCCTGTTGACGCGACAAAGCCATCGGTGCCTGGCGCCAGTCCGCAAACGTCGCGAAGCAACACCTCGTTCTGGAACGCGGCAGAGGCCGCATCGAACACCTGCACGCGGCCGCCACGCGGCGAGGTGATGCCCACCTGTCGTCCGTCACCGCTGAACGACACGCTGCCTGCGTAGCCTTCCATCGCGGCGTGAAGCGCCTCAGGCGCACGCGCCCAGACCGGGGCTTGCCCGCGTTTGTGCAGCATCAACAGGGCAGGGGCATCGGTCACCTCGCCCTGCCATTGCAGCGCCAGCGCCACTTGACCATCCGGTCCGACGGCGAGGTGTCGCATCGAGTTCTTGTGCTCCGCGTCAGGCGGCGCCACCTGTTCTAGGATCTCGCCCGACAGCGACACATAAGTCAGGTTGGGGGCCATGAAGGGGATGTTGAGCTTGGCGCGGCCGGCCTCCGGGTGGGTTTCGATCCCTCCGTTGCCGATCGCAAGCGTCTGCCCGTCGGGCATCAGCCGCAGTTCGTGCGGGCCGACTCCGCCAGAGCTGAATTCCCAAAGCCGGGTGTAGCCACCCGCCACGTCCCAGACACCGACAACACCGCGCGCGGTCTCGAAATCGTTTTCCGTGGTGAACAGCAGACCGCCATCGGCAGAGAACGCGCCGTGCCCATAGAAATGCCGCCCCTCGGGCGCGGTCAGCTCGGCTTTCACCTCCCCGCTCAGGCAATCCAGAACGATGGCATAGGTGCCGGGACGGCGGGCAAAGGCCACCGCCTCGGCGCGCGAGGGGTGCGCGGCCGCCGCATGGCCCCGCGTCGGCAGCGGCACAGAAAACAGGCTGACGCCATCCACCGAGACGCCGTGCAGCGCATAGCCACCTGCAGTGTGCTGCGCCGCCGCAAGGTAGCGCGGCCCGCCCACATCGGCCCAGCAGCGCGCTGGCCACAGGCCCGCCGCGATCATGCCGCTCAGCATGCCCCGTCGTGACAGCATGTCAGTCCCCATCCAAAGCGTTGAAACCCTCGACCACGCCCAATTCGGGACCCAGCTCCAGCCCGATCACCGTGCGCACGCTGTCCACCGCCCCTTGCAACACTTCCACCTTGAAGCGCCCCATCGGCGTGTCCACGTTGGCAAAGGTCGGGCTGTCCTGCGCCTCGATCTCGGCGAAGGCGTCGGCATAGGCGTCCTGGATATTTTTCGAAACATCTGGGGCCTCTGCGGCCAATGCGAGGGCCAGCGCTTCGGTCCCTTCCAGCGACAAACGCACATGACGCAGCGACCGTTCAGACCGGCGCGCTTCGGCGCGGGCCGGGCGGGGACGGTCAAAGCTGCCCATGGGCCGCCCGATCCGCGTGTCAGAGGTGAATTGCAGTCCGGCTGTCACGGCCTTGAACAGCTCTTGCAGGGCCTCTTCGCGGGTCTGATAGCGGCTGCCCTCGTCGGTGAACTCGACAACAAAATCCTGCCAGTCCGCGAGGATCGCGTCGGCGATGTCGGATGTGTCCCGCGCCACGGCCTGCACCAATTGGCAGGTGTAGTCGGACCCGTCGGCGTATGCCGGATCATAGAGCAGAAATTCCAGCGCGTAGAACCCGCGCGCGGCAATGGAGACCTCCTGGAACGCTTCAGGGTTCGTCACCACCGGGTCTTTGTCGGCGATCAGCCCGGCCAACGTCCGCGGCGTCACGCCCCGGCTGTCCGGCCAGAAGGCGAGCGCAAAGGCGCGGTCGTCGACCTCTGTCGGGCCAAAGCGCAGGTGGCTGACGCGCACCCAGGCGTCGAAGGCCTCCGCCCAGGCGTCGCGCAGGGCGACGCCGTCGGGCGCGCAGTCCTGGGCTGCGGCGGCGTCAAGCGCATGGCTGCGCTGGGCCAGCGTCTCGAAGCCGGGCAGGACCACGTCCCGCACCACCTGCGCCGGATCGGGGTTTGCCATGGCGACACCGGCCAGCAGGGAAAACGTCAGCGACAGGGATTTCAGCATCAGAGACTCTCCAGAAAAGCGATCAAGGCGGCGCGGTCAGGCGGCGGCATCTGCGCCACGCTATCACGTGCGGGCTGCGCCTCCCCCCCGTGCCAAAGCACAGCTTCGAGCAGGGAGCGCGCGCGCCCGTCGTGCAGGAACTGCGTATGCCCGGAGACCTCCTGCGTCAAACCAATCCCCCAAAGCGGCGGCGTGCGCCATTCCTGACCGTCGGCGCGCGCCTCGGGCCGGTTGTCCGCCAGACCCGGCCCCATGTCGTGCAGCAGCAGGTCGGTGTAGGGCCAGATCAGCTGGAAGGATTGCTCGGGGCGATCTTCCAGACGGTGAGTGACGAATTTCGGGGTGTGACAGGAGGTGCAGCCGGTTTCATAAAACAGCTGCTTGCCGCGCAAAACTTGCGGGTCGTCCACATTGCGGCGCTCCGGCACAGCCAGGTTGCGGCTGTAGAAGGTCACGAGATCCAGGCCCTCGGCGTCGATTTCAAAGCCGCGCTCGTCCTGATCGCCGTGAATTGTCAGCTGACAATCGACCTGAGCCGCCGTGCATTCGCCCGCCCCGGAGCTGAACAGCGGGTTGGAAATACCAATGTCGCCGGAAAAGGCTGCCGCCGATTGTTCGCGGATTGTCGGGGCTCCGGCCTTCAGCCCGAAGCGCCCCAGCATGGGTCGGTCGAACTCCCCGGACCAGACGATCTGCGCCTTGCCGGAAATGCCGTCGCCGTCCGCATCGTCAGGGTCGGCCTGCGCAAGGATGTCCTGCGCCGGGATCGCCTCCAGCAGGCCTAGGCCGATCATCTGGGGCGCCACGCGCGGTGACAGCATCGCATCCTCGGCCAGGGGACCGTAGCCCAGATCAGCGGCGGTGTAGGTCGGCGCGCGCAGATGCGCGACCTCACCGCCGGACAACGGCACCTCGACCTCGTCGTAGTCGATTTGCAGGCGGTATTCTGCATTGTGTCCTGCGTTGGCAAACTCCTGCAGCTGCAGCCCGTAGTTCGGTTCCGGCACGGTGCCGAGGTAGCCTTCGATCTCTGGCACCAGATCGTCCGGCCCCGCGGGGACGGAGACACGCAAGAACATGGATGTGGCGGTGTCGTCCGGGCCTGCGGGCACATGGCCGCGCCCGTCCTTGATGTGGCAGCGCTGGCAGGAGCGCGCGTTGTACAGCGGTCCCAGCCCGTCAGAGGCCAGTGTCGAGGAGGGGGCCGACACCCAGACCTTCTTGAACAGGCCGTTGCCGACCTTGAAAGTCAGCTCACGTTCAAAGGAAATATTGGCCGAGGGCTGGGAAAATGCGTCCTGGGTCATCCGCGCCCGCACGGTGGCTGCCCCGCCGGACATGGTCTCGAACGGTTGCGGTGCATCGAAATTCTCGGGCGCGGCAAGCGCCCCGGCGATGCGCGCGGTTTCGTCCTTGGTTCGGGGTATCACGTTGAGATGGATGTCATCCAATTCCTGCGCGGGGAGGGTCGTCCCGCTCAGCAGCAGTGCAAACAGGGAGGTCACGCAGGTGGTCTTCATCTTCAGCCTCAGTCCCTTCGGTAAGAATGGCGAACGCCCGCAGAAGGGATGCGGGCGTTGCAAGACGGGCGGCGCAGGGGATACCAACATGACGTGCGCCGCTCATCGTTTCACGGTCTTATTGGAAGACGGCCTCGGGATTGTCGAGGCTGTCGGACCCTTCGATGTTCACGTCGTCAGCATGCATCAGGGCTACGACGCGTTCGATGCTGCGGGTCTGGTCGACCAGCGCGTCAACGCCACCCATGATAAGCGCTTCGCCTTTGTCGCTGCCGCGTTCCAGCATCTGGTCGTAGGCGAACCCGCCTTCGGCCGCGTCGACGATATCACCGAGCTTGTCCATGGTGGTGTCGAGCTTGGCGGTGAGCTCCGCGTCCAGATCGGCATCCATTTCAGCGACCATATCGCTGAGGCTGGGGCCGGTCACTTCGGAGCCGTCGACACGGGTGTAGCTGCCGGTGTAGACGTTTTGCACGCCCTTGCCGTCGTAGTAGTGCGAGTTGTGCGTGTTGTCGGAGAAGCAGTCGTGCTCTTCCTCGGGGTCATTCAGCATCAGGCCCAGACGCATCCGCTCGCCCGCTTGCTCACCATAGGACAGGGAGCCCATGCCGGTCAGCATGGCGGTGATGCCTGCGTCTTCGTCGTCCAGCAACGTGGTGCGCGCGTCGCCGCCCTCGGCCCACTGCGCGGTCATCCACTCAAGGTCAGAGACCAGCAGATCTGTCGCGGCCTTCAGGTAGTCGCCGCGGCGGTCGCAGTTGCCGTTGGTGCAGTCGTCGCCTGTGGCAAAATCGGTGGCGGGACGGTCGCCGGCGCCGGCCTCGTGGCCGTTCAGATCCTGACCCCAGAGAAGGAATTCCACCGCGTGGTAGCCGGAGGCGACGTTTGCCTCGACGCCGTCTGCCTCGTGCAGGGTTTCACCGATCAGCTCCGGGGTGATCTCAGACGCGTCGACCTCTTCGCCCGAGAGGGTGAAGGTCGGGTTGGCCACAACATTCAGCGCTGCAAGCTGGTTTTCATCAGTCGGCCCGCCGTAGGTGGCATCAACATAGTCGATCAGCCCTTCGTCCAGCGGCCAGGCGTTGACCTTGCCTTCCCAGTCGTCGACGATCGCATTGCCGAAACGGAACGCTTCGGTCTGCTGGTAGGGCACGCGTGCGGCCAGCCATGCTTCGCGGGCGGCGGACAGCGTGTCGTCTGACGGGCTTTCCAGCAGAGCGGCGACCGCTGTTTGCAGGGTCTGCGCGGTGGTCAGCGAGTCCTCGTAGCCCGCATGCGCGATGTCTGCGTAGGTGTCGAGCACCTCGGATTTCTCCACGGCCAGCGCGGGTGTTGCGCACAGAGCCGCGAAGGCGACCGAACTTTTGATGAATTTCATGACTGTTTCCCTCGGTTATCCTGTCGAGGTATTCCTGAGCAATTTGCTCTGCGATGTCAATCCCGAGGGAAAAAACCTGGAGAAACGGAGCGATCCGCTGTCTGATTGGGATTTGAAAAGCGGCCCGGTCAAAGGCGCTTTTCAAAAAAGAAGTCCGGGTAGGGGTCCTCGTTGAAGCGGTCGATCTCTGTCCAGCCGCGTTTGCGGTAAAAGGCGATGGCCTCTGGCAGGGCGGAGTTCGTGTCCAACCTGAGCAGGTCGATCCCCAAGCTTCGCGCGCGGTCTTCGACCGTGTCCATCAACTGGCCGGCGAGGCCCATGCCACGCGCCGACTGCGAAACCCAGAGGCGCTTGATCTCGGCATAGCCTTTGTCCGTGCCCTTCAGACCGACGCAGCCGATGGGCAGCCCGTCCGACAGGGCAATCAGGAAGGATCCGCGCGGCGGGATCATATCGGTGGCTTCCGGATCGGCGGAGCGCGTCACGTCGAACCCTGTCCGCAGGCGCTGGGCGAGTTCTTCGTAATAGACCTGAAGACAGGCGCGGGCGCGTGGCTCTTCTGGAGAGAGCTCCTCAAACCTGACCCGTTCCATGCCAAGCGCAGTGGCGACGATGTCCATGGCGTTCAGCAGGATCTCCGGGCGCGGATGGCGGGCGACGATCTGCTCTGCCTGTTGGTCGGAAAGCCGCTCATATTCGGCAAATTCTGCACGACCGCTATTGGTCAGCTGGGCTTCACGGCGGCGCCCATCGGTGGAGGAGGCGGTGAGTTCGATCAGCCCCTCGTCCTCAAGTCCGCGCAACAGGCGGCTCATCAAACCGGAATCGAGGCGCAGATAGGCCCTGATCTCCCCGATATCGTGCATTCCGTGCCCAATCGCGTTCAACACGCGCGCCGGTCCAAGAGGGCGGTCGCGCCCGAGGAAGGAGGAATCCAGCACACCGGCTTCGGTCGTGACGGCGCGGTGAAAGCGGCGCGTGCGCGCAATGGGATCAGATAACATGTTGGGCTCCGATATTTATACCTGACATTTGTCAGCAAATTCGGGCGCGGTCAATTGCTCACGGGAAGCAAATGCGAAAACACGTGCCGGAGGCCCTTGGCACGAGGTGAATGTCGCCGCCATGCGCCTGCAAGATTGTGCGGGCGATGGTCAAACCCATGCCTGTGCCCCCGGAATCCCGGCGCGTTGTAAAGAACGGGTCGAACACGCGGGCGGCGTTGCCGTCCGAGATGCCCGGCCCATCGTCACAGACCAAGAGGCCCGTTTCGGTCTGAGACAGCGTAACGTTCTGCGCGCCCATGGCCGCGGCGTTGTTCAGCAGATGCAGCAACACCACGGCCAGCCCGTCAGAGGACAAGGGCAAGATGGCGGTGTCCCCTGCATAATGAACCGCGATATGAACCTGTCCCAGGACCAGATCCAATGCGCGCTGCACGGTGGTTTCGCCCAGGTATCGCACCTCGCGCGCCTGTGCGACGCGGCGCAGGGCGGCCAGCTGGGTTTCGATTTGCAGCCGCGCGCTGTCGATCTGGTCCAGCAGCCGCGCGTCCTCCGCCGTCAGCGACCCGCCATCCTGCATCAGTTCGACCCCGGCGCGGATGCCCGCTACGGGGGTCTTCAGCTCATGCGTGACATGGTCGGTGAAGGCGCGCACGGTGGCTTCGCGGTCGCGCAGAGCGTCGGCCATGGCGATGACGCGCTGGGCGGTGGCGTGCAATTCGCGGGTGCCGTGGTGGCGGGGTCGGTCGGCAGCGCCTTCGGCGAGGGCAAAGGCCTCCAACGCGCGAATGGGGCGTAACAGCAAGCGCACCATCAGCCAGCCCAACGCCCCCGTGGCCGCGGCAATGACGGCGGCGACGAGCATCGCGGCGGGGCGAAAGCCGATCTCGGCCCCGAGGTAGCGCAGCACCACCAATCCGGCGAGCGACATGGCCAAGGTCGCGGCCAGCGCGCCGCCAAGGACGAAGGCCAGAGAGGGCCGCCAGCGCCGCGCGGTCATCCGCAGTGCCCAAGGCGCATACCCTGTCCATGCACGGTTTCGATCGCGTCGGGCAGGCCCGCCTCGGCCAGTTTGCGGCGCAGATTGCGCAAATGGCTGTCCATGGTACGGTCGGATTGCTGCGCACCCGCGCCCCAGACAGCGTTGGCCAGTTCGGCGCGCGACAGCAGGCGGTTGGGCGCACCGACCAGCGCGGCGATCAACTGAAACTCGGTGCCGGTGAGAGACAGCGGTTGGTCGTCAATCCGGCAGTGGCGCGCGCTCAGATCCAGAGAAATGCGTCCATGTCGTCGGGTTTCGGCGGGAGCAGCGCCGCTGGTGCGGCGCAGGATGGCCGCGATGCGGGCCACCAGTTCGCGCGGGCTGAAGGGTTTGGAGACATAGTCGTCTGCCCCCAGTTCCAGCCCGACAATGCGGTCCACTTCGTCATCGCGCGCGGTCAGAAACAGGATTGGCACCTGAGAGGTCTGGCGGATGCGGCGGCAGACCTCGAGCCCGTCCATTTCCGGCAGGCCGATGTCGAGCACCACAAGGTCAGGGGTGCTGCGGCGGGCTTCGGTCAAGCCTTTTGTCCCGTCTGCGGCGCAGAGCACGTCATGGCCCGCACGTTCCAATGCCGTGCGCACCAGGTCGCGCAGTCGGGGGTCGTCGTCGACCACGAGGATCTTCATGGATGCTGCTCCGTTTTACTGGGGGCAGATTGGCAAGAAGCTGCGCGGTGGGAAAGCCCCCAAGGCCTGCGGTGTCTGCGCGTGTGCATGATACGCGGTGCAGAGGGTGAGGAGGGGTTGTGCAGAGGTTGCGCAATCAGGCGCCTTGGCCGCTCGGGAAAATCGTGCACAGTCACGCGGCATGACAGGTCATGAGCGCGAAGCCTCAACATCGGAGGTTGATCGCCAACTGTCGTAACATCGCACGGACAGTGGATTAGCCGGGCTGGTGTTCGCGGGACAGTACCGTGGCGATGGCCTGCGCCAGATGATTGGTGCTGATGGGCTTTGTCAGATAAGCGTTGGCGAGAGTTGTTTCGACCCGCATTTCGGTCTCGGGCAGGCCTGACATGAGCACAACCGGCGTCTGCGCGTGTGTCGCGCGCAGGGCGCGCAGGAAGTCCGTTCCGTGCTGGCCCGCGCCGAGGATCAGGTCCACGAGGAACAGCTGGGGGCCGTCCTGCTCTATCGTGGATTGCAGCGCGCCGTTCACGGTGGTGGACGTGGAGACGCGGTATCCTATCGACGTCAACATCCGCGCGAGGGCGCTTTGGACCGAAGGGTTGTCCTCCAGCACATGGATATGTTCGCCTGAACCGCGCCTGATCTGCCCGGGCGTTGTCGAGACCGTGGCGCTGGGCGACGTCTGCGAGCGCGGCAGCATCAAGACCACGCGGGTGCCAGTGTTGGGCTGGCTGTCGATGCAGGCGTCGCCGCCGGATTGGCGAGAGAAGCCAAGCACCATGGACAGGCCCAGACCGCTGCCGCGCCCGACGCCTTTGGTGGAAAAGAACGGCTCGAACGCGCGGGCGAGCGTTTCGGGCAACATGCCGCGACCTGTGTCGGTCACGGCAATCTCCACATAGGCGCCTGGCTCCAGTTCCATGCCAAGGTTGGGTGTGTCTTCGGCCACGACACGGTTATGCGCGCAGATCTGAAGTGTGCCGCCATTGGGCATGGCATCGCGGGCGTTGATGGCGACGTTCAGCAGCGCGGCCTCCAGACGGCTGGCATCGACCCAGACGGGCCAGAGGTCGGCGTCCAGCTCCATCTTCACGGTGACATATTCGGTCAACAGGCGTCGCAGCGTGTTTTGCAGCCCGCCCAGCACCTTGCCGAGGTCATGCGCAGTGGGTTTGAGCATCTGGCGACGGGCAAAGGCCAGCAGGTGGGTGGTGAGGTCCGCACCACGGCCAACAGCGGTGACGATCTCTTCGATCAGTTCCTTGTCGGGTTGGCCGGCTTCTTGCAAAAGCTGTGCGTTGCCTTGGATGACTGTCAGCAGGTTGTTGAAATCATGCGCAATCCCGCCGGTAAGCTGGCCAATGGCTTCCAGCCTTTGCGCGGCCATCAACGAGGTTTCCAGCGCCCGTCTTCGGGTCACGTCGGTGAGCAGCCCGACGGAGCGAATGGGCACACCCATGTCGTCGCACAGCATGCGTCCCTGAGCGTGAAACCAGCGCACGTTGCCGTCCTTCATGACAAAGCGGACTTCTTCGGAAATCGGGGCATCGGGGGTGCGGACGAGTTGATCGACGATGGCATGAAAGGTGGCGGCGTCGTCGGGAAACAGAAGGCCATCAATGCCTTCCTCGCGCAGAATGTCCTGGAATTCCTGTTTCTTGTAGCCGAGGTCACGAATGAAACTGGGGGAGAAAAAGACCTTGTTGCTTTTGACGTCCCAGTCCCAGATTGCGGCCATTTCGGTGGCAAGGGCGTAGCGTTCCTCGGAGGCGCGCAGCCGGTCGGTGCGCTCTGCCACCGTGCCTTCGAGGATCTGGTTCGCCCGTTGCTGCTGCTGGCGTTGTTGATATTGTTCGGAGATGTCTTCCTCGGAGACGATGGCGACGTAATCGCCGGTGATCGGATCGCGTCCACGGCGGGCCGACACAAGGTGCCAGTGCAGCCCATCACTGCGCCGGACGAGCGCCTCGCACGAAAGGCTTTGATCGGCGCGGATGCGATCCAGAAGATCATGTGCAATTTCGCGATCGACGAAGCGGGCCTCCAGATCACTGCGCCCGCCGGAGCGCGCGCGCGCGGCGCCGTGCCATGCGGCTGACGACGGGTTCTGCGCCAGAAGCTGACCATCGAGCGAGAAGGTGGCCACTGCCAGCGCCGTAGCGCGGGCGGCTTCCATCAGGCGCAGCGTGTCGGCATCGACGACATCGGCGTGGGTTCGGTGGACTTCGATCAGGATACCCGCAGATGTATCGTTCAGCCAGACGGGCTGACACGACAACAGCGCGGGGATTGGCGTTCCGCCGGGATAGAGCGTCCATGTATCCTGAATTGGGGTCGATCCCGAGGCCGTGTCCACCACCTGACGCAATCGCCGCCGGGCTGTGTCCGTGTCGGTCGAAAAATCCCGCGCAAGCAGTGAGGGCAGATCCGGGGCCTTCCAGAAATGCACCGCCGCTGCATTGGCCCACCACATGCAATGCGCGTCGACGTCGAAGACCCAGATCGGGGTCTTCAGCGCGGCGAATTGGCGCAAATCGTCGTGGGATTTGAGTGTGAGGCGGTTCAAAATCTTCACGGGCTCCGGGCCAATCATAATACGCGAACGATAGACGCGGCCTGTGCCATCGCGCAAGCGCCGCCTTTCAACCTGTGTGATGGATGTGCGCCGCGACAGAGGAGGGACCGGCCTGTTCGGAGTTGGGACTTGGGGTGCCTTGAGGCGTAAAACAGCGTTCGAAATTGGCGAATCCGTTGCTTTGTGCAGGGCGTGACGGTCAGGCACGTCGTAGCCGGACGCATAGGAATTACCCATTCAGGTGTAAATTGCGTCGGCTTTTTCATCGTAAAGCGGGATGGAACGTCGGCAGGTGCGCTGGCGACAAAGATCCGAGCGCGGCGTATGAGAAATTTTTGTTTCCAAGTGGAAGAGTTCTGGACAAGTCGGCCTTTATCATGGTCCCATGGGGCCGAGACAGCGAAGCTGTTGCCGTACGCTGCGAGAACCTCAAGGTTTCCCGCACCAGTCAAGATGTAGGGGAGGACATCATGGCACGATTTTGCGGAACGTCCGCCTTGGCGCATGTCTGCGCTTCGGGACGTCGCTGCACCCCTAGCCAACTCTGGACCCTATGCAGGCGCGTATTGCCCCCTGATGTGGCGTGATGGCGGATTGAGAATACCAAACAAAGGCTCACAAGAGCCGGTCTTTCTGGGAGGAAATGAAATGCACACACGGAGAACCTTTTTCGGCGCAACGGCCGCCGCGCTGACGGCGACGCTGATGTCGACCACCAGCGCGCTTGCCGCGGATGTGACACTTTCGATGGAACACATGCTGCCGGCGCAGGCCACGGTTCCGACGGAGATCCTTCAGCCCTGGGCCGACAGGATCGAAGCGGAGTCCAACGGTCGAATCGAGGTAGAGATCTACCCGTCCATGCAACTGGGTGGCAGCCCGCCCGAATTGTTCGATCACGTGCAGGATGGCATCATCGACGTGGGCTGGACCGTGGTTGGGTACACGCCGGGCCGGTTCCCGCGCAGCGAAGTGTTCGAGCTGCCCTTCATGGTCGAAGATGCGCGCGCCGCGTCCTATGCCTATGCCAAGATCAGCGAAGAACAGATGCAGGATGCTGATTTTGCAGACGTCAAGGTCATTGGCACATGGGTGCATGGCCCAGGTTTGTTTCACACCAACAAGGCAGTCAATGTTCCCTCTGACCTTGAGGGCATGAAGATCCGCGGCGGGTCACGGCTGGTGAACGACCTGCTGACCCGCGTCGGGGCAGAGCCCATCGGCATGCCGGTGCCTGCCGTGTCCGAAGCCCTGTCCAAGGGTGTTCTGGACGGCACCACGATCCCGTGGGAAGTGACCCCTGCCTTGAAGGTCGCGGAACTGGTGAGCCACCACACTGAGTTCGACGGCCCAGCCCTGTACACGCTGACCTTTGTCATGGCGATGAACAAGGACGTCTACGAGTCGATGGACGAGGACCTTCAGAAAGTCATCAACGACAATTCTGGCGTGGCGTTCTCGATCTTTGCCGGCGGCACGCAGGCGGATGCCGATGTTCCGGCGCGGCAGGTCGCGGTGGATCTTGGCAACGACATCATTGTTGTGTCCGAAGAGGATGCGCAGGAGTGGGACGCCCTGGTCAACCCGATCTACGAGACGTGGATTGCGGACATGGAGAGCAAAGGCATCGACGGTCAGGCGCTGATCGACGAAGCCAAAGCCCTGATGGGGGAATATGATCCCTCCATGGACACCTGGGGCCAGTAAGCCCTTAGGATGCGGGGCTGCGTGCGTTGACCGTGGCCCCGGACTTTCAACCAGATCTCAGAACTTGAGGGGAATGCTGCGATGGCCGGTTTGCACCGCATCGTGCTGGGGCTTGCGCGTGTGATGGCGCTGGCCGGGGGTACTGTGCTGACGATTTTGATCGTGATGACCTGCCTGTCCATTCTGGGCCGCGTGGGCAATTCCGTGCTGCACTGGATGACCGGGGTGGGTCTGGCGGCGGGATTTGCCCAAGGGATGATCGACGCGGGCTTTGGCGCGATCCGGGGCGATTTCGAGCTGGTGGAGGCCGGGATGGCCTTTTGCATCTTTGCCTTTCTGCCGTTTTGTACCGTGTCTGGCGGACATGCGGCGGTGGACGTGTTCACCAATGTGCTGCCGCGCGGGGTGAACCGCGCGCTGGATGTGCTGATTGCCGTCTTGATGGCCGTTGTGATGGTAGTGATCGCCGTGCAGCTCAACGAGGGCATGGCGCGCAAGATCAGTTCCGGGCAGACGACGCTGCTGCTGCAGTTCCCGGTCTGGTGGGCCTACGCGGGGAGCCTTGTGGGCGCGACGTTGACCGCCTTGACCGCCTGTTACGTCGTAATACTGCGGGGTTATGAAATGCTGACAGGGCGTGTGATCGCGCCGAACGCTGTGGGGGCGAACCATTGAGCAACCTCGAAATCGGGATCTGGTCCTTTCCCGCCCTTCTGCTGCTGATCTTCCTGCGGGTGCCGATCGGGCTGGCCATGTTTTCCGCGGGCTTTGCCGGGATGTGGATGGTGATGGGCAACACGCGCCTGCCTATGGCGCAGCTCAAGGATATCGCTTTTACCACCTTCTCCAGCTACTCGCTGTCGATTGTGCCGATGTTCCTGTTGATGGGGTATTTTGCCACGCTCGGCGGTATGTCCCAATCGCTGTTCAAGGCGGCGGAGAACTTTCTCGGGCATCGTCGCGGCGGTGTGGCCATGGCGGCCATTGGCGCCTGCGCGGGCTTTGGCGCGATCTGCGGGTCATCGCTGGCCACCGCGGCCACCATGAGCCGGGTCGCCCTGCCAGAGCTGAAGCGATACGGCTATGACGGCGGGTTCTCGACCGCGACGCTGGCCGCCGGGGGCACGCTGGGCATCCTGATTCCGCCAAGCGTCGTGCTGGTGATCTACGCCATCCTGACGGAGCAGAACATTGCCAAGCTGTTCCTTGCGGCCTTTGTTCCCGGTGTGCTGGCGGCCATCGGCTACATGGTGGCCGTGTCGATTTACGTCCGGATGAACCCGGGCAGCGCAGGTGTGCGGCCGCCCGTTCCGATGGGCGAGCGGTTCCGGGCGTTGCTGGATGTCTGGCCGGTGCTGCTGGTGTTTATCGCCGTGGTGGGCGGTATTTACGGTGGTATCTTTACCCCGACGGAGGGGGCGGCGGTGGGCGCGCTGGGCACAGGCATCATCGCGCTGGCGAATGGTGGCCTGACCTTCCGCACGCTGCTGGACAGCTTCACCGATACGGCGCGATCTTCCGCCATGATCTTTTTCATCGTTCTGGGGGCCGCGTTTTACAATGCCTTCCTGGCACGGACGCGCCTGCCGCAGGAGCTTTCGTCCTGGGTGGTGGAACTGGGCATGTCACCTTTGGCGGTTCTGGTGGCGATCCTGGCGATCTACCTTGTGCTGGGCTGCTTCATGGACTCCCTGTCGATGATCCTGCTGACGATCCCGATTTTCTTTCCGGTGATCATGGCGATGGATTTCGGACTGTCGCCCGAGCACACGGCGATCTGGTTCGGCATTCTGGTTCTGATCGTGGTGGAGGTCGGTCTGATCACGCCACCGGTGGGGATGAACCTGTTCGTCATCAACGCAATGTCACCTGAGACGCCGATGGTCAGCACCTACCGGGCGGTGATGTACTATGTGATGTCGGACCTGGTGCGGGTGGTGCTGCTGGTGGCCTTTCCGGCGATCACGCTCTTTCTGCTGCCCTGATCCGTACGCGTCGCCTTCGTGGAGGGCGGGGCTATCTTTTGAGTATTTGACAAGCAAAGAAGCAGGGGCGCGGTGGCGCGTCCCGGTGTGTCGAGAGGAGACGAGATGCAGATTTCCGGACATGTGGCGATCGTGACAGGTGGGGCGAGCGGCCTGGGCGCGGCGACGGCGCGGCGGCTGGCAGCCGAGGGGGCCAAGGTCGGTATCCTCGATTTCGATGCCGACCGTGCCGCAGAGGTGGCGCGCGAAATCGGTGGTCATGCGGTGAAGACCGATGTGGGGTTGGAGGCCTCTGTGGCGGAGGCCGTGGCCGAGGTGACGGCGACCTTGGGCGCGCCACGGATCTCGGTGTCCTGCGCCGGGATCGGATTGGCTGCGCGCGTGGTGGGGCGCGATGGGGTTCTGTCCTCGGAGTTGTTTGAAAAAACCATCCGCGTGAACCTGATGGGGTCCTATTATGTGATGAGCCACGCGGCACGCGAGATGATGGCGTTGGACCCGTTGGAAAGCGGAGAACGCGGGGTGGTGATCAACACGGCCTCGGTCGCCTACGAGGACGGGCAGATCGGTCAGGTGGCCTATTCGGCGTCCAAAGGCGGCATCGCCGCGATGTGTCTGCCAGCGGCGCGCGAAATGGCCAAGCAGGGCGTGCGCGTCATGGCGATTGCGCCGGGGTTGTTCAACACGCCGATGATGGAAGGGCTGCCCCAGGAAACGGTGGATGGTATCGTGGCGAACATTCCCTTTCCGCACCGTCTGGGCCTGCCGGAGGAATATGCGCAGCTTGTCACACAGATTTGCGAGAGTGCCTATCTGAACGGGACAGTGATCCGGCTGGATGCCGCTGTGCGCTTGCCGCAGCGCTGACGTTTCACGGCAGATCGGGCGCGCGGGTCTGACGACGGATCGCGTGGCAATGGTTGGGCGGATCGGGCCGATGGCGCGTTCCGCCCGATTGCTGAGCGCAGTCTGGGCCCGGTTGTGCTTTTGGGGTGCATATTCCGGTCATCAGGATTGACCGCGCCCTGGGTCAGTTGAGATCGGCCAGCAGGCGCCCGTGGCGCTTTGTCTCGGATAGAACATCGGCCAATGTGTGCATGCCTTGTGCCTCCAGCATGGGCAGCATCCGGGCCAGAACCTCTGCCGTGGCATGGGCATCTCCGAGCGCGGTATGCCGAAGATTCGGCGGGATGGTGACCGCAAGCCGGTCGCACAGCGCGTCCAATGTGTGTTCCTGCGAGGCACCAAACAGGATCGCGGACAGAAGTACCGTGTCAAGGATGGGGTGATCCCAGTCCACCCCGATACGCCGCTTGTGCCGATGCAGAAATGCCATGTCGAAGGGGGCGTTGTGCGCCACGATGACGGAGCCGCGCGCGAAGGTGTGAAATTTTTTCCCCGCAATGGCGATGCCGGGCTGACCCGCGACCATGGCGTCCGTCACCCGGTGCACCTTGGTGGAGGAGGGTGGGATAGGGCGGCCCGGGTCAACAAGCTGGTTCATGCGTTCGCCCGGCACCAGACGCCCGTTGACGATGCGCACTGCGCCGATCTGCACGATCTCATCCTTGTGCGGCAGCAGGCCGGTTGTCTCTGTGTCGAAAACGGTGAAGGTCAGACGGCGCAGCGGTGTCTGGTCCAGCGCGCCATCGTTCTGGTCGAGCAGGTCGAAGTCATAGGTCAGCGGGCGCGCGGCTTCTGGCGGCAGGTCCAGATGCGCGGCATCCACCAGCATCATGTAGCCACCGCTTTGCATCGGGCGCAGCCGGGCGTCGTAGCTTTGCGTGCCGTCATGGCCTGCGAGGGTGATGCTGACCTCGCGCCCGCTGCGGTTCATGCGGTCGCGGGCCTTTTCCAGCGCCTTGGCATCGAAATAATCGCTGAGGTGCGCATTCAATCGGGGCACGCCCTGACTGGCCAGAACCTCGGCGGCTTGTCCGTCATACAGGACGATGTGATCGGAAGCGTTGACGAGGAGGGTCGCCACAGGGATTTCCGTCAGCAGGGCGGTCAGGCGGGCTTTCTCGGATTCCAGTCGGGCGGTCTCCGAGGCGATGCGGTCCGCGGTGACCATGGTGCTGTCTGACAGTTTGCTTGACAGGGCGCTGGCGGCGGGGGCGAGGTCGCCGAGATACCGCGCGCGGCCCGTGTCCATGCGCAAGGCAACGCCGGCGTGGGCCCGGGAGCGGAGGTCCGCCGCAATCCTCTCGATGGGCTTGGCCACGTTTTCGTCGAACAACAGCCAGACCCCGGCGGACAGCGCAATCAGGGCGAACGCGCAGAGGATCGCAGCAAGGATAAAGCCGTTGGTCACATCGCTTTCCAGCGCGCGTTGCCAGCCGAGGTAAAGCGCGCCAAGCGTCAGGCCGGTGCCGCCCAGCCCGATCAGGCAAAAGAACAGAAAGATCCGCGTGCGCAGGGACAGGCTTTGCAGCATCAGAGCGCCTCGCACACGATTTGGACGATAGGATCATCGGCGCCCACCGTGCGCCAGACGGGCTCTGCGCCATCATCGCGGGCAGGGTCGGCGCGGCGCATGTTGGCACAGTCGATCATGATTTCCACCTGGGTGAGCGGCTGCCAGCGGCCAAAGAAATAGAGGTCGGTGATATAAAGCTGCGGCGTCTCCAGATTGGCCTGGGTGCGCCGGGTGTCCACCGCGATAAAGCGGTCCGTCATGGGAAAGACGTAGGTCCAGGGCCGCCACGGCGCCTTGGACGGAGCGGTTTGCGCCACCAGAACGCCCTCGGGGAGGCCATTCACGGTGCGACCGTACCAGCCATATTCAGAGGAGATTGTCGCGGCCAGCATCGCGGCCCCGGCGCCGATCGGCACCAACCAGCGCGGCAGGGCAACGAAGCGTGTGACCAGCATCATCACGCCAGCGCCCGCGATCCCGGCAAAGATCACCGCCAACAATTCCAGAAACATTGTCTTCCTCCTCCTCGTGCGGTCAGTGCCGCCCGTCTGCCCGACGGATCGGGCGATGTCCTTTGGCGCGCTGCGCCGTCAGCCCAACATCCCCTTGCCATGCCCAGCAGCGGATTGCAGCGATTTGACCACAACAAAAGCGTCGCGCAAATGACTTCGCTCAAAATCCGACAGGCTGGCGGGGGGAAGATAGTTGTCCGGAGCTTGACCGGACTTTACCTGCCGGGCCTGATGCTCCAGCCGGGTCTCGGCAATCAGGTCGTAGGCGTCCAGCAGGTCATGTCCGCCCGAGGCGCTGAGGCGGCCTGCGCTGATCGCGGCCTCCAGCCGTGCACGGGTGTTGACCGGGGCAAGCCGCCCCTGCAGCGCATAGAGCCTGCCAAGGTCAACCACCGGCACGACGCCGGAATGCTTCAGGTCGATGCGGTTCTTGTGCTCGCCGGATTTGATCGTGGCAAAGCCGCGCAACAGCCCCAGTGGCGGCGTGTGTTTCAGCGCGTTGGACACCATATGCGCCACGAAGATCGAGTTCTTCGCGGCGTGTTCCAGTGTCTCGGCTTGCAGGGTGTCCAGCAATGCGGCGTCCCCGCCGATGGGCCGCAGATCGAACATCACCGAGGCCAGCATCTGGGATTCCGGGGTCGGTTTGCCGATCCAGTTGCGGAAATAGATGCGCCAGGTCTTGAGCGGTTGGCACCAGCGCGGGGCGGAGGCCATCATCTCGCCGGGGCAAAATACGTAGCCGCAGGTGTTGAGGCCGGCGGTGACTTGTTGCGCCAGAGCCGCGAAGTACGGCCGCATGTCTTCGGTGAAATCGTCGTGCAGGATCAGCACGTTGTCCTGGTCAGACACGCCGGTCTGTTCCTGCCGCCCCTGACTGCCGCACGCCGCCCAGACGAAAGGCACGGGGGCGGGGCCAAGGCGCGCCTCGGCCAGGGCCAGCAGGCGGCGGGTGGCGGTGTCGGCGATGTCGGTGATCAGCCGCGTGACCACTTCGTGGCGGTTTCCGGCGGCGACGAGCTGAACCAGAAGCTGCGGAATGCGGGCCGTCACATGGGCCATGGTGGGGGCGTCGGGGGCACGTGCGATTTCGGCCACCAGGTCGGCAGAGCTTGTGGCCTGAAAGCGGGTCAGATCGGTTTGCGTGACCATGCCCAGCAGGCGGCCTGCCTCTGCAATGGGCACATGGCCGATGTGGCGCTCCAACATCATGTGCAGCACGTCGGACCCGATGGCGCTGGGCGGCAGGGTCACGGGATCCGCAGTCATCACGGCTGTGATCGGCGTGTCCAGTGGCAGGTCACCGCTCACAACCTTGCCCGACATGTCGCGGATCGTGGCGATACCGCGCAGCACGTCGCCATCGCAGATACAGATCGAGGAGACGTGCCGTGCCTGCATCATCTGGGCGGCCTCTTGGACCGTGGTCTGCGGCGCGCAGGTGAGTGTCCTGGTCGCCATCAGTGTTTCCACACGGCTGGTGGCCAGATCGGCCGGGCGCGGTCGGGCCGGGCGCGTCCGGTCAAAGAACCGCGTGACCGCCGGCTCGTGTGTCACGAGCGTCAGGAAATCTGCGCGGGGCAGAACCAGCAGCACGCTGTCAGCGGTGGTGCGCGCCTGCGTCACGGCCCGTCCGTCGCGGGTCAATCCGCGCTCCCCAAAGGAATTGCGCGGTCCCAGTACGGAGATCTGGACATCATTGCAGTCGCGGATTTCGACGGCACCGGAGTGGATCAGGTACAGCCCCTCCAGGTCCTCGCCCAAGGCATAGACGGGTTGCCCTGCGGCCAGAGAGGTGGTCCGAAACGCGGGCAGCAGGTCGTCGATCACCTCGGCAGGCAGGCTGTCATAGGGGTGGACGGTGGCCAGGAAGGCCCTGAGGGAATCTTGGTCTATGGGCATGGCTGCCTCCCTGCGGGAACTCTGTGCAGTGTATCGCGCCAAAGCGGGAAATCGTAGGGCAAACAAGCCTTTGCCCGAAATTTGTGATGCGTCCTTTGCGGTGCCGGGGCGCTGCCTCGCCCGCGCAAAGCAACCGGTCAAAAGAAAACCGGCCCCCGCGGAGGGGACCGGTCGGTTTTACTTCACGCGAGGCGTCAGTGATCGACGGCTGTCCCGGCGCCGCGCGGAACGCGCACCGATTCCACCAGCTCTTCGATGTGCTGCGGGATGGGCGCTGTGAGCTTCGATACGGTGAAGGCCACCGCAAAGTTCAGCATGGCGCCAACCGCACCGAAGGATGTGGATTTCACCGTCAGGAACAGCGGGTCCGCATCGTCAAAGCTGTTGGTGCCCGGAATGAAGAACCAGCCCTTGTGCAAGAAGATGTAGATCAGCGTCACCACCAGACCGGTGATCATGCCAGCCACGGCCCCCTTGTTGTTCACCTTGGTGAAGATGCCCATCATCAGCACAGGGAAGATCGACGCCGCCGCGAGGCCGAAGGCCAAGGCCACCGTCTGCGCTGCAAAGCCCGGAGGGTTGAGGCCGAGGTAGGTGGCCACCGCGATGGCAACGGCCATGGCGATCCGGGCAGACATCAGCTCGTTCTTCTCTGACATATGCGGGGTCAGCTGCCCTTTCAGCAGGTCGTGAGACACCGCCGACGAGATCGCCAGCAACAGACCGGCAGCCGTGGACAATGCCGCCGCAAGACCGCCTGCCGCCACAAGACCGATCACCCAGCCCGGCAGGTTGGCGATTTCCGGGTTGGCCAGAACAAGGATGTCCTGGTTGAAGTTGGTCAGCTCGTTTTCCGATCCCCAGCCAGCGGCTTCCATCGTCGCGACCGTTTCCGGATCCTGGTCGTTGAAATACGCGATGCGACCATCACCGTTCTTGTCTTCCCAGTTCAGCATGTTGGTCTTTTGCCACGTCGCCATCCAGTCATAGTCGGCGTCGGTTTCGATGGTCTCGGTGGAGACTGGCTCACCCGATGCACCATTCGGCCAGAATTGCTCGGTGATGTTCAGACGGGCCATTGCGCCGACAGCCGGGGCGGTGAGGTAGAGCAGCGCAATGAACACTAGCGCCCAGCCTGCGGACCAGCGTGCATCCGCCACCTTTGGCACGGTGAAGAAGCGCATGATGACGTGGGGCAGACCGGCGGTGCCGATCATCAGCGACAGGGTGAACAGCACCATGTTGAAGGTGTCACCGTTGTGCGCCGTGTACTCCTTGAAGCCCAGCTCGGTGACGATCTGGTCGAGCTTCATCAACAATGGCTCGCCAGTGTCAGTGGAGCCGAAAAGCCCAAGCGCGGGAACCGGGTTGCCGGTCAACTGCAACGAAATGAAGATCGCCGGGATGGTATAGGCCAGGATGAGCACGCAGTACTGTGCCACCTGCGTGTAGGTCACGCCCTTCATGCCGCCAAACACCGCGTAGGCAAAGACGACGACCGCGCCGATCAGCAGGCCGGTGGTGTTGGAGACTTCAAGGAAACGGCCAAAGGCAACGCCCACGCCGGTCATCTGGCCGATGACGTAGGTCACGGAGGCCACGATCAGGCAGATCACCGCCACCATGCGCGCGGTGGGGGAGTAGAAGCGATCCCCGATAAACTCGGACACGGTGTATTTGCCGAACTTGCGCAGATAGGGCGCAAGCAGCAGCGCCAGCAGAACATAGCCGCCCGTCCATCCCATCAGATAGGTGGAGTTGTCGTAGCCAACAAAGGCAATCAGGCCCGCCATGGAGATGAACGACGCCGCAGACATCCAGTCCGCCGCCGTCGCCATCCCGTTGGTGACCGGGTGGACGCCGCGACCGGCGGCGTAGAATTCGGATGTGGACCCGGCACGGGCCCAGATCGCGATGCCGATATAGAGCGCAAAGGACGCGCCCACGAACAGCAGGTTGATGGTAAACTGGTCCATGATCACTCCTCCTCGACGCCGAATTCACGGTCCAGTCTGTTCATGCGGAATGCGTAAAAGAAGATCAGGGCCAGAAAGACCAGGATCGACCCTTGTTGTGCCACCCAAAAGCCAAGGTCCGTGCCGCCCACGCTGATGCCTGACAGCATCGGTCGCAGTAGAATGCCAAAGCCAAAGGGCACGATGGCCCAGATGACAAGGCTGATGAGGATGATGCGCACGTTGGCTTTCCAATAGCTTCGGTCAGCTTCGGCCTGCGCGGCCGCATGTGTGGTGTGATCCGTCATGTTGCGGGTCCTCCTTCCCAAAATTCGCCCCGGGGAAGCGGGGCGCCCCTCTCCAGTCCCGCCGCGCCGTGGCGCAACGGGGTGACGTCCCTCAGCGGGTCGCCTCTTTTACGATCACGGCCATTTTTGCCGCGATATCGTCGATCTCGCCCATGGCATTGACGCCAAGCAGCGCGCCTTGTTCACGGTAGTGACTGATCAGCGGTGCGGTGCTTGCGTGGTATGCTTCAAGGCGGCTGGCCACGGTTTCCGCAGTGTCATCGGCGCGACGGTTGAAGTCCGTGCTGCCGCATTTATCGCAAGAGCCGGCCTGTATCGGCTGCTTGAAGTCGTCGTGATAGCCCTCGCCGCAGCCCGCGCAGGTGTATCGGCCAGCCACGCGTGCGACCATCGCTGCATCGTCGACCTCAAGGCTGATCGCCGCCTCGATCCTGCTGCCGGTCTCTGCCAGCAGCGCATCCAGCGCCTCGGCCTGCACGGCGGTGCGGGGAAAGCCGTCAAGGATGACGCCCTTTTCGCAATCGGGTTGGGCCATGCGGTCGCGCAGGATTGCGATGACGATATCGTCGCTCACAAGCTCGCCTGCTTCCATCACGGTCTTGGCGCGCTTGCCGGCCTCCGTTCCAGCGGCCACCGCTGCGCGCAGCAGGTCCCCGGTGGACAATTGGACAAGGCCGAACTTCTCTTCGAGCATCCGCGCCTGCGTGCCTTTTCCGGCTCCCGGAGGGCCAAGCAGGATCAGGACCGGCGCGGTGTGGTGGGGCAGTGTACCATCCATGGATCACGCCCCCCGGTTCATACGGTTTTCGATGAGATCATCGACCACCTGGGGTTCTGCGAGGGTGGACGTGTCGCCGAGCGCGCCGTAGTCGTTTTCGGCGATCTTGCGCAGGATGCGGCGCATGATCTTGCCGGAGCGGGTTTTCGGCAGGCCCGGCGCCCACTGGATCAGATCCGGCGAGGCGATGGGGCCGA
>NZ_JAGEMH010000031.1:0-23090 GCF_040148795.1 Sagittula sp. NFXS13
CAGCCCGGAGGGGATGAAAACCGTGCTCGGGTCAGAAACCTATGAGCAGAAGGTCTTCCCCGACGAGAAAACTTTCCTCGACCATGAGAACACGCTCATCCTCGTGGGTGAGCAAACTGAGATCATCTAGGAGAAGGCATAGGCGGAGAATTGGCGGCACGTCGTGGTGAGTGGGTTTGGAAAAGCGTCCGCTCCTTCCGCCTTTCTCACGCGTGTCTGCTCAGTCTGCTCAGGGGCAGCGTAATCTGAGCATTCGAGTGAACGGCGGCAAAGTCCGCTTACTGACCTCTGAGAGATGACCAATGCCGCGCAAGCGTCGCAACGACCGCTTTGGGGAAGTTGCACCGAAGCCTTGGCGAGAGGGGTGAACGGCAGCTCAGGGCCGGAAGCGACGCCGCGCCCACGGCGACCGGGCGCTTGGCTCTGCCGGGCAGCGAAGGTCCGGAACGAGCCCTTTCCGACCAATGCGTTAGAGCGCTCGAGGTGCGGCTTCAAAAAAGCTCAGCATCTCTAATTTGGCTTCTTCAACCCGTGCGCGTAGGATTCGAGTCTGTCGGCAAGACGTTCGAAGACCGTTGCAATGGGCAACTCGGCGCGTAGATCGGGGTGGGTGACGACCCAGATGCCAAGCGGGAGGCGCCATTCTGGCAGCACGCGCACGAGGTCTGGATCGCGAAGAGCGATCGGAACTTGGCACAGACCAATACCTATCCCCGATCGGAGAGCCTGCAGCAACATGCCATCGTCGTCGCATCTCAGCACGAACGAACGGTCCGTTACGCCGGGCATATGCGCTGACCACGCAGCACGTCGCGCCGCATCTCGGTCAAAACCGAGCAAGACCCTGGACGCAGCCAAAGCGGCCATGTTTTCGGGCGGAGTATGGCGTTCGAGCCACGAACGATGCGCAAAAAGGCCAAGCTCCACCTCGCCCAGGTACCTTTGAACAAGTTCCAGTTGGGTCGGTCGCGTCATCCGCACAGCTATATCTGCTTCTTGGTGAAGGAGATCTCGAGCGCTGTTACTGGGGTCGATTTCGAAATTTATTTCGGGTGCATCGACATGCAGGTCAGCCAGGATCGCCGGCAGGACCTCGGTTGCGATGACCCGGCTTGCGCTGATGCGCACGATACCGCTGCCGTCACTTGCCGCTGCCCGACGCACGATAGTGGCTGCCTGCGCCTCCATCGCCTCTGCCGCGGGTCTGAGGCTCAAAGCGAGCGCACTCGGCACCAGACCAGACTGCGAGCGGAGGAAGAGCGTGCGGCCCAATCCTCGCTCCAAAACCTCCAGGTGGCGTCGAACGGTGGGTTGGGCGAGCCCAAGTCTGCGCGCGGCACCGGATTGGCTACCCGTCCTCAAGACCGCGAGAAAGGTTCGATAAAGGGTCCAGTCCGTCATACAAAATCGTATAGCATCTATCGAGACCAAGCCAATAGCGTTTACCTAAAAGTCGGATCAGATTGTCCGGATCGCGAGGTCTGCTCTGGCCGCTAAACCAAGGTAACGACATGATGAAAAATGCTGAACTTCGGTCATCCAAGGCCACTGATGTCGATGAGGCGCGGGCTGAGGGAAGTTCCCCTTGGTGGTTGCGCACTACGTGGTGGCTTCGTTTGGAAGGTGCGGCCTTGGCTTGCCTGGCAGTCGGGATATTTGAATTGACTGACACCAGTTGGTGGCTGTTCGCAGCCCTCATCCTTGCGCCTGATATGATGATGATAGGCTACCTGCGAGGTCCCCGTATCGGCGCTGCAACCTACAATATTGCGCACACTTATGCGGTGCCGGTCGG
The DNA here is from genome assembly GCF_040148795.1 of Sagittula sp. NFXS13. Lineage (NCBI taxonomy): Bacteria > Pseudomonadati > Pseudomonadota > Alphaproteobacteria > Rhodobacterales > Roseobacteraceae > Sagittula > Sagittula sp. NFXS13. The sequence goes on from NZ_JAGEMH010000031.1 coordinate 1,796, forward strand.
AGTCGCTGCCAGCGGATTGGCCCTCGACGCGACGCTGCCCGTCGCCATTGCGGCAATCTGGATTGCCCATATCGGGATTGATCGCATGTTTGGCTATGGCCTCAAGCATCCTGAGGGTTTCCGGCATACCCACCTCAGATGACCGTGATGAGCCTGCTTGCGCGCAAATACGGGCGTTTTGGCATCGTGCAGCGGATGACCGCTTCGTCCTGCTCAGCAGACCTTACGAACCCGCCAAGGTTCGAACGTGCGGCGAACGGCAGCTTTGACGGACTGCGCTGCAGCATTAGAATCCAAGACTGAAGGTCGGCTCAGGTCCGGTTCGAGCCCGATTTGACCGATGCTGCGGAGCGAATGAACGGCAGCTTCTGGTATTTCACATGGACCTAGGTGCAACATCTGTCTCGCTCCAAAGCGCAGTAGCGACCTTGTCGGAACGCCCTTTCCGCTTTTTGGAAATGCTCTGTTCGGGTGCTACCTACCGCACCTCCTTTGCCGCGAAGAACGCTTGGTCATAGGCTTCGACGACCGGCACCACGTCGGTCAGGCGTTCGTGCCCCAATGTTGTGAGCTCGACAAGCTTTGATCGCTGATCGGCCTTCGACGCGGATCGCTCGATCAGCTTGTCCCTCTCCAAGCGCATAGCGATCTGCGAGACGTGCATACGATCCATGCCGAGGAAGTCGACGACAGCTCGTTGTGTTACGTCTTGGCCGTCGCGTGCCATCCATCCACAGACGGCCAGGATGGCGAACTGCGGCTGCGTCAGTCCGAACGGCTTCAGACGTGCGTTCAAGCCGCGCTGCCAGAGCATAAACTCATGCCAAAGCGTGAAACCCGGGCTGGCCTGCGGCCCTGCAAGGGACGAAGGCTCCCACCTAGTGTCTTGGCCGCTCACTCGCTTTTCGCCGCACTCTCGCCGGCCCGCTTCAGTCCGAGCAGGGTCGCTGGAAGGGTGGCGTCGATCTCTTTGCCAACCAATCGGCGGAACAGGAAGCTAAGAGGACCGGAGAAGCGAACCGAATGGGTCGGGGTGGTCTGTGCGTCGTCACCCACCAGATCGTGTCCAAAGTGCATCCGGCACAGCGGCAATTGGCCCTCTACCGTGAAGGAACGCCCCGGCACGACCTCAGTGACGCGCACGCGCGCCTTCGGCCCTTTCCGGGGTTTTAGCCAGCCCGTCGATCCTTTTCGTAACCCGTCAGGCAGAAAGACCTCTTGGGTCTCACAATCCCATTCAGGCCATGATGCCACGTCCTCGTAGAGTGCGAACATTTCCACACGAGGAGCGGAGACGGCAATGCTGTGCGTGATTGTCATGAAATTTTCCTGATAAAATGTAAATGCATTTACATTATGCACAGCACAGCTTGGGATACAATCCATTCTGTTGCCGATTGAGCGTTCATCCAAATATAGCCCAAGGAGACATGCGACATTCGAAACTTGAGGTCGAATGGCCGCTTCGTCCCGCTCTGTCGACCTTCGCCCCTCGAAAATGCTGCACCATGGATGAACGGCTGGTCTAGTGAAGCTGCACCGCAGCGCTCGGCCATGGCACGAACGGCAGGTGCGGGCCGAAAGCAGCGGCGCTTCCGGCTGAGGCCCCGCACCTGCGCATCACGCAGCCCCTAGCTCGTTCGCGAAGGTCTCGAGGCGAAGTCACTTCGCCGCTGTATCGTCAGCCGCCGTCGAGAGAAGTGCTTCAAGGAGCCCTGGTTCAGACCAATTCCGGTCTTCCAGTACCTCTGCATCGACAACGCTCGGCTGACGCTTCAGCTCTTCTAGGCCAGACACCATGATGCGTGACATACGATATCCGCCGCGTCGGCATAGATAGACGGAACCTGATTGACCAAGGAAGCGGTATTCGACGTCATCCGCATCAATGGCTTGGATGCCGGAGTTTATGCGCCACGCATCCCCGTCGAGATACCCCCCGCGCCAGCCGCCCAACACTCTGAGTTGAGTGAAAGCTCGGTCCCGCGTCGCAAACGAAACCTTTAAAACCACCCAGTCGTCAGGTGAATAGTCCATGCGCGTCTTCTCCATAGTTCAATTTCGGGAGTGCAATATGTGGGGGCGTGACACCGCCGGCCAGGGATGAAGCCTGTTGCAAAGAGTGCATCGAGGTTTGCGCTCGGGGCATTGATCCTGATGAGCCTAAAGCAGGTGGCTGGGGATCGGCGGGGCGCTTTCGACAAAGCGTTCTACGCGCTCCGGATCAGGTTCAGCCGAGCGCGTCGTCCCCCGGTAGGCAATGACCACATGAACAACGCCAACCAAGCAGACCAGCATGCCCGAGATCGAGATGACTACATCAAACGGCATCATTCAGAACCTGGCCGTGGCTGGCCGAGCGCGACGATGACGTCGGTTGCGTAGTACGCGTCTCCTTCCGGTACGATGGGGCAGGCGCATCCTCTCAACGCGTGGCGCAGAAAGGTGTGTGTTTCGGGTGTGAGCTTGTCCACCAAGACAGGAACGCCAGTTTCGCTGCACCGAAGCGCGTACTCGAAGTCCTGCTCGAGTTCCTGTCGATCGGCCGGTAGGTCCCTGAGCTCATTCGAGCACTGCGCGTCCAGCGCCGCCGCAATGAAGCAGACCTCCGCCAGGTCATCCTCGTCGTCGCCGTGATCTTCGTCCGGGTAGCCGATTGAAACATTTTGGATACGTGTCCCTGCGACTGTGCAGGAGAGCCGCCGGTGCGAATGTCCGAAGAACCAGGTGTCGATGTCGCTGCGCTCGAGGACTTCGGTCAGGTCTGAATGAAAGGCTGGCGTGAGACCATCGATTGGGCCTGCGGCGGACGGGTGCGGGCCGTGGTGCGTGACAACGAAGGTCCTGCCATTCTCGGCAAAATGTGGGGTCGCCAGTCTTTCTTCCAGCCAAGCGCGGTGTTTCCAATGCACGGCGATTATGTCCTCAGGTGTGATCGGGACAATTCGGCCTGGCAGCACCTCGTCCGGGTCAAGCCACTCATGACCAGACGCTTCGATGGAGATCATGTCGAAGTCGCGCATGAATCGCCCGGCGAAGTTCTTGGCAGCCTCCTGATCCCCCAGTAGGTCGAAGTCGGTCCACAGGGTGGCGCAAAGATACCGATCGCTGCGATGGCGGAGTTCGGTCTTCTGCGCGAACCAACTCCCGCTGGCGTGAACCAGGTCACGCAGCCGGTTCTCGTCGTCCAGCCTTCCCGCGTAGTAGTCGTGATTCCCGGGGGCGGCGTAGATGCGATCAGCGGGCACATAGCGGGTCAGATAGGCGAGAGCGTCCTCTAATGGCGGACCGAAGGTGTCGGACAGATCACCCGCGACGATCAAGGCATCAACGTTTTCCCGGAGCAGCCGATCTTGCAGGCCATAGAATTGGAGTGGGTTGCCGCCCAGCCAGAAATGGGACCGGAGATGCAGGTCGGCTATTACTGCGACCGTTCCGCCATTGTCCGGGATTTCGATAATGTTGGGACTCGGCAACTTGGGCTCCTGAACGACCTACATTCGTCCCGCAAGAGAGCGGGCATTGACACCTGACGAGCTGTCTAAGGGACTGATCCATCAGCATTTCCGCTAGGTCTGTCGCAACCTTGTCATGTGTGCAAGCCCCTCGCAGCGCCCACAATTTTTTCGCAAAGGTCGCGGTGCTACCGGAGGCCAGGAGCTGCGGGCCTTAATCGGCATTCAAAAAAAATTATTCGCAAACGCTCCTAAAGCTGGTTTTCGGAGTGTTTCGCAAACTTGGGGCGATCAACACGGCGGATTTGCGCCTTCAGACCAGAGAGCGGGTCGCATCTTTCGAATCAATCAACGTTGTAAGACGGCTTGCCAAGGGGAGCCGTGACCTTTTCTCACGCGATTAAGAGGCTGGGCATAGTGCTCGAAGAGCCCGCGCGAGTCGTCTGCCTGACTTTCACCTGAGCGCGGAATGAAGCGCGCCTGGCGCAGCTGATTTATAGACAGAGATTATTTTTGTCTATAAATTCAGGGATGACCTGAGCGCAGGCAACCACATTAAATTGCGGGGTGCTGCGGCGCGGCCCTGGCCACTTTGTATGCCGCGCTAGTCAGCCCAAGCTCTCCCCGAGCGCTTCCTTAATACTCTGATAAAGCGAAGACCTAAACGCCTCGTCCTGGCTATGAAGCTTGTAGAGTTCCAACTCCTCTTTCCGGCGTTTTAGCATGACTTCCTTCATGATTTTATCGAACGCCAGGTCGCGACTGTATGGATCAGGGTTTCCATCGAACTTCTCTTCGAAGTCTGGGTGAGCCTGAACACTCTCCACAATGTTCAAGAACTTGATCCGCTGTTCCTCTGGTGTGGCTCCCCAGCCTTGGAACCAACGCTCGTTGAAGCTGCGGATGATCTCTTCGAGCGGGTCTTCCTGCACCTCGCCTTCGCGGAAGCCGCGGGGATTGGGGTTCTGCGGCTCTAGTTCTGCTTCCGAAGTGTCGAGGTCGATGGCGTGGTTCAGCTTGGTCCTCTCCAGCCCGTACGACGACAGGTCAACCGCCTCGAGCAGCTCATCCAGGGCATCCTGGTTGGGATCCTGGATGTTCAACTTCGGCACCAGGAACTTCAGGAACCAGAACAGTTTCTCCCAAGCCAGAACCTCGAACGGCATGATCGCGGCCATCTGGCCGTAGATCTTGACGAATTGTTTCGCCTTGATCTTGAAGTCGATCTTATCGGGGTCATCCAGCTCTAGGCTGGTGTTGAAACGCTCGGCAGCAACATCGATGAGCGGGCTCAGCTTCTCGGCATCCTCGCCGTCGAAGAACCGCGTGCAGAATTCCTCGACCTCGGACCATTCGTACACGCCAACATCGTCCAGGGATGCCTTCAGTTCGTGCAGGACGTTGACGTCCGTCGCCTCGGATAGCGTGGTCACGGTAAAGAACGGGTCGAAGGCTGCCTTGATGTCCTCGGTGGAGTTGAAGAAGTCGAGCACGAACAGGTCTTCCGTCCGCTTGCCTAGTTTCGGCGAAGACCGGTTCAACCGGGACAGGGCCTGAACCGCCAGCACCGACTGCAGCTTCTTGTCGACGTACATCGCGCAGAGCTTTGGCTGGTCGAACCCTGTCAGATACTTGTTCGCGACGACCAGCAGCCGGTACTCGTCCTTGTCGAATTCGCTGCGGGTCTTGTCTTCCGCCACTCCATTGATGTCGGCCTCGGTCCACTTGTTCCCGTCGACCTCCTTCTCGCCCGAGAAGGCAATCAGCGCCTTGAACGGGGTGCCACGTTTCTCAAGCTCGGCCTTGACTGCGTTGTAATACCGGATCGCCATCTCGATGTTTTGGGTGACGATCATCCCCTTGCCCTTGCCACGCAGCTTCTTCGGGTTGACCACGTTGTCGATGAAGTCATCGACCATGATCTCGGCCTTGGTGTTGATCGTCTGCTGGCTCCGCTCGACATAGGCGCGCAGCTTCTTCTGCGCCTTGGATGTGTCGAACAGGGGATTGTCCTCGATGGATTTCTGGATCTCGTAGTAGCCCTTGTAGGTCGTGTAATTCGCCAGCACGTCGAGGATGAAGCCCTCCTCGATCGCCTGCTTCATGCTGTACAGGTGGAAGGGCCGGAAGCGGCCGTCAGGCTGCTTCTCGCCGAACTTCTCCAGGGTGATCGGCTTCGGCGTCGCAGTGAAGGCAAAGTAGGAGGCGTTGCCGCGCATCTTCCCGGCTTTCATCGCCTTCAGGATCTTGTCTTGGTTATCCTCCTCGTCCGGATCGCCGACCGGACCTCCCATCGCCTGGTTCATCTTGCCGCTCGCAAGCCCGCTCTGACCGCTGTGCGCCTCGTCGATGATCACGGCGAAGCGCTTGTGGCTGAGGTCCGCGATGCTGTCGTAGATCACCGGGAACTTCTGGATGGTCGTGATGATGATTTTCTTGCCGGTCTCCAATGCCGCCTTGAGGTCGGAGGACTTGGTGGCATGGGCCACGATGTTCTTGACCTCGGAGAAGTCCTTGATGTTGTCGCGCAGCTGCTTGTCCAGCAGGCGGCGGTCGGTCACGACGATCACGCTGTCGAACAGAGGGGCATCCAGCGACTTTGCACCGGGCAGGCCCAGTTCCGCGGGGTATGTCTCGATCAGCTGGTAGGCGGTCCAGGTAATGCTGTTGGACTTCCCCGAACCGGCAGAGTGCTGGATCAGGTAGCTGTGCCCCACACCCGTCTCTGCAGCGTGGGACAGCAGCTGCCGGACCACGTTCAGCTGGTGGTAGCGCGGGAAGATCAGCGTCTTTTTCGCCAGCGGATCGGTCTTCTTGCCCTCCAGCAGAACGAAGTGCTGGATGATGCCGGCAAGGCTTGCCGGCTGCAACACCTCTTCCCACAGGTAGGCCGTCTTGTGGCCATTCGGGTTCGGCGGGTTGCCCGCGCCCTCGTTGTGGCCCTTGTTGAACGGTAGGAAGAAGGTCGAGCCGCCCGCCAGCTTTGTCGCCATCCACACCTCGTCGGTGTCGGCGGTCATGTGGACCAGCACCCGGCCAAAGCGCATCAGGGTCTGGTTCGCATCGCGCTCGCGGTACTGCTTCTGGCCGTGGTAGCGGGCGGTCTGGTGGGTCCAGGCGTTCTTCAGTTCCAGGGTCACCAGCGGCAGCCCGTTGAGGAACACCACCATGTCTACCGATTCATTCGGGTTGGCGGTGCTGTGGTGGACCTGCCGTGTCACGCTCCAGATGTTGGCGGCGAAATTGTCGTGGACCTTCTGCGCCGAGCTGGCCAGCGGCGCGGGGTACATCAGGGTGAAATGCGCGTTGTCGACGGGCAGGCCCTTTTTCAGAACATGCAGCAGACCTTTGGACTTGATCAGCTTGTCGAGCTGGCCGGTGATCTTGGCCTGCCAATCGGCGGGGCTGTTTTTCTTTAGCTTGTGGAGGTCCTTGGACTGCGTGGTCTCGAGGAACTCCCAGAACTTGGCGCGGTCGAGCGCGAGGGGCGCGTCGAAGTCCGAGGGCTGGCCGATGCGGAAGGGGCCGGTCTCGGCAGCGGCCCCGGCGACCAGCTCTTCGGAGCTCGCGCCGCAGAGCCGTCGTTCGATGGCTTGTTCGAGGGCGATTTCCTTGGTGTTGCTGACCGCGTAATTCATGGGGCTTTACTCTCACGTCCTGACGCCCGGGGCCCCGTTTCGGGGCCGGGTGCTTACAATACCTTGATCTTTCCAGTCACCGCCGCGTTGATCAAGCTCGTCTTGTATTCGCGCAAAGCGGTGATTTGGGATTGCTTGAGGGCAATGGCGTTCTGGAATTGTGCTGTTATCGCTCTGACATGCTCGACGATTTGTAACTGCTCGTCCAACGGCGGAAGCAGCAGCGGGCAATCCATGAAGTCATCTGTGTAGAGGCGATAGAAGCCTTCGACGATGCCTCGCACGCGCAACCGGAATTCTCCAAGATACTTGGACGTCTTGAACAGGATCTCGAAATAGTCGCTGGATGCCCCTTCAACGAAAGGACGGAATACCGAGTAGTCCGGGCTAACGAGGCCCTCCATCGGGGCCAGAGAGAACACAGCAAGGTGAGCCTTGAGACGATTCAAAACGAGGTCACCCGTCCTGACCAGTTTTGCTCCTTGATAGCTCTCGGAAGCCAAGGACTTCTCGACGAGATCAGCGGGGACCAGACCGAGCTTCTGACTCATTGACAGATGCTGCTCCTCACCCTTGGCCGAACGTTCGTTTATCTCGACGAACATGTGCTTGTTGCGCTTCACTTCCCAATGCGCGGGGATCTGGCCGATCCAGTCGATGCCGCTGTCCTTCATGGGGGCGTCGGGGTTCAGGCCGCGGGTGACGGCCTGCTGGATCAGGATCTGCCTGCGCTCGGCCAGCAGCCTGATCTGCTCCTCCTTGATCCGCACCGCTTCATCAATCGTCGCGCATTTCGCATCCAGAAACGCCGCAATGGCGCGTTGTTCGGCGGGTGACGGGACTGCGACCAAGATTGTCCGCATCTCGTTATATCTCGTCGTCCATAGGTCGGCGACGATGCCTCGGCCCACACGGTAATACTCCTCGACGAAGGCGTATGACTTCAAAAGGTGGTGGCAAAACTCGGGGAGGATGCGTTTCGGCTCAAGGACAATGTTAATCAGAGATACGGAGCCATCCAGAGGCGACACACCGCTGGACCCCTTACGGTCGGAGCGGCTGTTGATGACGAAATCGCCAGCCCTCACAAGCTTACGATTGTCGCCGTCGTTCGTCTTTGCTGCGGTAGCCAATTGTGGGAAAATGCCATTCTTGGTTACTGACAAGGGCTCGAAGTCCGTGTCGGACACCTTTTGTCGGCGTTCCTCGAAAAGGCCGCCAAGGCGCGCCAGTTCCCATCTTGCAGGGTATGAGCCGACCCATTGAACGCCGCTTTCCAGATAACTTTCATACTTGGGATACGCCGCCATGTTCATTCCGCCGGCTCCAGCTTGGTCGCGACTTCAACGCCAAGAATATCGGCGATCAGCCCGTCTGCCTTCTTTTCCAGCGCCAGAATGTCCTGCGTCACCTCTTCGAGGCTGCGCAGCTGCTTGTGGCGGTAGAAATACTTGTTGAAGCTGATCTCGTAGCCGATCTTCACGGAGTCGAGGTTGATCCAGGCTTCCTCGACATGTGACTTTACCTCCGCCAGGAAGTAGCGGTGGATGTCGTCCTTCAGTGGCACGCTTTCCGCATCGCGCAGGTCAGAGGTGCTCTCATAGGTCAGGTAACTGCCGTCCGCCTGACGGTACCAGCCGAAATCGGCCAGATCCTCCGCCGTGCAGCCGAGATGCGTGGTCAGGTCTTCGACTTCTGCGCCTGTCAGCTTATGCTTCTTGGCGATAACCTTCTGGGCGGTCTCCTCGTACCAGCTGACGGCGTTCAGGATGGCGTTCTTCTCGGTCACGCCCAGCTTGATCTTGCGCGCCTTGATCGCGGCGTTCACCGCCTTGCGGAAGGCGTTGAAATCGTCGGTTTCCTCGGTGCCGACATCGCCCATGATCTGGGTCGCCGTGGCCAGCAGGTCGCGCAGCTTGATCCAGTACTTGGTGTCGAGCAGCTTGGCCTTCGCCTTGGCGTTCAGGGTGATGCCCGCTTCCTCGCACCACGCGGTGATCGCCTTGGTCTGCTCCTTGAGGAAGCCCGGCTGATAGACCTGATCGCCGTGTTCGCCATAGAGCCATTCCATCGGCTCGCGCAGCGACCGATCAAAGCGCAGGGGCGCAAGGCGTTCGGCGCTGAAGGCCGCGCGGCGGCGGTCCGGGCGTTCGATCGTGACCTTGTGGTAGCCGAAGTCCGAATTGTCGAAGACCTGCACGGCGATGCCGGTGGGATCATTGTTGGCGTCCATCTGACGTTCGATGGGCGCGAAGGCGAGGAAGCCGTCGGTGATGGCCTGGATGTGCTCGTCCGAGAACTCGCAGTTCTTGTCACCGAGGTTTTTTCGCAGCTTGCGGAACAGCAGGTTGGCGTCGATCAGCTGGACGCGGCCCTTGCGTGCCTCGGGTTTGGCGTTGGACAGCAGCCAGATGTAGGTGGTGATGCCGGTGTTGTAGAACAGGTTGTTCGGCAGCTGGATGATGGTGTCCAGCATGTCGTTCTCGATGATGAAGCGGCGGATGTTGGATTCCCCGCTGCCCGCATCCCCGGTGAACAGGCTGGAGCCGTTGTGGACGGAGGCGATGCGCGAGCCGAGCGGGCTGGCCCTCGTGGACTTCATCTTGCTGACCATCTCCATCAAGAACAGCAACTGCCCGTCCGAGGAGCGCGGCGTGGCGTCCATGACTTCCTTCTTGCCCCAGTAGTCAGCCAGCTCGACCTGGAAACGGGGATCAATGACGTCCTTGCCGTCCTTGATGTACTTGACCTCACTGTTCCAGCTTTTGCCGTAGGGCGGGTTGGACAGCATGAAGTCGAAGCGGTTGGCCGAGAATTCGTCGGTGGAGAGGGTGGAGCCTACGCGGATGTTCGCGGGGTCATTGCCCTTGATCATCATGTCCGACTTGCAGATCGCGTAGGTCTCGTCGTTGATCTCCTTGCCGTACAAGTAGACGTCAGCGTTGGTCCGGATCGGACCGCCCGGCTCCTTGATGTAGTTCTGTGCCTCAGTCAGCATGCCGCCCGACCCACAGGCCGGGTCGTAGATCGTGATGACCGGGGGGAGCCGGTCCTTGATCGGGTCGAAGACGAGGTGCGTCATAAGGTGAATCACCTCGCGCGGGGTGAAGTGTTCCCCGGCTTCCTCGTTGTTCTCTTCGTTGAATTTGCGGATCAGCTCCTCGAAGACATAGCCCATGCCGAGGTTGGACAGGCCGGACAGCGTGTTGCCCTCCGGGTCTTCGATGTCATGTGGGGTCAGGTTGATCCAGGGGGAAACGAACTTCTCGATGACATCGAGGAGGACCTGTTTCTCGGCCATATGGCGCATCTGTTCGAACAGCTTGAAGCGGCCGATGATCTCTTTGACGTTGTCGCTGAAGCCGTCGAGGTAGTCCTCGATGTTGGCGAGCAGAATCTGTTGGTTGTTGGTGGCGGTGCCGTGCAGCTTCTTGAGGGTCCATTGGCTGGTGTTGAAGAACACGTAGCCCGAGGCATCCTTGAGCGGCTCATCGTCCAGCTCCGTTGCGCCTGGGTCCTCTTGCTTCTGATACCTGACTTCTTCCAGAACAGCGGCCTTGGTCGGCTCAAGCAGCGTGTCGAGGCGGCGCAGGACGACCATCGGCAGGATGACATCGCGGTATTTGCCGCGCACATAGACGTCGCGCAGGCAGTCGTCGGCGATGCGCCAGATGAAGGAGACAAGGCTGTTGTGGGAAGTCTGGTTCAATGGGGACCTCAAAAATCACATGCGACCGTAATCGCTTTTCTAAATGACTACCCTCAGGACCTTGGCCCTGCAATGAACCAAGGTCTGGCCCGCTCTCGTAACTTGGCCAGAACGTGACGAATGCCGGGAATGCCGCTGGCCGGCGTCCTGACTATCTCGTCTGGCGACTCCGCTCGAACGCAAGCATCGCCACTTTTCTCTTGGCCGCGATCCTGCGGACGGTCGCGGCAACCGCTGACTCGCCGAAATCCCTTGGATTGAAGGGGCGCCCGTACCACCGGATCATGTCTTGGTGAGCCGGGTGACGGCTATTGGCCATGGCTTCTACGAAATCCATGAAACCGGGCGGGCCACCGACATCTTCCGGCGGCGCGGTGAGCTCGCCACCCAGATAGAGGGGATAGTCGACGTCTGAATCCGCGACTCCGACATATTCGACAACGACGCGATGCTGCCAGTTGTCACCGAAATCGTAGGTGTACTCGAACTCTACCACGTCGCGCCCGACCAAGGTTTCCAGGCGCATGTTCTTGGCATGGTAGACCTTGTGGCCCCATGCCGCATCCTCCGGACTGGGTTCCCCGTAGTCACGCTCCCCGACCGTGAACTGATAGAGGTGGTAGTTCTCCCAAGGCATTACGCCCTGGATGAGTTCATGGAGGGCGCGTAGGTTCGTGGTCAGGCTGACCTCGACCCGCCGCCATATGGTTGGCGCGATGTGCAAGAGCTCCACGCGCAGTCGAGCGATCTGATTTGCCATGAAGGCTCCTTCCACACGGCCGAACGAGTGACCCGCGTCTCTCTATTCTGCTGCGATGCCCTGTCCGGATGCCGAAAGGCGGTTGACGTAGGACTTGAACGCGCGCGACGAGGTGAAACACCGATGAGCTACCGAGCGTAGCTGTAGCATGGCCTGTATCTGCATGCCTTCACAAGGTGCCACATGAAGATGCGGGACATTTCCGGCTGCTACTTCGTTTCAGTGTGGAGGTTTGGAACCTTTCCCAGTTGTGCCCGTCATGGGTACAGATTGGCCGATCTTCAAACCACCAGCGCATCTATGCTGGGTCATCTCGTTTTGGATCCCGCTTTGTGGACAAGCAAGGCCACCTCGCCAAGCTCTTGGACAACCATCCTGTTGGAGCGGACAGGAATTTCCAATATTCAACGCGGCATGCCTTCAGACCTTTCTCCACTGGAAGAGCGCCGGTTACACATGATGAAGCTTCTGCTGCGCATGCCCGTGGCAGGGGTTGCCGAGGCATGGCCGACTGAAACTGCCTGTCGAGAGCGCTTGATCGTCGCGCGGTGGCCTGGCGGGATAAGATGTCCGAAATGCGAAAGTGGGCAAATCGGTTTCTTGGAGAAACGGAAAAACTACCGCTGCAAGTCGTGCCGCCTTCAGTTTACTGCGCAATCGCATTCCCTTCTTCATCGCAGCCACGTTGATCTACAGAAGTGGTTTAGAACGACCGAACTTCTGATTTTGCACAATGCCCACCACCCCGATTTAAATTACCCAACCGGGCATGACCTGAAAGATCACCTCGAGATTTCGTACGCTGCGGCGCACGCGATCAAGAAGAAGACTCTAAAGGAGCTGCTTCTCCCCGACGGTGGACTGCTCGGGAGCTGTGTTTCCGTTGGCCCGGCAGTCAATGCACCGGCCGACGTCCTGGCGGGCAGCTCCGACGAGTTGCTCTGGTACGACGCTCACATCACAACCTGACGCAATCGGCGCACGACGCCCTAATCTCGACGTTGAGTTATCGAGATACTCCATCCACAGCGTCGTCAGTTGGGCCGGTTCCCTGACGCGCATTCCATTGTTAATCTGTATTGGAAGCGATGCCCGACAGCTGGCGAGAAGGACGCCGAAAGCCGCCTCTATCTCAGTTTGCGAAAATCTGAAGCAAGCTTTGTTCTCCGACATAATTCAATAAAATCATGCAGTTGATTGACCATCCTGCGTAATCGTGAGATTTCGCCGGCCCCGCAACTGTGCCCGATCGCAATCGACCAACAAGAAGGAAACGCCAGTCTAAGCTTCCGCGAAATGAAAAACGCGCGCCACCTGGACGCGCGCTGAAAGTTGGGGCGGGTCCGCCCTGATCATGCGCCGAATATAAGTGCCTCAAGGCACAACGGCAACTTTGGACCTCGCCCTCTATCGACAAACTTATCCGCGCGGCGCCGCCGCAGCGGACCGATGGAGATATGCCTGATCCATGGCCACGATCCAGAAGCACCCCCCCCGCCCGCTCAGGGCCAGCCGTGCCGTTCGACCGATCCCGAAATCCTCGAAAGGGCATTTCGTTGGCGAGCTCGTTTTCAATCGCGGTAACGTCCGCCAGCGCATGGGGTACGGCAGTATGTTGGAGCATGATGCCAGCCTGTGCATGATCTACCGCCCTGGTTTCGCAGACCTTGAGGAACAGCTGGCGCCCGTGATGTTCACCGATGTCGACGGCTCGCGACACAAACATTTCTTCGACTTCCGACTGACCGAGACAACTGGCCGCAAGATCTGCATCTCGGTCAAGCCGGAGGAAATCGCTAAAACTGAGGTCTACAAAGCTCAAATCGCCGCGGTGAAGCGCGCCGCCATTGGTAGTATCTGCCATGCAGTCGCGACCATCACCGAGCGCAATATCGCGCCCGACGTGCTCCACAACGCAAAGCTCTATCACGCCGCCCGCGACCCTGAGCCTGAGCTCGATGCAGAGATTCATTCTAAGCTTCACCTGATCGTCGGTCCCACGCCCATCGGTGATTTCCTGGAGAAAATTGGCGTGGGTGGTGCTGGCTTCTTCAGCATGGCACGTGCCATTCGCTTCGGACATGCGCATCTGTTCACACCTGGCAAGATCCGTTCCGAAACCCTTGTCAGTGCGGAGGCAGCTTAATGGCTGCCCCGTTCAAGAAGAAGATCCCGATCCTGCTGGAAAAGGACTGCGAGTTTCGTCTGGATGTCCGGGAGGGCAAGGTCCTTGAGGTCCGCAAAGAGGGGTACTTCGTTTTCTGGCAGCCGTGGGTGGACCCTGGTACTGGCGAGATCCGCGACAGTGACGCGAGCGTCGTGGCCCATAGCGTGGTGGCGACCGAGGATCGATACGGTCGGCTTCATATCATCAACAGGCCAATGGCAACTCCGATACGACCGGACCAGGTGCGTCGGGCCGAGCGCTTGCCGATCGAGATCGCGCGGATGGACTTCCGCAGACAATACGTCTTCGCCGTTCAGCGCATGCTTGACAACGACGAGCTGAAACCCACCCGGGCGGATTTCGAAGCTCAGGTCATCAAGATCGCCGCACGTGGCAAACTCTTCTATGAAGAGCACATGGCGGCCAAGGCTCGCCGGAGCTCCAAACGAGGTGGCGCTCGTATCCGCAAAACCGCCGAAGAGAAAGCCAAGGAATTTGAGTTCAGCCAAGGGGTTCAGAGCGGGCGCACCTACTGGAAATGGTACCAGCAGTGGAAAACGCATGGCGATGAAGGGCTGTTCGACGGGTACAGGAAATGCGGTGGGCACTCCAGGTATTCGGATGAAGTTGCAACATATGTAGAACGCCTCGTGGACATGTTGTTGGATGAAGAGCGGCAAACGGTCTCTTCCATCGTGGACAGCATCACTGCGGCGATCGAGGCAGAGAACGAGCGCCGGATCCGACAGCCAGTGCCCGAGGCTGGCATGCCTGTTGTAGGGTACGACTACATTCGCAAGGTCATCATCGACCGCGCCCCGCTTGACCATGCGATCCGTCAAAAAGGCTGGGATCGGGCCTACAAGGATTTCCATTTCCTCGGTCTGGGCATCGAAACCAGTCGTGCGCTCGAACGTGTGGAGATCGATGAGTATACGGTCGATCTTATGGTGCTCATGCGAGATGTCGGGCTATTCGATCACCTCCCGGCGTCCGTCAAACAGTTCATTGGCCTGGATGGTGAACCCAGTCGGGTCACGCTCTCAGCAGCCATTGATGTTCACACAAGGTGCCTCTTGGCGTTGCAGATCGTGCCACAGGGTCATGAAAGTCCGCTGCGCGACACTGTCGAGATGATCTATATGGACAAGGCGCCGATCTCGGATGCCGCTGGGTGCAGTTTTACCTGGCACCAGGGTGGAGCTCCGGAAATGATCGTTCTGGATCGAGGAGCTCGCTACGTTACAGATGAAGCATATGCGGTACTGGCGTCACTGGGTATCACGAATATGGGTGCGCCGGCAGGCAAGCCATGGCTGAAGCCTTTCATCGAGCGCGTCTTTCGAACGATCCATGACAAGCTCCTTCAGAATTTCTCAGGTCGTACCTTCGGCAACGTGGTTGATCGCGGAGAAAACGACCCTGCCAAACGTGCAACGCTTACCCTAGAGGCCTTCTTGTGTTGGTTGGTGCGCTGGACTGTTGACGCCTATCATACCACGACCCATAGCGCCTTGGGGATGTCCCCCAACCAAGCGTGGGAAAAGGCGTTCAAGGACTGCGAAACGCGCTCCATCTCCACAGAAGAGATGCGAGAGGCCTTTGGCATCAAGACCCGCCGCAAGATCGGCCGTCATGGGGTGCTCGTCAAACACGTCGCTTACCAGGATGACAACGTCATCCGGCTGGCAAGCACCTCAGGTGTGCGTGAAGTGGAGGTTCTGCGCTGGCATGGCGACATCGGTACGATTGGTATTCGCCATGACGATGGCCCGTGAATGACTGTCACGGCGGCAGACCCGATGTGGATCGGCAAGAATGACATTGATCTCGACGTGTGGCTTTCCAAGAGACAGGAAGAAGCATCCGACGAAAGAGCTGCGCGCCGTCGATTCATCAACGATATGAACGCGGCGAGCTATGGTCTGAAAGCCCTAGCAGGCTTGATCTCATTGCCTAGGTCGGCAGATGAGCTCGAACGCGATGTAATCAGGTTCTCACGGCACACGGACACTGCGCAACGGCGCCATGACTTCGGTGAGCACCTCGATCTCCTTGCTGACCTAGACGATGGAGCTGGAAGTCAGCCCGACGTTCCGGCCAACGCCTCGCCCCCCGCTTCCTCGATCTCTGACGACGACCTGATGGACTGACCATGACCGACACCCCTTTGAACACGATCAGCGAGAAGCTCGATTGGCTCGCGCAGCGCTACTGGAAATTCGGGCAGGATGACCTGTTCTTGGACTATCTCGAGGACCTGTATGAGGTTGATGACGAGGGCCACATGACCTCCACGCCACGTCGCGATCCGCTGGCCGACGAGACACGCGGTCTCATGTTCCTAGCGCGCTCGGGAAATGGCAAGACGGCGACCATCAAAAAGGCCATCCGCGAGACGCCGGTCCTGGAAGAATATACCGACCAGGGAGAAGGCAACACGCTGTACATGGAAGTGCCGCCGGATGCGACGATCAAGTCTCTCGCGGAAGACATCGCGAAGATCACTGGCTATTCCGGCTTTCACAAGAGCGTCACCGCACCCGAGCGGTGGCTCATCTGCCGTCGTCGCCTCAGGATGACAGGCATCACGACCCTCGTGATCGACGAATGCCACCACATCCTGCGGCCCGGTCCTGGGCGGGATGTGCCGGGCGCCATCCAGGCGCTCAAGCACATGGTGCAGTCGGATCACGCGGTCGCGCTCATCATCGCCGGAGTCCCGGAGCTGCGTGAGGGTATCCTGAAAGAGGCATCCGGCGAAACCTATCGTCGTTTTGATGAGTGTCATCTGCCGAGCATTCAGCCTGGGTCAGGCGAGGCGGAAAGGTTCAGCAGGTGTGTAGCTACGTCAGCACGTAAGCTGGGTATCGAGATTGACCCCGGTCTCAAGTTTTCCGAGCGTGTGTTGTTCGCTGAGCATGGGGAGGCTGGCCGTGCGGTCAAACTCGTCAAGGATAGCCTGCGCCGCGTAATCACCAAGCGGCGCTCCCGGCTCGAACTCGAGGACGCCGAGCGCATCTTTGTGAAAAGCAATGGCCCTAAGGAAATGACACCTTTTCATCCCGGAGACTGGTCCTTCGTCGAGAGTGAGCTGAAAGCCATGGGATGGGTGCGATGACAGTGCTGCGTCCATATCTGCCGTTTGACCCCGAGGAAACGACGTTGTCGTTCGCCAACCGTCTTGCGCTCATGCACACGGGGCGCGGTATGCGGCACTTCCTGCGTGATCTCAATATCAGCGCTCCGAGCTTCGTTTCGGGCCATGTGGCGGAAACCAGCGCGCTTGCGGAGATGGTGGGCGTCGAACCTGAAGAGCTTCTGGCAAACAGCATCGACGTGACGCAGTCTCATGTAAGCTTCAGGGACCAGAGACTGGCCCGGGCATTTCTCTCCCCGCGTGCTGCACGTTTCTGCCCGGCCTGCCTGGCGGCGGATGGTGCCCGCGAGTGCTGGCGGCATCGGCTTATCTGGGGATTTCGGCACGTTCACCGATGTGATCGCCATGGTCTTTGGCTCGCCCATTCAGACAATGCTTCTGCAGAAGCGCTGCCCGATGCCGTCTCGGTTTCGACTTTCAAACAACGGGCTACTGTCGAAGACCCCACGCCCGAGTACATTGGTTGGCTTAAATGCAGCCTCTCCAATATGAGTAAACCGGTGTCGTCCTGGCTCGAGGGGCAAACCTTGGAACAGGTCTTGAACGCGTCTGAGATGCTCGGAGCCGTCCTCGAGCACGGTCATGGCATCAAGATCAAGAAGCTCGCCCCGATCGAAGTGGAGCAGGCGACAGACATCGGTTTCAGCATCTACCGCGAAGGCCCCGAGGCTGTGACCGAGGCGCTTGATACGATCTATGCAACGTCCCCAGCTTCGGCCGTTCAAGCGGGGCCTCTCGCCTACTATGGAGCGTTGTTTGACTGGCTTGATCGGCGAGCCAACGCAATCGATCCGGGCCCCATCCGAGATATCCTCCGTACGCACATCACAAAGCACTTTGCGATCGAGCCCGGCACGAACGTTTTGGGCGAGGAAATCACCGTCCGCAGCGCCTATAGCTTCCAGGCGCTGAGCGACACGCTTGGAATTCATCGGCAGCGTCTGTCCCGCATCCTCCAGAAGTTGGGTAAGGTTCCGATGGGGGCATCAGATAAGGAAAGCGGCAGGATCGTGTTCGATGCGGCTGAAATCTTGCCTCTGATCGAAGACTTTCAGACAGCGATCAGTCTCCATGACATCCCCGGCCACCTGGGGGCCAGCAAACGGCAGGTGGAGGTGCTATATCGGGCAGGTCACCTCGTACCCCTGATACCTGCACCTGAGCGTGGTGCCGTCCGACAGGTGGTCTTCTCCCGTCGGCATCTGGAGCAACTTCTTTCCAAGATTATGGAGCTCGACGAGCTGACAGATCCCGCCGATGGATGGCATCCTGTAGGTTATGCTTGTCAGCGTGGAGCGGGTCCGTTCGCGGACCTTTTTTCCAGGATCATGTCGGGTGAACTCCGTGCGCTTCGTGCTCCTAGGCAGCATGGCGTTGCCAGCCTTCGTGTCCACCTGGACGACGTGATAGGCTGAGCCCACCTAGGTCTGACGATCTTCCGCGATATGAGAAAATGCCCGCTTCGGCGGGTTTTTTTCATGTCTTACGGGATGATCCGGCCGGATCTTGCGGCCGACTTGGCCGCATCTTGACACCTAGGCACTTTGGGTGTCACTTTAAGCATCTGATACGAAAACAAAAAATCTACGCCTTGGCCCTAACTTGTTCCCGATCTACAGATTTGTGTAAATCGGGTTAAAGTTGTCTCGGAATCGGGGCAAAGATTTCTCGAAGCGTGAAGTTGAACCATATATGGGGCGCCCAATGGGCGCCTTTTCCATATGTTGAAACGGAGTGTCGGATGGCTGGCAAGGCACTGAACAAGATCAACCTGATGGGCCTTGACCATGAGGTTTTGGCTGATCTGCTGCTGGAGGCCGTAAAGGGTGACGCCGCCCGCCAGCGTCGGGTGCGGATGGCGCTGGCTGCGGATCAGGGTCCGCAGACGGTGGCTGCGGACATCCGCAAACGCTTTGCCACGATCCGGCGCGGACGCAGCTACATCTCGCGCAAGTCGCAGAAAAAGCTGGGGCAGGAATTGGAAGATCTTGTCCGGCTGATCGAAAGCCGGGTCGCGGGCGATGCGCCCGATATGGCGTTTGACCTGCTCTGGGCGCAACTGCACCTGGCGGAAGGCATTTATGAGCGCACCGACGACAGTTGGGGCACTATCGGTGATGCGATGCGCCAGGCGATGGACGCAATCGGATCGCTTGCGGGACGGATGACAACGGACCCAGAGGCGCTGGCCGACAGCATCTTCGACGCCGTGGTCGCGGATGGCTACGGGGCCTTCGACAATGCCGTCGCGGTGCTGGCCCCGGCCTTAGGTGATGCTGGACTGGCGCGGTTGAAAGCAAAGGCGGAAACCGCGCGAGAGGCCGCCTTGGCACCTGGCGACATGGCGTTTTACGACTATATCTCCGACCCTGTCGCACAGAAGGCGCGGGCCTTTGCCGCCCGGAACCGCAGCCTTGATATCATTCTTCAGGATGTGGCCGACCAACAGGGTGATGTGGACGGCTGGCTGGCGAAATACACGCCCGAACAGCTGACCTATCACACCATCGCCCCCGCCGCCGCGACCCGCCTGCTGGACGCAGGCCGTGCGGAGGAAGCGCTGGCGCTGATTGAAAAGGCGGTCGCGGGTTATGACAGCCACCGGCTTGACCCGCGCGAGATGGATGACGTGCATTTCGCCTGCCTCAAGGCGCTGAGGCGCACGGACGACCTGCGCGCGGCATTGTGGGCGCGGTTCGAAAAACATCTTTGCCCCGACGCCCTGCGCCATCATCTGAAACTGCTGCCCGACTTCGAAGACATCGAAGCCGAAGACGCCGCCCGGCAGGTGGTGCTGAGTCATCCGTCTGTCGATGCGGCCTTGGCCTATTGCCTGCAGGCCGGCGACCTGACGCTGGCCTGCCAACTGATCGACGCGCGGCTGGCAGAGATTGACGGCGACGCCTACGAGATCCTCACGCCCTTGGCCGACGCCCTGTCGCCAGCACACCCGC
Organism: Sagittula sp. NFXS13; assembly: GCF_040148795.1. Lineage (NCBI taxonomy): Bacteria > Pseudomonadati > Pseudomonadota > Alphaproteobacteria > Rhodobacterales > Roseobacteraceae > Sagittula > Sagittula sp. NFXS13. The sequence goes on from NZ_JAGEMH010000031.1 coordinate 21,639, forward strand.
TGCACGCCGTCCTACTGTGGCGCGCGATGATCGACTTCGCCCTGACCCGTAATCGCAAGGGTCGCTACCCCCACGCCGCCCGCCATCTTGCCTCTTGCGCCTTTGCGGACGCTACGATCGCCGACTATGGCGCATCCCAGTCACATGCCGCGTACTCCCATGCGCTTTCGGAGCGGCACGCCCGCAAGGCATCCTTCTGGTCAAACTACATTGCCAGTGCATGAGAAACGACAATTCTGGATACATTGAAAGTCAGATGACCCGCAGTGAGGGCGGAAGCCGGACCTTCGCCGCGGTAGCAACGGCACCCCTGCCGCACCGCCGAAGCGGACATCCAAGCGAGAACCAACGCAGAGGCCCCTTCGATCGACACCATAGGCGGAACCCACCACTCGCTACAAGGCGCACCGACGCATAGGTTGTGGCGCATGATCTGACCCATGGAAATTTCCGGGTGGCTGTGGTCATAGTTCGAGACGCGTTCAAGAATATCGGCAAGTGGCCGCAATAGATTACCGAGGCGAAGCATGAAGATCGAAGTTGCTTGCAGAGCAGACGACAGCACCAAGGCGAAGGGCGACTCACTGGAGAGTTTGGCAACCGATCTTCTCTCCGCTCAAAGCTTCAAAGTCATTGAAGAAATACGTGTTACCGGAGCCGAACTCGATCTTCTTTGCAAGCACGAGGTCAGCGGGAAAGAAATTTACGTTGAGTGCAAGGCGCAAGCTGGAAACATCGGCGCCCCGATACTTCGTCAACTGAATGGGACAGTTGATGCATATGACTACGATGAAGGATGACTCATATCCACCGCTGAATTTGGGAAGGAAGCCAAGGGGTTCGCTGAAATGTGGAAAAGCAAACCCGCCGAGAAATCTTCTCGGCTAAGCTTTTAAACTCCAGATCTTATCGTCAACGCACTAAGAAAGGCATCTGTTATATGTGCCGACCATCGCAACGGCAAAAGATTTCACGGGATCAAGTGAAGCGGTTGGGAAGTGGACACTAGTGGTCTCTCCGTTTGGACGGTTTTGGGCGGCCTACACACTGTTGGGGGGCGCACCTCATGGGGTTATCTTTTTCAGCGCGAAGTCTGGTCGGAAGATTTCAGATATCGACACCCTCAACAACATAGCCACCTTGGAGAGCGTTCTATGCGACTACGATGTTACGGTTGGTATGGACGTTCCGATCGAAACTAAGAGCGCAGCTGAAAGCACGCCGCCAAATGTGGTTGAGGTTCAAACTGGAGATTCATGGGACGATTACCGCCCTGCCAGACCGCAAGACTTCATTGGTCGAGATGATGGGCCTTGTTGCACAATGAGGCTCCGGGATTCACTTCGTGGGTCCAATGTAGTAGCGGGCTCGCATGAGCAGACCGCCGAAGCCGACCTATAAGACCATCAATTGGCCCGCGTATAATCAGGCACTGAAGCAGCGTGGATCGCT
>NZ_JAGEMH010000032.1:0-19354 GCF_040148795.1 Sagittula sp. NFXS13
CCTAGTAAACTCAGATATCTCTCTATACCTTGTCCGACCATTGGCGCGGGATGGAGCAGCCCGGTAGCTCGTCAGGCTCATAACCTGAAGGTCGTAGGTTCAAATCCTACTCCCGCAACCAACAAATGCATCAAAAGCGTCCAAGCCAAACAGCTTGTGGCGCTTTTGATGTGCTCTAAATCTCAAAAATCCAATACTTCGACGCGGTCTCCCTACCAGGGGACCTGTCTGCGGCGAAACCCCTCACCATGATGTAGAGGCTGCGCGAATTTTGAAACGGCGAGCAAATGCAAAAGAGCCGTTTCATCAAGGTTAGAGTGTCCGTGTCTGTCGCCATCTGACCATACTGGATAACGGTCCTCGAAAAGGGCCGATGCCAGCGCCTTGGACCACTGCTGCAATCGCACCCGGCCTTGTTCGGTACGAGACGTGATGCTCGAACACCATTCGGACCGCACGCCCGCTGACCTTCTCCGGGGAGTAGGGTTTTTCCGTTTTGTCATAACCACCGTTGCTTAACTTGATGGTCTCTGTCAGTCCCCGGGCGGTTCAGTTGGACAAAGACGGACAGGACAGCTACCACCTGCGGCAGTTGAGAAAGGCCGCTATGTCCCAGTCCCCTACCGAAATCGCCCGCGAAGTACTTGGCATTGAGGCGGACGCATTGATGCGCCTCGCCGATCAATTGCCTGACAGTTTTGAACACGTCGTGAAGATGCTGTTGAAAGTGAACGGACGCATCGTCGTCTCTGGCATGGGCAAATCAGGCCATGTGGCCGCTAAAATCGCGGCGACCTTTGCCTCGACTGGGTCGCCCGCGCAGATGGTGCACCCCGGAGAGGCCAGCCACGGCGATCTTGGGATGATAACCCCAAACGATGCAGTGATCCTGATCTCCAACTCGGGAGAAACCAAGGAGCTCGCCGATATTATCGCCCATTGCGCGCGGTTTTCCGTGCCGCTGGTGGCAATGACGCGCAAGGCGGGGAGCACTTTGGGGCAGGCGGCTGATCATGTGCTGCTGATGCCCGACGCGCCGGAGGCTTGCGCTATTGGCATGGCGCCCACGACATCGACGACGATGACCATGGCGCTTGGCGATGCGCTGGCGGTCGCCATGATGAAGCACCGTGGTTTTGATCGGGCGAACTTTGCCGCCTTCCACCCCGGAGGCACGCTGGGTGCGCAGCTGTTGCGTGTCGCGGCCGTGATGCACAAGGGCGACGAGTTGCCCGTTGTGGGGCCGGACACCGAGATGTCCGAGGTATTGCTGACCATGTCCCAAAAGGGGTTTGGCGTAGCCGCATTGATCGAAGGCGACCGGTTGGCCGGTATCATTACCGATGGTGACTTGCGGCGAAACATGGTCGGCCTGATGGACCGCACTGCGGGCGAGGTTGCCACACGTGACCCGCTGACCACGACGCCCGATACCCTGTTGCTGGAGGCCCTGGGTGTCATGAACGCGCAAAAGCGCACTGTACTTCTGGTCACCGAAGGCGACCGGTTGACCGGCCTGATCCACATCCACGACGCCCTGCGCGCCGGCGTCGCCTGAACTGCGAGACATTCCATGAAAACGGTTATCTTCATTCCCGCCCGCTATGCCTCGACCCGCTACCCAGGCAAGCCACTGGTCACGCTCAAGGGCGCCACGGGCGAGGCGAAACCCCTCATCCAACGCGCATGGGAGGCCGCAAAGCAGGTCAAAGGCGCGGATGCGGTCTATGTTCTGACGGACGACGACCGCATTCGCGAGGCCGCCGAAGGCTTTGGCGCGGATGTTCTGATGACCTCGGACAACGCCCGCAATGGCACCGAGCGCTGTGCCGAAGGCGTGTCGCAGCTGCCGGAGGCACCGGAGGTGGTGGTGAACCTGCAAGGCGACGCGCCGCTGACCCCGCCTTGGTTCGTCGAGGCGCTGATGGCCGCCATGGACGACCCGTCGGTGCAGATGGCCACGCCCGTGCTGAAATGCGACCACGAAACCCTGTCGAACTTCGTCTCGGATCGGCAAGCAGGCCGGGTCGGCGGGACGACCGCCGTGCTGCGCCGCGACGGCAACGCGATCTATTTCTCCAAGGAAGTGCTGCCCTATGTGGGCAACCTCGAAACCCCGCCGGATGTCTGGCATCACGTGGGGGTCTACGCCTATCGCCCCGCCGCGCTCGCCGACTACATGTCGTGGGACGAAGGTCCGATCGAACGCGCAGAGGGGCTCGAACAGCTTCGCTTCCTCGAAAATGGCGCATCCGTCACATGTGTGCCTGTCGAAGCACCGGGCCGCGTGTTCTGGGAGCTCAACAACCCCGTCGACGTTGCGCGCATCGAAGGCGTGCTGAAGAAAGAAGGCATCGCATGACCACTGTTACCCTGTCCGCGCCCTCCGGCGACATTGCAATCGCGCAGGACCGTCCCTTTGCCCTGATCGCGGGGCCCTGCCAGCTCGAAAGCCTCGATCACGCCCGCATGTTGGCGGAAAGGATCGCCGAAGCCTGCGCGGCCTCCGGCATCCAGTGGATCTTCAAGGCCAGCTACGACAAGGCCAACCGCTCCTCTCTCGAAGGCAAGCGCGGCCTTGGCATGGACGAGGGGCTGAAGATCCTCGATCAGATCAAATCCGAGTTCGGCGTGCCTGTTCTGACGGACGTGCATTCCGAGGCACAGTGCGCCCACGTGGCCGAGGTGGTCGACGTGTTGCAGATCCCGGCGTTCCTGTGCCGTCAGACCGACCTGCTGCTGGCGGCAGGCGAAACCGGCGCGGCGATCAACGTCAAGAAGGGCCAATTCCTTGCGCCGCATGATATGGGCAATGTCGCCGACAAGATCGCAAGCACCGGCAATGACCGCATCATGCTGTGCGAGCGCGGAACGTCGTTCGGCTACAACATGCTGGTGTCGGACTTCCGCGCGCTGCCGATCATGGCGCAGACGGGCTACCCGGTGGTGATGGACGCCACACATTCGGTGCAGATGCCGGGCGGGCAGGGGAAATCCTCGGGCGGGAAGCGCGAATACGTCGAACCGCTGGCCCGCGCGGCACTGGCGGTGGGCTGTGCGGCTGTCTTCATGGAAACCCACGAGGCGCCCGACACTGCGCCGTCCGATGGCCCGAATATGATACCGGTCGATGATATGCGGCGGATCCTCCTAGGACTTAAAAACATTGATGTTCTGACTAAAAACCACGATGCATACGATTAAGAAACGGCTGAAAATCTGGATACCTAGAGTCAGGATGCATTGATTTCTGTTGGGGCTACGTGCTTCACGCCTTCGAAAGCGGAGCGGTGACATGAGCGATCTCTTCTAGATGACAAACGCGCAGATGGCACGTCTGGCCCCCTTCTTTCCCAAATCACACGGGAAGCCCCTGCTTGATAACAGGCTGGTACTAAGCGGAATTATCTTCATCAATCGCAATGGCTTACGTTGGCGTGACGCTCCTGCTGCATATACCCCTAAAAAACGCTCTGAACCGCGCCGGGTTCGCCGGAGGCTGATTTGGTTTAGTTAAGAGGCCCGGTCTTCAGTTTCCAGATCGGCGTAAAAGTTTGCCTCTGCTTCAGCCGGAGGGGTGCTCCCGATCGGCTCGAGCAGGCGGCGGTTGTTGAACTCAGGCGTTTCTTCGACAACGCGAGTATCGACCCATGCAAGGGTGGCCTATTCGACGGCCCCGAAGCTGTGCCAAGGGCTGCGGCGATGGGATGATCTCGGCCTTGAAGAGCCCGTTGCTCGCTTCGGCCAGCGCATTGATGCTCTATATTTGTCAAGCGGCAGGAGACAGGTCCAACCACAGGCTGAATGGCAATCGGACCACCTCATTCGAATGGTAGTCGCGGCTGAATGAAATTTCAGTGCCAAGCTATAGAAGTTTGCCGCATAGCCATGTGGCTGTTCTGAGCTTTGTCTGAACCTCAAGGATTTCTCTTGTTAGGGGGGGCCAAGTATGGGACATCGCACGATGAATACAAGTATTTGTCCAAGGATTTTGATATGAAAATCGCGATGATCGGAACAGGCTATGTGGGACTTGTCTCCGGCGTATGTTTTTCGGATTTCGGCCATGATGTCGTCTGTGTCGACAAGGATCCGCGGAAAATCGAAATGCTGGAACGTGGTAGCGTGCCGATCTACGAGCCGGGCCTTGACGTGCTGATGCACAAGAACGTCGAAGCAGGTCGGCTGTCTTTCACGCTCGATCTGAAATCGGCCATCGACGGTGCTGATGCGGTTTTCATCGCGGTTGGCACTCCGACGCGCCGCGGTGACGGACATGCTGACCTTACATTTGTCATGGCCGCAGCCGAAGAAATCGCCAAGGCAGCAGATCACTACATCGTCGTAGTGACAAAATCGACAGTACCGGTGGGCACTAATGCTAAGGTTCGCGATGTGGTGGCCAAGGCCAATCCAGACCTTGCTTTCGACGTTGCCTCGAATCCGGAATTTCTGCGCGAAGGCGCGGCGATCGACGATTTCATGAAGCCTGATCGCGTGGTTGTTGGCGTTGAGACCGAGCGTGCGGCGCAGGTTATGGCCGACATCTACCGCCCGTTGTACCTTCGTGACTTCCCGATTGTGACCACTGACCTCGAGTCTGCCGAGATGATCAAGTATGCTGCCAACGCCTTTCTCGCGATGAAGATAACATTCATCAACGAGATCGCTTCGCTCTGCGAAAAGGTCGGTGCCGACGTGAAATCCGTGTCTAGGGGCATGGGCATGGACGGCCGCATCGGCAACAAGTTCCTGCATGCAGGTCCGGGCTATGGCGGTTCGTGCTTCCCCAAGGACACCAAAGCACTGGCACGCATTGGCCAAGAACACGCCAGCCCGATCTCCATCGTGGAGACAGTTATCAAGGTGAACGAGGATGTGAAGCGCCGGATGATCGACAAGCTCACCGACTTGTGCGGCGGATCGTTCAACGGAAAGACCGTCGCCGTGCTGGGCGTGACCTTCAAGCCTAACACCGACGACATGCGCGACGCGCCATCACTGACCATCGTGCCGGCGCTGGTGGGCGGCGGGGCCAAGGTGCGCGCGGTCGACCCGCAGGGCAAGCGCGAGGGTGAGCACCTCCTGCCTGGAGTCACGTGGATGGAAGATCCCTATGACGCAGCCGAGGGCGCCGATCTGCTGGTCATTCTGACGGAATGGAACGAGTTCCGCGCGCTTGACCTGTCGCGGTTGGCCTCCGGCATGGCGCATGCCGCTCTGGGAGATTTGCGAAACATCTATACCGCCGATGCTGCACGGGCAGGAGGCTTCACTGCTTACGACAGCATCGGTCGTGCAGGTTTTGACAGTTGATGACAGTAACAAGTGGGATGCGCGAACTTGGAGTGCCAGGAAGTTACCCTGGCATGCGCTACTGTCCATTCTGACGGCGAAGTAGAAAAGAACTCTGTATGTGATATCGTGGTGAAATTGACGGCTACGGATCACAGCTGCCATGCCTGCCATCTGTCCGTCGTCATATAAAATGGGACATTAGAGCGGCTTGAACATTGGAGGCTCTGGTTCGGTTGCGTGATTGATTATGCGGCTTGTTTTTGATGTTGCAAGCGGCGGTATTGGATCGTGTGTTTCTTGATTTTCTCCGCTTCTCTTAGAATGGCTTTGTTCCTACCAAAGTAGACGTCAGCTGGTGTGACGTTGTTCAGGCTCTCGTGGTAACGCTGGTTGTTGTAGTAATCGACGAAGGCTCCGATTTGGCGTTCAAGATCACCGGGTAGGTAGTAGTTCTCCAGAAGAACGCGGGTCTTCATGGTCTGGTGCCAACGCTCGATCTTGCCCTGGGTTTGTGGGTGGAATGGCGCTCCGCGGACGTGGTCCATCTTCTGATCCTCCAGCCATTTGGTCAGATCGCCAGAGATGTAGCAGGAACCGTTGTCGCTGAGCAAACGGGGTTTGTGCCGGACCACGGCCTAGCCGCAGCCCGATACCGTCCGGGCCAACTTGATCGTGTTGGTGACATCCTCAGCACGCATGTTTGTGCAGAGTTTCCAGGCAATGATGTAGCGGCTGTAATTGTCGAGGATGGTGGACAGGTAATACCAGCCCCACCCGATGATCTTGTAGTAGGTGAAGTCGATCTGCCCTTTGCCCGGCAGGGCATGTTTACATGCCCGAGAGAAGCATCTGGTTGATGGCCGTGGTCTAGTTAGTGAACTCATCGCTCGACCATTGTCCTCGGACCAATGGCGGACAAGGTCTCGCCCTTGATCACCAAATAGTCTGGTGCTGTGATCAGATCAGCGGCTTTCAAGATACGATAAATTAGATGATTCTGAGACAAAATACCGCTTCTCATCGGTATATTTGACGGCCAGTTCGCGTGTGGTCAGCGCCTCATCTTCCAGCGCAAACTCGATCATATCATCCCGCCGATCCTGCGGAAATCGGTTCCAGACCGACTTTGGCCGAGGCGAACGATCCGCGAGGGCATCAAAGCCACCTTCGACATAACGGGCATACCATCGGTAAAATGTCGTGCGTGGGATACCCAGCGTATCAAGGGTCATTTTGTGGGCACGTGTGACCTCTCAACCGTGCGGATGATCTCCAGTTTCTCAGACGCAGGGTATCTCATTCCTCGAACTCCCCAGCCCCTGTCATGCTTTTTTGAGCAGACGGTTTTCCAAGGTGAGGTCCGCCACGCATTCTTTCAGAGCCATGGCCTCAGATCGCAGATCCTTCACCTCACACAATGTCGCCTGACGCGCGTTTCGGGGCTTTCGCGGCCCCACTGGGGCCACGGCCCCCTTCACCGCCGGAAAGACGACGCTTTCCAGCCTCAAGGAATTCCTTCGACCAAGTATAATACAGGCGGTCAGAGATACCCTCGCGGCGACATAACGCCGAGATACTTTCCTCCCCGCGCAATCCGACCAAAACGATGCGGATCTTCTCCTCCGCCGAGTAGGTCTGGCGGGTCTTTCGGCGTATGTTTTTGACCAGCTTATCAGCTGCGTATTTAGATGTTCCGGGCTTCTTGTTCATCTTCGCTCCTTAAAGGCTACGATGAACCAGAAACCTTCCATTGTTCAAATCCTATAATCTGTCCCACAGGTGCTGACGTCAGACAAAGGAGGAGGAGAGTGGCTGAACGCCACTGGTCCGAGTACAGCCACGAACGGGGTGTCTTCGCCCGGATCATGGCGGGGTTGGCAGCCGAGCACGGTGAAGAGACGACCGTGATGATCGACGTAACTCATCTGAAGGCCCATCGACCTGTTCCTGACTGCCGGACCCGTCAGCGATTACATCGCTTCTTGTGCCTCGGTCAGGACAGTTGAACGCGGCTCCTTCGGCCCGGTCTTGCGATCCTCGACCGACTGCCGCTTCCGCCACTTGGCGACCGTCTTGGGATTGATCCCAAGCTCTTCGCTCAGCTTCGAGAGCGAAGCTTGCGATCGCTGTATTGCCGCTCTGACGGCGTGCGTGGTCGTGGCGCTCCCGTGACGAACTTGTCCCATAATGCTTCCTTCCAAGCTTGAGAAAGGATCGCACCATTAAACCGTGGGATCAAACACCTAGATCATAGGTCTCGGTTTAAGCGCGCACAAGATGATCAGAGGTTGTTTTTGAGGCGGAATAGGGGCTGCGCGGGTCGTAGGGCGTATCTTCCGTGAACTTGCCCGTGGGACCAACGAGCCAAACACCTTTTTGGTGAAAATGGGGTGAAAGCGGAAGCTCTCATGCTTGTCTGCTTCGGTCTAGTATTTTCGCGCTGGCTTCCAGCAGATTGAAGGTGCCGGTGATGGTGGTCTTGATGAAATGGCGTGGCACGCCGATGGAGCGGTCGACATGGCTTTCGGCGGCTAGGTGCATCGTGGCGGCATAATTGTCCAAGTGCAGACAGCATATGGCCGCCGGCTGTCATCTGGTAAAAATAACATAATTAACCTTATTGGAAATTTTGGTGTACGCGGATGAATTTACATCCGAAGTGAAAATTCTATATTAAAACAGAATGTTGTACGGAGGGTCACCAATGGGCCGCTATTACCCTCACCTAAGTTTCGGTGAACGGATCAATATTGCCAAGTGGCGTAAAGCCAAGATGCCTGTCCCGGAAATCGCGGATCGGCTTGGTCGTGCGCCCTCAACGATTTATCGGGAATTGAAGCGAAACCACTTCGACGACGATGAATTACCCGAGCTGAACGGCTACTACGCGATGAACGCCCAAGGCATGTATGAGAAGCGCCGCGCCATCCACCGCAAGCTGATCGTGCATCCCGAGTTGAAAGCCGCCGTCGAGGATCGGCTGAAAGCGGGTTGGTCACCTTAACAGATCGCAGGCTGGATGAAGCTGGAACGCCATCCGATCCGGGTCAGTCATGAGATGAACCGCCCCGGGTTTGCCGGATGCTCCAACTCTTGAGTAGGATGGAGCATCCTGAGCAAGAGCACGAACAAGTTTTCCCTGAAGTTTGCGAGCACGCCGTGCGGATGGTTCTCGACAACGAGGGTCAGCACGGATCTCGCTGGCAGGCGATGACGACGATCGCAGCGAAGATCGGTTGCTCGGCGAACATGCTGAACGCCAGTGCCAAAAGGCCGAGGTCGACAGTGGCAGGCGCGCAGGCATACCCAGCGACATGGCCGAGAAGATGAAGGCGCTGGAGCGGGAGAACCGAGAGCTCCAGCAGGCCAACGAGATCCTCCGGAAGGCTAGTGCATATTTTGCGATGGCGAAGCTCGACCACCGGTCGAAGGGATGGGGAAATTTGTCGAGGCGCACGGGGTCGAGCCGATCTGCACAGTGCTGCCGATCGCCCCTTCCACTTACTATGATCATCTGGTGATACGTACTGACCCGGCGCGGTTGTCAGACCGTGCCCGTCGTGATGCCGTCGTGCGGCCCGAGATCGAACGTGTCTGGGAGGAGAACTACAAAGTCTACGGCGTTCGCAAGGTTTGGCGTCAGCTTGTCCGGGAAGGTTTCGATATCGCGCGTTGCACGGTGGCGAGGCTGATGCGGGACATGGACATTCAGGGTATCATCTGCGGCAAGCCACACAGAACTATGATCCCAGACAAGAAAGCTCCGTGTCCTCTGAACAAGGTGAACCGCGGGTTCCGCGTCCCGGCGCTCAACATGCTCTGGGTCAGCGATTTCACCTATGTCGCGACTTGGAAAGGGGTCGTGTATGTCGCTTTCGTCATCGACGCCTATGCGCGCTAGATCGTTGGCTGGCGCGTCAGCGCAAACTGGGTTCGTCTTAGATGCCCTCGAGCAGGCCATCCATGACCGCAAACCGACGAAGGCCAAGTGCTTGGTTCATCACAGCGATCGCGGGTCGCAATACCTGTCCATTCGCTACACGGAAAGGCTGGGCGAGGCCGGCATCGAACCTTCGGTCGGCAGTGTCGTTGATAGCTATGACTGTAGTATGGTATTGCTGCTTGATGGCCTGACCCATGCTACGATTGACTGGGTGTCATTGCGTTGACGTGTCAAGTCGTCCCGGCAACGGGCGAGATGTGACCTCATAGGAGCCTGACGGGGACGCCCCATCACAGTCCTGTCCCCTCGGATCGATGCCTGGGCATTCTGAGCAATGAGGGCATCATGAAAACCACACATCCGCTCATTATCGGCATCGACACGCATAAGGCAACGCATGTCGCTGTTGCGATTGATACACAAGGCACCCGTTTGGCGGCGCTGTCCATTCGGACCAATTCCAATGGATATTTGGAGTTGGAGCGTTGGGCGCGATCTTTTGGGGAAGTTCGGGCATTAGGTATCGAAGGAACTGGTTCGTATGGCGCGGACCTTTCAAGGTCTTTGTTGGTTCAGGGGCACAATGTCATCGAGGTCATGCGGCCAAATCGGCAATTGCGATACACGCAAGGCAAAACGGATAGCTTAGATGCAGAGGGGGCCGCACGATCTGTTCTTTCTGGGCTAGAAACGGCACTGCCAAAAGCACACACAGACTCGTCTGAAATGATCCGACATCTGAAGATTACACGCGGTACAGCCGTAAAACCGAGTTCACAGGCGATGGTGACTCTGAAGACTTTGATCATCAACGCACCTGCCGATCTGCGAGATGTCCTGCTCCGTCTTCGACAAGGACCAGCGCGTCACCCACGCGGCGATCACCGAGAACAAGCATCTGAGCGCCGTGCTTGAGCACATCAAGGCCGAGCAGGAGCAAGCGCCACTGAAGAAGAAGCGCGCAGCCAGGCAACGCACCGTCTACCAGCCGACCGGCCGCCGCAACACGGGCTGGTCTTCCCTCGTCGACCGCAGGCGCATCGCCGAACGCAAAGCCGGCCAAGGCTCCGATACGTGACGTCACCGCCATGACCGAGCTCGAGTTGAAGCAAGTTTGCGATCAGCTCAACAACACACCGTGCAGATGCCTCGGGTGGAAGACCACGGCTGAGGTCTTCCGAGAAAAGATGATGGAGGACATTGGCCAAAACCCCTACCGTCGCAGGTCATGGAAGCCACGCTTCAAGTAGCGCGCACAGTCTGCCTTCGAACTATGATCGGAAGGCCAACTCCGTTGTTCGGCCTGATCCTGAAAACCTTAATAATGCGGCCCGAAGTTGCCGCAATTTATCCACGCCGTGTCCCGACCATCCGTGCCTTTTGTGACAAGCACAGGAGGCCACCATGGCGCATTACGATGTCTCGCTCGTGAATATGCAGGGCACGGGACACACCGTTCAGGACGATCATTTTGCGGTCAACGCATTGCAGGCCGTCAACATTGACGCACGTGGCGGCATTGGTCCGACCGATGGCTTCGTCTCTGCCATCGAGACGCTGGGCATTGATCATGTACGTTATCCCGGCGGCGGTACGGAAAACGTCATCGACATCACCAAGCTGCAGAATGGGGAAATCCGCGAGGAAGTGACGCGCTTTTTCGACTGGGCACGCACCGGCGGCGCAGATGGCGGCCCGGTGAAGGTCACGATGGTCCTGCCTACCAAGACCGACCTGCCTGCCGAACAGATTCAGGCGTTTCTTGAACTGGCGCTGGCGGAATACGGCGACCTGATCGAAGGCTTGGAGGTCGGCAACGAATATTCCATCGGGCGCTATAAAGCGAACTATGATCGCAGCACGCACCCGGAGGAAAATCCCAACGGCGACTTTATCTCCAGCATGAACGAGGAAGAGTATGGCATCGCCGCCAACCGGGTGATCAACGCCAGTGTCAGCGCGATCGAGGCCCTGGCCGCGCGGGGGATCGATGCTGACCCGGCCATCCTGATCCAGATCGGCGAACCACAGGGCGCGGCAAGCAGCTTCAAGCGCACGGGCACCTTCGAGGACGCCAACCGCGCCATTCTGGCTGAACTGGACCAGCGCGCGCTGGACGCCATCGACGGCGGTGTGGCGCATTACTACTATAATCAGGGCCACGAAGAGGGCCCGGCCTTCACCCACGAATGGTACGAACACCGCAGCCTCGATTATCGGATCGAAAATTTCAGTGAACTTCTGGGTCGGGATGTCGGGCTCTACATCACCGAATGGAACGTGCTGGCGAGCAATTATAACCAGCTTGGCGCAGCCAGTTCCGGCGTCTTGCTAGAGATGTTTGAATTCATGGTGCAGGCCGGTGTGCAGGATGCCTTCGTCTGGCCCTTGCAGCACAGAACAGGCTCTAACATTGCCGGAAACCGTCAAGTGGACGAGATCGACCTGACCATCGGCGGCACCGCCTTTCAGATGATGTCCGAAAGCCTGCGGCCCGAGGAAAGCGTCACGGGCCGCGTCACCAGTTTTGAAAGCATTTCCTCTGACAGCACCGGCAGTGATGGCAAGGTGGAGGTCAACGTCTTCTCCAGCGCCTATCAGGATGTGCTGTTTGTCAGCCTGCGCGATCTCGACCGGGCCACCGTTGACCTAGACATCTCGCGCTTCACCAATGGGGCGACCGACATCCGGGTGGAGCAGGTGACCATCGACCAAAGCAGTTCTGACGGGCTGTCTGATATGGCCGATGCCGAGGGTCTCAACCGCATCGGTCGCCGTGTGATCACCGAGGAAGAAGCGGAGCAGCTGGCCACGCTGGCCTTTTTCGACCCGGACGACCAGAGCCACATCCGGGATATGGGGGGCGGTGTTTATCAGACCTACCTGCCCACCTTTGACAGCATCATTCCCCTCGTGAGCAATCCGCGCTCCATCGAGGACTATTACTTTGCCACGGAAACCGATGTGGATGCCCTGATTCTTGAGCAGGAAGGGGATTTCTTCACCGATGGCATGGTGAGCCTTGATCTGCTGCCCTACGATTTCGTGCGCATCGTTATCGACAAGGTCGACGTGCAGAAAGGCGGCAACGGGGCGGACGCTTTGAAGGGCGGCACCGGAGCGGACAGGCTTATCGGCTATCACGGCGATGACCGACTTCATGGTGGCGAAGGCAACGACACGCTGAAGGGCGGCCATGGCGACGATCTGATGGTCGGTGACGACGGCGACGATGTCATTTTGGCAGGCGATGGCGAGGACACCATGTTTGGCGGCGACGGCGCAGATACTTTCGTGCTGACCAATGGCAATGCGACGGTGAATGGGGGTGAAGGGAAGGATACGGTTCACCTGAAGGGCGACGCGTCGCAGGATGTGACCTTTGCCTATCTCGATGGGCAGTTGGCGATCTTTACCGGCGATGAGGTGGTGACCTTGGACAGCGTGGAACGGATCCGCTTCGAGGATCGGACCATCGACACCGAAGATGCGCAGATTACCCTGCTCATCAGCGCGCAAGCCGCTTCCTCTGACGCATCACCGCCGCCCGATCCGGACGACGGTCTGCTGTGACGGGTCAGACCCCAGGCGGCAGGCCGGGGTCCTGGTCACCGGGCACGCGCAGCGGCACGGCGCCGCAAATATCGCGCAGCGCGCCTTTGAGCCCCTCTTCCAAGGTCGGGTGGTAGAACGGCCTGTCCAGCAAATCACTGGCGGTTTGCCCCGCTTCCATCGCCCAGGTCAGCAGGTGCCCCATGTGATCGGCACTGGGGCAAAACAGATCGGCTCCGATCAGCCGACCGTCCGGCGCAGCAGCATAAAGCCGTGCCAGACCGACGTTCTCGCCATCCACCGTTGCGCGGCCCTGATTGGTGTAATCCGCCTCGCCGATCTTGGCGCTGTCGTCGGGATCTTGGCCAATCATCACCAGTGGCGGTTCGGTATAGGTGATGGTGAAACTGACCTTGCGTCGAGAGGGCACCACCGCCGGATAGGCCACGGCGTTGCGCCCGGCGATTCCGCCCTCGTCCGAGGCTTCGTGCAGCACGGGCCGGGCCGCGTTGGCATCCCCCACCATGAAGATCGGGGAATCGCCACATTGCAACGTATCAGGGTCGACATCGGGCATCCCCTTGTCGTCCAGAGCCAAGCCAGTGGCGCTCAAATCCAGCCCCGAGACATTGGGCGGGCGGCCCGTGGCCACCAGCACGCGGTCAAAGCTTTGATGACGCCCGTCCCAGTCGATGCGCACCCGGCCATCTTCCTCGGACGGTTCAGGCTCGACGCCAAGATGCAACGCCATCTCCTGGCTCATCGCGCCTTTGAGCGCGTCATGCACTTTGTTGCAGCGCACCCCGGCCAGCCGGTCGCCCATATCGAAGAGGCTGACCGCCACACCCAGACGCGCCATGGCCTGCGCCAGTTCCAGCCCGATCACGCCACCACCAATCACTGCCAGGCTTTCAGGCAGGTCATCCAGTTCAAAGATGCTGTCGTTGGTCAGCGCCAAATCCCCCAGCGCAGCATAGGGTTCAGGCACCATGGGCGAGGATCCCGTGGCAATCACCACCGCACCAGCCTGCACGGTCCGCCCATCATCCAATGTGAGACTGTTGCGCCCGGAAAAGCGTGCGCGGGCTTTCACCGCAACCCCTTCAGGCAGGTCATCAAAACTGTCGCGGACCCCGCTGGCAAAGCGATCCCGCTCTTGGCGCAGGCGGGCCAGAACTGCGGGGCCGTCCACTGTGACCTCGCCGGTGCGTACACCGAACAGATCGGTGTTGCGCGCGCGATGCGCGGCGCGGGCTGCTGCGATCAGCAGCTTGGAGGGCATACACCCCACCGTGGCGCAGGTGGTGCCGGCAAAATCCGGGTCGATCAGCAGGGTCGAGGCCCCGTGCTTGCGGGCGTTGCGCTCGGCTGCAAGCCCGGCTGTTCCCGCGCCAATCACTGCCACGTCACAGGTGAGATCCGCCATGATATCCTTCCCCCGAGGTTATCGGGTTGCTTGTTTTACCAGACAACGGATCAGGTCCGCAGGAAGTTGCACGCCCGGAGGTTTTTGGCGGCCAATGCACGTTGCGTTAAGCTTTTGGATAATGTCGTGTGGTTTTTCCCACATATCAGGCCCAACACAAGGCAGTTCGATAGACAGGCTGGGATGCAAAGATTACTCAAGGGGGAAATCTTGACCTGAAAAGGAAGACATATGCCGGGTTTTCGTTCAGGCCGGATCATGACGCGCATGTATGCCGGTGTGTCCTTGGCAGTCCTTGCAACCATGCCGCTGGGGTCTTTTGCGCAGGACGTCACCTCACGCAACGCCACGAGCCTCAACCTTTATGGGTCTCCGGGGTTGGTCGATATGCCAACGGCCGAAGTTCTGCCGGACGCCACGATCGCAGCTACCTTCGGGCGGCTCGGAGACACCAGTCGGACCACGATCTATTTTCAGGCCACACCACGTCTGTCCGGAAGCTTCCGCTATACGTCGCTCCCCTCCAGTATTGACGGACAGGGTGATTATTTTGATCGCAGCTTCGACCTGCGTTACCAACTTGTGACGGAAGACCGGTACCGACCCAGCGTTGTGCTAGGGTTTTCAGATGTCATCGGTACTGGCGTGTACAGCGGCGAATATCTTGTCGCGACGAAGACAGTCGCGCCGGGGATGAAAGTGACTGGCGGTCTGGGCTGGGGGCGGTTTGGTGGTCGAGACCCTATTGGCAGCTCCGGAAGTCGTCCGAATGAAACGCTCGAGCGTGGCGGTATACCCACTTATGACCGTTGGTTCCGTGGTGATATAGCCCCTTTCGGCGGCATCAGCTACGCGCCCAACAATCGGCTGAAGCTGAAACTGGAATACTCATCCGATCTATACACCAAAGAAGTGAGACGCGGCTGGTCAGAGAAACCCAGCAGCGCAGTCAACTATGGTCTGGATTACAAATTCAGCGACGGTGATGGGCAAATCTCCCTGTACCACGTGCTCGGGGAAGAAGTAGGGGCGCAGTTGACTTTCCTGCTCAATCCCCGGACCTCCGGCGTGCCCGGTGGCATGGAGCCATCCGGGGTGCCTGTTGCACCGCGGGAAGCTGGCGCAGCCGCCGATTTGGGCTGGACCCGGGAAAGCACCCGGTCGACACAGGCGCGGACGCAACTGGCCGGTTTGCTCAAAACCGAAGGCATGCAGCTCGAAGGCATGACCCTGGAAAGCCGCCGTGCCATCGTGCGAATCTCCAATGGCAAATACCAAAACGAGGCGCAGGCCATCGGACGTGTTGCCCGCGCCATGACGCGCACCCTGCCCGCCTCTGTCGAAACGTTCGAGATCATCCCTGTCGTTGATGGCATGCCGACCGCTGCGGTGGTGCTTGGCCGCTCCGATCTGGAACGCCTGGAGCACGAACCGGCCGCAGACCTTCTGCCGCGCGCGCAGTTTGTCGATGCCAAGGACCGAACGCCCGCCGTGGCCCCCGGTGTCTATCCGAAGTTCAGCTGGTCTTTGGGCCCGACGGTGAATTTCTCGCTCTTTGACCCCAATAGCCCCGTGCGGGCAAACCTTGATCTGCGCGCCAGTGCCACCTACAGCATCACGCCTGGATTGCAGCTGTCCGGGTCGGTCACACAGAAGCTGACAGGCAACCTCGACAAGGTGTCGCGTCGAGACGAATCCGGCCTGCCTCGCGTGCGCACCGATCGTCCACTGTACGTGGCAGAGGGCGATCAGACAATCGAACGTCTTCAGCTTGCCCACTACGGCCGGCCGGCGCGCGATTTCTACAGCCGTGTCTCTGTCGGGTATCTTGAGGAAATGTACGGCGGCGCTTCTGCTGAACTCCTCTGGAAGCCCGTGGACAGCCGTCTCGCCCTTGGGGCCGAGGTGAACTACATTCAAAAGCGTGACTACGACCAGCTTTTCGGGTTCCAAGATATGACCACCACGGACCCGGTCAGTGGCATCGCCCGGGACATCCCGGAGGTGAACGGCCATGTCTCCGCCTATTATGCCTTTGACAACGGCTTTCATGGCCAACTCGACGTGGGGCGTTACCTTGCGGGGGATGTCGGCGCGACCGTTTCAGTCGACCGCGAGTTCGCCAATGGCTGGCGTGTCGGTGCCTATGCGACCATCACCGACGCCTCCGCTGAAGATTTTGGCGAGGGATCCTTTGACAAGGGGATCCGGTTCACCATTCCGATTGGCAGCCTGATCGGCATTCCGACACGCCGCGAGAACACTGTGACGATCCAGTCTCTGACCCGCGATGGTGGCGCCCGTCTGGACGTTCAGGGCCGGTTGTATGAAAAGGTGCGGGATTATCACCAGCCAGACGTGGCCAATACTTGGGGAACTTTCTGGCGATGAAAACATGCATGCGATTCATGCGCGCGGCGCTTGCCTTGTGCCTTGCCCTTGGTGTTGCGGCCTGTGGCAGCGAAAGGGACCTTCAGGGGGTTGCGCTTCAGGCGGTTGGCGAACTGTTCAAGCCAAAGGCGCCGCCGGCGCCGGTCACCAACGCGCAAATTGCGCAGGCCTTGCAGGCCAATGCGAACCCACTGATCCTGGTGGAGTTCGAGCAGCGCGAAAATGCGCAGGGTCTGCTGACCCAGGTCGAAACCAATGGCCGTTACCACACCTTCGGAAATCAGGCGCGCAACGTGATTGTCCTGCGTGACGGCATGATCACCTCGACGCGCGGTCTGGGCGGTGATCTGATGTCCGTGGAAGAGGACGAGCTGTTGGCGCTGGTCCGGTCCCGCAGCATGGGACAGGTCAACTACGTGCAACGGTTTCTCACCCCCGAAGCCGTCATCGAAGAGCAGAGATTTCGCTGTGCGGCCCGCCCCAGTGGTGGCAAACGCGTGGCGCTTGGGCTGGTCGATGCACAGGCCACGGCTGTCCAGGTGGATTGCTACGGCCTGCATCCCGAGACTGGCGCGCAGGTGGAATTCACAAACACCTATGCGGTTTCCGGCAATGGGATGATCCTGAGCGGTCGGCAATGGGTCGGCGCGTATTTGGGATATATTGGCATTCAATATCTGCGGCGTTGAGGGCGCGTAACGGCTCTGTTGCACAAATCCTGTGAGGGATTCATATCGTGAAGCCAGCGTGGTAGTTGGACGACATGAGCAGACCCACATTCCCGACCTACAAGACCAGGAACTGGCCGGCCTATAACGAAGCGCTTAAGCGCCGAGGCTCGCTGACGATCTTGTTCGATCCCGAGATGATCTGGGATGCTGCGCCGACCGGCAAACTCGGCCGACAGCAAACCTACAGCGATACTGCCATCCAGACATGCCTGACGATGAAGGTGCTGTTCGACATGGCGCTACGGCAGACGACCGGGTTCGTCGGGAGCCTGTTGCGTCTGATCGGTTTGAACTGGGCGGTGCCCGACTTCAGTACGCTATCGCGCCGCCAGAAGACGCTGGCCGTGAACATCCAGTATCGTGGCTCGAACGGCCCGCTGACCTCCTGATCCGCTCTCGGGACATTGCTGCGCAATGCCCTGCCGGGCAGCGGACAGCACCGGCATCAAGGTCGAGGGTGAAGGCGAGTGGAACGCGCGCAAGCATGATGGGCCCAAGCGGCGTGTCTGGCGCAAGATCCATCTTGGGATAGACGAGAAAACCGTCGAAGTCCGCGCCGTCGAGATCACCGGGAGCCACATGGGTGATGCGCCGGTGCTGCCCGATCTGCTCAACCAGATCCCGGCGAACGAGGCGATCGGCAGCGTCACCGCAGACGGTGCCTATGATACCCGCAAATGCCACGACGCCATCGCTGACCACGGTGCCCATGCCGTCATACCCCCGGGGCTCCGCCCGTTCAGGGCTGATTTGATCCACTGGATCAAATCCAGGCCGCCCTTCACCCCCGCAAAAAGGCCAAGCCGTGGAAGGCCGTCACCGCGGGTGCGCTCGCCATTGTCCCCGGACCAATGGCGGACAAGGCTCGCCCAGAAACGAGGCCCTGCGAGCTTCGAAATACCTCGGCCGCGCAATCTGGCGAAACTGGAGCGGATACCACCGCCGAAGCCGCGTCGAGACCAAGATGCACTGCGTTAAACTGCTGGGGCAGCGCCCTCCTCTCACACACTCTGCGAATGTGCTGCCGGGCGGGGCATGGCGCGGGACTTCGACCGACAGGTCGCGGAAGTTCAGGTCCGCATCGCCGTCATGAATGGCTACACCGCCCTTGGCATCCCTGTCACAAAAGCCGTGGGATAAATCCGTCCGGGGAACGGGGAAGTCCGCTCAGCGACGGCTTTGTGCAACAGAGTCTCGTTCAGCCATAAACGGCCCTTCTTCGGCCGCTTGTGCGGGACTTTAAGCCCTTCCTGCCGCCAGATCCGTTCGACCCTTTTATAGTTCACATGCCAGCCGCTGTTGTTCAGCATCCCGATAATCATGCGATATCCATAGCGGACGAACTCTTCGGCCAGCACGATGATGTCCTCGGTCAGCCGGGCTTCATCCGGTCGGCCACAAGGCACCCTGCGCTGCGTCGAGCGATGCTGACCCAGTGCGCGGCAGACCCTGCGCTCGGAAAAGCTGAGGGTCTGCCGCACATGGTCGATGCATTGTCTACGGCGGGAAGGGCTTGAGATGTTTTCCCCGTGCGGCCTCGGCAAGGATCATCTTGTCCAAGGTCGGATCCGATACGGCACGTCTGTATCGACCCAGCTGAATCTGCTCAGGTTAAGCCGCTAATGTGAATGCCTCGGCAGGCGTGCGCATGGCAAGGGCCTGATGAGGGCGGCGGTTGTTGTAGAAGCTGATCCAGTCACCGATGACGCGCATCGCGTGCTGGATGGTCTCGAAACGATGGCGATGGACGCATTGCTCCTTCAGCGTCCTTATGAAGCGCTCGACCATGCCGTTCTGCTGGGGACAGTGTGGGGTGATGAACTCCTGCTTCAGGCCGTAGCTGCGGGCGATCTTGGTGAAGTGGTGGCTGGTGAAGACCAGACCGTTGTCCGGCAGGCGCATCCGCAGAATGCTGCCGAGTATCCGTGATGATCAAGCAGGTTCTGGAGCCCATTTCCGGTTGTCTCTCAGTAGTGCGTTCGCGAGGACGATGAGTTTTCGCATGACCGCGGT
>NZ_JAGEMH010000033.1:0-17878 GCF_040148795.1 Sagittula sp. NFXS13
CAAATCCACGGTGAAAATCCCCAAGCCCTCCCATCGAATGAAAGGGCAAAAGTGGCCGACTTTTACGCCGCCCGCGACCGCACTGTGCCGCCGCTACCGTGGCCCAGTATTGCTCCGCCGTTCACACTAGTCCTGCTTGTTTACCCCTTGCGCGTAAACGTAGGTCTGCAATGCAGGTTGCGTCCGCAGCATCAAAGTTGGCTTCTGGATGGCTTCTTTGGGCCGGAAACGACGCTGCGCGCGGGGCGACCAGGCGCTTGGCTCCGCCGCGCAGCCAAGGTCCGGAACGAGCCCAGGCTTGCCTTTCGACAGCTTTCTAAGCCCGATGTTGGCAAGGATAGTCAGTGAAGTGGTTGAATTAAGAATTTCTGTGGGTTCGGGATGCAATCGAAGGTGCGATTACTATCGCCGCGAGACCAACCACCAAAGAAGCCCAACCTATATCTCGGTCAGAGAAGTTTACTGAGACGAAAATCAGAGCTGCGACAGTTGCGGTTGCGAGACCCGCCAAACGAACACGGGCATCAGGGTTCATTCCGAAGACGTTTATCCCTTTGACACAATGGAAAATTAGGACTGACGGGAGAGCCCAAACCACGAACCAGAACGGGATCATGAACAGGCTACCCAATAGTATCCGGCTCGGCACCACGACGATCAACGAAATGTCTGCTCGTGCAATAGTGCCGATGATCCCAAGAACTACTCCCCCGGTCAGGGCGGAGCCGATCATCGTCAACGCGATAAAACTTAATACCGGCATTTCAGTTCCGATCTCGATGCTCTCGGTTGATTTGCTGGCGCGCGATAGCTTGCATCAGCATGACTGGCTGAGTCTGGCGCCCTTTGCAATGGCAACTTTGTCCCGCCCAGCCGACCTTCAGCCTCCGAAAATGCTGCGCGATGGACGAATGGCCGATATGGGGAAGCCGCACCGCGGCGATCGGCCAAGGACTGAACGGCAGGTTGGGGCCGGTCGCGCCATGCGACCCGGCCATGCCAGTCACGCGACGCGCTGCGTCGCCTCATGACAGGTTCGGGCCTAACCAGCCTGGTGCCGCGAGGTGGGAAGGTGAAACCCCGGATTTCGCCCTTGCGCCGTTTCGGTCCAGCACGTCCTCATTGAAGGCTGTTGGCCGACTGCGCTACAGGGCGCAATGACCAAGCCGCGCGCCAGACAGAATCCAGAAGATGCCGCCCATTGGAAGGCGCTGGCTGATCGGCTTCCTGAGGAGGGCGTCGCTTCTGTTTGGGGCACGGATGCTCTCTGTCGTGAGCGATTGGCAGCGGTGCGTTGGCCGGATGGAGTCGGGTGCCTCAGATGCGAAAGCTCCGACATCGGGTTCATGGCGGTGCGAAAAACGTACCATTGCAGAGAATGCAGGTATCAATTCACGGCTCTGACCGGATCAATCCTGAGGTCGAGCAAGCTTTCGCCTCAGCTCTGGTTCGAAGCTGCGGAGGAGTATATCCGATGGCGTGCCAAGCATGGGAGCCACAACTACGGTCTACATGCGTTCGCCGACAGCCTTGGTGTGGCCTATCCGACCGCACATCGTGCTCGGAAGATCCTGGAGAGTGATCTCGGGCAGGGTGGTAGTGGTCTCCTGGTGCGGTGTATCTGCGCTGATGTCGAGATAACTCCGCGGTTTTCCGACTGAAATCCAATCGACCCATCGAATGACGGCGGAACTGCATGACACGTCGAGCACAAGCCGCGGGCTAAGGTCTGCAGGGCAAGAGCGCCGTGCGGGGTTGTTGGGTTTTCTATACAAAGTTGCGTGCTCCAAACGTATTCCCACGGAATTTTTGCGCCTACTTGAGAAATGTCAGAGGCAACACTGACGCAAGAACAATCACGGCTGCGAGCCGGGCGGGTAAAGGAGACATCAGCGCATATCGAAATTGGCGGAAGTCCGGATTTTCGCAAGTTATTGATATGTTGAAGAAAATGGACTCGATGTAGTGGTCTGTGCTCTAATGGTGATCGAACCGCGAGTCGCATCTGGTTGCGATGTCGCGTTCACCGAGGGCTTTTCCACCCGGGTGGGATACGATCTCACGCCCATACGCATCGAGCAGAATAAGCACGCCGCCGAAACGGCGACATCAACGCAAAGACAGTTCTGGAGGAGGCATCACGCACGATGCTTCGAATGCGAAAGTAGAGAGGGGTCAGAAATGCTGCCCGAACCGTGAACCATACGAAAAGGCGGTCATCATTCCGCCCGCAAGGAAAGACGGCAGCACTGCTGATCGACGTAAGACACCGATAAAGTAGTCGAGCTGACTTTCCCGGACAAGCCCGCCGTCGGAAAATTCCGGTAGCGAAAAGCCCCCGTGCGCGGATCGCGCAACGGCTTTGCGTCCTGCACCCATCCCCAACCGTCGCCCGACCGGGCGAACTGTTTCCAGCAAACGCGCCGCTTGGTTCGGCGTGAACAGGAAAGTCATCCCATGCAGACCGTCATGGAAATCGCGGACAACCATCCGCATGCCCACCTGCCGCACCTCTGGTCGGCCAACATTGCGCCGCCGATGCTTGCGGATCCCGATGATCCGAACAAGCTGAGCCCGACGCGGCTCAGCAGGGCGGAGATGAAGAGCGGCGAGCCGAAGAGGATCTGGAAGTCCGGCAGCACTTGCCGTGTGGCCTTCGTCACGCGCCTCCATCGCCGCGCCGTGCGGCAGGAGTTCTGGTGCGCCTCCTTTGAGGAATCGCAGGTGTTCCTCAACATCGCTGGTCACCCCGAGGTCGTGAATTTCATGGAGCAGCGGACGACTGTGCCGTTCACCGACTTGTCTGGAAAGGACACCTTCACGCGTGTTGACGCTCATGTCTTGCTTCGCAACGGCGAAGAGGTCCTGATCTCCGTCAAATACGACGAAAAGGCGCGCCGTCCTGCGTATCTTGCCGAAATCGCAAATGTCGCTGCGCAGACGCCCTACGACGTGGCAGATCGGTTCACGGTAACGTCGCGCTACCTGTTTCACCCGACATACAGGGATTGCGCGCACGCGATCCACCAGGCGCGTGGCGGCTGGGATCCCGATGCCGACGATCACGTGCTCGAACTCGCCGGACACCTTGGTGAGCGGTTCACCCTTCAGGAAATCGTCGATGCCTCCGGCCTCGGCCATCGCGGCCAGCGCGCCGTCATCCGTCTCGTCGGCGACGGCGACATCGGCAAACACCTCCTCGACCCCTTTTCCCCCGACACCCAGCTTTGGAGCGCAGCAGCATGAGCTACTTTCAGAACTTGAATTCGAATGATCGCGTGACCTTCGAGGGTTGCGAAGTCTCGAACATCGAAGTCGTCATCGACAAGCACTCGAAGGAGATCACGCACTACCGGCTGTCTATTCCCGCGCCGGACAGTGGTGCCGTCGACATTCGCCTGTTCACTCCTGCCGAAATCCGCCATCTGAAGGAAGCGGAAATCATGGATGTCGAGCGGGGGTACTACACGCCCGCACGGGTCCGCGACCGTGATCTCTACGGCACCCGTGACGTCAACGGCTCCTCTGCTGCGCAGCGGGAGCGGATCGATCTGGCGATGCAGCAGTGCCGCCTCATGGAACGCAATTATGCCTTGGGCATGACGCTGACCAA
This sequence comes from Sagittula sp. NFXS13, assembly GCF_040148795.1. NCBI lineage: Bacteria > Pseudomonadati > Pseudomonadota > Alphaproteobacteria > Rhodobacterales > Roseobacteraceae > Sagittula > Sagittula sp. NFXS13. The sequence continues at coordinate 3,614 of NZ_JAGEMH010000033.1, forward strand.
GGAAGGGGTTGCGCAGTTCCGTGAAGAAATGGTGCGGGACTACGAAACCTATCAGGCGCGCAAGAAATACGGCACCCAGAAGGCCAACGCGGCACAGCTTCTGAAGCGTCTGCCCTCGAACAGCAATTTGCTGGAAAAGTTCCGGAAGTACCGTCGTGTGAAGGGTGATGCCAGGGCATTCCTTCCGGTGAAATCAGACCCGATCGATCTCGATCTGCAGGCCAGCGAAGACTTCTGCTTCGTCATGGAGCGCCTGGGCCGCTACGCCTCGGCAGACGGGATTTCGAAGGGCGAAGTCATCGATGATCTGATCGGGGACATGAAGTCGGAAAACGTCTATCGGGAGTCCATTGGCAAGCCCAAGATGAAGATCCTGTCCCAGCGCCAGTACGAGCGCTGGATCGACAAGTATCTGGATCCGTTCGAAGTCACGATGCAGCGTGAGGGCTTGGCCGCAGCCATGAAGAAATTCGGCTCGGTCGAGCCCGGTCGGAAAGCAACCTACATCGGCGAAGTCGTCATGTTCGACGCGTGGCAGGCGCACATGAAAGTGCGCAACTGCACCCGGGACGAATATAACATGATGACCGAGGAGCAGCGCAAGGCAGTCAAGTTGGTCAGTCCGTGGATCACCGCGGCTGAAGACTTGGCGACGCGAGCAATCGTCGGTGTTTCGTTCTCGCTGGCGCCGAACCAGGAGGCCTCCCTGGAATGCTTGCGGATGATTTATCGGGACAAGACTCATCTTTTCCGGAACGCGGGCATCAAGGCGTCCGATTACAACATGATCTGCTACATGCGTGAGGCGAGCAACGACAACGGCTCCGAATACGGTAAGGATCCGTTCGGCGGAGCACTGTTCTCGAGCGCGGTACGTCTGCTCGGGTCTACTCAAATGAACGGCGCTGCAGGCGTTTCCAAGCTCCGCGGTGCCATGGAGCGGTTCTTCTGGACTTGTGACCTGAAGTGGGCGCGGTTTCTGCCGGGGTACACTGCGGAGAATCCGCACGCTCGGAACGATCGCAAATATCTCTCCGAAGCCTGCATTTGCTGGGACGAGTTCCAGACGCTTTTTTTGCTGTTCATCGCCGAATACCACAAGACACCACATCGCGGTCTCAAAGGACGCACCCCGGCGGCTGTTTGGCAAGAACTGTCTGATCAATCCGAGTATGATCCGTCCCAGATGCCGTCCCCGTCGCAGTTCCGTGAGGCATGCGGATTCCACACCACCGCGACCGTCAGCGAGGAGGGCATCAAGTACGCCGGCATTGTCTATTCCAACCAGTACATTCGGCAGCAGCGGATGGCGCGTATGGTCGATCGCATCGCGGCTCCGGGCGAGCGCATCGAGATAATGGTTGATCCCCACGATATGGGCGCGATCTCGGTTTTGGCGAATGGCGATTTGATCACCGTCAACGCCATCACCGAGGGCGTCTGCGGCAAATCGCTGCGCGAATGGCAGGCCGAGCGCCAACTAGAGCGCATGAAGCGCGATGCGGAAAACCTCGAACAGGACGAAGCGCGTCGTGAAGCCCGCGCACTCTGCAGGTCGCTCTCGCAATCCATCATGTTGGCGTCCGACATCGGGATTTTCGGCTACACCATGGCCGAAATCGAACGCGCCAAGAAGGAGGCCGAGTACGGGCACGGCCAGTTCGAGAAGCCCTTTGTCGGCCGGGACGAATACGTGGATCCGCTGACCGAAGGCGGGTTTCAGACTGCCGAACCGGAGGATGACGATGATGTCGCCGACCCGGATACGGTCGAAAACGAGGCCAAGACCGACATGGACAGGCTCCGGTCCGACGCTCGCAACCGGAAATCCAAAAGGAAGTGATCACATTCGCCGCGGCACCTGGTGCCGCGGCGTTTTCGTTTGGATCATGTCGACGTTGCATGTGCAGTGCCGAGCAAGGTCAAGGCGTGGAGGCAGGTGACGGCATTACAGTGTCCGCCCCTACACCCGGCAAGAATGTATTGGAATATCGACAGAGGGTTATCGTTCATGTCTTTGTCACCGAGGGGGGGCCGCCCTTGAACCACCACAGTCTTGCCCGCCGACTCGGGCTCTACAGCTTCGACCCTGCGGTCCCTGGCGGCATGTCGTGGCATCCTTGCGGCTGGGTTTTGCACCGTGTTCTTGAAGAGCACTTCCGCAGGCGGCTTCAACTGCGGGGTTTCGACGAAGTTCGAACCCCAGTTGCCACCTGCAATCATATCGTCGGCGCGGCCGTCCGGACCAATGATGACGGTTTGCCGAAGGCAGAGCCGATCCGCGCGGACTCGGGGCATGGAGGCGGTCAAGGCCGGACGTGCGGCGGTCACCTCCGGCTTTTCGATGAGGGGCTGAAATCTTGGCGCGAACTGCCGATCCGGTATTCCGAATTCATTGAGAGCGGTGGAGAAGCGCATCCTGACGCCCAAGGTGGCCATCAGTATTTCGCCGCTTCCGGCGCGCTGGATGCCCATGTCTTGTGTCTGATCGATCAGATCAAGCACGAAACGGCCGCACTCATCTCGATGGTGCGCGATGCGTACGCCGACGTGGGGTTTCCGGACTTGGACCTGGTCTTGCGCCCAGGCTTCATCGACGACATGACGGTCGGCGCTGAACTGGAGGCTGCCGAGGCGGCGTTCGTCGGGGCTACGATGGCCGCGGGGGTTCAGGGCGTCAGGAAATCGGATGGCACTCTGCCGACGGGCCCCGGCTTGGAGTTCTTGCTGCGTAATCGCAAAGGCCGCCTGGAATGCGTCGGGATGCTGCAGTTGGACGTCATCACCGCCAGCCTGAACGGAACGCGGTATGTGGCCAGGGATGGTGGACGTGCCGCGCCGGCCATTTTGCATCTCACCGTCGTCAACTCCATCGCCCGGGTGATTGCCACGTTGTTGGAGCAGCACCAGGGCAGGCTGCCGTTCTGGATGGCCCCGGTGCAAGTGGCTGTCCTGCCTGTTTCGTCGGTGCAGGCAGACGTTGCGACCCATGTGACAGCGGTCCTGAAATCCTCCGGCCTCCGTCCGCTGCTTTTCGCACAGCGCGAGACGCTGCCGCGCAGGATCGTGCGCGTGCGCGAACAGTTGATCCCGGTCGTTGCGGTGATCGGGGCCCGGGAGGTCGACCGGGAAACCGTGTCGATCCGGATCGGCGAGGCGATCGAGGAAGTCTCCCTCCGTGAAGTCGGTGGATTCCTGAGCGCGCAGTTCCCCGCGCCGGGGTAACTGTTTCAACATCCGCCAAGGGTTCATGCTGGTTGGCTCCGGTGAGCGAGAAGCGTTTCAGCTGGACCAGCCTTGGCTGCATGATTCGGGTTTTAGGAGGTCGTGAGTGACTGACCGGAGGCTGCGTACGCGTCTGCGTGGCCGTTGCGCGGACCTCTTTGGAAGATCGACCGCGGTTTTTCGCAACGGCGCAGGCTGGTGCCCGGGCACTTGCGAAAAACCGCGGCGTCCGTGCTTGCGTCGCGAAAACGGCTTGCCGGTCATTGGTTTTACCAGATCCAAGGCTCAGGGAGGGAGGTTTTCGATCCGTGCGAAAATTCTGCAAGGCCCGAAACTCGCAATGATTGCAATGTGTTGTGGGCGGATTTTCTTGAAAATGGCTTCTCCGAACCGCGCGTTCGCGCTATGTTCTTGCTGCGGCGTTCTTGGATGGGCGCCGCAGCAACCAACACCGAGGCGAACGTTCTACAACACGGATTCCCGTGAACAGTCGCCCTATGCCGAGAGGATATCACGATGCCTGACACGCAGTATCACCCGAGCTGGACCAGCGCGGCCTTTGCCAGGATTCTCTATCACCTCCTTGAGGTGGCGCCGGAGAAGTCCCCGACCAAACTGGCCGCCGCCAGCGGTTACACTGGGTCGGACCATTCCGATTTTGCGGTGTTCAAGGGCGGCGAGTTCGACATCGGGCAGTTCATCGCGCTGATGATGTACATGCGGGCCTCCATGAATGCGGAGTTCGACCTCTATGGGCGCAAAACGATCACGGTCGTTCGGTCCCATCTGCAGACGAGGGATCTCGCGATGGCGATCAGGATCGCCGCGCCGGCTGATCGCTACCTGGATAGCGGCGCCTCGACGTCCTATGAACCCGGGAAACGCATCCATCTCCGGCCGCTGGACGGCGTCTGCGGGCGGGGCCTGATGATGTCGGAGTTCTCGAGTATGCTCTCGACCGGAGAACCCATCCTCTACCTCACCGACATGTCCCAAAAGTTCGAGAGCCAGCTGCCGGCGTGCCCGCGGAAGACTCTCACGGTCGGACCGGTTGATCAGGAGATGATCAGCCTCGTGCTTGCGTTTGAATTTGGCAGTGAGGGTGCAGCGGAGCATCCCGTCCCGGCAGGGGTCGACTTCAGTCATGTGGGGCCTTTCGATCTGGTCTGCGCCTGCCACGCGGAGGATCGGCAGGGGGCAATTCAGTTCCTGATGGACATGCCGCAGACCGCACGGCCGGACGACGAGGATGAGGACGACGACGTGGTGCCGGACATCCCCGCGTCGGTGGCCGATCTGGACGACCTCGTTGGCTATGGTGAGGCCAAGACTGCTGCGCAAGACCTGCTGGATGCCCTCGCGGCTTACAGCTCGGGCGAACTGGACTGGTCCGACGTGCCCCGCGGGCTGCTTCTGATCGGGCCTCCGGGGACAGGCAAAACCGAACTCGGGCGCGCGATGAGCGGGACCGCTGGGGTTTCGTTCGTGTCCGGGTCGTATTCCGAATGGCAAGCTCAGGGGCATCTCGGGGATTTCCTGAAGGCCATGGCGCGGACGTTCGCAGAGGCGAAGGACGCCAAGCCGGCACTCCTGTTCCTTGACGAAATCGACGCGTTTCAGCAGTCCGAGGGTAAGAACTCGAGTTACGATCTGAAGGCCACGAAGGGCCTTCTGGAACAACTGGACGGCATCCGCGGGCGCGAGGGCGTCATTGTCGTGGCTGCAGCGAACGAGCTCGACAGGATCCCTCCGGCGATCCGCAGGTCAGGGCGTTTCGACACGATCGTGACCATCCCGCTGCCCAGTCGCCAGGACCTTGCCGTGATCTTCAGGCAGCATCTGAAGCCGGGGGACAACGACATCAACCTCGAAGCCTGCGCCGTTCGGGCAATGGGGCGGACGGGGGCGGATTGTGCGGCGGCGATCCGGAAAGGACGCGCCACGGCACGGCGCAAGCGGCGCAAGTTGATCACCCAGGATATCCTTGAGGAACTCGCCGGGCGATTACACGACATGCTGCCCGACGCCCTACTGCGCATGGCCGTACACGAATGTGGGCATGCGCTTGTCGGGCATTCGTACCCGGAGCTGACGGTCGAGTACCTGAAGCTTTCGGAGGATGGCGGAGAGTGCCGGATCTCCTGTCAGGCCATGATCCACACGTCTGCCACACTACATCGCGACCGGGCGGTCAAGCTGGCCGGGCGGATGGCCGAAATCCTCGTTCTGGGCGAGCCGTCGAGCGGCGCGGGGGGCGCCAGCGACTCCGACTTGGCGAAGGCGGCCATGTTGGCGGCGAACGAGGTCGGCGCTTACGGGTTGGGCCAGAACGGTGCGCTGTGGCTGGGCACGAGCAATTCGGAAGCACTCATGCGGGAGACCATCAGTGGCAACCTGCCGGAGGTTGCGGAGCTGATCACTGCGGCGGAGACGGAGGCGCGGCACCGCTTGCAGCCTCAGTTGTTCAAGATGGCGGAGATGGCACGGGCCGTCTTGGAAACGGGCGTCCTGACCGGCGATCGGCTTTTGCAACTGCTGTCTCAGGAACAGACGCCGGATGCCGCCGAGTGATGGCACCTGGGGCTGCGCTGAACGTGCAGCCCCGAAATCCTCGCGCTTGGGCGGTGACTTTCCGCACGGGACGCGATCTGGAATTCAACAATAAGAAGGGAATGATCGACATGGACGCAGACATCGGGGCTCTCGTCATAGGGATCATGATCACGATATGCGCGCTTGGCTTCTCTCTCTCGGCCTATCTGCGATCCGCCAGAAGCGCGGATCCGGATCCGGAGCGGCTGCGCCAGTTCATCGAAAGCGCACCGATGGATCGTCTGATGCCGGTCAGAGGGGATGAGCCCTAGATCCCGAAGGATGAAACCGGCGGCGAGGTTTCGGATGATCGGGATCGTGCTGCTTACGGCAGCCGTCGAATAGTCTACCGGTTGAATGGCTCCCTCAAAATTGAGATCGGGTGTGAACGGGGGCCGGCATCAAGGGAATACAGACTTCGCCGGCGTTAGTGCCCTGGATTTTGGGGCGTATTTCGTATGTGATGTTTGCCGAGTGTGGGGCTTGGAACTTGGTGGATAATGTAGCACAAGGAATAACCCCCTGGATGCAGCCTATCGTAGGCTGTCAATAATATTTCGGCGCGCAGGCGATGACCGCAATTGATGTCAATGAGAAGTTCATTAACAACCTATATATTTTGCCAATCCTCATTGAAATTAGCGTCGCAAAACCAGTCCGACTCGCATAGCGCATGGTACAAAGTCCTTTTCCAGCCGTTGAGTAGCAAATTGGCATCACTGCTCACGATGTTAAGGTGGTCCCGGAATTGATCTGGTGAAAATTTCGCAAGACTGCTTTGTCTCTGCAATATTAGGGGGCTAATATCCCCAGCCACTCGGCTGGAGTATCGCCCGGCTAAGCCGCAGGCTGCAAAATGCTGCGTGGCCCGCTGCTTGTCGTTGTCCACCCAATGTTCAGGGGGAGTGACAGTGAAAGTTACAACAATTGGGTCGCTGCGATGCACCTCACCGTAGACCCATCTTTCGTTAAAAAAACAGTCTTTATCCAAATAAGGGTGAATGGGTTGATTTTGATGCGTGCTCGGAAAGCCTGCTCCAGCATCCGTGTTGCAGTCTCGACATGCGGGAACTAGGTTCCTTGGTAGGACGGAGTATGCTGGGAACTTGGATTTCGGAAGATAATGATCGAGCGTACGCGGAGTTCCGATTCCCCCGCAGTAAGGGCACTCGCCTTTTGCAGCAACCATAATATCGTCATATATTTTTCTTGGCGCTCCCGTCGATCCTACAACGCCGGAGCTGTACAAATCCATTAATGATCCTTTGCTCAAGGTTCCGACAATTATATCTTCTCGGTGACCATGCCGCGCCCTCGGAAGATCGCACCATGTCTTTGTGGCTGAATGGGCATCGAATACTTGAGCAGCTTCGTCTAGGGAATTGCGATTGATGGCGAGATGCGCTTTCAGATCACCTTCGGCTTCGCTAACACAAGCATCATAAAGGTCGAGAGGTGAATGAGGCGGGGAGGCTAATCTTTTCATGGTTACTGCAAAAATTTATCTCTGTTGATCACCAAGGCTCGCAGTATTCCTCGCGCCTCAAGGCCAAGGCTGCTATTAAATTCATCGATTATTTCCTCGTATGTTCCGCCTCGCGCGACAGCATTTTCCAACAAAGTGTGGAAGCCGGATTTTTCAACCTCGAGCTGAAATACCTCTTTTGTCAAGGTGCCGACGTTTTCACCAAAAGTTTCTATCGTTGGGCGTGCCTTTTCGGACGAGGCGCGCTCTCTGTATAATTTCCAAACGCACGACTTCGGCACTTCCTGTAGCACGACAGGAGAATGAGTGGCGACAATGGCAACTGCATTTTGTTTGTGAAGAAGGTTGCTTAAACTTCTTACAAACGCAGAAAGAAGTGGTGGGTGGAGGTGACTTTCTGGTTCATCTATTAGTACAAGTGTCTTCTCTTCAACCTTTTCGATCAATTGGGTGATCGTTAGTATTGTTATGGCATGGCCGGAGCTCATTTTGGATATGAGCACCTTTGCCCACTCCAGTGCTTCCGGCGGATCCAAATCGAGCAGACTGAGCAAGCTCATTTCTGCAAAATTTTGATCACTCTCCAAAAGCCCTATAGATTCAGACCATCGAGCCTTGCGTAAGGGCTCGCTAAAGCAAAAGTTTAGAGAAGCGATAAATTCGCCGTGTAGCTCATCCCTGGATTTTAGTATTGATCCATCTTCTCCACTATAGTCTGTTAGGCCGATATAGCTATAAGGCGTTCCCGTGGACGGGTTATCGTTTGCGGCCGGCAGGTCGAAAGGGTCAAAGGCGCTAAATGCTACCGAAACGAGATTTGTGAAAAAATCCCTCCCAAGCCATTCGCTCTCCATGGCCCACATTGGCTTGTGATAAAAGCCGGTTCCTGCCTCCGCGCTGCCCGCAATTGATCTCACCATGTGTTTGAGTAATGTGGTTTTCCCAACTCCGTTTCTCCCAATCAAGGCGTGAATGTTCGTTCCAGGCAGGGAGCCGGCGTTTACTTCAAAGTGAAGATTAAATCCTGCAAATTTCTCGGATTCCGGAAGGATGAAGTTGAATAGAAAGTCAGTTTGAGGCGCTTCACCTGCTAAAACCCTAGAGAACTGTGTTTGTATTGCGTTCACACTGACGCTTCTAAGGTGGGATGTTTGAAAAACTTCTTCATCTTTTGCGCGCTCAAGGATGTCTGGATTGTAAACGACATCTCGAATTTTGTGTAGGAATGCATCCCTCCATTCGCTTGAGAAATCGCGTGACAGCGTTCGATAGAATTCTACATCTGTCGCTACCGAAAAGTAGTTAATAGATAGCTCCGTGAATTCATTGTTTAGCGTTTCATATGTGCTAGTTTCCGTAGTTTGCCCATAGAATCCAATCTTGATGTTCGGGAGTTTCCGGCCGGTTCCATTGTCATCATAGGCGAAAACTTCGAACATTGTAACAAATGAATAATCATTCCATCGATCAATCTCTAAGTATACGCAATTTTTTAGTCCAGTGCTATACCCGTCACCGCGACTAACCACTCGGAATGTAATGTCGATCATGACTGGAGTGTCGCTTTCTAGTGGTTGAAGAAGTGGTCTTGTTGCATTCGTCTTTGTCCCTTTCGAAGCTATTCCGAGTTATCTTCAGTCGGTATGAACTTATCTCGGTCAGGATAACTCTGGATATCATTTATATTTCAGATGCATGGCGCTATCTGCGAATATGATGACGCAAGGCCGCGTTTCAGTGAATGTTGTCGCCTACTCCGCTGCCACGCCCCGATCCGATGCCGACAGGCGGTTCACATACGACTTGAACTCACCGGTCGCAGTGAAGCATCTGTATCCGGCCGAGCTTGCGAGAGAGATCAGATCCGCGCTTTCTCCCAGCAGCACAGCAACGGGCTCCGACAGCTCGGTCTGGATGCCATTGGGCCAGACGAGGTCCAGGATCGCGCGTTGTTCGCCAGTTTCGGGATCGACGAAGTCAAAGGACATGTCGCCGCTGGCATAACCCTGTTCCGCCACCCAGTCGTTCAAGGCTTCCAGTTCGTTGGCCTCTTCCTGGCTCGTGATACCGCCGAGGAGAACCTTGTCGGTCACCCGTGCCGGTCGGGACCCTTCCAATATGGCGGTGTCGCCATTGAGCAGGGATGCGAGGCATTCGTTGGCGGCATCGGCAAGCAATTCCTTCCGGGCTTCGATGAAGTCCCGATAGTTCTCGACCTTCCACAAACTGGGGTCCTGCGGGATCCATTGCGATTGCAGCGCGCCGGGATGCGCCGCCTCGATTTCCGGGAAATAGTCCTCGGGCCTGCGATCGGAAATCGACAGGTTGGTGTCCTTGGTCAGGAAGCAGAAGTTGGCCAGCGCGTTGACTTCCGCGCGGGCATAGTTGGCTTCATACAGTCGGGCGCGCGGGAAAATGTGGTGGACCTCGAGGCGGCTCATCTTGCCCAGGAGATTGTTCTTCAATGGCAGGCCTGTGCCCCAGTCGCGGGCCTCGGTCATTCGCGTCAGCATGTAGAGGACAGGATAGAAGCGCGCCCCGACGCTCCATGAGTGGAAATGCCCAGGTTCAACCCGCAGCCCGCCTTGGGCAAGACGCAGCTCTCCGACCAGCTTGTCGAGGTCGCCACCGCTCTGGTCGAGGATGCCAAGATCCTTGTCGATGAAACTTTCGACTGATCCGGAGAAACGGCCCCACATGCCGGTCTGTACGAACCAGAAGAGAAGCTTGTCCCGAGTTTTCTCATCCAGTTTGCCACCATGCGTGTCGAGGTAGCGCACCATGACGGGTATCGCGAAGCGCGAGAATAGGACCCGATCGTGGTCTAGGCCCAGCCGCCCGCCGATCATGTTCAGACTGCTGTCGATGTGCTTCACCGCGCGCTTCAGGGCGCTCGCAATGTCATCGGCTTCCTGAGTGTGGAGGTAGAGGAACTTGGCCTCGCCCGTCAGGATCGTGTTCACCGACCGTAACAGCCAGTCGAGCGTGAAGTCGTAGCCTTCGGACCGCCAGCGGCTAATGCTGGACTTCATCGTGTCGCGGGCTTCGGGCCAGTCGGCGCATATCTTGGCTAGGGCCAGATCACCCTTCGACAGTTTCGTGCCACCGCTGTTCACCCGGTTGAAGATGTCGACCACTACGTCGAGCGTCTTGTCGGGCCCGGTCACCTCTTCGATGTGGAAGTTCTTGTCGCGAATGGCCAGCAATTGGTTCATGCGGCCAATGTAATCGCCGACCTTCATCTGCGTGGCCGGGTTCTGGCTCATGGTGGTGACGAACGCCCCGATCCCCGCATTCCCTTTCTGAAGGACCTCGGTCACGTCAATCCAGAGCGGGTCGTCCCGCATTTTAATAGGTTGGAAAAACTCGAATTCCTCGGTCTCGAGGTTGAACCTCAGGTCGGTGAAGGCCTTGTCATTGCCATCGAAGAAGCGCGGCGGCTTGCCACGGATCACGCCATAGAGCGAGGTGATCCGCTGCTGTCCGTCCAGCAGGAGCTTCACGACGCCCGGGGCCAGTTGGCCATCGCCGCGATGGGTCGCGGTCGAGGCATCGGTCGCCCAGACCAGCAGGCTGCCGACGGGATGGCCGCGGTACAACGACTGAAAAAGCCCTCTGACCTGCTCGCGTCCCCAGACATACCCGCGCTGGAATTCCGGAAGGGCCATGTGGCCTTTGTCGATGTACTCGAGGATCGAAGAAATCTGCATTACAATACCGATGGTCAACTGGGCGTTGTCGAAGCATGGCCCGCATGCGCCTGATTACACAAGAGGTTTCCTTCGGGCGATGCCTATGCCGGTTCGCGCCTCCGGGACTTCTTTCTGGTCTTGGCTTTCCGGGAACAGTCTGGAAAGCGGACGCACCCCATGAAGGCACCGTATTTCCCTTTCTGCTCCATCAGCGAAATTTAGGCGCAGCTGGCGCAGTCCAATGCGGTGGGATGGTCGTCGAAAAAGCTGTCGAACTTGCCAATCACCGTGCGTGGGATGTCAGCCGTCTTGCAAACGATGTAGCGGAGGATGTCCTTTATCCGCGGAAGCCCCAGAGGACCCGGAAACGGTCGCAAGAGATCGTGTCATACCGAGTTATCCTGCGCAGGTATGACGCTGTACCAGTCGCGGATAACCTTGGCGAGGTGATGCGAGGCTCTTGTCGTGCCCGGGATCAACGAAACCGCCGAAACTGCGAAAACGTCAGCTAGCGTCAAGATCGGCGTGTCCACGCCTCGGACCGGGTCACAGGCTAGGCCCAACTCTTACGGCGCTGTCGGTGGTCCGTTGAGGTTTCTATATAAAATATGGTGCCGAATTCCTGAAGTTTCGATCGAAGGGGCATAACCTTGAGTGCGAAGTTGAGCTCGACGAGGAACCTCAGCGCAGGCGATGCCTGCAGGAAGGAAGGTGGGAAGGAACAGTTGCGAGAAGTCAGGCTTGCGCGATTTTCAGCGTAAGCAATTGATATTGAATCAATATTTGACGAATCTCACGTGTTGTGGTCGCATGATGCAACATGAACCTCGTGCTCTTCCAGCCTGTCGCAAGGCCGGGAAGGCATCCACGGCAGCTGCGCCAGGCGATCGACCGCCTTTGCGACGACGCAGTACGCCAAATGGAGGGCAATGCCCCGGAGATCATCAGGACGCCATGGCTGCAACGCACTGACACGACGAACTCGAGCTGGCCCGACCGAGAGAGACTGGGCCGCTTCCCACCAACCTGCCGCCGGTCTGCGACGGCGTCCTTTCCGAACGTTGCCATGCGGAGAAGACGCGCGCCAATGACCCGGTGACAGGCGCCATCTGGCGTAGGCCAGGGGCAAACCCGTATTGGCCCGCTCGTCCGGCGGGTCAGCCCAACACCCACAATACCGAAATCCTGCGCCATCCCGTGATGAGCGCGAACGAGAGAGACTTGCCATGATCCATGCCCCTATCGACGAAGATGACGAAACCACCAAGGCCGCGCCCGTGCCCGGTGTTAGCGCCGAGGTCCTGGAAGCCTTCGCCGCGAACAGTGCCCTCGCGGCCCAGCTCGTGCGCCTCGAAGAACACTTTGAACAGACTGCAACCTACCGCCTGTTTCGGAAAAGGGTCTTCGATGTCCTTGCCAGCCGCGAAGCCCGCATGGGGCAGGGCAAGAGCGAACTGAAAGGAGCCATGCTTATCGGTCCGGCCGGCGCCGGCAAATCCCGCATCGTGGAGGAGATCATCAAGGAGCACCACGCGCTGACGCAGCATGTCGGCAACTGGCAGTACGGCACGCGGATCCTGAGCGTCGTCGTCCCCGGGCGCTCGACCCTCAAAGAGACGTTGAATGCCATCCTGAAAGCATTGGGCCATCCCGCCAAGGGGCGTCGCGATGAAGAATACCTGGCAAGTCTGGTCACGACCTACCTGAAGCTCTGCGGGGTCGCGGCCGTCCACCTCGACGAGGTCCAAGACAGCGGGCGCTACAAGACGAAGGACAGCATCGAGGCTTTCCTCAAGGTTTTCCGCAACACGATGCAGGCCAAGGACTGGCCGGTCTGCCTGATCATGACGGCGACTCCGGAAGCCACGGATCTTCTGAACGGGGACAAGACGCTTTTGCGCCGGATGAGGCCCATGGAAATGCGTCCGATGACGTTTGCCAGTGATGGCAAGGTCCTGCGCAAAGCCCTGAAGCAGCTGTTCGAAGACGCTGGCCTCGCAGGCTCCGGAATTCTGTCGCAAGACGAGTTCATCAAGATCCTGATCCATGCCTCCGCTGGTCGGTTCGGCATTGCGGTCGAGATGAGCATCGAGGCGATCGGCGCGTGCCTGGGAGAGGAGTGTGCCGAAATCGACATGGCGCATTTCGCGGATGCCTACGAAATGCGGATGGATTGCGACGAAGAGTTGAACCCGTTCGTTTCCGTGAACTGGAAGCTCATCGACACCATGAACGCGCTGCAACGGTACGAGGAGGAGCGCCAGGTCAAACGCCGTCGCAAGACGTGAACCCATCCCGCCGACATGGTCGTCCGCCCGCCGAAAAGCCGCCCCACCGGGCGGCTTTTCCCGTTTCCGGGGCTCGCCCGGGGGCCGGAACACCTTTGATCTAGAGCGTCTTTTCGGCGACGCGAACTCTGAATTACACGTCGTAAGTTGTGATGCCAAATGTCGCCTATGGATCTAAGTAATTGATTCTATTGATGTTGGATTCTAATCAAACCCTAATCCTGATGTCGGACGACACAGTTGTCGGACGCAGCATAATGTGACCTTTTTCCCGGAAATTTGACCTTTATACAGGTTAAGAATGGCCATCGGCAACAGGGGTTGCCGGTGGTCTTTTTGTTTTTCAAGGGCTTACGTGAAATCTGGCCTGTCATCGCCATGGCGCAGCCTGGGCCGCACGCAGTCTCGGCTGGGAGATTGACGGCGAGCGACTATTGTTCTCATTTCGTTCCCATGGGTCCGGACCCTCCTTCACAACCCAATCGCAGCACCGCTGTTGTTCCTGACCTGCGCGATCTCGCTCGGTTCGGGGAAGAAAGGAGTCCAATGCCCAAGATACGTTTCGCCGACGTCAACTTCCGCCGCCTGGGAGCCCCGGAGAGGTACGAAGTCGAAGACCGCCTGAAGAAGTTCCTCGCGAACTTTCGCGCCGAGCGAGACCTGGCCCGCTCTCTGAGGCACATCTCTGCTGATGACCGCGACAAGATCGAACGCCGGGTCATCGCGTACTTCGAGGCCGTCCATCGCGCGTCCGGCATGGGGCACCTGGACCGCAGGGATCGCGAGAAGATGGAAGCTTTCCGCGGTGGCGTGGACCTCATCGAAATCAAGAGCGAGCATCAGGCGGACGAGATCTGGACCTGTCGCGCTTTCGTGCCGCCCCAAGTGCTCGTTTAGGCCACCTTCCGCTCGAACGCGACAGGGCTTTTCCAGCCCAACGCTGAGTGTCGGCGTCGCGGATTGTAGAAGCCGTTGATGTATT
>NZ_JAGEMH010000034.1:0-16946 GCF_040148795.1 Sagittula sp. NFXS13
ACAAATCCACGGTGAAAATCCCCAAGCCCTCCCATCGAATGAAAGGGCAAAAGTGGCCGACTTTTACGCCGCCCGCGACCGCACTGTGCCGCCGCTACCGTGGCCCAGTATTGCTCCGCCGTTCACAGGGCGCCCATGTTGATACCACGTTCAACATCACCGTTACCGGCGAGAACGACGCGCCGGATGCGTTGGACAGCTATGACCAGACCGCGGTGCCGTCCGGCACTGAGGATGATGCAACGGTCAGCTTCGATCTGGTGTCCCTGCTGGGGGCCGATATCGACCTCGACGCGGAGGACGACACCAGCACGCTGAGCTACTCCGCAACCGTCACGGGCACCGGCACGGTGTCCATCGTGGCAGGGTCTGGCGGGCCAGAGCTGGAATATGCAGTGCCCGGCGATCTGCAGGCGCTGAACGCAGGCCAGATCGAAACCATCACGGCCACGGTCACGGCAACCGATGCGCAGGGCGCAGCCGATAGTTTCGACGTTGTCTTTACCATTGAGGGCGTCAACGACGATCCGGTGATGATCGATGGCAGCGACAGCGCGGTCGAGGATGGCAGCGCGATCACGGTGGATCTTTCGGCTCTCGGGTCGGATGCGGATGCCGAGGACGACGGCAGCTCGCTGAGCTATGCCATCACCACGCCGTTGGGCGCTGGCGAAGGCAGCGCGACGATCACCGGCACGGAGCTGAGCTTTGATCCGGGGGCGGATTTCCAGGATCTGGCAGCAGGGGAAACCCGCGATATCACTCTGGGTGTCACGGCGACGGATGCGCAGTCTGGCACATCGAACGAAGGCACCGTCACCATCACCGTCACCGGTGTGAACGATGTGCCGACGTTGCAGGCGGGGACATTCTCGTTGGGCGAAGATGCCGGAGAGACCGGATTTGACCTGAGCGCGTTGGCCGCGGATGTGGACAGCGACGACACACCGGAAAGCCTGACCTACACGATCCTGTCGGGCCCGGCAGAGGGCACGGCGGCCATCGTTGTGACACCGGGTGGTGTCGAGCTGAGCTTCGATCCCGGCTCTGACTTCCAAAACCTTGACGATGGCGAAAGCCGTGATGTCACGGTGCGGGTGCAGGCCGTCGATGGCAACGGTGGCACGGTCGAGGCCGATATGGTCATCACGGTCACCGGCGACAACGACGCACCAAAGAGCGGCACCACCGTCGACAGCTTTACCGAGGCGGATGGCACCTTGGCAGTCGTTGCGGCCAACGTGTTGCTGAGCGAGGCGACAGATATCGACGATGAGCCGCTCACGGTGGTTGCGGCCAGCGTGGCGCAGAATGCAGGGTCCAGCGACCGCGACCTGGCGGGGGCCTTTATGGTGGCCGCGGATGGCGCGATCAGCTTTGATCTGGATCTGTTCGATGATCTGGACGACGGAGAGAGCGACGTCATCGTCTTTGATTACGAAATCAGCGATGGTGACGAGACAGTCGCAACATCGGTCAGCATAACGATTTCCGGCACCAATGATGCGCCGGTGATTGCAGACACCACGACGTCGGCGCAGGAAGACGGCGCGGCGATCACGGTGGATCTGCTGGCGCTGGCCTCGGATGTGGATGGCGACATCCTCAGCTTCTCGGCGGCTCCGCTGGCGCCGGGTCTGGGCAGCGTTTCGGTTTCGGGCAGCACGCTGACCTTTACGCCGGGACCTGATTTCCAGGATCTCGACGAGGGTGACGTTTTGCCAGTCGAAATCGTCGTCACCACCAGCGATGGCGATCTGACGGACACGGCGACCATCACGGTCAACGTGGCAGGCCAGAACGACGCGCCGGTCATCATTGCAACCGACGAGGACGGCACCTCCGATGTCTCCGAGGATGCTGCTGCGGGCGTCACGGTGATCGACCTTGCCACCATCACCTCTGATGTGGATGCAGATGATCTGCCCGCCGATCTGACCTATACGCTCGATGCAGGCTACACGGGTGGCGGTGTCTTCTCGCTGAACGGCACGGACCTGGTGTTTGACCCCAACGGTGATTTTGAATCGCTTGACGGGTCGGATGAGGCCGTCGTGACCATTGCGGTCACAGCGACGGACGCTCAGGGCGGCACTCAGACGGTGGATGTGTCGGTCCGAATAACCGGCGAAGAAGACGCGCCGGTTCTACTGGAGGCCGTCGGCGCGGTTGCGCTGGTGTCCGAAGATGCCACGGGCCCGGTCACGGTGCTTGATCTTGCGGCGCAGGCGTCGGATGCCGATGCGGGTGCGGTGCTCAGCTACTCCCTGGGCAGTTACACCGGGGCAGGGGCATTTGCCCTTGATGGGACCAACCTGACGTTTGATCCGTCGGGCGGGTTTGAGGCCCTGGCGGGGTCCGAAACGGACAGCGTCAGCATCGATGTGACCGTGACGGACGAGGATGGCAACTTTGATACCGTCACGTACACGGTGGACATTGATGGTGAAAACGATGCGGTGTCTGCTGGCGACACCATCGAAGACACCATCACCGAGGACGATGGCATCGTCAGCTATGATGTCTCGGCGCTTCTGGCCAATGCCACGGACATCGACACCTCGGACAATGCCACCCTGGCGATCAGCAACCTGACGCGCACCGATGGTGGCCGGGTGATTTCGAGCATGTCGCTGAACGACGGTACCGGGATTAGCTTCAACTCCGGGGCCTTCAACGATATGGCCGTTGGGGAAACCGAGGTCCTGACCTTCACTTACGATGTGATCGACGGAAACGGATCGGTTGATACCGGGACGGCAGAGATCACGGTGCAGGGTGTCAACGACGCGCCGAATATCTTCTACTCGAACTTCAACCTGTCGGGTGGCAAGGTCTCTGTGGATGAGGTCGTCGGTCAGACCGGCAACAGCGCCACGCGCACCGAAGGCAGCGGTGTCCTGACGTTCGTCGACCCAGACCTGAGCGATGGGGCGGATCTGTCGATCTCCCTTGATGCGATCCCAGGCCTGTCGGCGGCAGAGTTGGCCACTTTGTCCAATGCGATGCAGTTGACCCAGACGTCCTTCCCGGCAAACCCTTCGGGCAGCGCACGGACCTTTGGTGTGGTCTTCTCGATCACGGATGCCGATCTCGACTTCCTCGAAGATGGCGAGCAAATCACGGCCACTTATCGGGTGGCTGTGAATGATCGCAACGGCGCAAGCGACGAGCAGACAATTTCGGTGATCTTCAACGGTGCATCGGAATTCATTCCCGCCGTGGCCGGCGACGACACGATCCAAGTGTCCGAAGACGGTCCGGTTGTGGATCTCACGGCGGACTTGCTGGGCAATGACACCATCGACGCGGACGCAACTGCCGAGATCATTGCAGTGGATGACAGTGGCACCACGGGGACCGTCAGCCTGCTGGCGGGTGGTCAGGTCAACTACGATCCGAATGGGCAGTATGAGCATCTGGTCGCGGGCATGGTTGCCACGGACAGCTTTGTTTACACCGTCTCGGACGGGGAGGGTGGTTTTGACACGGCCACCGCCACGATCCAGATCCAGGGTGCCAATGATGCACCGGTGATTTCGGGCAGCACGGGTCTCATCTCGACGATAGAAAACGACCTGCAGGAGACACCGGTCCTGATCGGCGCAGACCTGACGGTTGTGGATCCAGACATCACGCAATTCGAAGATGGCAACCTGCTGGTTTCGATCACCGGGGCCACCGCCGATGACCGCCTGAGCGTCCGGACCTCGTCAACCTCCGGCGTCGGGATCGAAGTGTTCGGCGGTTTTGTCTTCCACGATCTGGTCAATATCGGCGCAATTTCCGGCGGTACCGGCACCACGCCCCTGTCCGTTTCACTGAACGCCAACGCCACGGCGGAACGTGTCACGGCCTTGTTGCAATCGCTTCAGGTACAGAACGTGTCGGATGAACCGCCGACCTTCCCGCGTGACGTCTCCATCGAGGTGACCGATGCCGAGGGCCTGCAGGACACAATCACCAAGCCTTTGCTCATCACACCTTCTCAGGATACCCCGGATGGGGCCGAGCCAGGCGAACTTTTGGTCAATGACGAGGGGTATGCAGTTCAGACCTATCCGAACCAGGACGATGGGGTTTCCTCGGTCTCGGTTGACGCCACGACCGTGACCCTCACCGGGAATGCCTGGAAAATGGCGGATGTCGACTTTGACGTTGTCAGGGGCACGGTTCTGACCTTCGACATGACCAGCACGGATACAGGTGAATTCCTGGCGATCGGGTTCGACACCAATGGTAATTACGATGGCATGATGGACCTGAGCTCGTTCATCCGTCTCGGCGGAACGGATGGCTCTCATCTGCCCTTCGCTGCCTTCAGAAGCTACACAACGCTTGGCGTCACCCAGAGCTATTCGCTGAACATTGGCGAGTGGTTCACCGGAGACTTTGAGCAGCTGGTCTTTGTGGCCGATGACGATGCGGACGGGTCGGGCAACATGACGATCTCGAATATCCAGATCTTCAACGACTTTGATCATTCCATCGAAGTTGACGGTCAGGAGTTCGAAATCACCAGCTTCGACGCCCGTCAGGACTTTGGCACCGTGACCGAAGTGGCCCCGGATGCGGTGACCACGACCGGCAATGCCTGGAAAAGCATCGACATCGGCGATGGTGTCATCGATGCCAACACGGTGCTGTCGTTTACCTTCAGTGCGACCGACCTGGGCGAACTGCAGGGGATTGCCTTGGAAAACAACGGCAAGCTGTCGCTGGAGCGGGTATTCCAGGTGGCGGGCAGCCAAAGCGAGAGCTTCTGGAACCGCGATTTTGCCGGGTACCAGATCGGTGACGGCGAAGTGACTTACGATATCCGCGTCGGTGATTACTTTGCCGCGGGTACGGAGTTCGACCGCATCGTTCTGGTCAATGATGATGACGCGGATGGTTCTGGTACGGCGACCTTCTCGAATATCGAAGTGCGTCAGGATCCGTTCACAGTCACAACCGATCTGTATGACACGGATGCGGGCGGCCAGATCAAAGAGCTTTTCCAAGGCGGCGACGGTGGTATCTTGCGTCTGGGCGGCGATGTTCAGCGCAGCCTCGATCTGGGATCGGTCGAGATTGACGCCAATACCCAGCTTACATTCCGTTTCCGCTCAGATGTCGAAGCGGATGTGGTGGCCATCGGTCTGGATGACAACGGCGCCCTTGATGCTGGGGACAGCTTTCAGTTCTACCAAATTGATGGCAGCGGTTCCTTTGGTCAGCAGGACGAAAACGGGGCCTACACGACCGGTGATGGCTTTGTCGAATACACGATCAACATCGGGGAGGATGTCGCGGGGACCTTTGATCGTCTGGTGCTGATGCAACAAGATGCTGCAGGCGATGCGAACAGCTACTTCGAAGACATCGTGCTCACCGGACTGGGCATGGACGATGATGTGCTGTCGATCCTCTGATACGGCGTGATCACTACGAAAAAGCGCTCCCGGCCAGTCATGGTCGGGGGCGTTTTGCTTAGGGCCTATGGCATTCTCGCGATCTTCAGCCACTTGGGTTGGCCAGCGCACTTCTGGCTCAAACTGCGGCATCGTCTGACCCACGTCCTTGCGGGACCCCGAGGGCCCTATGCAAACAGGTATCGGTTGAATGGCCATCCGTTCAGATACCTATAGACGCGGCGTCCGAAAGCAGGGCTCAAGCCATCTGCGCGTCCGCCAGCCAGAAAAATCAGGCCTCTCACTGCACGCTTTTCGACAGGTGAGTTGTGACATCAGGCTGAAATGAATGGGTCCCGAGCCTAAGCCGTTGCGGCACTGGTTTTGCACCGGGCGTTGTGCCCTATCGTGCGTTCGGTGAAATCTGGCACCCCTGAAAAAAAACGCTTTTGCTAGGCGTTTGGGGGCAGTGAAAGCTCACGCAGCCTCCTCTCCCTCCGACGCAGGGGTCATCAGGGTTTCGATCCCGGGGACCTGCGCCGAGGCAGCGGCGACAGTTTGGAACATGCCGTCCAGGTCCAGCATCGTCACGAACCGCCCATTGCAGCGCCCGATGCCCGAGACCAACCGCTCGTCCCAAGAGAAAAGCGCCGCCTCTGGCACTTCGCTCAGGGTGCCTTCATCCAGCCGCGTCACCTCGATCACCCGGTCCGCCTTGAGGGCGACCACCGCCCGCCGCCCTTCGCGGTTCAGCATAAGCACCACAATGCGGGTCGCCTCGGTATCGGGGTTGGATGGCAGGCCAAGGATCGTGCGCAGGTCGGCCAAGGCAACATCGTCGCCCCGCACGTCGATCACCCCGAGCAGATGCGGCGGTGCGTGGGGCAGCCGCGAGACGTCACACAGATCCAAGATTTCCTGCACCCGGTCCACCGGCACGGCGAACAGATCATCGCCGCATCCGAGCGTCACAATTTGCTGTGCTGCACTCATGCCGCACGCCCCTTGCGAGATCCGGCCAGGAAGTCTTGGTCCAGCGCGTCCTCGGGTGCCTCCATGTCGAAGTCGAAACCGCCGCCACTGCTCCGATCGCTACGTGCCTTCCTGGTCGCGGCGATCTTTCGCGCCACCGGGCGGATCGTCTGCTCACCCATCTGCATCTTGAAGAAAGCAATGGCCGTCTGCAGCTGCTCGGCTTGGCTCGCCAATTCCTCGGCGGTCGAAGACATCTCTTCTGACGCTGAGGTGTTCTCTTGTGTGACCTTGTCCAGTTGCTGGATCGCGATATTGACCTGCGTGGCTCCTGCAGCCTGTTCCTGGCTTGCGTTTGAAATCTCTGCCACGAGCGCCGAAGTCCGCTCGATATCGGGCACCAGACCGTCCAGCATCTCACCCGCTGCGCGTGCCGCGCGCACGGTATTTCCAGACAATTGGGAGATCTCGCCAGCAGCCGATTGGCTGCGTTCCGCCAGCTTGCGGACTTCGGAAGCCACGACCGCAAAGCCACGACCGTGTTCGCCGGCGCGGGCTGCCTCAACCGCGGCGTTCAAAGCCAGCAGATCCGTCTGGCGGGCAATTTCCTGTACGACCATGATCTTTTCGGCGATGGTCTGCATTGCCTCAACCGCCTTGGCAACCGCACTACCGCTTTCTTGGGCATCGGCGGCGGATTTGCGCGCCATCTTTTCAGTCTCGGCCGCGTTCTGGGCGCTCTGCTTGATGTTGGCGGTCATCTGCTCCATCGATGCGGAGGCTTCTTCGGTCGAGGATGCCTGCTCGGTGGCTCCTTGGCTCAACTGTTCGGCAGTGGCCGACATCTGCTCTGATCCCGAGGCGACGTTGCGCGCCGCACCCGACACGTTGCCGACCACCTCGCGCAGGCGTTCCACCATGGTATTCAGGGTGCGCATCAGGTCAGTCACTTCATCGTTGCCGCGCAGTTCTACGGTCTGTGTCAGGTCGCCCTTGGACACCGTGTTGGCAAGGTCGCCAGCACGGGCCAGCGCGCGGGAGATCGAAAGCACGATCCACAGCGCTGCGCAGGATCCGACCAGGATCGCAATCGTCAGTAGTGCGATGCTGGTGGTTCGCGATTTGGCATAGAGCGCGTGCGTTTGGAGAGCAGCCTCGTCCTGCATCTCTTGGTTCAGTTCGATGATCTGCTCCAGGTCCGCTTCCAAGGTCACCCAACTTTCGCGTCCCTCGTTCGCGAGGAGCCTGACGCCAAGCTCTGGCGTCCCGGCATCTTCAAATTGTGTGACACGGTCGTTGATTGTCGCCAGGGCATTTTTGTTTCGTTCAAACTGGTCCAGCTGCGCCTTGCCTTCCGCGGTTGCGATTTCATAAAGTCGGTCAAAAGTTTGCTTGCTTTCAGACCGCTGTGCTTCTTTTCGGGAATTGATTTCACGGCGCTGCGTGTCGGTTGTTGCCAATATGTATTCACGCACGTCACGTTGCACTCGAAGCTGCTGTGACCACAATACTCCGGCCAGCCTGACCCTTTCGGAACTGCCTTCCACGATTTCAGTGATGGAGTCATTCATACGACCCATGTCCCGGATCGCCATGAGCTGTCCAACTGCAGCGAGTGCCAAGACGACGAAGAAGGTAGCCGCCAGTTTTGCCTTGATGGTAAGTCTCATGCTTCAGTTTCCTTCTTCGATTTGTTTCGCCGCAATGCCCTTCGGGCAGAATTGCTGGAAAATTGCTTCAAGATTGGGCAGCAGCAGGAACTCATCTTCTTGCTTGCCGATGCCTCGGACAAATTCGGGGGGCCATCGCAGGCCGACGCTGGGCACGTCGTCGAGCGTCGAAACGTCGAGGACTGTGACCTCGTGCACTTTGTCGGCCGTGATCGCGACAGTAATCGTTTCGCCGTTCAGCGGCAGGTCGAGCACCAGCATGCGTGTGTCCGCGTCCGGGTCCGTGCGCGGCATGCCGAAGGCGACCTTCAGGTCGGTCAAAGGGACGACGACGCCGCGCACGTTGATCAGTCCGCTGGAAAACGGTGTGGACTGTGGCACGCGCGTGACCGCGACCGGTTCCAGGATCTCGCGCAGGCAGTCGGCAGGCAGAGCCATCCATTCGCCTCCGAGCCGCAGCGTTACCACGTCGATGTGTTGATCGGTTATGACGTCGATCTGATGAACTGCATTCATGCCGCGTTCTCCCGCCGCGCCCGGTCCTCGATCAGGCGGCCTGTGGCGACCAGCTGCGCCACGTCCAGGATCAAAGCGACCGTGCCGTCGCCCAGGATCGTGGCGCCGGAAAAGCTCTTGAGGCCTGCGTGCAGTGGAGACAGCTGCTTGATGACCGTCTGATTGTTGCCGATGATGTTGTCCACGACCAGACCGACGCGCGCGCCGGTGGACGAGATGATCACCACCTTCTGATACTCCGTGGGCTGAACCGTCACGTCGAAAAGCGCGCGCAGCCGCAGGAACGGAACCAGCCCGCCGCGAATGTTCAGGAAGGATGAATTGCTGTGTTCGCAGACATGACTTTCGGGAAGTTCCACGCACTCCTCCACCGCGGCCAGCGGGATGGTATAAAGTTCGCCGCCCACCTCGATCAGAAGCCCGTCGATGATCGCCAGCGTCAGTGGCAGCCGCAGTCGTACCGTCGTGCCGTGCCCGGGTTCAGACTCCAGATCGATTTGCCCGCGCAGGGACGCGATGGTGCGCTTGACAACATCCATGCCAACGCCGCGCCCCGAAAGCTCGGTGACCGTGCTCATCGTCGAAAAGCCTGGCTCGAAGATCATCCGGTAAAGGTCGCTTTCCGACAGGTCGGCATCTTGTGCCATCAATCCAGCCTCTATGGCCCTCGCGCGGATTTTCCCGGCGTCAAGGCCGCGGCCGTCGTCGCGGATCGTGATGACCACCTCGGCGCCGGCATATTCTGCCGACAGCTCGATCGTGCCAACCGTCGGTTTGCCTGCCGCGAGCCGCGCCTCGGACGTTTCCAGCCCGTGATCCGCGCAGTTGCGCAGAATGTGCACGAGCGGGTCGGCCAGAAGCTCGATCACTGTCTTGTCGAGTTCGGTATCCTCGCCTCGGGTCCGAAAGCGCATCTGCTTGCCCAATGTTGCGGATAGGTCGCGGATCAGTCGCTGGAACCGTCCCAGGATCGACGACATTGGCACCATGCGGATCGACATGGTTGAATCGCGCAAACCAGCGGCCAGTCGCTGGATATCCTCGGCCACCGCCATCAGCGTTGCGTCGCCCGAACACTGTGCCAGCGCCTGCAGCCGCGCCTCGGCGATGACAAGTTCTCCGACCCGGTCCATCATATCGTCTAGCCTGTCGGTCGCCACGCGCATCGTGTTGCCGGTAGCCTTGCCGACGCCCGGAGCAGGGGACGTGGCCACTGCATCCAACCCCTGATTGTCATCAGCCTTAGTTGCAGGGGGCGTTTCGGATAGTGGCGCAATTTCCAGTGCCATGTCATCGCGGGTAAACAGAAACACCGCTTCGATATCTGACGAAGTGACGGCGCCCTCGATCTCGACATCCCATCCGATCAGGCACGCGGTCGGGTCCAGCTGGTCGATCGGCGGTATGCGGTCTACTAACGCCCGGACCTTTGTCGGCCCAAGCTCGCGCAGTTCGTCAAGAAAGCCCTCTGGATCGTGACCGCGCATCAGCGCGTCCTCAGACAGCCGGAAGGTCACCCGGCAGCCTTCGGCAACCTTGCCCGCTGGTGCCTCTTCTCCGTCTTCGCCCTTGTCGCTGCCATCAAGACACCTTTGCAACCGGTCGAGGATATCGGCACTGGCTGCGGCGTCCGCCTTGGGGTCGTCCAGCAGGCACAGGATCTGGTCGCAAGCCTGCAACGACAGTTCGATCAGCGCGGTGGTTATCGCCACCTTGCCTTGTCGCAAGCGGTCGAAAGCCGTCTCGAATTCATGCACGAACATAGCAAGTTCGTGAAAGCCGAACATCGCGCCCGATCCCTTTACCGTATGCAGATCGCGAAACACGGCGTTGATGCGATCCCGGTCCTCAGGGTCGGTCTCGAGAGCCATCAAACCAGATTCAATCGACTGCACCAGTTCGCTCGCCTCCTGGCGATATACGTCGGCACCAAGGTCTTCCTGATCGTTCATGCCTTCACCATCTTGCTGACGACCGCCAGCAGTTTGGCTTGATCAAACGGCTTTACTATCCAGCCGGTTGCACCTGCCGCACGCGCCTGCTGGACGATGCCGGCGTCACTTTCGGTCGAGATGAAAACGACCGGCACCCCTGCGGATTCCGGCATCTGGCGGAATTTCCGAATGAAGCCGATGCCATCAAGCCGTGGCATATTCTGGTCCGTCAGCACCGCATCCGGATTGCAAGTCCGTGCCTGATCAAGCCCGTTCTGTCCGTCAACAGCCTCGACCACCTTGTAGCCGGCCCCGGTGAGCGTCATCTTCACCATCAGCCGTACGGACGCGGAGTCGTCGATCGCGAGTATCGTTTTTGTCACGGGGTCAGTTCCTTTTCAGTGTGGCACTGCCAGGTTTTTCGTCAGGACTCTCACTCGAACTTGGAGCCAGGTCGGGCTCGTACGTTATCTCGTCTGCGCAATGCGCCGCCTCGAGCCCGAATGCCTTCAGCAGCCGCATCAACTGGCCGTCTTCCGGCGCGATAAGGCGAAGGCACTTGCCCTCGGTTTCGGCGCTCCAGCGCGCGGCGAGAAGTATCTGCATAAGAGGCAGGCCGCCCTCGCGCAGGCGTCCTGCATCGAGGCTGGGGGCAGGGGAGGTCCGGATGTAACGCGCCAGATCCTTTGCGATCTTCGGTGCCGAAGCGATATCCACGACCTCCGGTATCATGTAATGTGTATCGTTCATTCGAGACTTCGCTTTATGAATATAACCTGGCCCGACAGATATTTTGATTTTCACGAGTGAATATTTTGTTATTTTGGCTCTATGCGATTGGCGTAAATAAATTGATTTTTCGAAAGACGAATATGCTCAAAATTTTATGGGACCGGGGTAATTGGATTGAGGCGGTGAATTAATGGATGTCGACGGCTTTTTGTGCAAATCGCGTGGTCAATTCATCTTGTGAATTCAGTTAGCTAGCCTGAATGTATAAGCGAGCCGACACCCCCAACCTGCAAGACCAAGAACCAGTCAGCTTACAACGAGGCGCTCTAGCGCGCCGTTTCACGACCTCTCTACCGATCCGTCGGACGGCAGGGTGTTTCACAGGAATGTCGCGCGAGAGGATGAAGGGAGGCAGGCGTTGCGGAATAGATCCAGTTGATCTTTTCAGCTTTGAAAGAGCGGTGTGCCGGGTATGTCCGACATGGCTTTGCGGCAACCAACCGGCTTCGTCGAGGGTCTGGTACACTGCTCGGTCTGAACTGGCAGGTGGCGGACTTCAGAGCGCTGCCCCTCCCCCCCCGTCAGAAAACTTTCGCGGAGCATGTCCCGTATTGCAGCATTCCCGAGATCACTCCCTCCCGGAATTTATGCAAAAAGAGCCCGCATCAAGGTTTGGATAGGGTTTCTCAAGACTGGAGGTGAAGCCTTCGCAGCATGATCGAGCCTCTGGGGATCATGTCAGAATATTGCTCCAGTTCAGTGATATTTTGGCGTGCGACATGAAGTTAGAAAAAGAAATCGTCGTCCGGAACATCTCCCGCGGTTTCTTCAGCTTGATGCTGGCCAGTTCGAAAATCGGCTGCATCGTCGGGATAAAAGTGGCCGAATATTTCGCGCTCGGCCTCGATGGTGAAGCACGCATAAATTTGGGCAAGCACATCATGCGACTGAGGGTCTCCCGATCCCGTGCCCGTTGGCAGCCGAGCTGCAAGATCACCGAGCCGCTCGGTATGCGCCCGCGCAGGCGCAAAGTCGAATTCAAGTCGCGCGACCCGGCCTCTGATTTTACCGATGACGGTCTGCAGGGGGCTCAGGTCGTGGACCACTCGCTCGATCAACGGATTAATTCGCATCGACAGGGTGGTGGGCACCTGGATCGATCGGGTGATAATCTCTTCGGATTCGGTCGTGATCTGCCGCCCTAGCGTGCCTATCCTCAGCATCGTCTCGCGTATGCGGGCGAAGCTGTCGCTGGTGTCCTGTGCCACAAACTGGATCTGTTCCGCGACCACCTTCAGAGGCGTGCCGTCGTCACCGAGCCGGGCACAGGCAAGCACCGCGTTCATGCCAATCTGCTTGATGTTGAACTGCACTTCCTCACCCTCGTGCGTCAACGCATTGAATTGATCCAGCTCTTCGTGCAGCATCCGGTCGAGCTCGCGCGTTCGCTCCTGCATCGGCCGCACGGTTTCGAGTGTCTGCGCGATCCGAGCGGACCCATCCAACAGAGTGTCCGCGTCCAGCGCATGGTCAGTCGTCCCGGCGAAATCCGCAAGATGTTTGTCAACAAGGGTTTGCAGACTGTCCGTCAGAACCGCGATGTTGGATTCCAGCCGAGCCACGCTGCCCGACTGTTCGCGCGCGGCATCTGTAAGCAGCGTTGCTGCCATGGGTGGCAGCAGCCCGCCGTCGCCGGTCATGGTTTCCAGGATGTTGGCCACATGTTCCAACCGCTGGCGCGTTGCGTCGCCGACCTGCAGGCCCTCGACGGCCTGAGCTGTGGCGGATTGAATGGCCTGCACCTGCCGCGCCATCTCATCGCTCGCTCCCGCGATTGCGCGCACGTTGCGCTCGAAATCGCTCACATCGGCGATCAACGCACCGAAGGCAGTGCAGACGACGCCGTTCACTGTGGCGCCGACCTCACCGATCATGTGCTCGACCTGTGTGACGGACGCGCGAATGCCGCGAATTGCACCCTCGAACTGGTGCAGCAACTCTTGCATCTGGCCCACGATGCGCGACCCATCGTCGGTCAGACTGCTCAGGCGCTGTTCCTGTATCAGCATCGACGACAGCACCACTCGCGCGTTTACCATCACGAACCGCGTGGTCATGACCGAGCGGCGGACAGAGCTGACCTCCTTGTCGAGCGTGAGGATCATGTCATTCAATCCCTTGATCCGCCCGAAAATTTCGTGAAATCCAGTGCTGAGGTCGGCAAACGTCTCGGGTTGGGTGCAAGCCTGTTCGCGCAGCCGGTCCATGACATCCTCGCGCCCAAGGGCCGCCAGCGAATCCACCGCTGCCAGCGCGGCACTCAGCAGGTCCGACACCTCAAGCAACTGTTCGCCGGTGGACAGAAAAACTTCCTCGGTTGCGTCGCGCAGCCGCAACACATCGTCCGACAGGGCGGTATGCGCTCCGTCGAGGTGGTGTACCTGCTGTTTTTGATGTGCGGCAGTCATCGCGCCACGCGACCCGGTTTGACCGCAAGCTGTGCGTGGCTGTCGATCTCCTTGGCGATACGCTGCAGTGCCACGACCTTGTCGACGCCGCCGGCATCGATCGCTTCGCGCGGCATGCCCCAGACGACGCTGGACGCTTCGTCCTGCGCCACGGTGCGCGCGCCCGAGGCATGCATTTCTGCCATGCCGGCCGCACCGTCGTCGCCCATTCCGGTCATGATGATCCCCAACGCGTTCGCGCCCGCCGCTTGCGCAACGGAACGAAAAAGCACATCGACCGAAGGCCGGTGACGGCTGACATAGGGCCCATCGACGACATCCACCCGATAGCTGGTGCCACTGCGGCGCAATATCATGTGATGGTTGCCCGGCGCGATCAGCGCCGTTCCGCGGGTCATGACATCGCCGTTCTCGGCCTCGCGGACCTCGATCCGGCAGAGCGAATTCAGTCGATTGGCGAAAGCATGGGTGAATTTCTCGGGCATATGCTGCACAACTGCGATGGCAGGAGCCTCGGCAGGCAGGGCGGTCAGCACATCGCGCAGCGCTTCGGTCCCCCCGGTGGAGGCGCCGATGGCGACAATGGGCATGGTTTCGGGAACAGGCTTGGGTGGTCGATGTGGCAGTACGACGTCAGCGCTGTACTTCTCTCCAGGGATGAGGGCCGGAGCGGGACGGCGTGTCGCATCACCATGCCGGCTGGACGCCGCGGCGCGCAACGCGTCGCCGATCTGCACTGCTGCCTCGGCCCGAGCCACCTGCGTATCGAGCCGCGGTTTCGCCAACACCTCGGCCGCGCCGAGATCCAGCGCCTTGAGCGCGCCCTGCGAGCCCGCTTCGGTGTAGCTGGAACACACGACCACAGGCATGGGGCGCTGGGACATGATCTTTTTCAGGAAGGTCAGCCCATCCATGTTTGGCAATTCCAGATCCAGAAGTATCACGTCCGGCAGGCCTTTCTTCATCCGTTCAACCGCGATGAAAGGGTCCGAGGCGGTCGCGAAAAGTGACAGCCCGGCATCGGCGCGGATGATCGCAGAAAAGGCACTGCGTACGGTGGCGCTGTCGTCGACGACAAGGACGTTGATTTGGCGGTTCGGCATCAGCTTAGTCCTTGCAGAAGACGGCGGGCGCGATCTGTGTCAGCGATGGCTGGCTCACAATCATACTTTCGGAATGGCCAACAAACAGATGGCCGCGCGGGGCCAGGTGATCCACCATGCGGCTGATCACCTTGGCCTGATCGCGGGCGTCGAAGTAGATCAGCACATTTCGCAGAAAGATGACGTCGATATTCCGGTCGATCGGGCAGTCATGGCTCAGCAGGTTGATCTGCTGGAACTGCACCCGGCGGCGCAGTTCCGGCACCACGCGCCATTCGCCCTTTCGGCGGCCGATGCCTTCCATCAGGTGATGGGCTTGATTGGCGGCCGGCACCGGCGCGATCTCGGCCTGATTGTAGACAGCTGCGCGCGCACGGTCGAGAACCTTGAGATTTATGTCGGTTCCAAGGATGCCCCACTCGAAAGCACCATGGCGGGTCGCATAATCGGCCAACACCATCGCCGCGGTATAGGCCTCCATGCCTGAGGATGCTGCCGCGCTCCAGATCTTGAACATTGAGGCGCGGCCCGTGGCCGGACGCCGCTTCAACCGATCGGGCAGGATCGTCCCTGCCAGCAGCCGGAAATGCTCAGCTTCACGAAAGAAATCGGTCTTGTTGGTCGTCACCGCATCGAAGATCACGTCCAGCTCGCCTTCCAGCGCCCCCTCGTCAAAGAGGTAGGTGAAATACTGGTCCACCGATGCAAGCCGCAGCTCGGTCATGCGCCGCCGCAGACGGCTTTCGACCATCACACGCTTGTTTTGCGGCAGGCGCACCCCGATTTCATCCTTCACAATCTGTGAAAAACGCTCGAAACGCTTGTCCGAGGATGTCTCTGCCGTTGCGACGCTGGTGGCCATTTCGTTCACGCAGCTTCCTTCCAGATTTCTGACGTGGCCTTGGGGTAGCGAAAGAGCAGGTGGGCGCCGGATGTATAGACGTCCGAATTGGCTCCATTGCCCAGATTTGTTCGCATTTTCACGAAGGCCCCGTCGTCGCGCCGCCGTTCAATGATGACCACGATTGCTGCGATCTTTGAAGCGGCGGAAAGATACCATTTGATCAGTTTAAGCTGGGTCGCATGTTCCATGACGTTGCCAATTCTACCGAACCTGTCCATGAACCTCGCATGTTCGACTGCAAGGAAATCGTTTTTAATCGGGTTGAGACGCCACAGGCCCTCCGAATTTGATTATCCTCTCTGCAAAGGTCGATAATGATCACCGGTTTCAGGCGCGGCTTGGCTGCAACTTCGATACGTGCGGAGTGGTCGAAGGCGAAGGCCACAAATACCCACCCAATTCTCACACCCCGAAAATCGCATTCAACAAACGTATGCGGCATAGAAATTAAAACGGTACTAACCGGCGTGGCTGCACATATCGGTCGAGACAATTCATATTATAAATCCTGAGTGTTGGCTGAGGACATGCCAAATCCCTTTGCTATTCGATACCGCACATTCAATTGGCTCGGTTATGGCGAGTCGTGTTTCGCTTTAGCTCCGGTTGGGTCCGGACCTGATCTGTCAGGCAGCGAAGTCCGCCAAGCGTGTTCACCCCGAGACCGATGGGATGGGCCATTTTACCTGACCAAGTAGACAAAACGGGTTGGGAACACCTCAACAGACCACGCGTTGGCGCGTGTCGCCCAACCGGAGGTGAATTATACGCGCCCGTCGGCAGAACAGGGGGGCATGGCCGGACACTTGAAAATGTCGCACCTTCAGCCTTCGTGGTGGCGAGGGCCATGCCACGCACCGTTGTCAATCGCACCCAACGGCTGGACGCATTGGCCGGTGAGACTTGGGCAATACGAGGGGGCAGCGCGGTGCGCATCGTATCCACGCGAAGCGACGAGCCCAAGGCCACGTGCATTGCGTAAGACGCTTGCCACGTCGATGCCGTTGAAATGAAATCATCCGCCTCGCCGCAGGCGGCGCGTGCGCGTGCCCACAAATGGAAATCATTCCTTTGCGATGGTTTCCAATCTGCTGAAAGGCACTTTCAAGATCGTTGTGCCTGATACAGGGCTTTGTTGCACAAATCGCTTCAGGGATTCACTGTGTGAATCCGGCATGATAGCTGGGCGACATGAGCAGTTGGGCCCCTACGAAGTACAAGACCAGGAACTGGCCTTCGTACAACACATCGCTG
>NZ_JAGEMH010000035.1:0-15930 GCF_040148795.1 Sagittula sp. NFXS13
CCCCCCAGACGGTCGCCTCGCGAAATCGAGGCGAAACTCACATCTTCAGGATACGCCGCGCGTTCTCTTTCAGGATCAGCGGCTTCACCTCGTCCTTGATGCCGATCTCCTCGAAATCCTTCAACCAGCGGTCCGGTGTGATCGCCGGCCAGTCCGATCCAAACAGCATCTTGTGCTTCAGGATCGAGTTTGCGTATTTCACAAAAAGCGGCGGGAAATACTTCGGCGACCAGCCCGACATGTCGTGATAGACGTTGGGCTTATGCTGCGCGACGGCCAGCCCCTCTTCGGTCCAGGGGAATGACGGATGCGCCATGACAATCGGCGTGTCGGGAAAATCCACGGCCACATCGTCAATGTACATGGGGTTGGAATACTTCAGCCGCATCCCCATCCCACCGCGCATGCCTGACCCGACACCGGTCTGTCCGGTGTGAAACAGCATGATCGCACCTTCTTCGGCGATTGCCTCATAGATGGCGTATGCCGCTTCGCGGTCGTTGGGGAAAAACCCCTGCATGGTCGGATGGAACTTGAACCCTTTCACGCCGAACTCGCGGACCAGTCGCCGCGCCTCACGCGCGCCAGCCTTGCCTTTATGCGGATCAATACTGGCAAAGGGAATCAGGATGTCGTCGTTTTCCGCCGCGATCTGCGCCACTTCCTCGTTGGAGTAGCGGCGAAACCCGGTTTCGCGCTCCGCATCCACCGGAAAGATCACCGCGCCGATTTTGCGCTCGCGGAAATAATCGGCGGTTTGCTGTACGCTGGGCAGCATCCCGTCCGCCCCGGCCGGGTTGCGGAAATATTTGGCCATGGCAGCCTGGAAATCACCATAGCCGTCGTCGCGCGGACCACAGCAAGGCTCCTCGGCATGGGTGTGAAAGTCGATGGCGACAAGATCGTCGATGTTCATGGAACCTCCCGTTCAGCAACCCGCAGGGTGGCACGGCCCAGCGCCGCCTCCAAGCCCCCTTGACCGGGTCTGTTCCGTTCCGTGCAGCAACACAGAACCGTATTGTTTCCTAGTAGACAAAAATTCCAATCTGAGTCAACGTGTCCCGAGGAGACCCGGCAGGAGGACGCCGGGACGGAGGAAACATGACAACATCTCAGCGTGAGGTGTCCTTTTGGACGCCGCATCTCACCGTGGACCGTCGCGCCGACGGCACCATCCTGCTGGCACAGAAAGACCCGCTGGCCGAATGGCCACGCTGCCTGTCAGACCGGTTTGCCCATTGGGCCGAAACCACCCCTGACCAGACGTGGATGGCGCAAAAGGACGGCGCTGGGGGTTGGGACCGTCTGAGCTACGCCGAAGGCTGGGCGCAAATCCGCAGCGTCGGCCAATGGCTGTCCGCCCGCGGGCTGACCGAAGACACCCCCGTTCTGATCCTGTCAGGCAACTCCACCGCGCATGCCGTCATGGCCCTTGGGGCGCAGCATGTGGGCGTGCCCTCTGCCGCGCTGGCCCCCGCCTACGCGCTCTCCGGCGGCGACTATCTGAAACTGCGCGACATCGCGGCCCAGCTGTCTCCCGGCGTGATTTTTGCAGATGCGGCAGAGGATTTCGCGCCCGCCATCCGCGCGGTGTTCGGCGGCGATATTCCGGTCGTCAGCCTCTCTGGCGCGGTCGAGGGGCACGAAACGATTGCGTTCGACACGCTGCTCGCCACCCCTCCCGGCGCTGAGGAAGAGCACGCCGCCGCCGCCGTCACACCGGACACGGTCGCCAAGTTCCTCTTCACCTCCGGCACCACGGGATCGCCAAAGGCCGTCACCCAAACGCACGACATGCTCTGCTCCAATCAGCAGATCATCCAGCAGTGTTTCACCTTCATGGTGGACACACCGCCGGTCGTGGTCGATTGGGCGCCGTGGAACCACACGGCCTCCGGCAACAAGGTCTTCAACATGGTGATCTACAACGGCGGCACCTATTATATCGACGATGGCCGCCCCACGCCCAAGGCCATCGGCAAGACCATCGAAACCCTGAGGCAGGTTTCGCCAACATGGTATTTCAACGTGCCGCTCGGCTATCAGATGCTGCTCGACGCCTTCGAAACGGACCACCAACTGCGCGAGACGTTCTTCAAGCGGTTGCAGATGCTGTTCTACGCTGGCGCAGGTATGGGGCAGCACGTC
The DNA here is from genome assembly GCF_040148795.1 of Sagittula sp. NFXS13. Lineage (NCBI taxonomy): Bacteria > Pseudomonadati > Pseudomonadota > Alphaproteobacteria > Rhodobacterales > Roseobacteraceae > Sagittula > Sagittula sp. NFXS13. The sequence continues at coordinate 2,149 of NZ_JAGEMH010000035.1, forward strand.
TGGGATCGCATCACCCATGTGGCCAACGACATGGTGCCGGGCGGCCTGTTGCTGACCACAGGCTTTGGCTCAACCGAAACCGGCCCCTTTGCCACGATCAACACAACCCGCCAGCAGACCGCAGGCAACATCGGCCTGCCCGCCCACGGGGTGACGATCAAACTCGTGCCCCAGGGCGATAAGCTGGAGGCCCGCATCAAAAGCCCCTCCATCACGCCCGGCTACTGGGGGAATACAGAGCTCACCGCCGAAGCCTTTGACGAAGAAGGGTTCTATTGCTTTGGCGACGCGTTCAAATTTGCCGATCCCGATGATCCGGCCAAGGGACTGATGTTCGATGGACGGCTGGCGGAGAATTTCAAACTCTCCTCCGGCACATGGGTCGCGGTCGGGCCGCTGCGGGCCAAGCTGACCGATGCCATGGGCGGCCTCGCCTCCGACTGCGTGATTGCTGGGGAAGGCCACACCGAACTCGGCGCGCTTTTGGTGCCAAACCATTCCGCCCTGCGCAAGATCGCTGGCGACGCCAGCCTCGATGGTGAGGCGCTGCTGGCCCACCCCGCTGTGCAAAAGGCCACCCAAGATCGGCTCACTGCGGCCGCCCAGACATCTGGCGGCTCCGCGTCGTGCGTGATGCGGGCGATGTACATGGCCGTACCGCTCGACTTCGACAAGGGCGAAGTGACCGACAAGGGCTCCATAAATCAGCGCGCCGTCCTGCGCCACCGCGCCGATCTGGTGGACGCGCTCTGGGCCGAAGACCCGCGCATCATCAAGGTGCATCCATGACGCCGGAAACGCTGCTGAGCATCCTCAACGCCACGCCGGGTTGGGCCGAACAAGCCGCCGCCAGCGATCTTGACGACACCGCGACATTGCACGTGCTGAGCGAGGCCGCCAAGTTTGCAAGGACCCAACTGGAACCGCTCGCGGCCCGCGCCGATGTCGAAGGCTGCCGGATCGAGGAGGGGCGCGTCAAAACCCCGGCAGGTTATGCCGAAACATTTCGCCGAATGGGTGAAGACGGCTGGATCGCCCCGGACCTTGCGCCGGATCTGGGCGGCATGGGGTTGCCGCTGGCGCTGCATGTCACGGCCTCGTCGCAGATGGAGGGCGCGGCGCTGCCCTTCATGATGGCGCTGGGATCAACGCGCGCCGCCGCCCATTGCCTTGCCGCGACGGCCCCGGAGCTGGCGACGCAGTGGAGCCCGAAACTGGCCGACGGCACATGGGCGGCCACCATCTGTATCTCGGAACCCGACGCAGGCTCCGACGTGGGGCGCATCCGCACCAGGGCCACGGCCGACGGCGACGCCTATCGCATTTCAGGCACCAAATGCTGGATCAGCTTCGGCGATCACGACATGGCAGAGCGTATCGGCCACCTCTGCCTCGCCCGCACCGGCACGGTTGAGGACGGCACGCGGGGCCTGTCGCTGTTCCTGATCGAAGGCGGGCCGGAGAACGGCACCCACGTGGAGCGCATCGAGGAAAAGCTCGGCCTGCATGGCTCCCCCACCTGCGTTGTGCGTTTTGACGCCGCCAAAGGCACGCTGATCGGCACCGAGGGGCGCGGCCTGCCTGCGCTGTTCAACATGATCGAGCTGATGCGCCTGCAGGTCGGCACGCAAGGGGCCGGGATTGCCGCCACCACAGCCACTCTGGCGCGCAGCTACGCCGAGGACCGCAAACAAGGCGGCCATCCCGCGCAGCCCCCGGTCGCAATCATCCACCATCCGGACGTACAGCGCCAACTGATGATGATGGACGCCCGCACCCACATTCTGGCGGCGCTGCTCGTGGAAACCGCCGTCACCCTGCAACAGGCGCAGGCCGGCGACCCGCAGGCCCGGACCCTTGCTCCGTTCCTTCTGCCCATGGCCAAGACCTTCGGCGGCGAATTGGGGCAGGCCAATGCAGATGCCGCCATTCAGGTGCTGGGCGGCGCGGGATACACCCGCGAATGGCCCGCAGAGCGCCACTTTCGCGATGCGCGCATAATGACGATCTACGAAGGCACCACAGGGATGCAGGCGCAGGACATCCTCTTTCGCCGGTTGCTGAAATCCCCGGACACGATGAACGCCATTGTTTTCCGGTATGGCACGTCGCCCCTGTTCGACCGGATACAGACGCTCATCGAACGGCTTGCGACCGCCGCACATTCACAACAGGCCCTCGCCGCCGACGCCATGCTGCGGGCGTGCTGGTGCGCGACGGCGGACCTGCTGGCCCAGCGCATCGCGGATCACTCCGGCGCGGCACAGGCGCTCACCCTTTGGCGCGCGCTTGCCCCCTCCGACATGGCGCAGGCAGAGGCCACGGTCGACTTGGCGCTCTCAACCTGAGGTCGCCCGTTCCCGAACCGCCGGGGGCAGTCCCGGCGGATCACCTGAAACCCGCAGGCGCGCCGCGCTCAGCAGTAGCGCTCCGGTCCCACGTTCTGTGCATCCGCGTATCGGTCGCCATGACACCAGCCCACCGGCAGGCGCTTTTCGATCTCGATCAGCAGATCCGGGTCCAACAGCGACTCTGCCCCTGTGACCAGCTCACCAAAGTGATCGACCGACCGTGTGCCCGGAATGGTCAGGATCGCCGGGGACTGGCCCAGCACCCATGCAATCGCCAGCGCAGCAGTGGGCACCCCTACATCCCGCGCCAGATCCCGCAGCCCTTCGGTCACTGTCAGATTGCGTTCCAGGTTGCCGCCGGAAAACCGCGGGTTGGTCGCCATGAACGACCCTTCGGCAAACTGCCCCGGTTGCGGTGGGCGATCCGTCAGCAGCCCCCGCCCCACCGACGAAAACGCCACGAGCGAGGTGCCCACCGCCTCACACATCTGGATCAGCCCCAGTTCCGGCAGGCGCGTCTGGAGCGAATACTCCGACTGCACCGCCGCAACAGGCGCCACCGCAGCCGCGCGTTTCAACGAGGTCGGCGCGATCTCCGAAAACCCGAAGGCCTTGATTTTGCCGGTCTGTTGCAAGGCGACGAGGCTTTCAACCACCTCCTCGATCTCCAGCCTCGGGTCGCGCCGGTGCACATAGAACAGATCCACCTGCTCCAGCCCCAGCCGTGCCAGGCTGCCATCCAGTTCCGACGCCAGATGCTCGAACGTGTTGTCGTAGGCGCGCAGCCCGTTGGCATCGGTGGTGATCCCGGCCTTGGTCGCAATGCGGAACGGGTTGTCGCCACCGCGCTTGGCCAGCCATGATCCGATGACCTCCTCTGACCGGCCCATGCCATAGATGTTCGACGTGTCCACATGGTTCACCCCGGCATCCACCGCCGCGTCCAGCACCGCGTGTGCCTCCGCCTCGCTCACCGGGCCGTAGAAATTCGAAAATGACATGCCGCCAAGTCCCAGCGCCGACACTTCGGGCCCATCGGCCCCCAGCTTGCGTTTCAGCATGATGCGTCCTTTCGTCGTGTGTTGGCGCCACGCTTATCCGCGAGGCAGGCAAAGTAAAGTGTCCCGCTGCTTGCCACGCTGCAATCGTGTCGTCTTTGCTGACGGAATGCCCGCACAGCATAAGAAAACCGGCCCCACGCGGGGACCGGTCCATAGCGCTCACGCCAGACAGTCTCAGGCGACAGCCGTCTCCAGCTGCAAACCAACGATCACCGGATCGTGGTCGGAGGCGGCAAATACATCGTCGCTGTAAAAGCGCTCGTCGTTGAAGGCACTGCTGTAGCTCAGCAGATCCGGCTCCGCGGCGTTGATGTGCCACTCGGCCGCACCGGTGATCGACAGCGCCAGATCATCCGTGGCAATGGCCTGATCCAGCGCGCCCGCCTGCCCGTCAAACACATAGCTGTAGGCGTTTTCCGTGCCGACATAGAATTCCAGCAGATCGACGTAATCCGCATCGTCAGAGAACACCTGCGTCGGATCTTCTTCGGCATAGGCGTTGAAATCCCCGAGGATCAGGAATTCACCGTTCTCGACACCGGTGCCAAGGAAGTTGTCCGCCGGGTCCGCATTGGTGCCTTCGAGCCAGGCCATCAGCTCTTCGGCGGCATCGGTGCGCACCTGGTTCCAGTAGCCCTGACCATTGCCCTGATCGACGTTGGGATCGGACAGCAGCGCGATCTGATCCGCCGACGCTGTGCCTGCGGCAACAGCCGCGTCTGCCGCCGATACCGCCGAGGCCAGCCCGCTGTCGCCCTTCGATTTGAAGTGCACGGACACCACGGTAAAGGTCTCTCCCGTGTCGAGATGGGTGAAGGTCGCGCCGATGGCAGGGCGGTTGAACTGATCCGCCGACAGCCCCGCAAGCTCTGCCGTGACGGCGCCCGACGGCTCATCAAAGACGTGGTAATCCGCGTCGTTCAAAGCCACCGCCGCCGCGTTGTAGATCACGCCCGTGGTGATGGCGTCGTCGCCATACGGGCCGGAGAACGTCTCCGCGTCCGTCGCCACGCCGCTCCAATCGTATTGGTCCGCGACACCGCGTTCGACGGCCTCGCCCTCCAATGCGCTGAGCAGGTAGGTCAGGGCCTCTGCGCCGTTGTTTTCCAACTCCTGCAGGGCGACCACTTCGGCTCCGCTGTCGAGGATCGCATTGGCCAGCTTCTCTGCCTGACGCATCAGGTCGGCTTCGCTTGCCGCACCGCGCGCCTGTCCCGCCGGGTTGTTGGCCTCCCCGTCCGACAAGGAGGTGAAGAAGTTCAACACGTTGAACGACGCCACCTGCACGTTGCCGCCGACATCCGGCGCATCGACCGGACGCGCGCCAGAATTCGTGCTCTCGTCGATCTGCACCATCTCATCAAGCTGCAAACGATATTCAGAGAACGCATAATCCATCACGCCGGTGAGCGGCGCGGTGAACTCGGTCCCGATCCGGAAGGTCGCGCCATCCGCCGTGAACGTGTCGCCCGCGTCCAGATAACCGTTGCCGTTGTCGCCATCGGTGGTGTTCGGAATGTACTGGAACTCCGTCGGGTTGGACGTGCTCGACCCGTCGTCGATCAACAGGCGCGCGTTCTCGTTCGCCTCCATCAGCGCCTGCACCTCGGCCAGCTCGGTCTGCGCATCAAAAAGCTGCGTCGGCTGCGTCTGGCCGCCCGCAGACACCCAGAATTCGCCAAAGCGGTCCAGGTTGAAGTTGGTGATCAGTGTCAGCGGGTCGGACGTCCCGCTGTCGACACTCACCAACATGCCTTCGAGGCTTTCGAAATTCGGGGCCGAGGCCGGATCAAGCGAGATCGACGTATAGTCCGGGATCGCATTGCCGCTGCTGACGGTCACGATATCCGTCGCCGTGATCTGCGTCCGGTCGAACCGCTCACTGACGCCGCCGGTGACCTGCACCAGATCGCCCAAGGACACGCTGGGCAAGCTGTTGGTGAACACAAAGATCCCCTCGGAGGTGATCGGGTTGCCGTCGCTGTCCGTGACCTCTTCCTGGACAAAGAACCCATCCCGGAAAGTGTAGGTGACGATTGCCGACACCGTCACATCCTGCCCGACGAAACCGGACACGTCCCCCGCCCCCTGCACGGCAGAGATCAGCGTGATCGTATCGTTGTCCTGCACCGACACGCTGGCGCTGGCGGTCGTGATGGTGCCTTCCACCGGATTGGAAAGGGTCAGGCTCAGCGTCTCGAGCGCCTCGCTGAGGTCATCATCCAGCGTGTTCACAGTGACCGTAGCAGAGGTCTGACCCGCGGCAAAATCCACCGTCCCGGCCAGCGCGCCGCTGATGTCGTCGGCATCCACATCGCCACCAATGGTGTACTCCACGCTGCCCGCAACCGACGTATCGCCAGAGCGCGTCACCGTGAAGGCAAAGCTGCTGCCCTCGAACCCTTGGGTGTCAGAGGTGGCAACGGCATAGGTCGGGGCAACCGGCGTGCCACCGCCCACCGTCGTGCCCGTGATGAGCAGGTTTTGCAGCGCAAACGCTTCGGTGCCACCGTTGGTGTCCGCGGTGACAATCACCTCCAGCGTGCTGCCGGTGCCCGCAAGGTCCGCTTCCAGCGTTTGGAAGACGTTTGTCAGGGACACGCCCGTCGTCGTCTCAATCAAGGGATCATCCAGCGACACCACTGTCCCGCCAGCCAGCGTGTAGCTTTGCGCCGCCGCCTCATCGGCGGTGAAGTCGAACAGGGTCACGGCCTCTGCCCCGTCGATGCTGTACGCGATGGAAAAAACGTCCGAGCTTTCAAAATCGCCCATCGCCCCTGCGTCGATGGCCAGCGACAGATCCGTCGCGCCGGACACGTCAAAGCTCCATGTGTAGGACACCGGATCAGTGTTGTCGCTGTTCACCGTATCGGTCGCACCGAAGAACGTGCCGAAGTTCGTCGCGCTGTCCACGATGCCCAGCGTGTCCGCGGCAAAGACCCCCGCACTGTCATCCAGCAGGCTGAAGGGCACGCTGCCCACCCCTACCTGAAAGATGCCGAACCCGTCGCCCGGACTGCTGAACGTCGGCGCCGTGGTCGCCGTGCCGGTCAGGTTCCGGCTCGTCCCGTCGACCATATCAAAGGCGATGACCCCTGTGACGGACTGCGCCACGCCGTCGATGGTGATGTTCTGCATGGCAAAGGCTTCGGACCCGCCGTTGGTATCGGCCGTCACGGTCAGCGCAAGTTCGCTGCCACTGCCTTCGATGCTGGCGGACAGGGTCTGCAACATGTTCGACAGGGTCGTGCCTGTCAGCGTCTCGACCAGCGGATCGTCCAGCACCTCAACCGCGCCGCCCGCCAGCGTATAGGTCTGGCTGTCGTCTTCGTCGGCGGTGAAATCAAAGGCCACCTGCGTCTCGCCACCGTCGATGGAATAGCTGACGGTAAAGGTATCGCTGCTTTCAAAGTCCCCCATCGCGCCGAAGTCGATGTTCAGCCCAAGATCGGCATAGCCGGAGATGTCGAACACCCAGGTCGCCGACACCGGCCCCGTGGTGTCGCTGTTCACCGTATCCGTCGCGCCAAAGAACGCGTCCAGGTTCGCAGCCGAGTCGATGATCCCCAGGGAATCGCTCGCAAAGACGCCCGCGCTGTCGTCCAGCAGGCTGAACGGGATCGAGCCCGACACACCCACCTGATACACGCCGAACCCATCGCCTGCCGAGCTGAAGGTCGGCGCAAAATTGGTGTAGCTGGTCAGCCCCTGGCTGGCAGAGCCCACCAGATCGAAGGCGACAGTCTCGCGTTCTGGTCCAACGACCGGCGCCTCGGTCACGGTCACGGCCACGCTCTGGGTCACGGTCGGGTTCACCCCGTCCGACAGGCCAATCACCACCTCGTAAGTGTTGTCCTCACCCGCATCCGCCGGTGTGTCAAAATCCGGGGCCGCGACAAATGACAGCGCCCCGGTATTTGCGTCGATGGTGAACAGTTCCGCATCTGCCCCGCCCGCAATGGAATAGGTCAGCGTGTCGCCTTCGGCGTCGGTGCCCGCGATCATGGCGGCCACCTCGGTGGTGCCTTCCTCGACGCTGACTGCCGCCTCGACCGACAGCTCCGGCGCCTCGTTGGTCACGGTCACAGTGACCTTCGCCGTGTCGGTGCCACCGTCGCCATCGCTGACCGTGTAGGTAAAGCTGTCGGTGCCCGCCACACCGGCACTGGCGGTGTAGATCAACTGGTCGTCGCTGGTATCCGCCGTGCCGTTGTCGTCCAGCGTCACTGTGCCCAGCGCCCCTTGGGTAAAGCTGTCCACCGCCAGAACATCGCCGTTGCGGTCGATATCATTGGCCAGAACATCCACGGCAACCGCTGCACCGGATGCCGTGCTGGTCGCGTCATCTGCCGCATCCGGATCGATGTTGCGCAGACGCTGCTCCACCACGCGGCCATTGTCGAAGGTATAGGTAAACTGGGCCAGCCGCCCGTCATCATCGTAAATCTTCTCTTTGGTCTCCCATGACCGGTTGTCGGCCCCATCCGTCACAGTGACAGAGGTTCTGACCCCGGTCTCCGCATCATAGAGCGTTTCGATGATGCGCCCGTCGCGCTTGGTCTCGGTGACGCTGGTTTTTGCCCCTGTCTCCGCATCAAATGTGGTTGTCGTGGTCAACCCACGCTTGTCCACCTCCTCCACCCGGATCAGGTTGCCATCCGCATCAAACGTCTCGGTCACCGTCGTTTGACCATGGTGTTTGCCGCTGAAGATCTGCGCCAGCCCAAGTTTGATCTGGCTGAAAAAATCATTCCAATCTGTCTTCCGGAAAAGCAGCAAGCTTTGCCCCCAGTCAGAAATATCGGAGAAAAATCCCTTGGAGTGAGCGTTGGCGGTCTTCATCGTTTTCAGCGGCATGTTCAAAATCCATCAGCTTTTGGCGCTACAAACGGCGGAGGGCCATGACGGCAACCCTTGGCCGCGATCGGATCACCCGATGCACCCATGATGAAACCACCCCCACCTGTCGCCCCTCGCGGTAGCGACGATCTGTAACAGGCTAGATACAAATTTGACCTGCTGGCAAATATTCGTTCCCGCATGACGCGAAGTCACATGGCGCGAAAGCTGGAAAAAGGAGCGTTCAAGATGCGGTTTTCAGACCGGAGCGCCAATCACACCCGGTTTCACCCGTTCAGACGCTGACGGCTCACGCAGTCGCGCCCCTTGGGGAATCACGCGCGGCGCGCGGTGTTCAACGTCTCCCTGGAAAAGCCCGACGTCGCGTTGGGTTGAAGGTTGATACCAACGCCTAGTGGCTTCGACCTTCGCCTCTTCAAAACGAGGCCGGGCCCGCCGATCTGGTGCAGAATTAGCGCCATCATCGGGCAACCAATGCCGCCGCCAGCGATCAGGACGAGCCCCGTGATCGCCTATTTTTCCTCGGGGTCGATCCCGACATAACGCCGCAAGAGCCGCTTCAGCTCCGCCACCTCGGCGCTTTCCAATCCCGGCACATCGCGTGCCTCGTGCCGAACAAAAACCGGGCGCACCGTATCGATCCGCGCGCGCCCCATGTCGGTCAACCACAGCTCCACCGAGCGTTTGTCGTCCTGGGGCACGGTGCGTTCCAACAGGCCCTCGGCCTCCATCCCGTGCACCATCTTGGTCATATGGGCGCGCTTGATCTGCAAGGCCTTGGCCAGAACCCCTTGGCGCACGCCCGGATTTTCCGCCAGCACAAACAGCATGGTCATTTCTCCGGGTCGGATATCCTCCGGCCCCATGTCAGCGTAGAATTCGGCAAAGCTGCGCAACTGCGCCAGCCGCAGCAAAAAGCCAAAGCTGTCGCTCAGGACCCCGTAACCCAGAGCGCCCTTCTCCTCAGGCATTGGGGTCCTGCACCTTGGCCGCGCGCTTGTCGAGAAAGGCCCGCAGGCGATCCTTGGCGTCGTCGGTCATGGTCGCCAGCGAGGCCACCATGGCTTCGGTGAACAACCCGTCCTCGGACGACATATCCGCGATACGCGGCAGTGCATTGATGACCGAGTAGTTGGTGAATTCCGCATTGGTCGCCATTTGCTGCGCCAGCGCGACCGCCTTGTCCAGCGCGCCGCCGTCCGGCACCACATAGGACACGCCACCCCAGGCCTCAGCTTCCGAAGCCTTCAGCACGCGCCCGGTCAACATCATGTCACTCATTCGCGCCGGGCCGATCAGGCGGGAAATCCGCACCGAGCCGCCGCCGCCGACGAAAATGCCGCGCTGCCCTTCTGGCAGAGCAAAAAACGCGGTTTCCTCTGCGACACGGACCTGCACCGAGGCCGCCAGTTCAAACCCGCCCCCCACGGCCGCGCCAGAGATCGCCGCCACAAAGGGGATCAGGCCACGTTCGATGCCGTCAAAAACCGCATGCCACCGGCGCGAACCTTTGACCGCCTCGAACAGCGGCTTTTCGGAATGTTCGGCGAGATCGAGACCAGCGCAGAAGTGCTTGCCATGGCCAAAGATCACCGCGGCACGGGCCTCCGACTGGGCGCGCTGCACGGCGTCATGGATCGCTTCGACGAAACGGTCCGAAATCGCATTGCGCTTTTCAGGGCGGTTCAGCCCGATCAGCGCAACGTCGCCTTGCAGCTCGTAGGTGACGAGCGTTTCTGTCATGTCCATGATGTCCTCCCACAGGGCCTGTTGCGGCGCCCTTTTGTTCACACGTAAACAATATTGTCGAGTCGTGTCAACGCATCCAAGGTCGGACAGAAGGGTTTGGCCCTGCCTGCGGCAGGACGACCGGCGCGGGCTGCGCCCGCGAAAAAATGCGGCTTCGCCAAAATTGCTTTGTGCAGTGGGGGCGCTGCCCCCGAAGTGTTTGGAAAGCAAGGAAGCAAGGGGCCTTTACCCGGGCTGACGCTCTGCCCAGCCGGCAAAGATCTTCTCCAGCGCCACGACGACGTAGTAAAGAACGATCCCGAGGAAGGCCAAGGCAATGAGAACCGCGAACATCAGCGGATAGTCGGAGTTGGTCTTGCCACTGTCGAACAGCGCGCCAAGGCCCCGCCCGTGGGGGGAGACGATCTCCATCAGGTTGGTGCCGATGAAGGCCAGCGTGACGGCCACCTTCAACGCTCCGAAGAACTCCGGCAAGGTTTTCGGCAGGGCTATTTTCCAGAAGATCGTGGTTTGTGACGCGCCGAGAGACCGCAGGATGTCACGATACTCCGGCTCCAGCGTCGACAACCCGATGGAGATCGACACGGCAATGGGAAAGAAGGAGATCATGAAAGCGATCAGCACCGTGTTGAAGTCATGCATGCCCACGAACATCAGCGCCACGATGGGGACCACTGTCGCCTTGGGCACCGCGTTGAACCCCACCAAAAGCGGATAGAGCGCGTCCCGCATCGTGCGCGAAAAGCCCATGACCATGCCAAACATAACCCCCACGACGATGGCCAACAGCAGCCCCACAACGGTGCGCCACAGCGTCTGCCAGCCCATCACGAGGAACAGCTCCCAGTAGCGGGTGTAGGCCGGACCGAGGTCCGAGGGAGAGGCCATCTTGTAATCTGGCCAGCCCATGACCCAGACGAGCGCCTCCCACAGGACAAGGAAAACGACCACGGCAATCAGGGGGGTCAGGAAGGATCTCAGGCGCATGGTCGGGGTCTCGTCATGTCGGTCGCATCTGGTGCGGTAGGGAGTGAGTACTTGGAAAAGCAGAGAAGCAGGACGCCTGTCAGGCGGCGGCGCGGCCCTGCGCAATTTCGATTTGATGCCGCAGGGTGTGCAGCATTTCGGTCGCCTGAACCGTGTAAAGGTCGTCCAGCGTGCGACGCCCGGTGTTGGGCACATCGAGCAGGAACTGGGTGCGGGCAGGGCGACCCGACAGCACGATCACCTGATCGGCAAGAAAGATCGACTCGCGCAGGTCATGTGTGATCAGCACGCCGGTAAACGGCTCCTTTTCCTTCACCTGGTGCATCGTCTGCCAGAGGTCCTCCCGCGTGAAGGCATCCAGCGCGCCGAAGGGTTCATCGAGGATCAGCACGTCGGGCGAATGCACAAGCGCCCGGCACAGCGAGGCGCGCTGGCGCATCCCGCCGGAAAGCTCCGAGGGGCGTTTGTCCTCGAACCCTTCGAGGCCAACGAGCGATAGCAGATAGCGGGCGCGGTCTTCCTGTTGTTTGCGGTTCAGCTTGGTCGGCACGATTTCCAACGGCAGAACAACGTTCTGCAAGATCGTCCGCCATTCCAGCAGGACCGGGTTCTGAAAGGCCATCCCTACGGTGGAGCGCGGCCCCTTCACCCGTTCCCCGTGCAACCAGACCTCGCCTTCGTCGGGCTTCATCAGCCCCGCGATCAGGCGCGTCAGCGTGGATTTCCCACAGCCAGAGGGGCCGACCACGGCGGCGAACCCGCCTTCGGGAACAGAAACATTCAGCCCGTCCAGCACCGGCAGCGGCCCGTTTTGGGTTTGGTAGGTGTGGCGCACGTTCTTGATTTCGATGAGTTTGTTCATGCCTGCCTCTTAGCGGGACCGGGCGCGCAGATGCGCCCGGCCATATTATGGGTCTACCTCACCGAACCTTAATCCAGCGAAAATCCACCTTCTGGCAGATAGGCATCCGTGAAGTACGCGCTGGCGTCCGGTTCGTTCTGGAACTCGTATGTCAGCTTGATCTGCTCCAGCGCATTGGCGAAACGATCGTCGTCGATATCACCCATACCGTTGGCCTGCGTCCAATCCGTGACCACATTTGCGTCGATCGCCAGTTGCAGGCGGCGCTGCTCCAGCTCCGCGTCGGCGGCGGGGTTGCGCTCGACCAGGCTGGCGGTGGCCGCTTCGGGATCGGCAATGGCGTCTTTCCACCCCATTGCGATGGCCTCCAGGAAGCCCGTCACAGCCTCGGGGTTTTCGTCGGCGAAGTTCGTGTTCACGATGATCGCGTTGCCGTAAAGGTCAACACCATGATCCGCCATCAAGATGGTGGAAATATCGTCCTCCGGCACACCAAGGCGCACGAGGTTCAGGAACGACGAGAAGGAGAACCCGGTGATCGAGGCGACTTTGCCCTCGGCCAGCATCGGCTCGCGCGTCGGAAAGCCCACCGGCTCAACCGTGATGGCGTCCATATCGAGGTCATTCTCAGCGGCAAAGATCGGGAATTGCGCCCATGCGCCATCGGGCGGCGGTGCGCCCAGCACTTTGCCTTCGAGGTCCTTGGGCATTTCGACACCAAGCGACTTGCGGCCCACAATGGCGAAGGGCGGCTTGTCGTAGACCATCATGACGGCGATCACCGGGGCATCGGGGTTCTGGTCGAGGAACTTGATCAGCGAATTGATGTCCGCAAAGCCCACCGGGAACGCGCCCGTGGCGACCTTGGGAATTGCGTCGAGCGACCCCTGCCCTGCGGTGATCTCGACCGTCAGATCCTTGTCCGCGAAAAAGCCCTTGTCGATTGCCGTGAAATAAGGCGCGGCCGGCCCTTCGAACTTCCAGTCCAGCGCAAAAGGCATGTCGGTTTCAGCAAAGGCAGGTGCGGCCAGCGCTATGCCCATGAGGCCGATCAGACTACGATGCAGCATGGTGTTTCTCCCCGTGATTTATACGCGCCCATTTCTGTCAGCGCGCTGGGGCTGCGACAGATGAAGCCCGAGACACATGACCCAGCGCGGCACGCTTTGTTCATTTTGCAGGCAGTCTGGGACGACTGCGCCGCATATTTGAACACTAGCGAGATAAGACCGTGACACAAGGCTCCTGTTGCGCGTCCCTCAAACCGGCAGAGCAATTACCTATCCGAAAAAGAGGCGCCTTGCGCGTGATGGAATTTGACGGCGAATGTCGGCTTTGAATGCCCTGAAACGCAGAGGGAGTCGCGGCACCTGAAGGCATTTTGCCGACAGCGGGCCTGAAAGCCACGTGATGAATCCCGCGTGACAATTTGGATCCATAGACCGTCAGGGCCATACAAAGACCAAAGCACGTATGCCCCTTCAGGCCATCGGTGATGCAAAGAAGGATATTGCAGAAGGCTTGGGCGTGACCGCGCGAACCGTCAAGAAGCGGTGCAAGCGCGACTTTGGGGGAAGTCGCAGCCAAGCGCCACATGAGTTGCATAGTGCGCTGACGCCAGCGCAGGAGACCGTCGCTTTGCCCGAAACGCTGCTCGCGTCGCTCAACGACCTGCTTGCAGGCGGCGACTGAATTCCCGAGCCCGCGGGCGTCCTTTCAGTGACTGGATGCAATCTTCACGCGCTCAGCGGCTCGCGCGGTCCGGATCAAAGAGGTGCTGCAAAGCGGCGCTGTTGCGCAAATCAGCTGACGACCGCATTTCCCCTTTCCCCGGACACACTTATCCCATGGCTACGGTGAGCGGGATGCCGAGGGCCGTGAAACGGTTCAGGACTGCCATCCGGATCTGGAT
>NZ_JAGEMH010000036.1:0-15759 GCF_040148795.1 Sagittula sp. NFXS13
TAGTAAACTCAGATATCTCTCTATACCTTGTCCGACCATTGGCGCGGGATGGAGCAGCCCGGTAGCTCGTCAGGCTCATAACCTGAAGGTCGTAGGTTCAAATCCTACTCCCGCAACCAACAAATACGACCAAGCCCTCGCCTCCCGCGGGGGCTTGGTCGTTTCCGCGTCCCCCAACGCCAGAATGCCCGCCAGATCTCCACTGAGCTCGATCCGGTGCCCATCGGGTGCGTCTGCGGCAGGGACCATCCCTGACCTGTTGCCCAGACCCGAGATCAACGCCGCCACATGCTCGCGGTAAGTCACAGCCATCGACGGGTGGGTCAGGATCGAAGCCGGGGCAGGGGAGGCGGAAAGCCTCCTCTCCAGCCTTTGTCTTTGCTGGTCCAGCTCGATTATCCGGTCTTTGACCTGCTCCGCCGGAACACCTGCGATAATGGCCTCCACCAGCTTTCGGTGATCACGTTTGGTCTGGGCCAAGCTGCGTTCCAGCGTTTCTCTCGCGCCCTCCGCCTCTCGGCGCAGCCGATTGCGTTCTTAGGCATGGGTCTCGCAAAAGACCGCAAGCGCCTCTGGATCCATCAGGTGGTGGCTCAGCGCTCTTGATTGTCACAGAGAACTGCCCCGGTATTTTCACCGAGATTTGACCCACCCTCACTTACGCGTCGTGGTTTATGACGCAGTCGATGCTTTGGTCTCCCTTGCAGTTTTCTTTGCTGCCTCGGAACTGGCCTTGACGCGGAAGCTGTCGTTTCCGGTTTCGAGGATGTGACAGCGGTGTGTGAGCCGATCGAGGAGTGCGGTGGTCATCTTTGCTTTGCGTCGCCGAAGACCTGCGCCCATTCTGAGAAGCTGAGGTTTGTGGGGATGATGACGCTGGTGCGCTCGTAGAGCTTGCTGAGCAGATGGAAGAGCAGCGCCTCGCCAGATGAACTGAACAGCAGCTAGCCGAGTTCGTCTATTACCCGGCAGGCGATTTTGCTCGCAAAATCTGCCGAGAGGGCAGGATGACCAAGTCGACTTTCGTCAGCATCTCAGCCAGTGTCCCTGCCTTTCCAAGCGCCGTCTCCTGCTCCAGCGCGTCGACCAATTCCACGGTCGAGAAGAAGCGCACCTTACGCCGGTGATGTTCGATGGCTTGGACGCCGATTGCCGTGGCTGTGTGGCTCTTGCCCGGTCGTCTATCGAGGCGCCATTGGGTCGAGCCCAATGGACGACGGGCCGCCGATCAAAACGACATTCTCGGCAGCTTCCCCTCTCATCGTTTGCACTGCAAACGACTGCCGGGCAATGGATGAACTGGCATCGGTGTCGCTGCCGCACTGTCGCTTCGTTGATCCCGCTCGATGCAAAGTCGAAGCGCGTCAGGTCCTTGTATGCTGGGGTAAGGCGGAGAAAAAACAGTCCGGGGGACTGTTTTCCCGCCGAACGGCGACCTTCGTGTGATCGGCGATAGACCGTACCTCGCGTTCGGCAATCTCTGCCTTGAGCGGCTGTGAAAGCATTGGCGTGGCAGCTTCGAACGCTGGCGCGCCTTGGGCGACCAAGTTTTCAATCGCATGTGCCATGCCATAGAGCTTGAGACTGCGTGAACCATGATGACGATAGAGGCGCGTGCAGGGTCATGACGCATGGTGCTTCTCCTCAGTCTGTCGCAACCCGTCAGCGATCGACGTTGGCCTCTGGCGTTGTTTGCAATGCCAGAGCGTCCGGCGGATCGACCTCGGGGGGATCTGTCAGTCTGGGCGTCTTGACCTTCGGTTCCACCGCGCCTTCACGCAGATACTTCGTGATCGCGTTCCGAGACAAACCCGTCCGCCGGGCAATCTCCTGATTGGCATTTTGTCACGCAATGCCCAGCGTCGAATGACACTCGAGAATCCTATGTCGATCACTCCAAATCCCCCCAACCAAAACCGTCAGGGAAGTGTGTTCACATGGGTCAGGTCTCAGTGACAATTTATGGGGCTACCGGATCAGCTCTCAGGGGCAATCAACAATAAATAACCAAACATCTCGCCGGTTTGGGTGTCTCACTTCGCGCATGTGCATTTTGTGTCACTGATGCCGAAAGCAAGGCGACACTGGAAAGACAGGCACGAACTAAAAACGGCGCTGCGCTCAGTGCCGTTTTCAGCTTCGCTCTGCCAGAATGGCGAGCGTCAAAGATCCTTGACGCTCGTTGCGATTGCATCGACCGCGCGCAGCGACAGTGCGGCAATCGTCAGGGTCGGGTTCGCCGTCGCGGACGTGGGAAACGTGCCCGATCCCAGCATGAAGAGATTTTTGTGATCGAAGCTGCGCAGATCGGCATCCACCACCGCAGTCTGGGCGTCCAACCCCATCCGCACCGTGCCGATGATGTGACCCGCGCCTTCAACAGCAGGAGAATGGTGGATGTCCGACGCATTCATGGCCTCGAAGATTTCGTCATGTGCCTCTTGAGCTGCGGCAAGGCCGGCCAAGGTGTAATCTGAATAGTCGTAATGTATGCGCGGCATCGGCACGCCGTTCGCGTCTCGTCTGTCTTCATCGAGCGTCACGCGGTTTTCGGCATCGGGCGACTGCTCGACCAGCGAGCTGATGCGTATCTGCCGCGAGGTCGCCTCCCGTATGGCGGCGTCAAGCTCGGCTCCACGCAGGCCGGAATTGGCAAGGTCTGCCGCCGTAGACTCGGGCGCGCCGGTGGGCCAGCTGTGACCGTCGTTTGCGATTTCGATACGGAACGCCGCCCGCTCCTTTCGGAAATCGCCATCGCGCAAGTTCTCGACGCCGGAGGTCGAGAGCGGTCCGCGAAAGGGAAAGACCGGCTCGGCCGTCGTCGCCCAGCTGAGCTTCGAGGGATGGTCCATAAGGTTGCGCCCCACCTGATCGGAACTGTTTGCGACGCCGTTTGCAGCCCCCTCCTGAGCGGAGTTCAGCAAAAGGCGCGGCGTCTCGATGCCATGGGCGGCCAGAACGACGACAGTGCCCGAGGCCGTGCCCGTGCTGCCATCGGAGCGGCGAAATTCGACCGATGCGATCCTGCCATCAGTCTCGAGGTTCAGCCGCGTCGCGGTGGTTTCGTCATGCACAGTTGCCCCGGCATCCTCGGCAAGGCGCACGTGGACGGTCGCATCGTATTTGGCCTGGATGGGACACACGGGAATGCACGAGGCGTTGCCGCAGCAGGCCGGGCGGTTCGCGTGAAATGCCGAGTTTCTTCCCTGCGGCGTGGAGCGCATCTTGAACCTCGTGCCGTCGAGCGCAGCGCCGACATGCTTGTCGAGATATGTGACCGGAATTTGTTCCATCGGATAATCTCCGGAACGCGGCGAGCCAAGATCTTCGCTGCTGTCGCCGGCGACGCCGATTTCCTGTTCGGCCGCCAGATAGAACGGCTCCAGTGCGTCATACTTGATAGGCCAGTCGACCGCCTGACCGTAGAGAGAATTCAACTCAAAGTCGGCGGGCACGTTGCGCAAGGTCGTCCCCAGCCAGTGCCAAGTCGTACCGCCAACCACCTTGATATATGTGGATTTGAACGTCTCCGGACCGGTCTGATTGTAGAAGTCATTCGGCTTGTGGGTGAGAGGATGCTCTGCCGTCGGGTCATTCGGGTAGGCGGATTCAGGGACCTTGATCTTGGCGTTCCAGAATTTCTCGACCGCGTCGTAGCGGTCGATGCGCTTTCCGCTTTCCAGAAATGCGACTTTGAGGCCCTTCTGAGCCAATTTTGCGCCAGCCAAAGCGCCGGCGATGCCGGTGCCGATGATCAGAACGTCTGCCGTGATATCGTTAGCCATTATGAGAAGCCTTGAATGTGAGTGTATTGGGTTGGGCGAAGGTTGCGCATCACGCGTCTGGCGCGTTTCCCCAGTAGCCCATTTCGCCGCCGCAGACGGCCTGCGGTTTGGTGAAATCCATCGCGTCCCACATCAAGGCGTCGGTATAGCTCACCACCTTTAGATCGTCAGGATCAGGGGAAATTCCCGAATACCAACTGGCCACAACGGAATTGGCGAGGTCGCGATCCTCCGCGCCGTCCGCCAATTTGGCCAGATCCTCCGCGCGGTTCGTGGCGGTGAAGGCTTTGAAAAAGTCTGTCCCGATGCTTTCGGACAGCTGATTGCGAGCGGTCAGTTCTTCAGAGAGGCGCAGAAATGCGTCGACGTCGAACTCTGCCGCGAAGGCTTTGGCCGGCCATTGCGAAAGAGCCATGACGGGCAGTGCCGAGGCGGCGGAGAGCAGACCCCTGCGCGTGATGGTTGCTGACTGCGCGGCGTCTGTTCGTGACATGCGTCTCACCCCTTATCTGGTTCTCGGATCAGCGCCCAATGCGCCTGATACAACAACGCGCGTCAGCCAACATTCGTTCCGAATGAAGCACTTGAGTGCCGGGGCTCGCTGAAAACAGGCGCTCTATCCCGAGATGACCCGGGATGCCGCGTTGACAGGCAAGCGTGGCCGTCTAAGGGCCGACAATGCTCTTGGCATCCCCGACCTGCCTGACCACCGCCCTGTATTTCAGAGCGAAATGTCCGGCATCAGGCAGCACGCGCATCCAAGTTTGCAGCTTCTACCGTTCGGTGAAACGGACGATGACTGGAGTGCTATTTTATGCGCTGAGATTGCTCAACGTTGAGAGGTCTTGTGCAGACCGGGTGAACGCCACCATCGCGCTCGGCTTATGCAAGCAGCGCAGTCAGGAACAAAGGAACAATGTCCCCTGCTGACGGCCGCTGCAGGCTCCACACTTCTGAGTGAGATGGCTGAGGCAACAGCAAGTGTCTGTATTCAGAGCCAAAAGCCACGCATCGCGACCGAGATCAGCGTACCCAGAGCTCAGGGGAAACGAGGTGAATGACGACAGCTTTGGTCCAGCTTCTCAGAAATTCCTTGTCAAACCTATGGACAGGTACTGATTGTCATGGCGCGCGAGCGGTATGTTCGACTGGTTCTTTTCTGCGCCGAGGATCACTTTTGGGGCAAAACTGCCGATCCGAAAATCGCGATGGTAGACAGAAAGCGCAATCGCGGTTTTGCGGTCTTCACGGGCGACGTCGAAGAAAGGTTCTTTTCCCCGGCGACGGTCCAGGTGGTGGGAAACTTCGGCCGAGGTCATCAACCCACCTTTCCAGGCATAGAGGGCCGTGGCGGCAATACCCGCGCGTTGACCGGTGAGCGTGGGCAGACCGCCGCCTGTGTCTTCGAGGTACCCTGCAAGGTCGAGACGCGCGTTGCCGTTCAGTGCCAGCGTGTAGCCACCGTACAACAGCGTACGATGGCTGTCGGGTTGCATGGTAAAGGCTTCGATCTTGCTGACCTCGACGCCAGCATTCAATCTACTTCGACTGCCGATCAATTGGCTGTACTCGGCCCAGACACCAGTCGAGCTGGAATAGGCGTCGTCCGCCACCCAACGGTTGCCATGTAGCAAACCGAATGCAAAAGCGGTGCGTTGGTTGGGTCTGTACTGAAAACCGGCCCGGCCGGTCAGCTGCGTGTCCCGCAGACTTCTTTCTTCATTGTGTTTCACGTATGCGGACAGCGAGACGAGGCCGCTCCACTTTTCCGAGAGCGCCTGCGTGTAACCGATTTCGGCATTTGTGATCAGGCTGGCGCCGGGCTTTGCCCGCGAATCGGGGCGCAGAACGAATTGCATCCCGTTTGCGGCGACCGTTCGATCACGGGTTTGTCCATTGGCGTTGGATTCCGATTTCATCTCAAAGCTCAGCGCCCCTGACCAGGCGCTTTGCGCTTCTATGGCTGCCAGGAATTGGGTCACCAATTGCGCTTCGGAAGGAGACAGGCTTGCGCCGCGCACTTGTTCGAGCTGCCATTTGGCCCGGAATGGGCGCTCAAGCCTGTATAAAGCGAGCGCCAGCTCAAAACGATAATGTTTGTTGTCGGGGTGCGCTGAAACAAGCTGCTCCAGCAAAGGCAGAGCAGCGCGCGTCTGCCCGGCTTCCATAAGCTCCAGCGCGGTAGTCCAGGTATCCGGCGCGGCATTTGCCCCGTCGGGCTGAGTGCAAATCGCACCCAGCCCCAGAAGCAGAATGGCAATCAGACGCCGCATGATGCCCACTACTTGTCAGCCCAAAGGCTGCCGCCGGTGGCGATCGTCGAACCTCCACCGGAGGGTGTGATCGTGGTCTGATGGCCGCCGCCCATCTTGGCGCCGCCGGCCTCTTTCAAATTGCCGCTGAGGATCATGCGCGCATCCCCCGACAAGGACCCGGTCGGATCACTCAAGGTACCGCGCAGGGTCGCCGTGGCACTGGTCAGAGTCCCCACGCCGGTCGACGTTGCAGTCACCAAATTTACATCGCCTGCAATCGCGCTGGCGGTGCTCAGTGTGCCTCCGATGGAGGTCGCGGTGCCGTTCACCTCACCGGCAAAGTTGCCGGCCGTCGCGGTGACCGGGTTGGTTGCACCGGCATCGAAATTCACGGTCATGTTCAGGTCACCGACGACGGCTTCGGCTGTGTTGCCCGCATTCGCCTGGGTCAGCATGGAGATTTCGCCGGCGTAATCGGCGGTGCCAGTGAGTCCGGTCGCTGTAGGAACGAGCAGGTTGTAGTTCAGAGCTTTGGCATCGAAAGCGGCGAGGCTGCCGGTCCCGGTCGGCGTGCCGCCCGATGTCGTGCCGCCGCCACCGGTCGATGTGCCACCTCCGCCCGATGTCGTGCCGCCGCCGCCACTCGATGTGCCGCCTCCGCCCGATGTCGTCCCCCCGCCAACCGCGGTTCCCAGCCGGCCGGGCGATCCACTGCTTCCGTCACACGCGCCAAGCGTCATCAACGCCACACCTGCCGCCGCTATAGTCATCACTTTCAAATGGTTCATGCTACCTGTCTCCCCACAGTGTTGCCTGAAGCGCCCCTCTCTGGCGCCGCGAATCCGGCGCCTCTCGTTGCGGGCGCTGGTACTTGCTTGCCGCCAACTGCTTGCCTTTGGCACTCCCCTGTTCAGGGGGGCGCTCGAAAACAGTTGCTATCGACGGCAAAAAAAATGTTTCATTTGCGTTAACGTGGATGTGCCATTTGATTCAGGTCAGACGAGTTGAAGTTTTTTCACACCCCAGGGCTGCTTTTTCTGGCCTGCACATTGGTCAGCTTCGTGCTCGCAGCATTTGTTGCGTATGTCGCGATGTCCCAGCCGTGGATTGGTCTCTCGCTGGCCACAGACAACAGCCGCGGCGCCGTTACTCTTCACGCCAGCGGCCCCGTTCCCGAAGACTTCATCGGCTTCGCCTTGGCGAGCGTTCAGGCCGAGGGTCAAAATCCGATCACCGTGACGTCTGACACGCTGATCGAAGAGCCTGACATGATCGCTACCTTCGAGGGCCTCCGCAGATTCTACACCAATCAGGGCGCGATATTTCGGGCGCTCCTGACCGGGGAGGTGACACTTGCCTTCCGCGCGCCGGGCGCTGCAGACACTACGATTCCTGTCGTGGTCGAGGTCCAGCAGGCCCGCCCCCTCAGCAGCTTGCCGCTGAAGTTCTGGACGCAGCTCGGCGTGGGGGTCGTCGGCTTGGTGATCGGGTTCTGGCTTGTAAGCCTGCGCATCCGCGATCTTG
The DNA here is from genome assembly GCF_040148795.1 of Sagittula sp. NFXS13. Classification (NCBI taxonomy): domain Bacteria; kingdom Pseudomonadati; phylum Pseudomonadota; class Alphaproteobacteria; order Rhodobacterales; family Roseobacteraceae; genus Sagittula; species Sagittula sp. NFXS13. The sequence continues at coordinate 7,565 of NZ_JAGEMH010000036.1, forward strand.
CTGCGTGGATGGTTTTGTTGACCGGGGTCGGGCTTGCGCTCGCGGCTTGGACTGCCAGTGTCTACAGCACCCGCGAAATCGCGCTGGATTATGCGACCTTCAAGATCGCCAGCCACATCAACGGCGTGGGGACGCTGGTGTTCGGGATTGGCATGCTGACCCTGTTCCTGATCTATCCCAGGCGGATCGTGCCCCGCCTGCTTGTCCTTCTGCCCACCCTCGCGATCGGCAGTATGATAATCTTCATTCAGGTGTACGATTGGCCGCGCCATGTCGGTCTGCTACAGGATGCGGTCGCCGCGACCATGCTTGCGCTGCTCATCGCGATTGCGGTGCAGGTTTTCGTCAACCGTCACACTCCGACCGCCCGTGCCATGTTGGGATGGCTGGGCGTGGCCGTCTCTGTCGGAGCAGGCGGATTTGTCGTAACGGCAATTCTGCCGACGATGTTGGGCCAGAGCGTCTGGCTGGCGCAAAGCACGGCGTTCCTGTTTTTTCTGATCATATATGTGGGCATTGCACTTGGCGTCGCGCGCTATCGACTGTTCGACCTTCCGATCTGGTCCTTTCGGATGTTGTTCTACGGGGTTGGCGTTGTTCTGCTGCTGTTGCTGGACGCGGCACTGATCTTTGGTCTTTCCGTGGATCGCGCCCCTGCCTTGGGCATGTCTCTTGCGATCATAGGGGCGGTGTATCTGCCCCTGCGAGAACGTGCCGGCGCGTGGTTAAGCCGCGACCGGACGATGCCGCCAGAAGTGATTTACCGGCGTATCACAGAGATTTCTCACGCCATGGACCCCCAGAAGAAGCAGGAAGAACGCCTGAACTTCTGGCAGGACGTCTTTGATCCGCTCTCGATCGACACAGTGACGTCTGAGGCCCCGGGCGACTGCCGCCTCGAACAGGATGGGGCGGCGCTTGCGCTGGCTCCGGTCTTCGGGCTGCCGCCACTGCGGCTGTCATGGGCCAGAAAAGGCACGCGGCTGTTCTCGTCGCGGGACCTTCAGCGGGCCCGGACATTGAGTGCATTCATGGACACGAGCCTGCGGCAGAACCAGACATACCTGGATGCCATCGCCTCTGAACGGAGGCGCATCAATCGCGACATGCACGACAACATTGGCGTATTGCTGATCGGTGCCTTGCGTTCCGACAGTCAGGAAAGAAAGAACGATCTGATCCGGCAAACACTTTTCGACCTGCGCGAGATCGTCTCCAACCCGAATCAGGATGCCCACCCGCTCGGCCACATCGTTGCGGATCTTCGTGCGCAAGTGTCCAGACATCTTGAAGACGCCGGCATTGCGGCTGAGTGGCAGGCTGGGCCTTTCCCGCATGTCGAGCTGAATACAGCCCTGGTTCAAACCCTGCGCGCTTTGATGTTGGAGGGCACGAACAACGTGATACGCCATTCCGGCGCAACTCAGGTCATGTTCCGTATCACATATGATGCGCCAGACCTGAGCGTGATGATCATCGACGACGGATCCGGTTTCAGCACTGAGGCTGCTCGCCCCGGCAGCGGGTTGAAAAACCTCGCCGAACGGGTGTCGCAGGTATCTGGCACCTTTGATCTGGAACGCACGACCACCGGATCGGTCCTGTCAGCACGACTGCCCTTGGTTCCAACAGAAGCGAGTGCTGAGCGTTGAAGCGTATCCTGATCCTTGAGGACATTGCAGAAGCCCGAAATTGGCTGGAAACGATCGTCCTTGAAATCTATCCGCAGGCCGAGGTTGTGACGGCGTCACGCGTCGCGGTCGCCAGAACGCTCGCCCTGCAACCGATCGACCTCGCCCTGATCGACCTGGGCCTGCCCGACGGATCCGGCCTTGAGGTCTTGCGCATTTTACGACGGAGCAACCCTGCTGCAATCAAGGTCGTGACCACGGTCATGGGCGACGATGCAAGCATCGTCTCGGCGCTGGCAGCCGGAGCCGACGGGTATCTGCTGAAGGAAAGCAAAACCTCGATGCTTGTGCAGCAGCTGCAGCAACTGGGGCACGGTATCCCCGCAATTTCGCCAGCGATAGCCCGGCGTATCATGCAACATTTTCGTCTGACCGGCCCTGTCACCACCATCGAAGACCGCCTGACTGCGCGAGAAACCGAGGTCCTCTCTCTGATCGCCAGCGGGCTGCGCAACGCCGAAGTGGCGCATGTGATGAGCATCGCTGAGTCCACCGTGGCAGGCTATATCAAGGTCGTTTACCGCAAGCTTGGCATCAGTTCGCGCGCCGAAGCCGCGTGGCACGCGACGCAACTTGGGCTACGCTCGGGCGGACCGGTCGAGGACTGAAAGATGCTGATCTTGAACCAGCAACGTCCTGATAAGTTGCCTGTTGGTTGTCAAACGTGGAAGCCGGGATGGAGTTGTCTCGAGAGCCCGAAAAGCAATATCTTGTTTTGCGTCATTTCAAGGCGCGCTCAAGTTCCCCGCTAAAATCGGGCGAAGTTCCGGCGAACCACATGACATGACGGAAAAAGCCTGCTGAAGCGGGCTCGGTAGACGAAATTTTTGAGCGGGTTCAGGCAGATTTCCGGACAGGGCGCAAGGATCCGACGTCAACTTAAAGGGCACAGCCTCCGGGCTTTCCTGCATGGCGAACCCCTGAGGTCAGCTCCTCCTGTATGTCGGTAAACATGTGCTCTAACTGTTTGGCGCCTCGCTGACAGGCACAGCTGTCACTGCAAAACCTTGAGGGCACCGTGGGTATTCCCGGTGACGGTGGCATCATACCTCAGGGTCCCGGCGGTGCCCGACGGCTCTCCCCTGAGCCACCCCGTGTTGGCATGTGAACATGGCGCCCTCCAGCCAATCATCAGTGCCGACAGACAGGCGATAAAGGAAATGTCTGTAGTTTTACATTTTGTCACCTAACCGACATATCAACATGGCAATCCTCCGCTCGCGATGGAATCGCACGGGCCCCACCAGCCCGGTCCAATTTTTCCAATCCCGATGGATACCATGCAGAACAAATTCTCCTTTTCACGCTCCGCACGGCGGCTCACGCGCGCCGGCCGCGCCGGGCTTCTCGGTAGCGTCGCTGCTGTCGCTTTTCTGACATCGCCTGCGATCGCGCAGGACCAAAGCACGCTGCGCGTGCTCACCATGAACACCTGGGGCGACCAGTTCCGGAACGACCTCGACGCCATCAAGGACGTCTTCGTTAACGGGAACTACGACATCATCGCCTTCCAAGAGCTCTGGAGCGAACAGTACCTCAGCGGCCTTCAGCAGATCCTCCGCGATGAGGGGCTTGGCGAATATGAGTTCATCAAACAGGGCGATACAGGTGTGCTCAGCCGCGTCGGCGGTGCGTTCGGCACGAACACGCAGGGCGACTCGGTGGCCTACCAGACGGCGCAGCCCGGCGGCGGCGTGCCCGACACGGTCGTTGGTTCCGTCCACCTCGACTATCGCGACCCCTCGCAGACCCGCCTGAACGAAGTGCGCGGCATCACCGAATGGGTTAAGTCGACCGGTGGCCCGGTCATCCTGACCGGCGACTGGAACGCCGGTGACACCTCCGAGCGCGGCTTGCACCGTGCCTCCCAGCAGAAGCTGATCCTCCAGAACTACCTCAGAAGCGGCAACAGTTTCTACGAGACACTGCTCGACGAATACGCTGTCGATGCCGACGCCATGCAGGCTTTCATCGACGCCAACCGCGGCGCGCGCCTGTCGCTCGACGACATCCCGGACGATCTGTTCGCGGAGGAAACCTATCCGGTCGAGCACAACACACCGGTCACGCTCAACCTGCTGAAGAAGGACTTTATCCTCCTGCACGGCGCAGACCGCGAAGGCTTCGAGCCGCACGACTTCGACGACGGCGTCACCACCTGGCCCTCGGCCGGAGAGGACGCCACCAACACATGGCCCAGCTGGGACCGCGTGCGCATCGACCACTTCCTTGCTTCACGCCCCTTCGGCAAGTGGTACAAGGTGGCCGACGCAGCCGACGATGCCTACACCGGCACGCTCGACCAGGTCGACGTGACCGAGGACGGCACCGCCTACACCGACCACGAACTTGTCGCCCATGACCTGCGCTGGGTCGGCCCCAAGCTCGAGACCTACGGCGCAGACGGCGACGAACAGACCCGCCTTGTCTGGAGCGACGAGGCCACCACCTTCGACGAAACCGGCGGCGAATTCACCCTCACCCGCAACAACATGCGCGACGACGTCTACCTCGGCCAGATCGCCGACGAGAACGGCGAACCCGTGCTCGACTGGCTGACCGCCGAGGAAAAGAAGACGCTGCTCGACTGCACCACCGACGACCCGCGCCTGCAGGCCGCCGTCGCCGAATATTGCATCGATGACCACAGCTTCATCGGCGAAACCTTCGTGACCGCCGGCGGCACCGTCGTGGTGACCGAGGACGCGGCCCTTGGGGATGCCGATGCCACCCTGCGCCTCGACAACGGCGGGCTTGCCGTCGAAGGCGCACAGATGGGTGCGCTCGACCGCGAAATCTCGCTCGAAGGCACCGGCGGCTGGCTCGACCTCCGCGACGCGGCGGCAGCCGTGACCACGGAACGTGACATTTCCGGCACCGGCGCGCTCTCCAAGCGCGGCGCGGGCGTCCTGGTTGTCGCGGGCGACACCACCTACACGGGCGAAACCACCGTGGACGGTGGCGCGCTGATCGTGAACGGCTCGACCGCGGCCTCCGCGCTCACCACCGTCAACGACGGCGCACGTCTTGGCGGCAGCGGCACAACCGGCAACCTCGCCATTGCGCAGGGCGGCACACTGGGCGCAGGCAACAGCATTGGCAGGCTCTCCGTCGCCGGTGACCTGAGCTTTGCCGAAGGCTCCACCTTCGAGATCGAGGCCAACGCCGAGGGCGAAGCCGACCACGTGGACGTGACCGGCACGGTCGACATCCAGGGCGGCAGCACCGTCGTGATCGCCGAGGGCGGCAATTATCTGCCCTTCACCTCCTACGAGGTGCTGACCGCCGAAAACGGCATCAGCGGCAACTTCGACGGCGTAAGTTCCTCGCTGGCCTTCCTGGACGCTGGCCTGACCTACGGCGACACCAGCCTGACGCTGGCGCTCGACCGCAACGACACCGCCTTCGACAGCGTCGCCTCCACCCGCAACGGCCGCGCCGCGGCCCGCGCTATGGAACCGCTGGGCATGGGCAACCCGCTGTTTGACAGCGTCGTCATGCTGGGCGAAGCCAGCGCCGACACCGCCTTTGAGCAGATGTCGGGCGAGCTTCATGCGGCCACCATCGGCGCTCTGGCCGAACAGTCCGCCGCAGTCACCGACAGCGCCGCCGACAAGCTCCGCAGCACACGCGACGGCAGCGAAACCGGCGTTCAGTTCTGGTTCGAAGGCTACGGCGCAGGCGCCGACATTGACGGCACCGACAGCCGCGACGTGTCGCGCTCGACCTACGGCACGCTCTTCGGGGCCAATGCCAAGCTCGAAAGCGGCCTGACCTTCGGCTTTGCCACTGGCATCGGTCAGGGCGAGACTAGCCTCGACGGCCTGCGCGGCGAGGCGGAAACCGACGACCTGCACTTCGCCCTCTCGGCGGGCCAGCGCTTCGGTGCCACGGCCTTCAGCGTCGGAGCCAGCTACACTCGCAGCCAGGTTTCCACGTGGCGTGATGTGTCCTTCACCGGCTTCGACGAGACGCTCAAGGCCGACTACGACGCGGACACCACGCAGGTCTTCGCGGAACTGTCGCACCGCTTCACACTGGGCACCGCGATGCTCGAACCCTTCGGCGGCCTCTCGCATGTCCGGGTCGAGACCGACGGCGCCTCGGAAAATGGCGGTGATGCGGCGCTGCGCTTGCAGGACTCCGAGTTCGACGCCAGCTTCGCGACGATCGGCCTGCGCGCCGAAAGCGCCTTTGACGCGGGCACCACGCCGCTGCGTCTTTCGGGTGCGCTGGCTTGGCGCCACGTGCTCGACGCCTCCGACCCCGAGGCGGACCTCGCCTTCGCCGGTGGCAGCGACTTCTCGGTCGCCGGGACCGGCCTTGCGGAGGACGCATTCGAGATCGGCCTTGGCGTTGCCATGGACCTGAGCGACAGCGCGGTGCTTTCGGTCGGCTACGACGGCGCCTTCGGCGAAGACGGCCAGTCGAACGCCGTGAACCTCGGCGTGCAGATGCGTTTCTGACGACGCCCACCCGTCACGAGACGCGAGGCCGCGGCACCCACAGCCGCGGCCTCCTTTTTTTCTCGAAAAACAACAGACCTCGCGTGTATCAAGTCAGGACAGCGAGGCAGGAGACCGGGGCAATGGATACAGACAGGAAGGGAACCCGCCAGCAGCGCCTGATGGAGCAGTTCGCGGCCCAGAGATACATCTCGATCGAAGACATCGCGCGCCGCTTCTCGGTGACCACGCAGACCGCGCGCCGTGACATCATGGAGCTCGAACGCCAGGGCCAGGTCCGCCGCCTTCACGGGGGGGCCATGCTGGCCAACTCGGTCGAGCCCGGCGAGCTGCGCCGACGCCGCGTGACCAACTCGCTCGCCAAGGACCGCATCGGCGCCCGCGTGGCAGACCTTGTCGAGGACGGCGCCTCGGTCTTTCTCGACACCGGCACCACCTGCGAGGCCGTGGCCCGCGCGCTCGTTGCGCGCGAGAACCTGCGCGTGGTCAGCTACAGCCTGCGCATCGCTGCCTTCCTGCGCGAGGTCACCGATTTCACCATCGCCATCCCCGGCGGCTTTGTCCGCCAGGTCGACGGCGGCGTCTTCCAGGAACAGGCGCGCTCCTTCATCTCGGGTTTCAAGTTCGACCTGGCCATCCTCTCGGTCTCGGGCATTGACGAGGACGGCGACCTCGGTGACGACGACGAGGCTGAAGTGGAAAGCGTGCGCACCGCCATGCAGCATTCCAGCCGTGTCCTGCTTGCCGCGGACGGCAGCAAGTTCGGCTACCGCGGGCTTGTCCGGCTGGGCAGCATCGGGGACGTGGATACCATCGTCACCGACCGCCCACCGCCCCCGGGCATCGCGGCGCTTGCGGAACAGGCAGGCGTAGACCTGCACCTCGGCTGATCCACGCATGAGGCTCGACAGAAGGGCGCGGTGCCAATCGGTGGCCCCCCGTCACCGACCTCGCACCAGCCTCGCCGGCCTGACGCCGACGCAAGATGCGAACCGGTCAAAGAAAGAGCCGGTGTTCTGAAAAACATCTGACGATCCTTTTCCCCTGTCCCGGACGGATGTGTTCCAGGGCTTTCGTGACAGGGGTGCCAAGGTCAGGGTCGCGCGCCAGCAGCCGCTGCCCCTCATTTTGATGCAATGTGCACCTGACCGGCAGGATGTTTCCAAGGGAAATGTTCCGCGAGGTTGTATCTCGCAGCGGCCCCAGCTGTGGTACCCGCTCCAGCTCTGCCAGAGTGCTCGACCCATATTATTGATGTCCACCCAGAAGGGACCCGGGGTTTCCATCCATGAATAACTCACATTCAGGTTATGTTTCGGGCGTCAGGGAGAGGCATCGCAGACATCATTCCACAGGTCGCGGCGGCGTCACCCTCGCAATGCCGCTGACGGACGACACATTTAGGTTGATCGGCCGGGCCGGCACAGAGGTGCGAGATCGACCGGAACTTCGAGGGCCAGTTCTCGCCCTTCGATCTCATCGACACCGACGCGGCGCAGCAACTCGAGGCAAGGACCAAGGCCGGGTTGAACCGCTGATCTTTATGATGGCTCCGATCCGGATCAGCCCGTGGCAATTGATCGCTCCACGCCGAAGGGGCCCGCCGACATGACCGGCCCAAAGCTGATGCTCACTGATAGGCAGATACCGCGCTGCCGTATACTTATTGCGGTCATTCGTTCATCGCGCAGAACATTCGGAGTTCGAGCGGCAAGAGCGCAGCCCATTCAACTCTCACTTGTTACAAATGAGTGGATGTATTCTTTGGTATATTCGTATGGGTCTGACACGTACCTTTGAGCAACATCAGCTGGATCATCCGACCAAGCGTGGTGAGACCACTTCCATTTCTTGGTACCTTCGTACTCGTTGAAAGAACCCCACCCGGATCGGCGTTCTTTAGAATTGCACGGCGCTGTTGCGCAAATCAGCTGACGACCGCATTTCCCCTTTCCCCGGACACACTTATCCCATGGCTACGGTGAGCGGGATGCCGAGGGCCGTGAAACGGTTCAGGACTGCCATCCGGATCTGGATC
>NZ_JAGEMH010000037.1:0-11549 GCF_040148795.1 Sagittula sp. NFXS13
GCCCACTGGTCAACGCGATCCGCACCGCGTCCTTGCGGAATTCGTCCGTCCGTTTCAGTCCCATATTCAGTCTCCTTTGTTGCAGTAAATGCTATCAAAGGAGCGGCATCAAACCGCGACAGGTCCACAACCATCACCGTCCCCACACGAGCCTCGACGGGCTCATACCGTGGGAGTATCACCAACTGTCAGTAGAGGAGCAAAACCTGATCAGAGCGAACTAAATGGCGCGGTCTCCAAAGGGAGCAGGTCAGGTCGAAATCGATGATCATACCCAAAAAACTTGGTCCACCCAATTGCGCCAAACCAAACGAACGTCCCGTGAGCGAGTATCAGGCAGGGCTAACCTTGAGCATGCATCGCTAATCGAACTTTCAAAAACCGACGGCGGTGAGGCGAGCGCCGATCATTCAACGCAAACGGTAAACGTCCTGCCCACGTGAAACTTCAAGCCATCAAGCTAACCCAAATGTGGTTTCGGGAACTAGTTTACGGCGTGTGTAGCGTGCGTTTCGCGACAATTTTCAGTTTTCATACTAAGCGGCTCGGGTTTTCCAGAAATATTCAAGACACACAACACGCACACCAACCCATTGTCTTTGCTTTATTATATTTGAATCTGGCTAGTTATAAGATTGCGTGCATCGGATCAGTTTTGCCTCCGAACATTCCCTGCGGTTTCCTGAAATGTCGGAACCGTTTGTTAAGACAGCATGCGTATTTCTACTTGGCGTCAGACGTGCCACCGATTGGGGGCACACCGTGCCACCAAGGATGCAGTTCGCGATGCCAGACATAAATTTTCACGCTCTAGGACCGACACGCGCCCGCTCTGGAGAAGACCCGCTTGTGTCCTTCCTGCTCAATGCCAGGAAGGCCCCCGTAACCGTTTCTGCCCGCGACGTCAGTCGGCTGGATTCGCATCGGTTACAGCTTCTTCTAGTGGCCCAGAAACAATGGTTGGTCGACGATGTGCCCTTCGAGGTTTCGGACACGTCGCCCAGCTTCCGCGAAGGGCTCGAACGGCTTGGGCTCAATTCCGATCATTTCGACAGGGAGATGCCCCAATGACGACGAAGGTCTTGGCGATCGATGACTCACGCACCATCCGCAACTTGCTAAGAGTCTCTCTTGAAGGTGCCGGGTTCGAATTTCACTCCGCATGCGATGGTCAGGAAGGCGTGGAAATTTTCCCCGATGTTGACCCGGATGTGGTCATCACCGACATCAATATGCCGAAGCTGGATGGCTTTGGAGTGATCGACTCGCTGCGCAGCGGTCCAAACCGCACCAACGTACCGATTCTCGTGCTGACGACAGAAAGCTCCGACCAGCTAAAATCCCGCGCCAGAAACTCCGGGGCCACCGGCTGGATCGTGAAACCCTTTGATGATGCATCGCTCGTCTCGGTGCTGCGTCGCCTGACAGGACATATGGGCTGATGAGCGGGAACTCGATTAGAGATACCTTTTTTGAGGAATGCGAAGAGCTCCTCGAAGCATTGGTAGAAGGGCTAGCCTTACTTGAGGAAGCTCCGGACGAAATGGACACGATTAACGCGGTGTTCCGCTCGGTCCACTCAATCAAGGGCGGCGCTGGCGCGTTCGGCCTCGACCGGCTCGTAAATTTTGCCCACGCTTTTGAAACCGTTCTGGACAAAGTGCGCGACAAGGAACTTCACATCGACGAGAAGATGATGTCTCTGGCGCACCGCTCCGGTGACCAGTTGCAAGATCTTGTCTCATCTGCACGAGACGATAGCCCCCTTAATGAAGAGGCCGAAAGTGGCCTCATCAAAGAGCTCGAAAGCTATCTCGGCGGCAAGTCTGTCGTGGAGGACTTCAGCTTTGATGCGCTAACCCTAGACTTTGACGGACCAGCAGTAGTTGTCGATATCGACGAAGGCGCAGGTGGCGCACGGAGCTTCAATATAAAGTTCAAGCCAACTCGGGCGCTATATGAAAATGGTCACGAACCGCTTTTGATTTTCGATGCCTTGGCGGAACTAGGTGATCTAAGCGTTACCGCAGACCTGAGTGGCCTGCCCGATTTCGACTCTTTCGATCCCAACGATGCCGTTATCGCGTGGGAACTGACTTTGCTCACCACTGAGACGGAGACGACACTTCACGAGGTGTTTGAATTCGTCGAAGGTCTTTGTGAACTTGATGTCAATGTCGAAGACGCACCCCAAGGGATTTCGCCTCAAGCTTCCGCGGTCACGGCACCGACGGTCGAGGTCGATATCCCGTTCGACGACGTCCCTGCGACGGAAAACCCGGGCGCCCCTGCACAAGTGAGCCCAGCAGACGCAGGAGGCGGAAAGGCCTCCTCTGCGAACAGCAAGGAATCGCGCGGCCCAAAGCCGACACTGCGTGTGGATTTGGACCGAGTAGACAGACTGATCAACACAGTCGGTGAATTGATCATCAACCAAGCTATGATCTCACAACGCATAGAAGAACTTGATTTACCAACCGTCGCGCATCTGACGAACGAACTGGAAGCCTACAAGCTACTTGCACGAGACATCCAAGAAGGGGTTATGGCGATTCGCGCACAACCCGTAAAACCGTTGTTTCAGCGTATGTCACGGATTGTGCGGGAAGCATCAGACGCCACCGGAAAAAAGGCTAAGCTCGTCACAGTCGGTGATTCCACCGAGGTGGATAAAACTGTCATCGAACGCCTTGCTGACCCTTTGACCCATATGATCCGAAACGCCGTGGATCACGGGCTGGAAAAACCAGAGGTTCGAGAAACAGAGGGGAAGGATTCGACCGGAACCATTCGGCTATCTGCAGCGCACCGTTCTGGCAGTGTGTTCATCGAAATTTCCGACGATGGCGCCGGTTTAAATCGAGAAAAAATTCTCGAGAAAGCGGTCGAAAAACACCTTGTACCAAAGGATGCAGAGTTATCCGACCCGGAAATCGACAATCTTTTGTTTTTGCCGGGTTTCTCAACCGCGGGGCAGGTATCGAACCTTTCCGGACGCGGTGTTGGTATGGATGTCGTCAAAAATGCTGTTCAAGCGTTGGGCGGTCGCGTGTCGATTACTTCGATGCAGGGCAAAGGTACGACGTTCACGATTGTTTTGCCACTCACGCTCGCCGTGATGGATGGGTTTGTTATTTCCGTAGCGGACCAAACGATGGTCATTCCTATTTCTTCGATACTAGAAACAATCAGGCCCAATGTTCGCGACATTCATATGGTCGGCACGGACAGCCATGTCGTATCGGTCCGCGGATCTTACGTACCCATTGTCGACGTCGCAGGAAGCCTTGGATTGCACAGCGGCGACAACTCTGGTGGGACGGGTATCCTCTTGTTGGTCAGCACTGAACTACAAGGTCTGACGGCGTTGCGGGTCACCGCCATCCACGATCAGCGGCAAGTAGTTATCAAGAGTTTGGAAAGCAATTACGCAGCAATACCTGGCGTATCAGCAGCGACCATTCTAGGCGACGGTAAAATCGCGCTGATTCTCGACCCGGAAGAAATCATCAACCTCGGCCACTCTGCCGGGCCTGATCTCTTTTCACAGCCCCCAAAGACGGAGCTTCGTCATGTCTGAAACAGCTGAAGTGCGCGCCGATACGCAATTCGAATTCATCACATTTTCTGCCGGAGGTCAGAACTATTGCCTAGAGATCACACAAATTCGTGAAATACGCCGATGGACTCCAGTCACGGCGTTACCGCATACGCCCGCCGATGTGTTAGGCGTGATGAACTTGCGCGGAGCAGTCATACCCATATTTGATTTGGCAGCGCGTTTCGGGCTCGGTGCCACACCAGCGAATGAACGAAACGTTGTGATCGTTGCCGCTATGGACGGCACAACCATTGGCCTATTAGTCGAGTCGGTTTCCGAGATTCTTTCTGTCGAAAAAAGTGCTATACAAGAAACGCCCGACATTAAGTCGGAAGCCACGCGGCATAGCATCTTGGGCATGATTTCGGTGGATGATACGATGGTCCGGGTCGTGAACCTCGAAGCGGTTCTTGATGCCGGGAAGGGTGTATCTCTATGACCCAAACCGTCGGAGGACATGGTCGGGATATCCCATTCAGCGATTCCGATTTCCGGGCAATTTCCGACCTAGCCCAAGCGGAATTTGGACTCAATCTTGCGGAAAGCAAAAAGCCACTCGTCTATTCCCGGCTGTCAAAGCGTCTTAAAGCGCGAGAGTTGGACAGTTTTCCAGACTACCTTGCACTGCTCAAACGAAGTGAGGAAAATAATGAAAGGCTGGAATTGATCTCAGCGCTGACGACAAATGTGACGAGCTTTTTTCGCGAAAACCACCACTTCGAAATGCTTAGAGATGACGGTTTCCCAAGTATGTTTGACCGGCTCAAAGAGAGCGGCCGCGGGCGAATTTGGTCCGCGGGATGTTCCTCGGGCCAAGAACCTTATTCTATTGCAATGACCCTACTCAACAAGATGCCCGATGCCGCACGCAGAAACGTAAAGATACTTGCCACTGACATCGACCCAAAGATCGTCGCGCGCGCACGTCAGGGCATTTACCCCAAGGAGGAGGCAACAGGCATTTCAGAGCTATTCCAGAAAAACTTTACACATAAGACCGAGCATGACGAACTGGGCATGTCCGATACTTTACGTGAGATAATCACTTTTGCTGAATTGAATCTTATGAGCGACTGGCCTTTCAACGGTCCGTTCGATGCGATTTTCTGCCGCAATGTTGCGATTTATTTCAATCAAGAGACGCAGCAGCGCCTCTGGTCACGCTTTTGCGAAATGCTCGCACCCGGCGGCTTGCTTTTCATTGGGCATTCCGAACGGGTCACGGGGGCCGCCACTAGGGAACTTACTGGCGTCGGCATTACCAGCTACAGAAAAACCGGCTCAGGTAGCCGGCTTGCGTCATAAAAGGAGGCTCAAATGGGCTTGAAGGAATCGCTTCGGATCTTGGTTGTCGATGATATGGCGACCAGTCGTGGTCTTATCACTCAGGCACTGGATGATATTGGCATCAAAAATTATGTGACCGAAAATGATGGTCGGCGTGCGTTTGAAAAACTAAGCAAAAGCCCAGTTCACCTAGTGCTTTCGGACTACAATATGCCTGGCCTAGACGGTTTGGGCCTATTGAAAGCTGTGCGAACCAACGGTCCTACTCAAAAGATTGGCTTCATCCTCGTGACCGGGCGACCTACACCCGAAATCGTCAACGAAGCTAAGAAACTTGGGTTGAACAATATGATCAAAAAACCGTTCACCTCGGATTCTATGAAAGCTTGTATTGAAAGCGTGGTAGGGCGCCTTTGATGAAAAGCGCCGAGACACATTTGCCACTAAAAGTGGCCACGGAACGTGTCGCTGGTGAACTAGAAGGCCTGTACGAACGTCTTGAGAGGCTGGAATATGGACTTGATATGGTCTTCGTACACACCTCCGACGCGCTGGATGGGCAAACCATCAGCATGCTGCAGGAGCTGGATATGCTTCGTCAATCGCTCGGGGCGCTGTCGGACTTTCTTATACACGTCGCGCATGAGACTACTGCAGACGGCTTGGTCGACCCCGGACCGGCCCTTAAAGCCGTCCCGTTGCGTGACATGGCGGTCCGGCTTGCAGGAAAGACAAAGGAAAGCCCGGTCTCGGGCCACGCTGAATTGTTCTGATGTGCCATGGCTACTGACGCGCGCTCAGCGGCAATAGTCATGGGCAAGCAGTCGCTCCGAAAAAGGGGATGAAATGACACGCCGAAGTATCGTCGTCGCCTTGCCCGACGCAGCACAACGCAGACGAATGACGCGTATGGTGAGCGCGCACCCTATGTTTCAAGTTATTGCTCAAACATACGATTTGATGAGCACTTACTCGGAGGTAGAAGAAAAACGCCCACGTGTTGTGCTTATAGCTGCTAGGTTGGCTGCTTTGCCAGAGTTCGAAGTCATGCGTGCCTTGTTCTCCACCTTGGACGTGCGCTGGTTAGTCATCAATTCGCCTGAAGGGCCTAAATCCCAGTTTGCTTCCAATGGTACAACTCGCGCGTCATCGGATCTTTTCTCGATATCCGATGACGTGCCTGAGGAGATAATTTTGCGTCAGTTACTCAGCCTGACTCGTATGGAGGTTACTCGCCAGCCCGCTGCTAAACCGCGTGACCCGTCTAAGCGACAGTTCTTGCAGGAGACGCTGACCGAAAAAGTCGCGAGCCGGATGAGAACGCCGCCACGAGCTCGCATTGATGGTGCACCTGCGCACAATCCAACTTCGAACACGGATGTTATTCAAACGATCTTGATAGGTGCGAGTACAGGTGGCGTCGATGCTTTGTTGTGCATACTGTCATGTTTTCCGGCTGATTGTCCGCCAACGCTCATAGTGCAACACACCGGTGCTGGATTCGGCGAAAGCCTCGCTGGCCTGCTAGACCGTCAATGTCGAGCAAAGGTCGAGCTTGCTGAAAACAGTATGCTAATGCGCCAGGGCGTCGTGACCGTAGGCGCTGGAACGCGCCGACACCTTGTCATGGAAGATTGCAAACGTCTGATCTGCGGTCTTTCCGAAGGTTCACCGATGTCCGGCCACATCCCATCTGTCGATATGTTGTTCCACTCTGCCGTTCCTATGGCGCAAAATGTAAGCGCAGCTCTACTGACCGGCATGGGTCGAGACGGTGCGGAAGGTTTGAAGGCGCTACGCAACGCGGGCGCGCGTACGATCGCTCAGAATGAAGCTACCAGCGTTGTTTATGGAATGCCCCGTGCCGCCGTCGCAAGCGGAGCGGCAATGAAAGTTCTGCCCATCGAGGAAATAGGCCCAGCGCTTTTAAAATCCGCCAATGTCGCGCCCCTCACAGGAAAGGATCTCCACAGATGAATGCGGGAACAGAACGTTTGGTCAACGTCATCCAGGGCGACTACTCAATCTCCGACGATGAATCTGAAATTCTTACGACCGTTCTGGGGTCTTGCATCGCTGTGTGCATGTTTGACCCGATACGCGGCATCGGCGGCATGAACCATTTTCTTTTGCCCAGCCGTGAGGGCGCGGAAGGCGCGAATGTTCGGTACGGTGCTTACGCCATGGAATTGCTGATCAACGGAATGTTGAAACAGGGTGCCGAACGCTCTCGCATTCAGGCCAAAATTTTCGGCGGTGCCAGCATGATGGGTAATCTCCGAGACATCGGATCGTCCAATGCTAAATTCGCCAAGGGCTTTCTTGCAGACGAAGAAATCCCATGTATCGCCGAGAGTACCGGAGGGACCTCGGCACGACGTATTCGTTTTTGGCCCACCACGGGACGTGTACGGCAATTGCTGGTGACTGGCGATGTGGAGCAATTGCCAGTGGAGAAACCCAAACTGCCAGAGCGTCCTGCCAAAACCGACGACATTGTCCTGTTCTGACTATCACGCAATCTAGCGTGCAAATGTCGCCTTGCGCTACCTCACTGGAGAGAGCAACACGAGGATAGGACGGCAGTGCAAGATAGGCTCCGTCAAGACAAATTTGGCGACGGGGTGCAATAGATGCAGGCAGCGGACTTGCCGTTTACTCGGGATCTGGTTTTGATCGGCGGCGGTCATACCCACGCGTTGGTGCTGAAACGCTGGGGCATGTCCCCCCTGCCCGGCACACGCGTCACCATTGTCAATCCAGAAGCCACAGCCCCCTATTCGGGCATGTTACCGGGCCATTTGGCCGGACACTACAAGCGAGAAGCGCTGGACATTGACCTCGTAAAGCTTGCGCGCTTCGCCGGGGCGCGGATTATCATTGATCGCGCCGTGGCTCTCGATCCGCTCGCACGTCGTGTCTCACTCGCTTCAGGAACACAGATTGGTTTTGACACCGCATCCATTGACGTTGGGGTTACGTCTGGGATGCCTGACGTAATTGGGTTTGCCGATCACGCAGTGCCCGCGAAACCGTTGGGTCCTTTTGCCTCACGGTGGCGCGCGTTCTTGGACCAAGACGGACCGTCGGATGTGGCGATCATCGGGGGCGGCGTTGCGGGAGTCGAGATTGCCATGGCATGTGCCCACGCTCTGCGACAGCGCGATCGCCCAGCAAAGGTACATCTGGTCGAACACTCAGTAGCCTTGAGCACACTGCCCGACAGGTCTGTCCGGCGTCTGCGCAAGGCAATGCGAGACCAAGGCGTAACGTTGCATGAAAACACCAAAATTCAGCGCGTGACTGAGGAGGGTTTGGAGACGGATAGCGGTCTGATGCCTGCGCGCTTTGTCTGTGGTGCAGCCGGGGCCCGACCTCACCCCTGGCTCAACGACACAGGATTATCGTTGAAGAACGGGTTTATTGAGATCGCTCAGACGCTTGAGAGTTCTGAAAAGGACGTGTTCGCCACCGGCGACTGCGCCCATATGGTGGCCAGTCCCCGACCGAAAGCCGGCGTCTATGCAGTACGGCAAGCGCCGATCCTTTTCGACAACCTGCGCGCCAGCCTGTCTGGCCAACGACCCTCCCGGCAATATCACCCGCAAGCGGACTATCTCAAACTCATTTCCTTGGGGGAAAAGGCGGCCTTGGGTGACCGCTATGGCATAACGTGTTCAGGTCCTTGGGTCTGGCGGTTGAAAAACCGAATAGACCAGAAATTCATGAACAAGTTTCGCGATTTGCCCGCTTTGTCCACGCCCGAAATCCCGCGCAACCATGCGGCCGGATTGGACGACCTGCTGAAGGGCAAGCCTCTCTGCGGAGGATGCGGAGCGAAAGTGGGACAACCCGCTCTGCGCGCAGCACTGGCTGGACCTTACGGCACGGACGCGCTTCCCGGCGACGACGCTGCCGTGATCGAGATCGGCAACACGCAGACCGTTTTGAGTACTGACCACCTTCGTGAGATGGTACGCGACCCTATCGCAATGACAAAAATTGTAGCACACCATGCACTTGGCGACATCTGGGCGATGGGCGCCACACCGCGCGCGGCCACTGCCAACCTTGTTATTCGGCAAGCTTCCAGCCGTATCGCCACACGAGTGTTGGAGGAGATCATGACAGCAGCGCGAGAGGTCATGCGCGACGCAGGCGCTGAGATCGTCGGCGGTCACAGCTCTCAGGGTGCTGAAATGACCATTGGGTTTACGCTGCTTGGCACGTGCGAACGCACGCCGATCACGCTGGCCGGGGCACGGTCCGGCGACCGGATTTTACTGACCAAATCCATCGGTTCTGGTCTTATTATGGCCGCGGAGATGCAGGGCCTCGCTCAGGGCGACTGGGTGGCACAGGCGCTGTCCCGAATGACCCAATCGCAGCGTGCAGCGTCAAATATTTTGCGCCACGCCCATGCCATGACGGACGTAACCGGCTTCGGCTTGTTGGGGCACTTGCACAACATTTGCGTCAATTCGCAGGTGAATGCGCGTATCGTGCTTCACGCGGTGCCGCTGATGACGGGGGCATTGAATCTGGCCGAGACCGGGTTGCGCGCCTCATTGCACGACACCAATCGCATGATCATGCCAGAGCTTCCGAAGGACGCACTCCACGATTTGCTGTTCGACCCACAAACTGCAGGCGGCCTGCTGGCGACAGTTTCAGCTGACGACGCCCCCGAAGTTTTGGAAAGATTGATCGACGCCGGCTATGAAGCCGCCGATATCGGCGAAATCACTAGCGCCGCGACGCAACAGCGGCCTCAGATTTCCATCGTCTGATGATGCTCAAGCTGGGCTGCGATCCGATCCGCGAGCGCGTCCAGCGCCGGAGGGTCGAGCGTCTCCGTGGTAAAGCTTTGTAAAACTTTCGGATCAACAGCTTTCATGGCCTTGCGATATGCAGGGTCGTAATGATCCTCCGCCAGTGACGCACACAGCTCGACAAGCTGACCATCGCGGGACAGCCGACACCATGTATCAACGAGTTCATGCCCCCGGTGAAAACGCAGTGGGCTTAATTTTTCTGCCAGCGCCTCCGGATCGGCGAGGATGTCGGCATAGGCTTCCGCAAGATACCGCGCGCGCGCCTGTGTCGGGGCGAACACTTCGATCCAGGGCGCGGCCTTCATCACCTCCCAAAGACTGGGGGGCAGAACAATATCACCAATCTTGGAGCTTTCCGCCTCGACAACCACTGGCCTCGTTGGGTCCAGTGCCAGCAAGGCCTGCGCCAATGCGGTTTCAAATCCTTTTTGCCTTGGCTGACCACCAGGTAACCCGCCAAGAAGCGAACCACGATGATGCGCCAGCCCTTCGAGATCAAGCACTTGCACCCCGCGCGCCTGAAGAAGTGGCAGCAACGCGGTCTTCGCTGTGCCGGTATATCCGCCAAGCTGGATCATGCGAAATGGCAGCGGATTGTCATATAAATACTGCACCACCAGTCGCCGAAACGTCCGATACCCGCCTTCCACCAATTCCGAACGCCAGCCGATCTCCTTAAGCATCCACGCAAAAGTGCCCGAGCGCTGCCCTCCACGCCAACAATAGATCAACGGCCGCCATGATCCGTCGTGAATTGCCAACGGACCGGCCACATGCCGCGCGGCATTCTGGAACACCAATGCCGCGCCGAGTTTGCGTGCTTTGAACGGGCTTTCCTGCTTATAGATTGTTCCGACGCGGGCGCGTTCCTCGTTGTCGAGCACAGGCAGATTGATAGCGCCAGGAATGTGATCCTCGGCGAATTCGGCAGGGCTGCGCACGTCAATCACCGTATCGAAGCCGTGGTTCAGTAAGCCCTGCAGGGTTTTCGAAGCGCGTGTCATGGCCGTCGGCTTAGCCTAATCCCGTTCTTCTGGGAAGCATGAGAACGCAATGAAAGAATCTGAAATTTTGCTCTTGCGCACAGATTGGCGAGGGGCTATTCCGCCCTCACCCAAGGGGCAACGCCCCACAGCCCGTGCCCGGGTAGCTCAGGGGTAGAGCAGTGGATTGAAAATCCTCGTGTCGGTGGTTCGATTCCGCCCCCGGGCACCATTTGAAAATCATTGAAATGTAATGGATTTAGGTGCCTAAGGCCTTATCGAGTTTATGCGAACACTGCTCTGGGACGACAGCGGGACGGCAGACTTCCCTCCCTTGATTGGTTGCTTCAAACACGATTACTGGCACATTATCGTTTCCGGCGAAACCTGATCGACATCATGTCTTCTCCAGTTCACCAATCGGAGAAGAAAAATGAAATACGAAGACACCCCCCACGACGTTCTGCTGCCGATCGCGGTAGTGTGTGAGATCGTGGCTCGCTCCAAGGCAAGTATCTATCGCGACATTGACCGCGGAACGTTTCCCAAGCCGCAGAAACAAGGCCGTTCGAGCCGGTGGCGCCGATCTCTCATTATGAAAGTGGTCGAAGGGAAGTTCCCGGAGTGATACAAGCAGTCTAATGCAATCCGATACACACAACTCTCTGGCTTGTCCCAATGCGACTCGACAGTGGAAGGCTTAACTTTTGAGCCATCTGGACCTGTCGCGGTTTGATGCCGCTCCTTTGATAGCATTTACTGCAACAAAGGAGACTGAATATGGGACTGAAACGGACGGACGAATTCCGCAAGGACGCGGTGCGGATCGCGTTGACCAGTGGG
>NZ_JAGEMH010000038.1:0-7827 GCF_040148795.1 Sagittula sp. NFXS13
AGCGATGTGTTGTACGAAGGCCAGTTCCTGGTCTTGTACTTCGTAGGGGCCCAACTGCTCATGTCGCCCAGCTATCATGCCGGATTCACACAGTGAATCCCTGAAGCGATTTGTGCAACAAAGCCGCAAAAGGGTCAACGCTCCGGTGCGGCTACCCCAAAGCGGACGCCTGGATGCGCTCCGAATTTACGCACCGCTTCCATCGTTGAATTTGCCTTATTTTTCTATGATGCAAAGATATGAGTTACGCACCAAACAAGCCTTATGACGAAGCATCGGTCTCACCCCTGAACTGCGCAGCCTTGTCATATAGCCTCAGTCTGCGCTGTAGTTCTTCTACCTCATCCAAACGTTTTGATCGCGTAGCAGGGAGGTCAAGAAACTCCCAAAACTCTTCCGGTCTTGCAAAGGAAAACCCATTCAAAATGAACCGCGTCAGGAAAGGTAAGACAAACTGAAGCATCTGAAACGCAAGTGTCTCCTCGTCACCTGTGTTAATTGCGTGTCCATGAGAAATGAGATGCCGACGCAACGCTAGGTGTTTGCCAACAATCCGATACTCGACATTGTCTTTGAAGATATGTGATGCTCGAGTGACCTTGGTCTCAGTTTTCTCATATCTGGATCCTGAGATATTCTCAAAAAGCCTCCACCCATCAAGGAAGGATTCCTCAAGGTTTGGGTTTGAGAATGCTTTGAAGTATCTGACGGCAGCAGACCTACAGAAACCAGACCAAGGCGACTGCGCAACACCCCTCGAAAGCTGCTTGTAACGCTTCTCCCAAGAATCAAGGTGATCTTGGGACGGCTTTTTCTTACTTGGCCCACCTACCCAGTTTTCATGCCAGAAGCCATCATGGGTCAACGAACCATCTACGTCATGCGTGGTTGTATGCGGGCCTATCAATACGTCGGCGACAGGTAGCTTCCCACCAATCCGGGACGAAAATCGCCAAAACTTTCCGCCGTCTTTTGCCAAGTTTAGCAACCCAAGAATTTCGTAAAGCGCTTCAGATGCGCGTTCTTGGGCATCTGCCGAGCTATGCGCGACTACATGAGCAACACAAGTGGAGCATGCACGCAAATCCGATACCACAGCATGCGAAAAGAAGGTCTCATAGTGGCGATCCGATCTCTGGTGATCACGTTCGCGCATGATCCTTTTAAAAATCCGCGTTGCTATCGACGGTGAAAAGTTAATTGTTACGTCTTGGCTCTTCCTCACACCGTTCAGGAAAGGCGGTGTATTCCACAGTGGGAAAACAACTTTATACGGCTTGACGTCTTCGACTTGATACTTGCGCCGCAATCTATAAGCGACGTCGCGGAAGTCCTTCTCCCTAAAGTCAACCTTCAGGTCTGGTGAGAACAATGCACTTCGTACGACTCGGGCTTTCAATGCGTCAGTTCGGATATCGAAACCAACCGCTGAGACAAGAAACGCGGTATACATGTCGATGTTTCCTGCGCCCTCTAAGCTAACTTTTCCATCATCTGAAATTTTTCGGAGTGGCTTCAGTTGCTCTAGGACATGGTTGATTTCATCTTCAGAAAAATCTTTCCGCCAAAAACCCATCGTTAATCACCTTTTGGAACCAGTTTCCGTTGTGTCTTCCGTAAGGAGTTCCGACTATCGAGGCGCTGCCACGCCTTCGGACTTATGATCCTGTATGTTGTAGTGAAAATGATATTGGCGCGGTATGTAGTGGCGTGACAATGAGTATAATGGCCTATGGCGCATAAAGCCCTTGTATGTGAAGTCGCCCTGTGTGCCAACGTCTGCTTTGACCGATACAAGCGTTAGTTGGGACGGTTCGCAGCGAACGGCAACTCCCCGCCCGACGTGTCGAGCGGCGCGAACGGCCCTCAGTCCAGATAAAGGCAGACTAATCGCCTTTACCGTCCGAACGCCTTGATCGCCCCGACACCGGATCCTACGTAAAACAGCCAGCGGATCATGTCGCCCGCCCATTGCTGCATTTGCGGCGTCGGCAGATCAGCCACAGACCACGCGAACCCAAACACGCTGTCGATGATCACCGCCGACCACCACAGCGCCAGCGGCCCCACGAACAGCCCGGCGAAGATCCAGAACCGCGGGAAGGACAGCTTGGCGCGGTTGAAATCCGCCATGATCCGCGCTTCGGCCACGGCCTGCCGCGCAAGCTCTGTCGTGGTCTCCGCCCGGATCCGGTCGCGATCACCCAGCAGCTCGGCGCGTTGGTCTATGCGAGCAAGCGCCGCCTCGACCGTGCGCGCCAAACCGACGCGCACAAGCCAAGCCAGAGCCTTGGATACAACCGCCGTCACAGCGTCACCCTTTCCGACGTGAAGGCCCGCAAGACTGCGTTGCCGACGACTGACACCAGCAGCAGGCCCGCGCGCACGGCGGGCACCCAATCGGCATGGAACCCGCCTGCGATCAATTGATCCAAAAGCGGTGCCACCTCATTTGCGACGCCGATCAATCCGACCAGCAGGTTAAAGGCGAGGGTTTTCGACTTGTAGGCGCGCTTACTCTGCATCGGTCATACCTCCGGCCACAGCCTCGAACGCAGCGGCCCGCGTCTTGTTTTGCCGCGCGCGCATCAGCGCCCAGCCGATCGCAACCGCGCCGACCACCAGCACCGCCAGCGCCACGGCATCGGGGATCCCGGTCAGCTCGACACCGCCCGCGCCGCCAACTGTGCCCGCCCCCGTTGCCTGCGCGGTTTTCTGGTCCCGCCGCTGCGCCACTGTCGCGCGGCTCTCCTGCGCCTTCACCGCTGCGCGCGACCCGGCCCACATGGCGACGGCGGTCGCCTCAACCTTGGCGACGCGGGCCGTCCAGCCCCGGCGGAAGGTCTGCCAGTGCTTCAGGCGCTGCAGAAAGCCCATGCGCGCCGCACAAGCCCGCTCGATCACCTGGACGCCATCGGCACGCCCCTGCGCCGCTGACAGCGTCTGCGGTCCGATCTTGCCGTCGCGCGCCACGTTGCCGCCAAGTCCCACCTGCAGCCACCGCGCCCCCCGACGCGGCCCGCTGTTGATCGCACCGTCGAAGGCGACCAGGTCGAAACCGGCGGGCAGATCATCCCCTCGGATCACGCCCCAATACTTGCGGCGGTAGATCCGCGCCGCGACTGATCGCGACAGATTGCGCACTTCATCGACCGTGACCGAACGGCCCAGCTCATGTTCTAGCGTCGCTTTCGTGATACCCATGTTTGTCGCGCCCCCCGGATCCTTTGGATGATTTACGAAACCGCCCTCGACCTCGAAGGCGTGATCCAGGCACGGCGCAAAATTGTCTTTTGTCATTTGCTTTCTCCAATAAAAAAGCCCGCCAAGTGGCGGGCCGTTGCTAGTCGTCTTTCGTGTTCGCTATTTCATTTTCGCCACGGTCGCGTCAGCGCGTCCAACCGCGCCAGCTCGACACGCATGGTCGCCTCTGCTTCTGCGCGGTCGCGGTGCAACTGGCGGTTTTCGACCTGCCCTGCCGCCACGTCAGAACGCAGCTCAGACACGGCAGACAGCACATCGGCCAACGTCGTTGACATCATCTGCGGATGCTTCACGCCCTCCTTTCTCTGCGCCTTGACAGCCCACGTTGCCCCTGCAGCGATCACACCCGCGACCCCCGTCAGCAGGGCGGCGATTTGTTCAGGCGTCAGTTGCCCCATGTTTCAGCCCCCTTGCGTACTCCGCATCTCTTGCCGCCACGATCGCGCAGGCAATCATTCCCGCGCTGAACAGCGCATAGATCGGAACTGCAGTAGACCCGAAATAAGCCGCCGCGAACGCCGCCGAAAACAGGGCGTAGACCATCGCCCCCAACGACACCGCGACAAAGCGCACCAACGGCGACCACCACACGCGGCCATTGATCCCAAGCGCCCCGCCGTGGATCACGCCCAGGACAAGAAACAGCGCCCCCCAAACCGTTTCCTGCGCCCAATCTGTGACGGTCTCATAGGCGGGCGTTATCATCGCGTCGAATGGCAGCAATTGCCACGCGCCGAACAGTGTCGACACCGCGACCATGAACCACTCAAGATTGCGGTTTTTCGACGGGCGGGTGTAGTGAACCGCCATCACGGCACCAGCTCGGCAAGATCTGTGCGCAGACCATCCAGCGCATCAGCCACGTCCTGCAGCGTCTGCGCCGCGCCTATGCGATCCTTTGCCAGCGCGCGGGCCCCTTCGGTTTTCGGCGACAAATGCCAGGTGATTTGATGCAGGTTCGCCCATAGCTGCGCCAACTGGTACGGCGTCTGCGCCGTTATCCCGGTTTCCTCTGCCAGATGCGGATACAGCGTGGGCAGATCCTCCGGCAACGGCGCGGGATCCGCTGCCAGATATGCGACCGCTTCATCGTACTTCCAGCGGTAAACCGTGCCCTGCCCTGCAATTTCGGTGATGTATGCCAACCGAAAATCCTCGACGATCCGATCGGCAGACCGCAACGCAGCGGCAACGGCGGCGCTTATATCATGTTCCACCAGCGCGCCGCTTTCGACCCGGAAGGCCGACAGATCCGCAGGCACGTTTTCGACTTCGATAAACGCGCCGGGCAACGCCTGATCTGCGGGCAAGCTGATCGAATAGGTCGGCGCGCCGGTTGCGGCATCGTAATAAACAAGCATCAGTCACCCATCTTGTAGAATTGATATTTAATGGTGCGCGCGCTGTACCGGGGCACAACGACGGGTGTTTTGCTGGACACGAAAGAAACGGCGCTGGTGTAGTCAGGGCGCAGGGTTTCACCGCTGTTGTTGATCTCCATGTCGCCCAAGCCGATATGCTCCCCATCGTAGGACATCAGCCAAAAACCCGCGCCAAGGTCAGGAAACGGGCCATGACTGGACATCGTGCCCCACGCCGTAGGCTCCAGCGGGATCACATCCGCACGCAACGGCGTAGAGACATGCGCGGTGTAGATCACGAGACCGGCTGAACCGTGCCCACCGTCACCGTCGTCCGGGGTTTCCCCGAGACCGGCAGCACCCCCAGAGCCGATCAGCGTTTTGATTTTAGGATTTGAGAGACCAGAGACATCCACCGTGTAGGAATAGACATCACTCGCGGACCCTCCATAACCAGCATCTGCGCGCCGCCCAGCATAGCCGCCACCACCACCAGCGCCGTGACCCGTTGCGGGCAAGGCCGCTCTGATTACTGCAGTCCCCTCACTGTCCCTGTAAAAGATACCTCTGCTACCGCCCACACCGTAAGGCGTGCTTTGGCCATCCGTTCCGGTGGTAGAGCTAAGGTCTGCCGTTGTCTGCGGGTCCGGCGGCAGCGCCTCTCGCGTCGCTATGTACGTCGCACCATCGTAAATCTCGACGTATGTCGCGCCGCCCCGACCGCCCACGTAGTTGCCGGAGGCATCCGCATTGTCCTTACCGCCGTTGCCGCCGTTACCCCCTGCCAGAATGATCAGGTCCAGCATTTTTGTGCCCGGCGGAAGGCTTATAGTCTGGTTGGTGGTCACTTGGACAGGGTTCGCTCTGACCGATAAGTCACGAAAATGCTTTATATTTGTTAGTCTAGAGCCGCCGTCCTTTGTGAAGCTCAGGCTTTCGTCCCTACCGTCTGCACCGACGACGCCCGCCACCAAACCAAACCCGATTGAGCCGTCTTCGTTCAGCGTTCGACCCATGTAGAGGCCGTCATTCTCGTCATCGAACGCAGTCAACTTGCCTATGGAGAAACCCGCCGTCACGTCATCGAGCGAAAGCAGACCGTTGACGTACATCTGGTTGGCTTCGATCAGCCCTTCGATCTGCGCAGCTTGGACCGTGATTTGCGGAAAGAACGCGTTGCCGTCTTTGTCGATGTAAAAACCCGTTCCGGCGTCAGGGTTCCAATCATCGCTTTGCAGGGATCCACCTTCAAAAACGGTCATGTCGCCGCGAAACGTGAAATACTGCCCGTCGAACACGATGCCCGAAACCGGCGTTTCCAGATCATCCAGCGCGAACACACGCACACCCGCAGATGCGTCGCCAGCCTCGACCCCCAGCGCCAGCAAAGACGACGCCCAACCGTCTTGCCGCGCCATGACCTCGCGCGTGATCCCCGCGACGCTGTTCGCCGTCACGCCGCGCACGTCAAAGGCGTGAACCAAGACGGTCTTTTGATCTTGCCCGCCGCCGCCCGCAATCGACGCATTGCCGTAGAACACCGCGCGGAAATAGTCGGGCGCGCCCTTCACGTAGTCGGCAGGCCGATCAAGGAACACCTCGACCGTCTGCGTGCCGGTCGCCGTAGGGTCTAAAAGATCAGCCAGGAACAGATCGGCATAGCGATTTCCATTTGCACTGCGCCACTCGACACGCACCACACAGCCCGCCCATGACCCGGACAGCAATTGAATTTCCAGCCGCACCAGCACAGTCGCCAGATCATCGGGATTTAACGCAAAGTTAGGCCAATCCGTGCCCCGCAAATCAAGATACGGCGCATTTCCCGTCGGCGCGGATCCTGTCGACAGCGACAGGGCCGATCCATAGCGCGTGTTATTGCTCCTGGCGCTTGATGATGTCCCGCCGTGACCGACACGCCAGCCTTTCGGATCATCGCCAACCCAATCGGCAAACGTGGGAAACGCCGCCATGCCCGCCGATAGCTGGCGTGCTGCGATCACCGACGACGCCTGCGCGGATGCTGCCGCCTGCCCGGCCTGGACAGCCTTCGCCGCTGCGGATGTCGCGCTGTCAGCCGATGCTTGCGCAGATCCGCCAGCCGCTGTTGCGGCATCTGATGCAAGGCCCGCCTGCGTCACCGCTGACGATCGCGCGCCGTCGGCATCCGACGCAGCCGATACCGCATCGGCACGGGCCGATGTCGCCCCACTGCGCGCGGTCTCTGCCGCTTGCCGCGATGCCTCTGCCGCCGACGCACGTTGCCCGGCAAGATCCGCCTGCGACGATGCCGTCGTCGCACTGCCAGCCGATGCCGTCGCCGCATCGCCCGCATCCGTCGCCGCCTGCGTCGCAACCCCCGCCTGCGTCGTGGCGGTCGCCTGCGCATCCTCTGCCCCCTGACGGGCCGTCACAGCCGCGTCACGGGCCGATGTCGCACCACTCCGCGCCGTCTCTGCCGCCTGTTGCGCGGTCTCTGCCGCCGACGCACGTTGCCCGGCAAGATCCGCCTGCGACGATGCCGTCGTCGCGCTGCCAGCCGATGCCGTCGCCGCTTCCTGTGAGGCTACTACATTTGTGATGTCTTCCCACCTCAGGTCGGTCCAGTAGCACAACAGCGTGTGCGTTCCCTGATGTCCGTTCTGTTGCGTAAACAGACGGTAGCCTGTGCAAGGCGAGTAGCTTGGGTTGATTGTCAGCTCGACGTCAAACGCAACCCAGCCCACTTGACCCGGATTGGCAACTTGTACGGTGGGCCATGTTGACCCGCCTTCAGCGTATCTAAGCTGGAAGCCTACGCGCGCCTGCGCTGTGGAAACCTCGTTGTACACCCATCCAGTGATGCGGTAGGTGCGACCCCTTATGTCACCGTCGATCATTGAGGGCCAGTAGACGTCACGGTAGTTCTGGCGAAGTGCCTGAGAACGGCCCAGAGGGTGAGCTTCTGGGACATTGACGATTGCCCCAGAAGTGAAGTCCGTTTGGTTCAGATGGTCCAGATCTTCGAAGCTACCCTCTGTCAGCAGGTTGCCGGTCGCTGCGGTCTCAGCACGGCGGCGAGCGGTAGAAGACAGAGCTTCGCTCGTGGACGCCGAAGACGCCGCGCCTTCGGCATCGTTCTTTGCGGTTACTGCCGCGCCCCGTGCGCTTTCAGCACCTGACTGCGCCGTCTCTGCCGCCTGTTGCGCGACCTCTGCCGCCG
>NZ_JAGEMH010000039.1:0-4577 GCF_040148795.1 Sagittula sp. NFXS13
GTCTCCGACCTGCTCGCCCCCATCCTCTACGCCCTGCCCGCGCAACTGCTCGCCTACCACACCGCCGTCGCAAAAGGCACAGACGTCGACCAACCCAGAAACCTCGCAAAATCCGTAACCGTGGAATAAATCTGGAAATCGACACCCCCAAGGAGATCAACGGCATGGCACCCAAATTTGGAACCAGCGGCCTGCGCGGCCTGGTGACAGAGCTGACCGAAGATCTGGTTCGCGACTACGTCACCGCCTTCATCGCCGCCTGCCCGCATGGCGGCACGGTCTATGTGGGGCGCGATCTGCGCCCCTCCTCGCCGCAGATCGCAGGTTGGGTGATCGACGCCGTGATGGCCGCGGGGCTGGAGGCCGTGGACTGCGGCGCGCTGCCGACCCCTGCCCTTGCGCTGGCGTCGAACAATGCGCGCGGGAGCGCGGTCATGGTCACCGGTTCGCATATTCCCGCTGACCGCAACGGATTGAAGTTCTACGTGCCAACCGGCGAAATATCCAAGGAAGACGAAGCCGCCATCGTCGCGGCCATCGGCACCGTGACAAGGGTTCCCGCGAAAGGCGCCTCGCGCACGCAGGACGCCAGCACAGCCTATGTTGCCCGCTACGTCGATGCCTATGGCGATGTGCTCACCGGGCTGACCGTCGGCGTCTACCAGCACAGCTCTGTGGCACGTGACATGATGGTCGAGGTCTTCACCGCCCTCGGCGCGACGGCCGTGCCCATTGCCCGCTCCGACACTTTCATCCCGGTGGATACCGAAGCGCTGGACCCAGAGACGCAAGCGCTGTTTGCAGGCTGGTTCGCGGAGCACGGGCTGGATGTTCTGGTCTCCACCGATGGTGACGCGGACCGTCCGATGGTGGTGGATGATGCGGGCCGCGTGGTGCCCGGCGACGTACTGGGCACGCTGACCGCACAGGCGCTGAAGGCCCGGATCGTGGTCACGCCGGTGTCCTCGAACTCCATGGTCGCGGACCCGTCCTTCGGCTTTGCACAGATCGACCGCACCCGGATCGGCTCCCCCTTCGTCATCGCCGCAATGGAAGACGCGATGGACGACGATCACGACGCCGAAGTCGTGGGGTACGAGGCCAATGGCGGCTTCCTTCTGGGCTTTACCGCCACAGCCCCCACCGGACCGCTGACGCCCCTTATGACCCGTGATTGCCTGCTGCCGATCATCGCGCCGCTGGCCGCCGCACAGGCCAAGGGCAAAACACTGTCACAGGTCTGGGACACCCTGCCCCCGGTCTTTACCGCCGCCGATCGCCTGCAGGGCATAGAGACGGAAAACTCCAGGGCCTTCCTTGCAAAGCTGTCTTCTTCGCTGGAAGCCCGTACGGCGTTCTTAGGTGAAACAGAAGCTGCTCTGGACGCGACCGACGGCTTGCGCATGACGTTGGGCAGTGGGCGGGTGGTGCATCTGCGCCCCTCCGGCAACGCGCCGGAATTCCGATGCTATGCGGAAGCGCCTACCCGAGACGCAGCCGCCACTCTCGTTCGCAAGACCTTGGAAAAGGTGCAGACCAAGCTCGGTTGAATGTCGAGCATACCTTAACCCCGCATTATTCGCCGGGCCCTCGTTTCAGGGCGCGAGGGCGGTTTAGGCTGTGTTGAGAGTCGGCGTTGGGATGGCCCCCTGGCCTTTCTCCTTTAAATTGCGATAGCGCTACCCATAACAGCCTTTCCGTTATCTCTGTGGTGCCACTGCGCATGTGATAAGAACACCCAAAGGCGTTGTCAGCGAACTCAAGGTGTCTCTACGAGACGTTGGATCATGGGCTGGCGCCACGCAATCCCTAGATCTGCGGCCATATGGCCGCCCAGAATGGCGCAGAGGCTTCGGCAAGGATCAGGGTCATACGGCGGGCTGAGATGACAAGGCGCGCAACGTGCATCACCTGATAGGCCAGCATGGCGGTCAAAAGCCGCGCCTCGTTACAGGCGAATGAATCGACAGCGGAGGTCTCCGTCTTAGTTTTTTTTGCCACACAGGTAGGGTTTCGGCCGATTGGTTGATGACAGGGCTGGTGCCAGCGCATCCATCAACTCGCCCCTATGGCCCTCTGCCTTACCATGCTGGCGATAGTGATCCAGCAGGTCGAGGCCATTCATCTGGAAACGCGAGATCGAGGTGACGAGGAAGAAGCGGTCGAGCAGCAGGTCGTCGGGTCGTTCCTTGATCACGAGCACGACGCGGCCGGGCTCGTCCAAGGTGCTGGCCTGATATTCAGGTTCATGGATCCACATCCGGGGTTTGGTCGGACGATGTCCTGAGGGTCGCTTCATGTGTTGCGCGACCAGCCGCTCGAGTGCGGGGTTAGCGCGCAGGCGGCAACATGATGCGCCCCGCGCGCCTTGAGCCCCGCCATGAGCGTTCCGGACGGAAAGCCTGAGCGATGTGCAAGGTGGTGATCCTGCACAGGCTTACCTCGGCGTGATCGACGACATTGAGGATCACGTCCAGCGCACCCTCCGCGGTGCCGACCTTGCCCGGCCGCAGACGGGCGTCCAGCATATCGCCGGTTTCGGCGATGTAGGTGATAAGCGGATGATAGATCCGAGCCCGATAGTGGCCGTTCCATTCCGCCTTCGGTTGGTGGCCATGCACCTCGATCGGCAGGCTGTAGATATCTAGCGTGATGCGGGCGCGCCGTGCGCCACCGTTCTCGGCACGCAGGTTGCGGCCTGCAAGCTCCAGCGCAGCCTCGCGCAGCACCTGTCGGTTCTCGGGACGCGCCAGCATCGCTGTGCAGCGCGACAATGTCGGCTGCGACGCCAGCGGCGTCAGCCCGGCCAAGGAACTGACCGCCAAGCGCATCACGGGGTCGGGCCACAGCGCGTCGGCATCGTCGTGATCTTGCCAGCCCTAGCCTGCCAACAGCAGCATGGTTTGAAGCAAGGACGGAAGGTCGTGGATGACATCGGCCTAGTGGCGATCATCCTTTATCCGAGCCGCCATCCACGGCACAATACCGATTGCATCGAGCGCTTCGCGCAACAGAATCGCGCCCGGATCGCCGGTCAGCCGCTCCGTCCGCGTTTCGAGCGTCAGAGATCTGTTGAATCCGGTTGACCTGCCCCTGAACTTTCATCCAGCCGCGACCGGAGTCCGAGGGTTGTTTACGCCGATTGGCGCAGGTTGAGCAATCGCCCGACGCGCGGAGCTTTCATCTCGCGCAGCGGGGAGGGCGATTGCGGTGGTCAGGGTCCGCGCATAGTCGGCCGGGGTCTCGTAACCTAAAGCCGAATGCGGGCGTTCGGTGTTGTCGTCGGCAGCCCAGGCGGCGATCACGATACGGGCATGGGCCAGGTTGCGGAACATGGTCTCGTTGAGCAGCTCGTCGCGCATCCGACCGTTGAAACTCTCCACGAAGCCACTCTGCATCGGTTTTCCCGGCGCGATGTAATGCCACTCGACGCGGTTCTCGGAACACCAGCGCAGGATCGCATTCGAGGTCAGTTCCGTCCCGTCGCCATTGTGGCTCGGACCAATGGCGCAACAATGGCAACTCGCTGACAATCATCCCCGGTTTTCCACGCCGCTCGATCAGGGCTGAAAGCTCACGGGCAACACGCCGCCCCGAGATCGAGGGTGAGCCATCGAGCCGCCATCGGTTCGAGGCCGATGGCGAACGGATCGCCCCCAGGCATTCACGGGTGACGTCATCGACCACGTTGAGCACCCGGAAGCGCTGGCCGTTGGCGAACTGGTCATGGACGAAATCCAGCGATCCCGTCGACCGGCAGTCGTTTGCACAGCAAACGACGAGAGGGGGCGCGCATTGGCCCGGGCTTCGACCAGGATCGGCGCCCGTGTCCCGACCGCCTTGCGCCGGGCCTTCCGCTTGCGTACCGTCAGGCCTTCTTCGCGGTAGAGCCGATAGATCCGGTTGATGCCGGAAGGTTCGCCTTCGCGGCGAAGCAGAACGAACAGCCGCCCCCTCTCGGGATCATGCTTCGCATGACCCTGCCGGGCAGCGGATAGCCGAACCGCCGACGCTCATTGGCCAGCTCCCTCAGCCGCCCTCGCAGCTCCGTATCCGGCGCACGCCGCGACTGATAGCGGACCATTTTGCGATCCGCCCCGATGATCCGGCAGGCCCGCCGCTCCGACAGACCGTGACCGGCCTGAAGGTATGCGACCGCTTCGCGCTTCACGGCGGGCCCTACCATTTTTTTGCGACCAGATCCTTCATCGCGGCCAGATCGAGCATCTGCTCGGCCAGCGCCCTGCGGGCTTACGCGGCCCCACTGGGGCCACGGTCCCTTGGACCTACAGCTTCGCGTTCTCGTCCTCGAGCGCCTTCAGCCGCTTCGCCTCCGACACCGTCATGCCGCCGAACCTGGCTTTCCAGTTGTAGAAAGTACCTTCCGACATGCCGTGCTTGCGGCACAGGTCGGCACACTTCGCGCCGGCCTCATGCTCCGACAGAATGCCCCCTCTTGTCTTATGGATTTACCAGCTCTCGTTGCATGATGGGAGCCACTACGCAGATCGCGCAAATCGGCGTGGTGGCGGGGGATGGGTCGTACCCCTCTTGGTCGTCAGGGATCGTTGCCGAGT